>NZ_AGFG01000084.1 GCF_000226255.1 Desulfovibrio sp. A2
GGTTGAACCCTGCGGTCATCTATGGCTGGACGGGGGTGGTGAGCTGGGCTTGGTAGTTTGTCGCGGGGTGGGCCCACGGGAAGGCATGCGTCCTTGCTCTGTATTTTTTGCTAGGAGATAGCGTTTATTCGGATTCTTGTTGTTGGTCTTGATGCGAACCGCATGTTTTGTTACTTCCACGCATTTATTACTGTATTTGTGAGATCAGTGAAAATTGTTCCTGATGCCGGGGGGCAGTTTTCTGAGTATCCAGCGTCTGAGAAGTTGGCGATGGTTTCATTTGTTGCCGTGTCAATTAAGTCGGCATTTATATATATGAATTTGTATCCACCGCCAAAACAGCGATTCATGCTGTCTAGGTATGCAGAACCATCTATTGAGAGAACATATCTTGCTGCAGCTTCGTTATATATGCCTATTTTCCCTTCTCCTTGTTGCGCAATGGTTTTTTGCTGACTGCTCCAGTGGTGTACCTTGAATCCGTTTGCGCGAAGCCTGTTTTGAATTTCGGATCTCCATGGCGCAGCAGGCGCATTAAGGGCAATAACTTTTGGTGCATCAATTTTCTCATCTGTGTAGTACGAGATGCTTTTCGACTTTACACACCCGAAAGACATTATTGTTGCCATTAAAATGATCGCAAGTCTCATACACGCTCCAGTGTTTTTTTCTGAATAACGCGCATTGTGTGCTCAAGTCAATGTGAGCGCCTGTTTTTATTGTTCAAATTTTTCCCGAGTGACGCTGCCGGGGGCATGGGTAATTCAGTGCAGTCCGCGGAAGTAGGCTGTTTGTGTTTTGTAAGCTCCCCTCTGAGTATTCGTGATGAAGGTTCATTTTGGCGAGTCCGGGCTGAGAAATGTACGAGAGCCACAAGCAGACCGAAGAAGGCATGACGCGCAGGGTAACGGCCCGTGCGATGAAAAAAGGGGGCTGCAGGCCCCCTTTCTGGTGTGTGTCGCAGGTGTGCTTCGCCACGTGGTTGGCGGGGTCACCTGCGAAAGTTTTTTCGTGAAGCGTTTTTTTGGCACTGCCGGGTTGCGGCGACTGTCGCTATTTGGGGTGTGGCGCGCCAAATCAACCTCAACCCGACAAGGAGTTTCACATGGGCCTGAAAGGATCGGACTACTCGCAGGACGAACTGGATAACCACAGCCGCAACATGAACCCTGATGATGACCAGTACTGGGCAAGCCGTGGCCTGGAACGCCCCGATGACGACGATTGATGCATCCTGCCCTTGCGGCAGGCGTGACTGTCGATCCCTGACCCACTGTGCCGGGGCAGGGGGCATGGGGCCGCGTCAGTGCCTTTACGGACACATCGAGTATGGCGGGCACAGCGAGACCAGAGGTGGCGACGTTCTTTCCCGGCCTTCGGGCGGCAGAAGAATGACCACCTAGCAGGGGAAGCCCGGGGAGGAACTGGTGACAGCCTCCCCGGGCACTTCTGCGAGCTGCCCGAGAAACCGGTGGTAAGCCGGGATGCGGGCGTACACCGAAAGCAGCTCGTCTTCGGTGTGCCCCCGCCGAATGAAGTCGCGCCATGGCGCGGTCATCAGGTTGGCAAACTGGAGGTGCCCCAGCACCGTCTCCGTGCATTCCCGGCTGATGATCCCCTTTTGGCCGAGTGCGGCGATTGCCCCCCACACGGTCCCTCCGTACGGCGGCAACTGCTTGCCGGATCTGCACATCCGCAGGCTGTTCTCGGACACGCCCAGATATCCGGCCAGTGTCCTGAAGCCGCCATGTTTCAGCGTGCCTTGTGCAACGAGGAGCTTCCCCGTGTTCTCGAGCCAGCGCGCCGTTGGCAGTGCAAGGCCCTGCTTTTTCCCCCGTTCACGCCTTTCCGGGAGAAGTCCGGGCATGATCGGCCCGGGTAGGCGGTACCGCCGCACGGCAGCCATGTCACACGCGGCGAGGGAGAACAGGAAGAGCGACAGTTTATCCAGCGCGGAAAGGTCCTGCTTCTTGTCGGCAAGGAAGGCGGCCAGTGTGTCTTCGGAAAGGGCAAGCGTGGGCCACACCATTTCCCGGACGGCAGCAAGGGCTTCTTCCCGGGTGGTGCTTTCCGTGATGAAAAGATGCCGAAGTGTCCGCAGGCCCCCGACCGCCATTCTCATCAATTTGTAATCGTAGGCGGTCGCTCTGTGATTCCACTCATAGTGTTCAAGCCAGAGGTGCCACGCGAATTCGTGCCAGTCAGACTCTGGCATGCGGAGATCCTCAGAAGGCACAAACTGCTGGCACCATTCCTCCATGACGCAGCGTCCCTGTCTGGTTCCTTCCTCAATTTCGACGTCGCCGAATTTGCGGTTAAGCGCGTTGGCTACCCTGTCAAAGGTGAAGATTGCAGGATTGTCCTTGTTCTTGCGCAGGAACGACTTGCTCAGCCCCGTACAGTCATGCAGGAAATCTGCCTGATGGCACCCGAGAAAGCTTGCTTGAACGAGCAACGGCGATAACAGCATGTTCTGATGATCCTGAAGCTGTGCAAGGCAGTGTTCAAGGAGATCCGTCCCCGTGATGCCTGTTCCGTTTTCCTGCCGCACCCTCAATACCCCATGCGCCCGGGGATCACCCCGCGCACGCCGCCGCGCGGGGCCGGGCAGTCGCCCTTGCGGCGCGGTATGAGGTGGATGTGGGCGTGGAAGATGGTCTGTCCGGCTTCCTCGCCGCAGTTGGCGCCGATGTTGAACCCGGCCACGCTGCTGTCGGCCGCCGTGATGTGCGCCCGCAGCTGGCGGATCAGCTCGTCCGCGTCGCGCCGTTCCTGATCCGTCAGGCCGAACCAGTCTGTCACGTGCCGCCGGGGTATGATCAGCATGTGCCCGGGCGTGACGGCGTACTTGTCCGGCAGCGCAAGGCAGGTGCCGTGCACGTGCTGCGCCCGGGCGGCCACGCCTTCGTCGCAGAAGGGGCAGCCTGCCTGCCGGTCTGCCGCGTGCAGGGTGCGGTAGTCTGCCGTGTCGGTGTTGCTCTTGGCCTGATTGCAGTCGCGGCAGAGCACCTGCAGGTTCTCGTGGCTGTTGGAGCCGCCGCGCGACCGGGGCACGATGTGGTCCACTTCCAGCGATGTGGTGCGCGCCGTGGCCCCGCACAGGGCGCAACGGCCGCCGGAATCCTTCAGCACGCGGATGCGCAGGCTTTCGGGCACCGGGTCGCCTTCCAGCAGGCGGTAGTCCCATATTTCCAGCCCGCGCCGGGCTATGAAGTCCTGCATCTTCTGTTCGCACAGGCGGCGGATTTCTGCCCGCTGGCGGTAGGTAAGGCTGCCGCAGGCCAGGCTGACCAGCTGGCCTTCCGCCTGCACCACGCCGTGCTTGCGCAGCACCCGCAACGGCATTTGGCGGATGCGCCGTTCGTAGAACAGCAGCTGGCTTTCATCCTGCGCAAGGAAGGCCTGCGCCAGTTGCCGCAGGGTGGCCGCGCCCCCGGCATCGACCAGCGCCCGGATGAGCAGCGGCTGGTAGATCTGGCTCATGCGCATGCGCTTGTCGATGAAGTCCACAAGTGCTTCGAAGTCACAGCCGGTGCTCATCAGTGCTCCTTGTTGCTCGGACTGCCGCCCCCATCTCTCCCCCTTCCGCCCCCACCCCGGGCTTCTCAGGCCATGTGCGGTGATGTAAACAATCACCGGAACGGAATATTGCCTGTCCTCTTGCGGCGCGCTGCCGGGGCAGGGTTGCGCTACACCCGGAAGCAGGCGGGCCCGGCAGGTCCACTTCAGGAGCACCATGCAGCTTTATTCGGGAAATTCCAAGGATTTCATAAGCGAAGCGACGCGCAACGGCATTGCGGGCAAGCTGGAATCCGCCTTTTTCGACGCATTCCACTACCGCCCGGCACGGCAGGAAGTGCAGTCCTGGCAGAACTCGCTCTTTCGCATGGCCTATGTCATGGAGCAGGGCGAGTTTCTCGATCACGGCGTGGTGCTGGAGTACCAGCTGCCCCTGTCCAGCAAGCGGCTGGACTGCATGGTCACCGGGCACGACCGGGAAGGCGACCCTTCTTCCGTCATTGTCGAGCTGAAGCAGTGGAGCGACGTAGAGCCTTCGTGCGCCGATGGCTGCGTCACCTCGTTTGTTGCGGGCCGCAAGAAGGACGTCCTGCACCCCTCGCTGCAGGTGGGCCAGTACGAGCAGTACCTGCGGGACATGCACGGCGTGTTCTCCAAGGGCGAGGTTGGCCTTGGCTCCTGCGCGTTTCTCCACAACATGTCGTACGACGCCACCAGCGAGATCTACGCCGACCGCCACGCCGACATCCTGAGCCGCTACCCCCTGTTTTCCGGCGACCAGCAGGACGGCCTGATCGAATACATGGACCGGCGCATAGGCCGCGGCAACGGGCAGGACGTGCTGGACCGCGTGCTGCGCAGCCGCTTTGCCCCCAGCAAGAAGCTGCTGGAGCACACCGGCCGGATGGTGCAGGGGCAGAGCGCCTACGTGCTGCTGGACGAGCAGCAGGTGGTGTTTGCGCGGGTGCTGGCCGAAGTGCGCAGTGCGGCACGGGCCAGCCGGTTGAAGAAGACGGTGGTGCTGGTGCATGGCGGCCCGGGCACGGGCAAGTCCGTCATCGCGCTGCACCTGCTGGGGCAGCTGTCCGCCGAGGGCGTGAAGGCGATGCACCTTACCGGCTCGAAGGCCTTTACCGAGAACATGCGCAAGCTTGTGGGCAGCCGGGCCGGAGCGCAGTTCGGCTATTTCAACATCAACAAGCGTGGCGACCTGCCGCCCAACCAGTTCGACGTGCTGGTGCTGGACGAGGCGCACCGCATACGCGAGAGCAGCAAGGACAGGTTCACCAGACCGGAGCACTGGTCCGGCCTGCCGCAGATAGACGAGCTGGTGCATGCGGCCCGGGTCTGCGTCTTTTTCATAGACGACCTGCAGGTGGTGCGCCCGGGCGAGGTGGGCAGCTCGGACCTGATCCGTCAGGCGGCCGCGCGCGCCGGGGCCAACCTGCTGGAGTACGAGCTGGAGGCGCAGTTCCGCTGCAGCGGGTCCGACGGCTTCGTCAACTGGGTGGACAACACGCTGGGCATCCGCCGCACGGCCAACGTGCTGTGGAAGCGGGATGACCCGTACGATTTCCGCATTGTGGATTCCGTGCAGGAGCTGGACGGGCTGGTGCGCGCCAAGGCGGCCGAAGGGGCCAGCAGCCGACTGGTGGCCGGGTTCTGCTGGCCGTGGTCGGAGCCGCTGCCCAACGGCCAACTGGTGCCGGACGTGCGGGTGGGCGAATGGTCACGGCCATGGAATGCCAAGCCCGATGCCGGGCGGCTGGCGGCCGGGATACCCAAGTCGAACTTCTGGGCATCCGACCCGGGCGGGCTGGAGCAGGTGGGCTGCGTGTACACTGCGCAGGGCTTCGAATTCGACTACGTGGGGATCATCTTCGGGCGGGACCTGCGCTACGACTGGAACACCAATTCGTGGGTCGGCTACAAGGAAGAGCTGCACGATTCGGTGCTGAAGAAGGGCAAGGATCGCCTGACGGAGCTGATCAGCAATACCTACCGCGTGCTTTTCACGCGGGGCATGAAGGGGTGCTACGTGTTCTTCATGGACGAAGGCACCCGCAGGTTCTTCAGAAGCAGGATGGAGTAGGCATGGCAGAGAAGCTGGTGGACGTTACCCGTCTGGAAGCCCTGTTGCAGCGCTTTGCGGACGAGCGGGACTGGGAGCAGTATCATTCCCCCAAGAACCTTGCCATGGCGCTGGCCGGGGAAACGGGCGAGCTGGTGGCCCTGTTCCAGTGGCTGACGGAAGACGAATCGCGCCACGTTCTGCCCGGTTCGAAGCTGGGCGGGAATGTGCAGGACGAGCTGGCCGACGTGCTGATCTACCTTGTGCGCCTGGCTGCCAAGCTGGGGGTGGATCTGGACGCCGCCGTTTCGCGCAAGCTGGAAAAGAACGTCAGGAAGTACCCGCCGGGGGATTCGACGCCGAGTCGGTAGGTTTGCGTTGCCGGACTCTTGGTGGCACCGGTTGTATTGCGCGGAGGGCGTCAATGAGGTCGACAGTCGCGCCTTTTTTCAGCGCGCACTCCCAAATGGTAATTACGCGCCAGCCAAGCTCGGTCAGAGCTGCATGATTGCGCTTGTCGCGTTCGGCGGTAGCCGCGAATTTTTTCTCCCAATATTCGCGGTTGCTGGAAGGTGTGGTGGCTTTTCGGCAGCCTTCATGCCGATGCCAGAAACATCCATGTACGAAGATAGCCACTTTGTATCGTGGCAGGATTATGTCTGGCGTGCCGGGAAGGTCGCGCGGGTGGAGTCGAAAACGCAGCCCTGCCGCGTGGATATCTCGTCGGACGATGAGTTCGGGGCGAGTATTAACGCTATGAACTCGGGACATTGTCCAGCTTCTGGTCGCCGGGTCAACGGTGTCGGTCATCGTGGAGACTCTAGTTGTTTGGAGACTTCAAAACTTTTGGAATAGATGCTCTCGGTTGTGCTTCTGTCGTATGGGCGTGACCACCTTATCCGAGTACTACCCGAAGGCTATTGTCGGATTCGCATCCGTCAATGATTTCATTGTATCTTCCTATCAGCCTTTCTATGGTAATGAGTCGTTCTGAGGCTTTAAACGAGCTTAATTCATAAAGATTAGTCGCAAGGAATTGTATCGCGTCCATTATTTCAACACGACCTGCAATGCCCTTTGTTTCCGCCATTATCTCAGCTGCACCTATCCCCCTGTCTACCGTCAGAATGATTGGTCGGATTCCGCTGCGCAGGTTCTCTGTGCATTTTTCCAGTAGTGCTTCTGTTGGTGCGGTAGTGCAGTGAATTGCTGCCTCGTCAATGACAAAGTCCCCTGATCGCGCATTGGCGGCATCGGAAACGGAAAATCCGTGATGCCGATGAATTGATCCGGGCAGGGCAAGGTCGAGTTTTGCCCCAACAAGGTGTTGGAGTACGGCTCCGACATACGTCGTTCCTGGAGACTGGCGTTGCCTCTTTACAGCTTGGTCCAAGAGATCTTGAATCATTGTTCGCAGTGTGCGGCTTTGGTCGTAATTCAACTTGAAGGGCTGTCTATTGAAAAAGTCGACTAGTTGCGCGACCCACCAGTCTTCGATCGTGGCCAAGTCTGCTAATTCCTCGTTGTGCAACCCATTGAGGAACTCGGCATATTCGATGGCTGCCCCTATCGTCCCCCGGCTTGTGCGTCCAGCTTCGGTTCCTACTGATCGCAGCACGTTGTACTCTTTCAATATCTTGTTAACGGCCTTCCCGCTGAACTTCGAGATTTGTCCTTTTTGCTCTGTCAGCAGGCTATCGGGGTGGATAGGCAGGCCGCGTTCCCTTGCTGCCCGTGTAATGAAGAGGGCTAGCCCTAGTTTGCCGCGGCCCGTGAACCCCTTTTGGGTTTTGAAATCGTTCAGTCGGGCTAGCAATTGCATGTGATGGTCTCGGTCAGTGGTGTAAGCAGGTTTGTTGCGAGGAAGCGGGCAACTGGGACAGCTACGGCATCACCCATTGCTTGATATCCGTCATTATAGCTTCCGGGTATTTTATAGTCCTCGGGGGCCCCCATGAGGCGTGCTGCTTCGCGAACCGTCAGTAGTCTTGTGCGGATTTTGTCTCCTTTCTTGATGATTAGATATTGCCTGCTGCTTCCACCGCGTGGCGTGCGGAGGCATCCGGCGACACCATCAAAGCGAAGCTCAAGTCTTTGTTGTGCTCCGCGCATGCGTTTGTAGCCAGCCGCGATGCATGATTGCATTGTGCGAAGTTTGGCCATGTGGCTATCGGGTATGAGCGCAATATTCTTTTGTGACCGCTCCGGCGTGTCGTGTGGGGCGTCATGCTGGATTAGTGCTTGGAGTTGGGGAGGAGTTTGCTGGGGTTCAGGCATTTTCCACCATACCCATTCGGAGAGGTTCTCTGCGACCTTGCAAAGGGCTGAGCTATGGAGCCAGTTCGGGCCGTTGTCCGTAATGGCTGGAGGGATCGGGATGGAATCGTTTGCGGCGATGACGAAAATTCTTTGGCGGGACTGAGG
Source organism: Desulfovibrio sp. A2 (assembly GCF_000226255.1). Taxonomy (GTDB): domain Bacteria; phylum Desulfobacterota; class Desulfovibrionia; order Desulfovibrionales; family Desulfovibrionaceae; genus Cupidesulfovibrio. The sequence goes on from NZ_AGFG01000084.1 coordinate 8,015, forward strand.
GAGCCAGCGTAGTGCGTCGAGGGCAACCGCGCCAACGCGATACCCGCGATCCTGCAAGGCGTGGTGGAGGGCCTGATAGTGGGTTCCCCCTTTGGTTGACACGAGGCCAGGCACATTTTCAGCGACGAGCAGCGGGGGGCGGTTTGGCATTTCATCCATTACGCGCAGCCATTCCCATACAAGGCCGCTCCTTCGTGCGTGTATTCCTGTAGTTTGCCCGGCGAGCGAGAGGTCTTGGCATGGGAAGCTTGCCCAAGAGAGGATGGCGGGCGGGAGTTCTGCGCCCTGTACGTCGGTGATGGATTTGAGCTGAAAATGGTTGGTGCCGTGGTTTGCGGTGTAAACAGCGGCCTTTTTCTCGGAGATATCATTCGCCCACAGGGCAGGCAGGCAGGCGGACAAGGCGTGAGTGACAAGTCCGCTTCCTGCAAAAAAGTCCAAAAAACCTAAGTGGTATTGTGCTTGCATCGTGAGCCTGTGAGGCCGTGTGGTTTGTGCGGCGTGTCTTTCCTAAGTGTTGGCCGCAGGTGGCTCTTGGAATTCTAGCACGTCCAGTGCGCTTTTTATAAGGTACTGAACTTTAGAGGAGTTTCTGAAAAGATGAGCTAGGTATGCTGACGGATAGGCCGCTTCCCCGGCATTGAACACGGCATCAAACAGGGGGGAGGCGTTGTGGATGCATATTTGCCTAAAAGATTCGTAGTTAAAAATTGTTTTGTGGAATTCTGATTTTTCAATGTAAGAAAAGACGATGCTCGGAAAGATAACATTGCCATGAACTGCATATTGCTTTTGTCTGGCAGTTCCATTTTGTGTTAAAGATGTGATGGCGTCATTTGTTGCCCTGTAGACGCTGGTGCAGTTTGCTATTACATAGGCGTTATTCCGTGTTGAAAATATTTTTTTATATTTGTGATCATCTTTCGTATCCCACAGAAGGCCGATTTCGCGCTTTGCAATCGCTATAAGGTCTGGATTTTGTGTGTAGGCTGCTAGGGATAGGGTTGCAGTGTTTAGGTCGATTGTGTTCTTGCTGTCAGATGTATCGTCGCCAGATTTGTATGTATAGCGGATTCCAAGGTTTTCAAGGTCTTCTTGGATTTTTCTCTGATATGGATCAAGTGATACGAAGTCTCTTCTCTCGATTCTGTTCTGGGTGTTTGTGCGCCTTGTTATGAGGTCGACAAAGGTGTCGTCACAATTGCCAACATTAATTATCTTGATGGGGATGAATGCAGAGTCGACGGCGATGCCGTTGTGTTTTGCGCGATGGCAAGCGCCGACAGTTTGTGCTCCGTTGACAATGGAGATGTTTGCGCATTCGAAAATTCCAAAGTCGCGATTAGCACCTTGGTATGGCTTTTTGTGGATTTCGCTGGCGACCATCGTTATTCCGTTGTTGAAGCAGAAAAAGCGCTCGGGATCATTTTTGAGGGTGTCGATGATTCCGCTATTGATGTCGCTGTTTTGCAATAATGAACGGATATTTTTAGCGAAAAGCCTTGATTGATGTTTTTCGTAGAGGTCAGCTAAGAGTGCTGCACTGATCTGTCCGCAGTAGACTTCGTGGTCTGCATGGCTTGACTTGCTGAACTGTACAAGTGAAATGTCTTCGTTTACAGGGCCAGTCCCATCGCCTCTCGCAACGCTGTATAGATCGCTAATTCCTGTGGCTGTGTGGTTCATGATGTCGTCATTGTTATTGTGACGATCCATGAATTCCTTAAGCGATTTGTTTATTTCATCAGAAATTTTATTGTCGCTAGAATAGCATACGTTTATTATTATTTTCCATTTTGCATTAAGTATAGCACTTTCGAGTTCCGTCTTTTTAGATTTGAGGCGGTCTTCGAATTCTTCGATGTCAAGATTTAACAATTTGTCAATGCCGTTTGTAAATTTTAAAAAATCACCAAGCTCTATTGTTTTTGTGCCTGAAGATGACCATTTTGACTGCACTAAAAAAAGCTCATTGCGCATGTTGTCGCAGTATACAGCATCTATCCCATTGTCCTTATATCCGTCGACAATGCATGCAGATGCTGTTTCGACGTCAACGCCATATCTATGCATGATAGACATTGCTGCAATGCCGCGACTTTTTAGCGCTTGCGCCCTGTCATCTTCTTTTTTATCTTTGTAGTCATCCATCCATATTGTGTCTGAAAAGGTGTCAATTATGAATTTCTCGACGCGCTTTAGTTTGAGGTCGCTCATGTGTTGAATCCCTGTGGGTATAAAAAATTTATTGATGATCAGGATTTTTTTGAGCGTATGCTTTATTTCCCTTGGAGGCTTGGTAAGCAGGGGCGATTTCCGGAATGCTTTTCGTGTGTGGGTCGGTCCTGCCCGGGCACAATGCCCGTCTGGGCTTCTGGTTCGAGGTGCATCAGGCGAGGGTGCATCCGCGCCCTCTCCTCTACCCGTCGCTGCCGGTCTTGAGAAATTCGGGGATGGCTGCCGCAGCGGCCGGGGCCGTTGGCGGTGGTGGCGGCTGCGGGTTCCGGAGGAATGTAAAGATGGCCTCCCGGATCATTTCGTTGGGTGCGTCGGCCTCGTGCAATGAGCGGATGACCTCTTGCAGGCGAGTGACAAACGGATCCACGGGGTGCTCGATTGGTGGCGTTGCCGGTTGGGCCTGGCCTTCCGGGTCGCCTTCCCCGAGCAGCAGCCAGTGGCCGGACAGGTGCAGCTTGCGGGCGATGGTTTCCAGATCGTCCGCATTGGGGCGCTGGCCGCGCTCCCACGCACGCACCTTGCCCTTCGTGACGCCAAGAAAGTCCGCCATCCGCTGCTGGCTTACGGCCGTCTTTCGAACTGACAGCGCGCTAGCAACCTTCTCGCGTATGGTGTCGAGCTGTTCAGGCCATTGGGCAGGGTGGCTGGGCATGGCAACGTGCCTCTCGGGATTGGCGGTTTGCTTGCCTAGGCGAGCGCGTTGTTCAACAGGTAGGCGATATTGTGTCTATAGTTAGACTTGGCGTAGCCGAGCCGTCAAGCGCGTCCATGGGTTCGTGCGCGGCGGAAGCGGGGCAGGCTTGAAAAGAGTGTTCGGAGGTGCTCGTCGGAGAGGATGTGCTGAATCTGCGGACTCGGGACTCAGCTGTGTGTGGCTCTTTTGGTGCAGAGTCTGTATGTGATGGCCCAAAGAGATTTTGCAGGCGGCTTCTTAGCCTGTGTGTTCTTTTAATGCGGCGGTTGCACAGTAGTATGGCGCAATTGTGCAAAATGGTTTCAGCTGGTTCCAGCTTGGCAAAAGAGAGGCCGCATGATGCGGCCTCTCTTTGTTCTGGCAGTAGATGCATCGGGTCAAATCGCGAACACGCCGTGTCTTGGAAGCAACACGCGCAGGATAAAGCTCCGAAGTACTTCCGCGCCCTGAAAGAACCTGTATGCGGGCACATCGTTCAGGCTCATGTCGTTAAGGGCGCTGGCATCCTCCATGAGAGACTTCCAGTCTTCACCGTCATAGTCGGGCACGGGTTCGCCCACCTTGGCGGCAAAGAGGGCTCCCGTATGTGCGGCATCGTTCCAGGCCGCGCAACGTCCCTCCATGTCTGCCTCCTTGGCCAGCACTGCCTTGACCCGTTCTGCGATGTCCCTGAATGGAATTTGCCCGGCAGGGTCGGCGTATTCCGGGCGAGCCGCAACGATCTGCGAAAAGAAACCGTGCAGGGCTTCGCAAGCTTCGAGGAAGGTTTCTCGGTTGTCTCGGGGACCGGAAAACCTGCCATCATCGTATTGGAAGCTCCACCGCAGGTAGGGCCTGTCCGGGTAGGTATCCACGCCGGAATGCCCGAGAGACATTGAGCCAAGCTCCGCGACGTTCCCGGTTACGTTTTGGCGTATCTTGTCCCAATACGTCTCCGCCTTGTCCTCGATGTAGTCGTGAATTTTCTGGTCATCGACCTTGAGGTCTATGCTGTCCTGATCAACGCTGTTGAGGTCCGAGCTGTACCCCGAAAATCCGTAATGCGAGAAAGTGTCTGCGTAGACGTGTGCGGCAATGCCGACGACTTCCAGGGGGAAACCGCCCGTCACCAGCCGGACCACCTCCGCAATCATGGTTTTGGCGACATCGCTGTTCTTGCCGCACACAATCTTGTTCTGGAAATCAGTCCCGGTGCAGGCCGGCAGGAAATGGAAGGGCAGCCACACACGTCGCTGGTCGCTCCGTTTGTCGTTCTCGACGAGGTCCAACACCGCGTGGGCTGTGACCACGGGCTGGATCTGCCGACTGTCATCGAAATCAACGAAATCCATTCCGAACGAATCGTCCACGAACTGGGAGGCGTTGGCCACGATGTGCGCGGCGTCTTTGTTGAGTCCTGCGGCCCGGGCCAACACATAGACTCCGTTGTAGTGCATGTCCTGCTGCATGTGGGGGGGGCTCCTTTTTGGCAACCGTTATCGGGACGAACCGTCCGGATTGGATTGTTTCGAAGGCATCGTGATGAGGGCGATCACGTTTTCCAATACCCAAATGGCGCGCAATAGACGGAAGAATGAGAGAACAGCGGCGAAAAACGACAAGAAAAGCAGGAAGGGAATCGGGTGGGTGTCTCGGTCAAAGATTAAGGCAATAAAAGCCGAAGCCGTGGCAAGGCCCAATGCCCATATCGTATGGCTGAAAACTCGCCATAGCGTGCCGAACTGCTGGCTCTGCCTGATTACTTCCAGCCGCTCGGAAGCCGAAAACCCGAGCACGATCGAGGTCGCCGTGATGACGAATCCGAGGAGTGAGCCGAAAATTGACGCTGCGGTTCCGTAGATGGCCCCTCTGTTTCCTTGCAGAAAGCAAAAAAGGAAAGATTCGCCTTCGTATCCAACGTACCACCGCCAAAAAACTATGGCGCACACCGCGGAAAGGCAGAACTCGACAAAGAGAAAATGGCGCTTCCACCATTTCAGAAGCAATGTCATGGCGCTACGCTCGAGGCCAGCCTCAGGGAAGGCTCAAGTTCGTTGTACGCCGTGAGGATGGCGTTGTAGGCGGAATCCTTGTCCAACGCTCTCCCCCGAGCACTCATGCGAACGATTTGCTTTTTTGAGATGAGTTGGTCACGCAGCAAATCTATGGCTTCGACCTTGCTGCTGTCTTCGCACTGGCCGCGAATTAGAAATCGAGAGGCCTCATCCCTGAAGTTCCCAATGGAGGCCAACTCCCTCACGGATTGGACGATACGGTTCAGCATCGTCGTCCGCCCGGCTTGGGCAGGGCGGATCGAGACGGCAAGCTCTTCGGTGTTGCCCATACGGCGAGCCGCCTCGAATGCGGCACCGAGGTCTGCGTCAGCCTGCCTTACCCTCTCGGCGAAGGATGTGCGGATTTTCAGGTCGAAAAGCCTCACGTCGCGCAATCGATCCAGTTGCGCGAGGACATCATTGCGGAGCAGCGGGGAAAACGTCCCACAGAATGCCCCGTTGCACTTTGCCTGTAGATACGATGCCAGCCGTGAAAGCCGGGGCCCGTGGAAATTGAACTCGACGCCGACAATGTTGTTTGGAAAGAAAACAACATGGATCGCTTCGACCAGCCCTGCCCTTGTCGCCAGATTGAGGTCGGTCAGAGTTCCGGATTCTTCCACCTGGGGGAGCCCCGCACGACGAATCAGGCCAAAACGCATTTTGGGACGCTCGCCTTGGTCGTCGATCCAGCCGCAGAAGGCTTCCCCATCAAGTCCCGTAAGGTACCGGGCAGCCTCGTCGGCAAACGGCAGCTGGTGAATCGTTGAAAGGGCCGGTCTCGGATCGAACGGCAGTGGCGAGCCATGTTCGTCCGTCCCCACCTCGGCCCGATAGAAATATATCTTTCTTTCCAGTGTCGGCAGAGAGTTGCGTTCTCTCGGTGACATCATGCCTCCAAAGGTCGATCTATTTTAGGGAACGTAAAATGCAATCTTTATTGTGTTTGCCTATAGATATTGCCGGAAAAACGCAACCCTCTACCCACTTTGAACCAACAAGTGGCGTTATTGTGAGCTTCCGAAACAAGTTGCGACCCTTGATGTTTATCCGCGCCCATTAGTATGGAGCAGGCAAGAATAACGTGGGGGGACTGGCCACAGTCCATCCATGTTGATCGGAGGGGGCTAGGCGAGGGGGGCATGAAGAAAGCACCCGATGGCGGCTGGAAAGGCAAGGCGTCGGGGGATGTCTGATCGCCACGCGCCTACTTGTCGTGGAGTCGTCGCGAGGTCGCCGAGCTGTCTGTCGACAGGCCGAGGGGGGCGGGTTCGGCACTGCACAGCTCGCTGTGGCGGCTGGCGGCCTTACGCCTAGGGAGTTTGGGGGTATGCTCAGTCAGTACTGCAGAAAGTTCCAAACGTGACCCACCAGTGATCTTCGGGGATCAGGGTCACCTGTGCGTTTTGATCCCTCAATGCGATGGCCGACTTGATCTTGTCGTGAAAACCGCTGCCGGATTTGGCCTTGTAGCCTAGGCTGCCGACGACGACATGACAGCCCTGTTCGCAAGGATGCTCTACGCAGGAACCGCCATGTGCGGTGACAATCTCCTTGCAGTGTTGGCGTTTGCCAGCGCGGAATACCCCGGTCAGGCAGTAGCAGTCGGTGGGCTTGAGTGTGGGAAGGGGGACGTTGAAGGAGATGCCGATTTCGGGTGTGCCGGGCGTCGGTGGGGTGGGGATGCCGTTCTGCCGGATAATGGCGACGAGTTCCTTGTATTCTTCAAGGTCCACTATTCCGTCGGCGATGATCGCACCCAGGCGGAAGCGGAGGGCGGTTCGATAATCCGGCAGTCCGCCGGGTTTGTTCGCCTCCATCCATTTGGCCAGATACTCGACCTCACGTGGGACAACTTCGCCATCGGCGAGGATGCCACGGAGTAGTTGAACAAGTTCGGCGTCGCTTGGTAATGGGC
>NZ_AGFG01000083.1 GCF_000226255.1 Desulfovibrio sp. A2
CCGGCGCAGAGCGCCTCCGGGTGATCTGCCGCCGGTGAAGCCAATGCGCACGCAACTCCCATCGCCTCAATGACGCATGAGTGCCTTGATCAACACCCCTCCTGCACCGCATTCTTCCGTCGCCAGCTTCCCTTCGGCACTACGCGCCTCCGGGTGATCTGGCGATGGGAATGCGTATGTGCGCGTGGCTCTCGTCGTCACTGCGTAGCGTGGGTTCCTTTATCTCCAGTACGTCTGCGGCGCGCATCCGCGACGCCGGTGCTTCCGCCTCGCAAAGCCTCGGCGGGGATCACCTGCTGCGGACGCGTATTGCCGCGCCAAGGTTGTATGCGGGCGGTCGTGCGGCTTTCTCGTTTTCCACAATCCGCAGCGGCGCATCATGCCTGGTTGTAATGTTTTGCATTCCGCGCATTGTTCAACGGAAACGTATTACGCGTCGCAACGAGGGCGTGGGTACAGGCACCCATGCCTCATAAAGGCGGCGGGAACTTCGTGCGCATTGGCGTCA
>NZ_AGFG01000082.1 GCF_000226255.1 Desulfovibrio sp. A2
TGTTCCGGCGGGTCCAACGTCGGGCAGATCACCAATCAGGCCGCCGTGGAACTCACGCGCGAAGGACACGGCAAGATGTTCTGTCTCGCGGGCATCGGGGCGCAATTGCAGGGGTTCGTGAAGTCGGCGCAGGATACGTCGCGCATCGTCGTGCTTGATGGCTGTCCCGTTGGGTGCGCCAGGAAGATCATGGAAAACGCCCAGGTGTCCGGCTGGGAGTACCTCGTCCTGACGGACCTTGGCATCGAAAAGGTCAAGGACCGCGAACTGGCCATCCCCGCCGGTCAGGTGGAACAGACTAAGGCCGCCGTGCGCGCGCTGCACTCCGGTTCCCAGAGCGGTATCGGGTGCTGTGCGTGAGCGCGAAGGCAATGACGCTGGTCGTGGAATGGCGGCACCTCGACGTGCAGGGCCAGACCTGCGACCGATGCCGTGACACTGGTGCCGAACTGCGGGATGCCATCAAGGCGCTCTCCGCGGAATTCGCCGGAGACGGCGTGCGCATCGAGTACCGGGAAACCCGGCTGGCCCCTTCGACATCGCCGCGTCCAACGGCATTCTCGTGGACGGGGTGCCCAT
>NZ_AGFG01000081.1 GCF_000226255.1 Desulfovibrio sp. A2
TCCCCTCCCCGGCCAACTTGTCAGGGTAGCCCCTGCCATCATGGCGCTCATGATGGTTTCTGATTGCCGGAAGAAGTTCGGCGAGAAACTCAACTGGCGCAAGAAGGCGTTCTCCGATCACGGGATGCTGCTTCATGACGGCGAACTCCTCATCGGTGAGCTTTCCCTCTTTCAGGAGCACGCTGTCCGGAACGCCTATCTTGCCGATATCATGTAGAAGCGCCCCCATGTAAAGCTTCCGGCATTCCTCCGAGCGGATTCCGAAGTGCTTCGCCAGCGCGGCCGCGTACTCCGCCACCCGGCCTGAATGGCCCTTGGTGTACGGCTCCCGCGCATCCAGGGCGGAGATCAGGGCGGTAAGCGCCGACTTGATCTCGCTTTCCCGGCGGTACAGACGGGCAGCCTTGCGCTCGCGCACGGTCGCCGCAAGTCCCATGGCGATCACCAGGAGGCATGCCAGCCCGATCCCTGTGGCCAGCAGCTTGATGTTGCGCTTGCCCACCATGAGTTCTTCCTTGTGCTGCCTGACATGCTCCTCCAGCAGCGGCATCATCAACGACAAATGGCGCTGCATTTCCCCATATTGCCGATTCGACAAGGACTCGGCGACCTGCTGAACCTCCCCGAACAAATCCATGACATGGTGGATGTTGTCTTTCGGCCACTGCTCGTAGACCAATTCCCGCAATGTTGCCTCAGCGTGCAGGAAATGTTGGGCAGCGATATTTTCCGCGCCAAAATCGCCCTGAGAGGTATCCGCCGCACGCCGCAAGTGCTCGCTTGCCACCATGAGATCTTCGAATGCGAGGATCGTCGGCGTATAATAGGAGATCACCGATTCGCCAAAGAGAAGTATCT
>NZ_AGFG01000080.1 GCF_000226255.1 Desulfovibrio sp. A2
CGAACGCCTGCTGCCGGGCGCACGCGTTACCCGGACCTGCTGCGATTCCTGCGGCGAACTGCTCGGCACGGCAGCGGACTGCCGTGCTCTGGAACTGGGCGGAACTCTGTACGAGACCCTTCCGGCGGCGTTGATACGTACGGCACTGCGGGGGGCACTGGCCAACCGCAAGTCGGGTGGCGGCGCACACGGCGGCTAGCATCGGCGGGGTGGCCCTGCAGCGGTGACATGCGGTCGCGCCCTTTTCCGCCCGTGGCCGCGCTGGCACCACATAACTGCTTACCATCAAGGGTTCTTCAATGCGGATATCTGATGTGACGCGACATGTGCTGCCAGTTGCCCTGTTGTGTCTGCTTGCACTGGGTGCGGTCGCGTTCCCGGCATATGCCGGAAACGCCGCCCACCCCGCCAAGGGGACGGTGACGGTCATCGACCTGGGGGCCAAATCGTGCGTCCCGTGCCGGATGATGGCCCCCATCCTGTCGGAATTGAAGGTGGAATATGCTGGCAAGGCCAACGTCGTGTTCATCGACGCATGGGAGAACCCTGACCAGTCGAAGGCCTACGGCATCCGGGTCATTCCCACCCAGATATTCTACGACAAGTCCGGGGCCGAGGTGTACCGGCACGAAGGCTTCATGGACAAGGACAGCATCCGGCGCATGCTCGACGTGCTGCTGAAGGGCTGACCGCCGTGTCCGGGGTGTACGGCATGGTCGACCAGTTCCTGCTTGCGGTCGCCACGTGGCTTTCAGGTGGTTTCCTTGTGGCCGCGCTGGGCAGCGTTCTCTGGGGGCTGGTGAGCGTGTTGTTCAGCCCGTGCCATCTGGCCTCCATCCCGCTCATTGTCGGCTACGTGGCCGGTCAGGGCAGGCTGGTGGAGGGACGGCAGGCGGCAGGCTATGCGGCGCTGTTCACGATCGGGCTGTTCATGACCATAGCCCTCATCGGGGTGGCCTGCACCCTGCTCGGGCGCATGCTTGGCGACGTGGGGCCATACTGGACCATTCCTGTGGGGGCGCTGTTGCTGTGGGTGGCCTTCGGCATGCTGGGCGTTGCCGCCTGCACCATGTCCGGCGGCGGCCTGATGGCAAGGCTGCGGGTGCGCGGGCACGGCGGTGCGTTCGTGCTGGGGCTTGCCTACGGGGTGCTTTCCGGCTCGTGCACGTTCGGGTTCATCGCGCCGTTGCTGGCCGTGGTCACGGTGCAGCAGCGGGTGGCCGAAGGCATCGTGCTTGTCGTCCTGTTCGGCCTTGGCCACTGCCTGCCCATCGCGGCGGCGGGCAGTTCCGCCGCGCTGGTGCAGCGGTTGCTGGCTGCCCGCGCCATGCAGCGCGGCAGCGCCTGGTTCCGGCGTTTGGCGGGCATCGCCGTGGGCCTGCTCGGCGGCTATTTCATCATCCGCCCGTTTCTCGATTCGTAACCCGAAACCGACGGCTTTGCCGCCCGGAGGGTATCATGTTCTGGAAGGAACAATGGAAACCGCTTGCGGTCATGCTGGTTGTTTTCGTGGCTTGCTTTTGGCTGCCCGTGGGCGTGGCCCGGTTTGACGATTCCGTGCTGGAGGCGCTGCACCTGGTCAAGTGGTACGCGCAGGAACACGTGCTGCTGTGCCTCGTGCCCGCCTTCTTCATCGCGGGGGCCATTTCCGTCTTCGTCAGCCAGGCCTCGGTGCTGAAGTACCTTGGGCCGCAGGCCAACAAGGCCGTGGCCTATGCCGTGGCCTCCTGCTCCGGCACCATCCTTGCCGTGTGCTCCTGCACCATCCTGCCGCTTTTCGCAGGCATCTACCGGCGCGGCGCAGGGCTGGGGCCCGCCTCGGCATTCCTGTATTCCGGCCCCGCCATCAACATCCTGGCCATATTCCTCACCGCGCGCATCCTTGGCGCCGAAATCGGCATAGCGCGCGCCGTCGGGGCGGTGCTGTTCAGTGTGGTGATCGGGCTGGCCATGCACTGGATATATCGCAAGGAAGAGACGGAAAAGGCGGAGGGCATGGCGGCCATGCCCATTCCCGAAACACGCCGCACCCTGGGGCAGGATGTGGTGTATTTCGCCTCCATGGTGGGCATTCTGGTGTTCGCCAACTGGGGGCGGCCCGCGGAATCGGAAGGGCTGTGGGCGATGATCTACGCATGGCGCTGGTGGACGGCGGGTGCTTTCGGCCTGTTGCTGGGCGCGGCCCTTGTGCGGTGGTTCGATCTGCCACTCTCACGCGTCGCGGGCGTGGGAGGCGTGGTGGCCATGCTGGCGGGTGCGCTGCCCCACCTGCCGCTGGTTCCCTTCGTGGCGGGCGTGGTGGGGCTTTCGGCCATCATCAGCGTGCGCGAGGATGAAACCGGCGAGTGGTTTCGGGCAAGCTGGGATTTCGCCAAACAGATACTGCCCCTGTTGCTGTATGGGGTGCTTGTTTCCGGCATGTTGCTGGGGAGACCCGGCGGCGAAGGGCTGCTGCCATCGGCGTGGGTGGCTGCCGCTGTGGGTGGCAATTCGTTTCTGGCGAATTTTACCGCTTCGTTCCTGGGGGCATTCATGTATTTCGCCACGCTGACCGAGATTCCCATCGTGCAGGGGCTTCTGGGCAGCGGCATGGGCAAGGGCCCCGCGCTTGCCCTGTTGCTGGCGGGACCGGCACTGAGCCTTCCCAGCATGCTGGTCATCCGATCGGTCATGGGAACGCAGAAAACGGTGGTCTATGTCTCGCTGGTTGTCGTGATGGCGACCCTGACCGGCATGCTGTTCGGTGGGATTGTTGGGTGATGCTGCCCAGTCAGTCTCCCGCAGGGGGCGCGGCCTGTATTCGCACCGGGCATAGTTGCCGGTAGGCCAAGGGGCATGGTCACCCCATTGATTCATTTCAAATCTTGTTGTATTGTCGATGTATGGAAACCAAACGCGCGGTCCCCTTGTTCGAAGCCTTGTCCTCCGGAATTCGGCTGGACCTGTTCAGGCTGCTGGTCAAACATGCGCCAGACGGGCTTGTGGCCGGTGACATCGCGAAGCTGCTGGGTATTCCGGCGAGCAACCTTTCCTTTCATCTCAAGACGATACTGCATGCCGGGCTCATCACCGTGGACAAGGAAGGAAAGTTCCTGCGGTATCGGGCCAATATCTCGCTAATGATCGAACTCATTTCCTATCTCACTTCCGAGTGCTGTACCGGCAATCCGGAACAGTGCGGCGGACGCAGGGACGGGTGCGGCTTGCCGTCCGGCATATCGTCCGGCATCCTGCCCGATTGCACGTAGCCCCCCAAGCGCGAGGCACAGGAAAGCCAAGGGTTGGCGAAACATCCGCGCCGGCACTTGTTTTTTTTGGCCGCATCAATTCAATGTTTCAACAAGTATGTGCGGCGGTGTCCTAGGCACAGCCCAAGACAAGGAGGTTACCCCATGAAACACATCTCCATCTTCGATCCCGCCATGTGCTGCTCCACCGGCGTGTGCGGTCCCGGCGTCGATCCGGAACTCATGCGAGTCGCCATGATAGTCAGCCAGTTGCAGGAGCAGGGCGCCCACCTGGAGCGTTTCAATCTGGCGCAGCAACCGCAGGCGTTCATCGCAAACCCTCTCGTCAACGCGGCCCTGGAGCGGGAAGGGGCGAACGTGCTGCCCATCACCATCGTGGATGGCGAGATCGTCAAGAGCGGCTCGTATCCCACCAACGAAGAATTCGTGGCATGGAGCGGCGTCGGCAAGGTTCTCGTGCCCTTGTCCCTGTCCGGAAACCAGGTTGGCTAACCGATTCCGAAGAGGCTTACCATGCTCGTACCATTCGATCTGAACACACTGGAATTGACGAAATACATCTTCTTCACCGGCAAGGGAGGGGTGGGCAAGACCTCCACTGCCTGTGCCGTGGCCGTTACCCTTGCGGACAGGGGCAAGAATATCCTTCTTGTCAGCACCGACCCTGCATCCAATCTCCAGGATGTGTTCGGCACGGAACTCGATGGTCGTGGGGTGCCGATCCCGGGTGTCCAACGTCTCGTGGTCGCCAATCTCGACCCGGAGGAAGCCGCGCGTGAGTACAGGGAGGGCGTCGTGGCCCCCTACCGTGGCAAGCTGCCGGACGCTGTCATCGCCAGCATGGAGGAACAGCTTTCCGGTTCCTGTACGGTCGAGATCGCGGCGTTCGACCAGTTTTCCAACTTCATCACGGATCAGGGGCTGAGCGAGGCATACGATCACATCATTTTCGATACGGCGCCGACAGGTCATACCCTGCGGATGCTGCAATTGCCCTCTGCGTGGAGCAATTTCATCAGCGAGAGCACGCATGGCGCGTCATGCCTCGGTCAACTCGCGGGCCTTGAGGGCAAGCAGGGTATGTACCGCCATGCCGTGGCCACGCTTGCGGATGGCGGCACGACAACGCTTGTCCTCGTATCCAGGCCGGAAACGGCGCCACTGCTGGAGGCGGACCGCTCAAGCGCGGAATTGCGCGAACTTGGCATTGAAAACCAGATGCTTGTCGTCAACGCCGTGCTCGATCAGGCCACGGACGATGTCTCTTCCAGAATTCTGGAACGGCAGCAGGCTGCGTTGCGCGCCATGCCAGCACGGCTGAAGGATATCAGGGCATACGGCATCCCTCTGAGGTCCTACAACATCATCGGCCTTGCGGGCATCCGCGCCTTTTTGAACGGCGAACTGGTGGAAACGCGCCGGTCATCCGTGCCGCAAAGTCCTGCGCACACCCTCGGCAACCTTGTGGACGCCCTGCACGAGACCGGCAAGAAGGTCATCTTCACGATGGGCAAGGGAGGGGTGGGGAAAACGATGGTTGCCGCCGCCATCGCCATGGGGTTGGCGCAACGGGGCGCGAAGGTACACCTTACGTCCACGGACCCAGCCAACAACCTGCAAAACGTCATGAAGGATACCCCCGGAGTGACCGTGAGCAGGATTGACGAGCAAGAGGAACTGGGCAGGTACCGGGATGAAGTGTTGGGCGCGGCGCGGCAGGTCATGAGCGGGAACGATCTGGCGTACATCGAGGAGGACTTGCGCTCACCCTGCACGCAGGAGATTGCCGTATTCCGGGCCTTTGCCGAGATCGTGGAAAAGGCCGGGGAGGAGGTCGTCGTCATTGACACCGCCCCCACCGGGCACACTCTGCTACTGCTCGACGCCACGCAAAGCTACCACAAGGAAGTGCAGCGCACGAAGGGCGTCATTCCCCCATCCGTCGAAAAGCTGCTGCCGCGGCTTCGCGACGCGAGGCAGACCGAGGTGGTCATCGTGACACTGCCCGAAGCCACGCCGGTGTTCGAGGCGGAACGGCTGCGCGAGGACCTGCTGCGCGCCGGGATTCGCAATACGTGGTGGGTGGTCAACCAGTGTCTTTCCGCTGTGGAAACAACCAGCGACATCCTCCGCGCAAGGGCGAACGAAGAAACCAATTGGATCAACAGGGTCTCCGCCATCTGTTCCGGCAACATCGTGACGGTGCCATGGAAGCATGCCCCGGCTGTGGATGAGCTTCTCGGAGATTCATGATCATTGTCGACTGCGGAACGAGTGGGCGACTATCCGAAAAATGAATGGAGACGACATGGGCACTGCATCGGCAAGGAAATTGTCCTTTCTGGATCGCTATCTGACGCTGTGGATATTCCTTGCAATGGCGATCGGCGTAGTGACGGGATGGGCCGCGCCGGGGGTAAAGGAAGTCATCAACGCCTTTCAGGTTGGCACAACAAATATCCCCATCGCCGTGGGGCTTGTGCTGATGATGTATCCGCCGCTGGCAAAGGTTCGCTACGAGGAGTTGGGGCAGGTGTTCCGCAACGGCAAGGTGCTGGCGCTGTCACTGGTGCAGAACTGGATCGTGGGGCCTGTGTTCATGTTTCTGCTGGCCGTCACGTTTCTTTCCGGCCACCATAGCTACATGGTGGGATTGATACTGATCGGGCTTGCCCGGTGCATCGCCATGGTCATCGTGTGGAACGATCTTGCCGGGGGGGATACGGAGTACTGCGCGGGGCTTGTGGCTTTCAACTCGATCTTCCAGGTGCTGTTCTTCTCGTTCTACGCATGGGTGTTCATTACCGTGTTGCCCGACATGCTGGGGCTTGAGGGCGTGGCCGTGGATATCTCCATGGGACAGATAGCGGAAAGCGTGTTCATCTATCTGGGTATTCCCTTCATCGGTGGTATCGTCTCGCGCGTTGTCGGACTGAAGCTGAAGGGCCGCCGGTGGTACGAGCAGGTCTTCGTCCCCCGCATCGCCCCCATGACGCTGGTGGCACTGCTGTTCACCATTCTCGTGATGTTCTCGCTCAAGGGTGAATACATCGTCGAGCTTCCCTTCGACGTGATCCGCGTGGCGCTTCCCCTGTGCATCTACTTTACGGTCATGTTCCTGTTCTCGTTCTGGATGTCCATGAAGGCGGGGGCCACCTATGAACAGTCGGCAACTCTCAGCTTCACGGCGTCATCCAACAACTTCGAACTGGCCATCGCCGTGGCCGTTGCAGTGTTCGGACTGAATTCCGGCGAGGCCTTCGCGGCAGTCATCGGACCGCTGGTGGAAGTACCGGTGCTCATCGGCTTGGTGAAGGTCGCCTTGTGGATCAGGCAGGCCTGGTATGCCCGCGAAGCGGAGATCGGCGAAGAGGCATGCACCGCTTCGTGTGCAGCTGATACACGTTGAACCGTGCTGGTTGATGCGTCATCATGAGTTGCCTGGCAGGATATCCCCGCTAGGCGTACGGTGCGTTCGCCCCCTCACGGTGCGCCGGGTTGTGGATGCCCCTTTCCCCGGTGTTCTGGCCGGGCCAGAGCTTGGTACGAGCTGCCGGAGCGCGTTCAAGGCGGTTTCCCTGTAATCCGAGATGGGTGTGGATAATATAACATGAAAGTCATGCGGCCGAACCGGTTTGGCGGTGTGTAGCTCGCATGACCACACCGGCACAGAGCCGAATGGGGCCCATATGGAAAAGTTGCGTATCCTGTTCCTGTGCACGGGAAATTCGTGTCGCAGCCAGATGGCCGAGGGCTGGGTGCGCGCGCTCAGGGCGGATGCCATGGAAGCATACTCCGCCGGGGTTGTCCGGCGCGGCATGGACCTCCGTGCCGTGCAAGCCATGCGGGAAGCTGGCGTGGACATTTCCTCGCAGTATTCGAAAACGATCGATGCACTGCCGGACATTCCCTTCGACTGTGTGGTGACTTTGTGCGGCCATGCCGCAGAGACCTGCCCCTTCTTTCCGGGAAGGGCCAAGCGGGTGCATCGCGGCTTCGATGATCCGCCGCACCTCGCGGAAGGTGCGGCGGGCGAAGAGGAGGCCATGGCCCACTACCGTCGCGTGCGCGACGAAATCCGCCGCTTTGTGGAAGAGTTGCCCCGGTCCCTCGAGGACGGCTGGGAATAGGGAATCGGTACCGGCATGCAACGGCTTCTGATGTTTCTTGGCCTCGCTGTGGTGGCGCTGGTCGTTCTGGCAGGAAGTTGGCACGCGTTGCGCCCGGTCGAAGGTGAGTGGGCGGAGGTGGATGTGGGCCGGGTGACACCGGCCCAGGCTCCGCGAACCGTGGACCCGGCGCGTCCGCACCTTCGCGTGGCCGTGGGTGCCATGGTTTCCCCCCGTGACACCTACGAAATATACAGCCGCCTGCTCGCGCACATCGGCAGCCTTGCCGGAGCCGACATCGAGTTCGTGCAGCGCAAGACCTACGCAGAGGTCAACGAAATGCTTCACCGGGGCGAACTGGACCTTGCCTTCGTCTGTTCCGGCCCCTACGCACTGGGCCGCGACACCTACGGCTTCGATCTGCTGGCCTCGCCCGAGGTGCAGGGCAGCAGCCAGTACAGGTCGTACCTCATCACCCGCAACACCAGCGAACTCCACACCCTGCAAGACTTGCGTGGTCGCACCTTCGCCTTCACCGATCCGGATTCCAACACCGGCTACCTCGTTCCGCGCTATTGGCTGGCCCTGCTTGGCGAAACGCCGGAGAGCTTCTTCAGTCGGACCATTTTCACGTACAGCCACGACAACTCGATCATGGCGGTGGCCAAGGGACTTGTGGATGCCGCCGCCGTGGACAGCCTGATATGGGAGCACTTCGCGAAGCGGCAGCCCGAACTGACGCTGCAAACGCGGATCATCCTGCGATCGGAGCCGCACGCCATTCCGCCGGTGGTCGCATCGCGTCAGTTGTCCGGAACCTTGCGCAACCGGTTGCGTGACATCCTGCTGGGCATGCACAAGGATGGCGAGGGCAAGGCAATTCTCTCCGAGTTGATGATCGACAGGTTCGTGCAGCCCGACGATGCCTGGTACGAGTCTATCCGCACCATGCGCGAAGTGGTAGAACGCCAGTAACACCACAACCTTTTCCGGATGTCCCGTGGCCCAGCAAAGCCTGAAGACCACCCTGCTCCTCGCCGTCGCCTCGTTGGTCGTGGCCAGTTGTCTGCTCACGGCCCTGCTGGCCTCCCAGCGCTACGCCCGCAGCCTTGAAGATGCGCTGACCGCGCAGGCCCGGACGGTGGCCCAGAACCTGTCGGCCCAACTGGCCGACCTGGTGCTGACTAACGACCTCGCGGGGGTGCAGCGGCTGCTGGACCGCCAGACGGGCGATGCCAATGTGGGCTATGCCTTCGTCCTGAAAGGCGGCAGCATCCTTGCCCACACCTTCGACGGCGGGGTGCCCACCGACCTGCTTGCGCTGAATTCCGCCCCGGCGGGCGACAGGGGCAGCGTGCGCAAGGTGCGCTTCAGTTCCGGCCCGGCGTATCTCGACGTGGCGTGGCCGATTTTCGAGGGCCGCGCGGGTGAACTGCGCCTGGGCTTTTCCGAACGGCAGCGCAGTGCGCAGATATCGCGCCTGTGGCTGGAGACGGCGTCCATCACGCTGTCCATCCTCGCTGTGGCGCTTACGGGCGGCATGCTGTTCCTGCGCCGGGTGACGCGTCCGTTCGCCACGCTGGTCACTGCCATACGCGAGATAGGCCAGGGCAACCTGAACGTGCGTGTGGATGCGGAAGGCCAGGCGGAAATCGCCCTTGTGGCAGATGCCTTCAACACCATGACCGCCCGGCTGGAACAGTACACCCGGCAGATTGAGGAAAACGCGGCGGCCTTGCAGCGTTCGCACAGCCAGATGCGGATATCCAACGAGATAGTGCTGGGCGTGGCGGGCCTTGGCAGCCTTCAGGAAGCGGGCGAGTTCCTGTTGCAGCGCATCCGCGAGATGCTGCGCTGCCGCGACGTGGCGCTGCTCTTTTTCGGGTCGGGGCAGCAGGCGGTGTTCGTTGTCTCGGACGAAGGCATAGGCGTCGTGCGCGATGCGGAGGTGGTCGAACGGGCCGTGCATGCGCTGGAAGGGTGCGACAGGGTAACGCATTTCGCGGAACCGGTGTTCGCGCCGCCGCTGGTGCCGGAATCCATCGCCCGCCGTCCCCGGCAGATGGTGATGCCGCTGCTGCACGAGCAGCGGATTTCCGGCGCGTTGGTGGCGGGGTGCAAGGGCGAATGCGCCTGTAGCTCTGAAGAGATGGGGGTAGCCGGGCTGGTGCTGGGGCAGGCTGCAGGCAGCATTCGGCGCGTGCTGCACTACGAGGAGGAACTGCGCGACCTGCGTATGCGCCTCGACGGTACGGCGGGGTTCAGCGGTATCATCGGCAAGGATCCGAAGATGCAGCAGATATTCAAGCTGATCGACGACGTTGCCTCCAGCGACGCCACGGTGCTCATCACCGGCGAAAGTGGCACCGGCAAGGAACTGGTGGCGCAGGCCATCCACCAGCGCAGCCCGCGCAGGGGCAAGCCTTTCGTGGTGATCAACTGTTCCGCGTACCCTTCTACCTTGCTGGAGAGCGAGTTGTTCGGCCACGAGCGGGGAGCGTTTACCGGGGCCGATCGGCAGAAGCCCGGAAGATTCGAACTGGCCGATGGCGGCACCGTGTTCCTGGATGAAATTGGCGAGATTTCGCCCACGGCGCAGGTAAAGCTGCTGCGCGTGCTCCAGACCCGGCAGTTCGAGCGCATCGGCGGGGAAAAAGCCGTCAGCGTCGACGTGCGGGTGTTGGCCGCCACGAACAGGGATCTGATGGAAGAGGTGAGGGCGGGGCGTTTCCGGGACGACCTGTACTACCGGCTCGACGTCATCTCCGTCCGCATGCCCTCGCTGCGTGAACGGCCCAACGACATCCCGCTGCTGGCCCGTCATTTCCTCGGACGCTACGGGCATGAACAGGGCGGGGCTGTACCCGGCATAGGTTCCGCGGCCATGCGGCTGCTGCTGAATTATTCCTGGCCGGGCAACGTGCGCGAACTGGAAAATGTCATGGAGCAGGCAATGATTCTCGCCCGTGGCGATGTGCTGACCCCGGCTGATCTGCCCGCGCGGCTGCATGCCCCCGTGTCCGCCCCGGTACAGAGCATGGAGGTGCAGGAGCAGCGTCTCATCCGCGATGCCCTCGAATCTGCCGGATGGAACAAGAAGCTTGCGGCAAGCCGCTTGGGCATCGGGCGGACAACCCTGTACGCCAAGATGAAGCGGTACGGCATCGTCGAGCCCGCATCGGAAGAATAGCCCTTTCCCTCACGCATCGCGGGTACGCGCTCCGCCTTCTTGTCGCGTCTGATTCAGGCCTCCGCTTGCCACGGGGGCCTTTTCGTTTTTCCGGCCAACTGCGAACTTCTGGGGTGGGAGTTGGCGAGCGTATCCTCGCCCAGCACGCCAGCCATGTTCATGCGCCTCGCAGATGCAGCGGTGAGCGCTTTTCGCCCGCACCCGGAATGATTTTTTCGCGTCTCCGGCATGGCCGACGCGTGTTCCGTGTTCGAACACGCGAAATGTTGTTTTCGTGTGCGCTGATGCGGGACACACGCAACAGCCCGATACATAAGGATAACCACGAAATGACTGCTTTGCGTGCCCCGATTCGGAACACGAAGGCAGACCTCCAGCCGTGGACAGCTACGTTCGTGCTGACCCGGATACCGATCAATTGTTTGTAATTAATGATATTTGTTTCGCTGATTAGGTTTGGCAACACGGTGGAACGCCGTTTGCTCATGTGAAAATGCGCGCATGCCGCGCCATTTCGCACCGCATGACAACGGCCGCCCGCTCCCGGGCCGCCGAACCGGAACCGAAGGAGTACGACATGAGCACCATCCTGCCGGTGGAGGACCCGCTCGTAACGATGCAGCGGGACCTCAAACGGACACTGGAGGGCAAGGGCGGACCGATCGCATGGGTCATGGTCATCGACCAGGCCAAGTGCATCGGCTGTCACGCCTGCACGGTGGCCTGCGCCTCGGAAAACGCCCTGCCGCCCGGCGTGGTCTACCGACCCGTCATCGAGGAGGAGAAGGGCACCTACCCCAACGTGAGCCGCCGCTTCCTGCCCAGGCCCTGCATGCAGTGCCAGAAGCCTCCGTGCGTGCCGGTGTGCCCGGTGTCCGCCACATGGAAGGATGACGCCGGGGTGGTGGTCATCGACTACAACAAGTGCATCGGCTGCCGGTTCTGTCTGAAGGCGTGCCCCTATGGAGCACGGACGTCGGACTTCGGCGAGGCCTACACCGATGGCACCCCCGACCAGGAAGGGCGGCTGCTGGGACGAAAGGCTGCCGCCGCCGGATACGCGGAACGCACCGCCCCCGAATACGACAAGGAGTGGGGAGCCCGTGGACGCCGTTCGCCCGTTGGCAATGCCCGCAAGTGCCACTTCTGCCTGCACCGGGTGCAGGCGGGCATGCTGCCGTCCTGCGTCACCTCGTGCGTGGGCCGGGCCACCTTCTTCGGCAACGCCAACGATCCCCAGGCGCTTGTGCGCAAGCTTACGGGGTCGCCCCGCGTCATGCGGCTGAAGGAGCATCTCGGCACCGAACCGCACGTCTACTACCTGACATAGGGAGGGTGGTCATGAACCAGAGCACATCACTGCAAAAATACCTTCTCGGCGCGGCCTGTGCGGGGCTGCTGGCCGGTGCCTGGGGCATCATCGAGGCCCTGCTGCACGGCACGGCCGGAACCGGGCTTGGCTCGTACGTGCCATGGGGCCTCGGCGTCGTGCTGTACCTGACGTTTCTGGGCTTTTCGGCGGCCGGGCTGATGCTGGCGCTGGTCACCACGGTATTCGGTCGTCACGAATACGAGGAACTGGCCGGGCTGGCCGCGTGGACCGTGGTGGTTACCGAAGCCTGCGCGGGCCTCGCCATCGCCACGGACCTCGGCCACTGGGAGCGCATGTACCGCTTCATCGTCTCCCCCAGCTTCACCTCGCCCATGGCGTGGATGTTCGTGTTCTTCACGGCCATGTTCATCATCTATGCCCTCAAGGTCCTCGCCCTGCTGAAAGGTGACTCCGCCCGGGCGCACCGGCTGACCATCGTCAGCATACCCGTGGCGTTCCTGTTTTACGGCACCAACGGCTACATCTTCGGCACCCTGGTGCATCATCCGGTATGGGGCGGTCCGGTGGTGCCGGTGCTGTTCGTCGCCGCCGCGCTCATGGCGGGCGGAGCCCTGCTGTGCTTCCTGGCCTGGGCGTTCGGCCATCGTGCCGCGCTGGTGACCGGGCTTGGCAAGGCTGTGCTGGGCATGCTGGTGCTGTTCGCCGTCACCGAGGCGTTGCTGGTGCTCACGGGGTACCAGGCCGGTGATGCCGACACCGTAGCCGCACTGGACGCGGTGCTTGGCGGCGGCAGTGGGGTGATCTTCTGGGTGCTGCACGTGGGCGTGGGCATCATTGTGCCGCTGGTGCTGCTGACCCGCGGCAACGCTGCCTCCACGGCATGGGGCTGCCTTGCGCTGGTGCTGGCCTTCGGCGCCGCCCGCTGGAGCTTCGTGATCGCGCCCCAGTTCATTCCGCCCCTGCACGGGCTTGATCAGGCGTTCGTCCACCACCGCCTTGCCCTCAGCTATTCGCCAAGCCTTGGCGAATGGCTGGCCACGCTGTTCGTCGCCTCGCTCGGCCTGCTCGGTTTCGTACTCGGACCCCGTGTGGTTCCCGGCCTGTTCAGGGAAGGAGAAGACAATGCCTAAGCACGACAAGACATTCTCCGGCACGCCGCGCGACAGGTTCGCGGTGAACCGCCGGGCATTCCTGAAGAGTTGCGCCCTGCTCGGGGGGGCGGCGGCCGCTGGCACCGCCGGGGGCGTGCTGCCCTTGGTGGCTGGGGAGGCCGAGGCCGTTTCCATCAAGGGGGAAGGGGCTTACACGCTGCACAAGCCCGAGCACCAGATCCATTCCGTGTGCCAGCAGTGCAACACCAACTGCGGCATCAAGGTGAAGATCGCCGACGGCCGGGTGGCCAAGATTGACGGCAACCCTTACAACCCATGGACCCTCACGCCCCAGTTGCCCTACAAGACTCCGCTCGCGGACGCGGCCACCGTGGATGGCGCACTCTGTCCCAAGGGATATGCGGGCATCCAGACGCTGTACGACCCCTACCGCATCGTCAAGGTGCTGAAGCGGGCGGGCAAGCGCGGCGAGAACAAATGGCAGGCCATTCCGTTCGAGCAGGCCATCAAGGAAGTGGTGGACGGTGGCGACCTGTTTGGCGAGGGCAAGGTGGAAGGCCTGAAGGACCTTGCCACGCTGCGCGACCCTGCCGTGCATGCCGCCATGGCCAAGGACGCCAAGGATGTGGGCGCGAAGAAGATGACGCTGGAGGACTTCAAGGCCAAGCACGCCGAGAACCTGCATCATCTCATCGACCCCGATCATCCCGACCTTGGCCCGAAGAACAACCACGTCTGCTACAACTGGGGCCGCCAGAAGGGCGGGCGCGGCGAATTCGTGCTGCGCTTCTTCAACGACAACATCGGCACCGCCAATACCCACGGGCACACCACGGTCTGCCAGGGCTCGCTGTACTTCACGTGCAAGGCCATGTCCGACCAGTTCGTGGAAGGCAAGTTCACCGATGGCAGCAAGTTCTACTGGCAGGCCGATACGGGCAACGCCGAGTTCATCATCTTCGTGGGGGCCAACCCATACGAGGCCAACTACGGCCCGCCCATGCGCGCCGGCAAGATCACGCAGGGCGTGGTCGACAAGCAGCGCAAGATCGCCGTCATCGACCCGCGTTGCTCCAAGACCGCCGGACGCGCATGGAAGTGGCTGCCCGTGGAGCCTGCGGGCGTTGGTGCCCTGGGTATGGGCATGATTCGCTGGATCATCGAGAACGAACGGTTCGATGCCCGGTACTTGGCCAACGCCAACAAGGGGGCGGCAAAGGCCGACAACGAACCCACCTGGACGCAGGGACCGTGGCTGGTCAAGCTGCGCGAGGACGGTACGCCCGGTGCGTTCCTGCGCGGTTCGGACCTTGGCGTCGCGCCGCAGAAGCGCCCCGCCAAGAAGGAAGGAGAATGGGAGTTCGATGCCTTCGTGGTGCTGGACAATGGCCAGCCCAAGCTGTTCGACCCCAATGACGAGGCCGCACCTGCGGAAGGCGCGCTGTTCGTCGATCAGGAAGTGAACGGCATCAAGGTCAAGTCCGTGCTGCAAATATACCGCGAGGCGGCGTACGAGCGTACCCTTGCGGAATGGGCGCAGCTCGCCGGGGTGGCGGAAGGCGACATCGTCGAATTGGCCCGCGAGTTCACCAGCCATGGCAAGCAGGCCGTGGCCGACCTGCACCGGGGCGTTTCGCAGCATACCTCGGGCTTCTATAACGTGGTGGTCTGGATGATGGTCAACATCCTCATCGGCAACCACGACTGGATGGGCGGCCTTGCCAAGGCCACCACCTACAACCACAAGGGCGACAAGGAAGGGATGCCCTACGACACCGGCAAGGGGAAGAAGATCAAGCCGTGGGGCATCTCCATCATCCGGCACGGTGTGCAGTATGACAAGACCACCCTGTTCGAGGGCTACCCGGCAAAGCGCATGTGGTACCCGTTCGCCAGCGACATCTACCAGGAGGTAATCCCCAGCGCGGGCGACATGTACCCGTACCAGCTCAAGTGGCTGTTCATGTACATGGGCACCCCCGTCTATTCGCTGCCCTCCGGCCACAAGCTGATCGAAATCCTGGCGGACCCGAAGAAAATCCCGCTGTTCGTCGCATCGGACATCACCGTCGGCGAAACCAGCATGTACGCGGACTACATCTTCCCCGACCTGACCTATCTGGAACGGTGGGAGTTCTCCGGTTCGCATCCCTCCATGACCTGCAAGGTGGCACCGTTCCGCCAGCCCGCCGCACAGCCCGTGACGGACACGGTAACGGTGTTCGGCCAGAAGATGCCCATCTCGCTGGAATCAACCCTGCTGGCCATCGCTGAGCGCATGAAGCTGCCGGGCTTCGGCGAGAACGCCTTTGGCGAGGGGCTGCACTTCCGCCGTGATGAGGACATGTACCTGCGTATGGTGGCCAACCTTGCCTTCGGCGAGAAGGCCGACGGCTCCGACAAGGTGCCAGCGGCCAGCGCGGAGGAGATTGAACTGTTCAAGAAGGCCCGCGCCCACCTGCCGGAAACGGTGTTCGATGCCGCCCGTTGGGAGAAGGTGATCGGCTCCGACCTGTGGCCGCACGCCGTGTACGTCATGAACCGGGGCGGGCGGTTCCAGGAATACCAGAAGGCCTACAAGGAAGGTCAGTTGGCCAACAAGTACGGCAAGATGGTGGGCATCTACTTCGACAACCTCGCCAAGGCCAAGCACGCCATGACCGGCAAGGCATACGTGCCCCATGGCCGGTGGATGCCCAGCCCCACGGACTGCACCGGCAAGCCGGTGGAGGACGAAAAGCAGGGATACGACCTGACGCTGATAACCTACAAGACCATCACTCAGACCAAGAGCCGCACCATCGGCAACTACTGGCTGGGTGCCATCCTGCCCGAAGGCTTCGTGGAGGTGGCGGCTGCCGATGCCAAGCGCATGGGGCTGAAGGACGGCGACCTCGTGAAGGTGGCCTCTGCCAGTAATCCTGACGGCGTATGGGACTTCGCCAACGGACGTACCCGTCCCATGGTGGGGGCCGTGAAGGTGCGTGAAGGAATGCGTCCCGGCGTGGTGGCCTTCCCGCTCGGGTTCGGGCACTGGGCCAACGGCGCGGGTGACGTGGTGATCGACGGTGTGAAGATACCCGGTGACCCGCGCCGGAGTCGGGGCATTCACGCCAACGCGGCCATGCGGGTGGACCCGGTGCTGAAGAACACCGGCCTCACCGATACGGTGGGCGGCAGCGCCGTGTTCTACCAGAGCCGCGTGAAGCTGATCAAAGTGTAAACAGTAAGCACGGCGAGACGAACGCTGAGGGGCGGTCCGTGCGGCGGGCCGCCCCTTTTCCGGGTTACCCGTTGGAATGGATCTCCCAGCCCTGCTTCAGTTCGGAGGGCGGTTCGCCCGTTCCCCGATCACGCCTGAAAAGCAGGGGGGATGCTGATGCTGCGATACGTCTTGCAGGATGGCGTGACCGGTGGCTTGTCGTAGCTGCGGGTGTGTTGCAGAGGGGCCTTCTGGTCGTAGCACCGCGGTTTTTCCCCCCTCACCTCCCCAGCAGATCCTGCACCAGTGCGCCATCCACGGTGCCTTCCACCCGGGCTTCCACGTCGTCCGGCAGGGTCCAGAAGAAGTCCAGCCCGGCGCGCTGTTCCACGTCGCGCACGGGTACGGCATCGCCTGCGGCGGGCCTTCTGCCCGACGTCTCCTGCTCGAAGATGAACGCGGCCACCCGGATGGGGGCGGCGCTGCCCTGCGGCGCGGGCACGGCGATGATGCGCCAGTAGCCGCTGGGGATGGTGTGTTCCTCGTCCGCCCCGGGCAACTTGGGCATTTCGCGCTCGTACAGGGGGCCGGTAAGCACGAAGACTCGCCTGCCGGTCTTCACCACGTAGTCGCGTTCCGCCTCTTCAAGCAGTCGCCATGACTGCTGGTTCAGCAGCGACTTCTGCGGGGTGATGTTGCTCATCACGTTGGAATCGGCCCAGTGCGGCGTGCCCCGGAAGTTGGCCAGCGGGGCCTGGTGCCCCCGGTCCACCTGCAGTGCGGCATTGGCACCGTCGTAGTCGTCCGGCTCCAGCGTCTCGTTTGCAGGCAGCCACGGGTCTGCCTTCCACTGGCGCGCGGTTTTCGCGTTGCCCGCCACCATGGCCGGGTCCAACTGGTAGCCCACCCAGTCGGCCATCTTCGTCGCCGCGTTGGAGGCCAGCATGTAGATGTCCCGCACGAGGATGCGCGTTTGCGGACCCGTGCCGGACGGTAGGCCGAAGACGACATGCCGCGGCGTGGTGGGCGTCATCTGGTCGGCGAAGTCCTGCGCCTGCACGGTGGCCGCCGTGAGCAGGATCACGGCGGCAAGCAGCCATCTGTCCATCCGGAAGTTGCGCGGCATGGGGCACCTCTTGCGGTTGCGGGTGAAGGGCAAGGCTTTCACATCGCAAACCGGGGCGCGGTGCCATTATTTTGCGCCCCCGGCCCTGTGAAGGGTCGCACTGCATGGCATGCGGACTGCGTGCACGGGTGCGCATCATGCCGGTCATATTATGAAATATGCGTGCAGGATATTGACAGGTGTGCACAACAATGTATGTGAAAACATGCGTTGTGTAACCGGACAATGAATTATCGAGGTCTATATGGACGACATGTTCAAGGAAGCGCTGGAGCTGGTGAAGGCGCAGGCAACTGTCCGCGCGATGACTGCGGAAGAAATGACCGCAATGGTGGGCACGCTGGCCAAAAGCCTGCAGGCCCTGTCGCAGCCCGTCGTCGAACCTGCCGGGGCAGTCCCTGCCGCCATTGCGAAGGTGGACGCTGCGAAGTCCATAAGGGAAACAGCCGTCACCTGTCTTGAATGCGGCAAGGTCTGCAAGATCATCACGGGCAAGCATCTGGCCCTGCACGGTCTGGATGCCGATACCTACCGCGAGAAGTGGGGGTTGAAGAAAGGCACCCCGCTTGCCTGCAAGGCGCTTGCACGGGCCCGCCGCAAGAAGATGAAGGAAATGCAGCTCTGGGAGCGGCGCAAGTCGGCCGCCGGGGCGAAGCCCAAGGCTGACGAAGCTGCGCCGGCCACCGGCAAGGTTGCCAAGGCGGCTACGGCCAAGCCCAAGGGCAGACCGAAGAAGGCATGACGCGCAGGGCAGCGGCCCGTGCAATGGAAAAGGGGGCTGCGCCCCC
>NZ_AGFG01000079.1 GCF_000226255.1 Desulfovibrio sp. A2
TACCCTCCATGAACTAGGCCCCGCAGCCCCTGTTCCGCAACGCCGTGCAGCAAGGGGGTTCCGGGGCCCAAGACATGGAGGGCAAATGATCAAGACCCGCGACAAATTGCGCGAAGCTCATGCGCAAGTAACTAAGGAAATTCTTCTCTGGAAAACCTCCATGCGCGAACTCGCGCGCATTTTCCATGGGGCCTTCCCACCAATTCCCGGCTACTCGGGTTGGACTCTCAGCCTGTCATATTGCTCAAAATCAAAGCAATGCACGATGTGTCCCCACGCTGTCTCTTGGCGCCGCTTCTACTACAAGCACGGCAAGCTCATCTGGGCTCGAGGCCATGAGGCCTACTGCCGGACTGGCCTCCCCCCTATATATGCAAGTGCCGCAACTCTGGAAAAATTTCGCCAATTCGAAGCCACCCGCACCAAGATCATGGAACATCATCACCGACTTTCTCGCATTCGTCTTCGGCTGGCAGCGACCATTCAGAACCTTGACAAGAAAAAGACCCTCGAAAGAGGGCCTGATGATTCTCTTGTTCTCGGCATGATTCAAACCATGTCGGAACTGATTTCGCAGTGCATGCATGGGCGCGCTTCACTTTTACGCGAGCTTGAAATACTTCGTCTAACTTTTCCCCCAAGCAGCAAGCGGCACACAGTACTTCTGTAAACCCTCATGCGTCTGCTCAATAGAATCCTTTCGACTCAGAACAGCATTACACGGAATGTAACCATCTACCTGCAAACACTTCACCCAAAATATTCCCAAAGGGTCCTGTACGAGATCCATGATGCGTGATTGCAGATTCGATCCACGTCGGTTGCTCACTGTGACCACATCTCCCACAGCCACTGGCGCCACGCAGGCCAAACTTGTGCTTAACCCTCTGGCTTTTCGCTCTCCACACATATTTCCCAACACTGTCCAGAGCTCTTGCCAGGTGATGAAAGGATATTCCCATCCATCTCTGGCCAGCCGGAACCATCGTCGGCCAAGGCGCAACCTGAACAGTCCATCCCAAGCTATCTGGGGGTAGAGATCGATGTACGAAATCCTATCCCCCCACTCGCTTGCCGAAAAAATTTCAGCCGAAATTGGTTCGTTGTTCTTCAGTTCAATACGCACCCAACCGATCTTGTGGCGTTTCTCTGCCATTGCCCCCCCCCTACGACAGTCGTGCTCGGACTTCGGCAGCAGCAACACGAGCGGCCGGCAGGCTATCCACCGTCAGCCCTTCTTCCAAAGCCAGCTCAACGAATGTCCCAAGCCCCATATCGGAGCGACACCAGGTCCCGTTCAAGCACTCCCAGAGCGAGGTGCTATCGGACCGGCATATTTGATCGTCAACGGCGAACTCTCCCGGGGGCAACAATCGACATTTTGCCCCCCGCAGTTCCACCGGAATCCCTTCAAGCAACGCTCCCAAGATCCAAATCACCGGAGACATCGGTTCATTAACGAGCATTCTTCCCTCCTGTTGTATCCGAGAATTTTATCCTGTCTTCGGGCTGTTAAACAACTACCTTCCCGCCGCAAGGCGTCGGCCAGTTGCACGACCCGACCCCTCCCCCACTTACTCAGGCCTGCTCCGTCCGACAGGAACGAGCGGAGGCGAACATAGTACGCTGAAAAGATTGTAACTGCGCGAATCATGCGTTTCTCTAGATATTTTCGTTACTTCGGATATTTATCTCGATTGATTCGTTGCGCCTGTAGCTCCTCGCACTTTCCGGGAAACTACGTATTTCGTCCGGCGTAACTAACTAAAATACAACCATTTTGCTTGATAATTTCCGACAAATTACTTTTAATTTAGCGGCAAATCCTTGCGCGGCGCCAGCCTTTGGACTACGGTGCTCACAATACCGTTAAGGAGTGTACTGGGTCATGGCTATCAAAATCGCTTTCGCAAATCACAAAGGTGGCGTCGGGAAGACGGTTTGCGTCGTGAATACTGCCCACCGTCTGGCCAAGATGGGATTCAAGGTCCTTGTTGTGGACTGCGACGCCCAGGGGAATGCCACATCTACCCTCGGCGCCGGTAAGGAGCCCCTTTCCTACCCGGCCGCACAGACGCTCAGCGCGATCTTCTCGATCGAAGCTGACACCCCTTCCCTCAGCAGCCTCGCCATCCCCACGAAAACGGAGGGGCTCTCTTTCATTCCCAACAACCTTGATATTTACTCGTCCATCACCAATCTTGGCGAATCACCCCGCAAATTCTTCGGCATTTCCCGAGCCTACGAAATGTCCCCCAAAGACTTCGACTTCATCCTCTTTGACACCCCTCCTAGCCTTGAGGGCGTGCTTCTCACGAACGCGCTCATCGCCACGGACCACGTGATCATCGTTGTGGAATCCGAATCGACCTACGCCCTCTCAGGCATCAAGAACCTGATCAAGGCCATCGTGGGGCTCAACCGCGAGATCACGCACCAGACCAGCATTCTCGGCTATCTACTCACGAAATTTGATGGCCGCACCAACGCCGCGAAAACGCTTAAGAATGCCGCAACGGAACTCTTCGGGGTCGAGCGTCTTTTCGACACAGGCATCCCGAATTCCACCAAGGTCAACCAGTCCATCATGAAGGGCGAGATGATTTGCGACTTCGATCCCGAAGGTAATATTTGCAAGGCATTCAAAAGCTTCACGCAAGAACTGCTCAACCGCTTGGACATCAACAAGCCGGGTGAATAGCATGGCAACGGATACCCAAGGCGCGAAAAAGCCCCGCAAAGGCTCAAGCTTTGTGGAGTCTTTGACGGCCAGCCTCAGAGCCACAATGGATGGGATGAGCGCTGAGGAGCTGAGCGTCGCCACTGGCGGCCAGGCGACCCTTTCCCCTTCCAAGGAAGAGGCGCCCCCTCCCGCTGGTTCCGCAGTTGACGCACGGCCACATGGTTCCTATGACAGCCTCCCTCCCCCCCCTGACAACACCAGCGCCAAGCCTGGACCCCCGGTGTCACCACGTGACACTAGTGCCCAATCAGGACACCTAGTGCCTGGTCAAGACACCCGTGTCCCGACAGGGCATCCAGTGTCAGAACAGGGCACCAGTGACCAAACAGGACACCTGGTGTCACCACGCGACACTAGTGCCCCGTCAGGACACTTAGTGTCCGGCCAAGACACCCGTGTCCCGACAGGGCATCCAGTGTCAGCGCAGGGCACCAGTGACCAGACAGGGCACCCGGTGTCACCACGTGACACTAGTGCCCAATCAGGACACCCAGTGCCCAGCCAAGACACTAGCGTCCCGACAGGGCATCCAGTGTCAGCACAGGGCACCAGCGTCCAGACAGGACACCCGGTGTCACCACGCGACACTAGTGTCCCGACAGGCCATCAGGTGTCCCAGCAAGGGCACCCATCGCCAGCACATGACGCCGGTGCCTACGAATCCTCGCACGTCTTGCCCGTTTTAGAGGCAGAGTCACCTTATGGGGTTGATACGCAAGGGGTACTCCGACAGGGCACCAGTGTCCCGACAAGACACCCAGTGACAACACAGGACACTAGTGCCACCGCAGGACACCAGGCATCACACGGAGGCACCGGTGATGCGCCTGACCTGAGCATGAGTGCCCCCGGAACGGATGGCGATGGCACCAACAGCCCCACCCCGCCCCTTCCCTATGCAGCACCTGCCCAACCCTTGATGTCTCGCCAGGACACTAGCGCCTCAACAGGACACCCAGTGCCCAAACAGGGCACCAGTGCCCCAACAGGGCACCTAGCGACAGAACAGGACACTGGTGTCTTAACAGGACACCCGATGCCCCATGATGACACCAGTGTCCCAACAGGACACCACCAAAAGAGACCTGCGTCCGATGCGGACGATTTGTCCCGGACGGTATCCGTACAGGACACCCGTGCCAGGGCAAAGGTGCGACCGCTTGCTACCCGCATGGCGCTGCTCAGCAGCGCGGCCCAAGTGCAACTCTACGACTACATACTGTCAAACCTCGGCGCTGACGGATCCATAGAGACCAGTTCCGGTAAGATCATGAGGGAACTTGGCATTCCAAAGAGAACCCTCTGGCGCATGCTCGACAGGTGGGAAGAGAAGGGGGTCGTCAAGAGGGAATCAACCAGGGACGGAATCAGGCTCGTACCCCTCTTGAGCCACGGGGTGAGCATGGGGGTAGCTCCTGACGCCCTCACTCCGGTCGGTGCTTCCGGAGGCAATAGCGGGCCTTGGCCTTTCGACCTGTCACCGGAGGTGTACCGGGAGCGCTTCCCGAAACTTGTTGCTGCCGGTTTCGGTATGACCCAGATGCAGCAGGTTCATTCCATGCTCTCATCCAAGGAACTGCCAACCGACCTTGTGGTTGTGTCCCTTGAGTATGCAGAGTGGGAGCTTGAAAACGACTGCATGATCGATGGGAGAGGGACCCCGGTCGGCAGCCCCGCTGACTGGCTGTACAAATCCCTCGTCACCCACGGCTGCTACCGCAAGCCAAGGGGTTACGTTGACCCCATCGAATCGGCCAAGGCAGCGCTTGAAGTGAAAATCACACAGCGCAAGGCACTTCTGGCCGACATGCAACGGCTTCGCGAAGCGGAGGTCCAGTTGGAACTGGACGAGATCGTTGAGGCGGAAACAACCCGCCTGCTTGCGAGCGATGACACCGACCCGCTCATGCGGGAATTCCTGCACGAGATGCCGGACTTCATCAGAGCGCGCGGAAAGGACAGCGCCATCTTTGCAAACGAAATCAGACGGCGGGTTCGGAAACGACTGTTGCAGGAACAAGGCTCTGGGTAGTGTCCAGCTAGGACACTAGTGACAAGGCGTCAACAGGAGGGGTTCCCTATCACCCTATAAACAAAAGGAAAATGGAAGAGCGGGTAGTGCCCCGTCGGGACACTACCAAATGTCACTAGTGTCCAGTCGGGACACAAGGTGACAGGACACTAATGTCCTGTTGGGGCACTAGGCGGGACCTTCCCAACTCGCTGAAAAAAAAGTATTTTCCGAAGGCAAGAAAAGAGGGAGTGTCCTGCCGGGACACTAGGTGTCACCCCCGTATAAGGAAGATAGAGATAGAAGAAGAAATCTATCTATCTCTGGCGAGGAGTGAAAGGCATGAAAAAGACAGCGAAACGAAAGAACCGGGAACAACGTCGCATTGCCCGTCAGGAACCGGGCTTATTGTGTAGCGTGCAGTCGCCCTTACTCGTATGCCCCGCCTGCTCCCGAATGCCGCAATCTTTCATTGGGGTTGCCTAGCACGAAACAGCAAGGGGCAAGTCGCGTTGTAGCAGCAGGAACTGGAAACTCTGCGGAAAACGAGTAAGGGCATCAGCACAGCGCGCAAGCGTCGCCGAGAGACGCAGGCCGCCTCGTCTAGGCCTCGATTTTTGAAGAGGTAAGGCAGTGTGAGAACCAGGCAGGCAGCTCTCGGAAACGGCTGCATGCAGTTGGCGCGACTGTGCGGAATCGAGGAGCCAGACACGCGGGTGGTCCAGGTCCTGGGTGGCCGGGACATCCTGCTCGTCGAACACTTCGACCGGCGCCCGGGCGAGCAGGGAATCGAGCGGATCCTGTTCGGGGCGACAGTAACTGTGCTCGGTTTCACGCAAGACCAAGTAGAGCAGGGGAGAGTGATCAAGGAAAGCCACTTGGTTTCATCAGGTGGGCCGTTCGGTTTGATGCAGGAAAAGGGTCGCAACGTCACTGCGTGGGTGCTTAGCTATGGCGTTAGACAATGGAGGCATAGCAGAGGGACAGGACGGCTTTGGGGTCGCCTTCCAACTGCTAAGGGGAGAAGATGAGCAAAAAAGTACCTGACAGCGGAGTAAGTGCGAAGTTTGGTTATTTCCCGCAGCATTGCCAAGTAGAGGGTGAGCACTTTCAAATCCAAACTCTTCCGGGTTTCGAAGAATATTGTAGAAGCATTGAAAAATCTGAAAGCCGTAGTAACGAATGGGTTTATCCAAGTACAGGACGCATTTTTGGTCTTCCAAAAACTCACGCTCTTACTTTGTATAATAATGAAAGCATAGCAGAGATAGAATTTATTGTTTGGTGTATTTCGTTTTTTAATGGTATTCGCCTCACGACAACCCAAGCAGGTTTTCTTGATGCTACGCCTATAACGGTTGGCAAGCTGGTTGATTTTGTACTTATTAATCGATCTGGCATGGCGGATATAATTTCAATATCCTTAAGTTATATTAGAGGTCACCGTGATAATCAAAAAGCTTTAAAGAGGGTTGCAGCAATAATTCACGCACTATTTCTGGCGCAGAGTCCTAGAAATCTTCCATTCGAAAAATTCCAATATCTCTACATGGCATTGGATTGTTGTTATCGGCTGGTATTTGAAGGCGAGGCGGGTATAAATAAAGATATTCCTCATTCAAGGCGGGTCGAGTGGATGTGCAAGAATTTCGGCATGCCCGTCCCGCACTGGGCAAATAGTTCAGTAGCGACAGAGAAACGTCTGACAGACATTCGGAATGATACCTTTCATGAGGCGTTATTTTT
This sequence comes from Desulfovibrio sp. A2, assembly GCF_000226255.1. Lineage (GTDB taxonomy): Bacteria > Desulfobacterota > Desulfovibrionia > Desulfovibrionales > Desulfovibrionaceae > Cupidesulfovibrio. The sequence continues at coordinate 6,501 of NZ_AGFG01000079.1, forward strand.
CGGCGAACCCTTGGGCTTTGCTTTATCCAGCGGCAACCAACTCGCCGGACGGCCAGGGAATATCTTGTTGGAAATGCAAGCACTGGTTTGCCGGCTATTGGTAGCAATTCTCGGCAAAGCTGACACAACCTACGTCAAATCACCAATCAACACTCGGCAGCATATTGGCTTAGATCTCGTTTAAAAAGCCCCTAATGAACAGTGCTTGATGGCCAGTCCCGAGTTGCTGACCACCCTTTCGGCTCAGAGCCCCAGCGGTTATTCCGGCTCATGGAACCAATCGATCCCTTTGAATACCTCCGAGCGCGAGGTGTCGTCACAATCTGGCGTGCCGCTTCAATCGACGGCACCAGGCAGGACGTCGTGGAATTCTGCCTTCCGGCAGGGTGGGAGAGCGGGCATGAGCGCGAAAAATGGGAGGCCTTGCGCCCGCTGGCCGAAGCCTGGAGGGGGATCCTGCTTCTGCAGGTTAAGGGACGACATCGGGGGCACTACCGCCCCATTCGGAAGCTGTTTGCAGACGGTATCGTCGGCATCCACGAGGGGCGGTTTGTCCAGCAGAAGCCCTTGGACGCGTGGTGGTGGATGTCTGCTGAGGACTAACTGTATTTCTGCTGCTTCCTGGCCTGGCCGGCAGGGATGGTGGGCTAAAGGAGCAGGTGTTCTAATATGTTGCGCTCAGCGCGAAAACCTTTAGCCCCAATGCGCGGGCTGAAGGCCGTAAGCCGTGGTCACGCCCCACCTCCGTTAGGACTGACCGGGATTATCATCATAGTTCCGCGTGGCCACCGGGATGGACGGCAACCACCACACGCCAAAGTGCATCTGACGGAAGGCATCCTCACGCGGCGCGCGCGGCCTGTACCAGTACCCAGGCCAGTGTGCCGCCGGATATACGGTTGAGGCCTGCGTCACGGTCATGATGCCACTTCAACTCCGGCGGCGCGGAGCATGTCGGCCACCTGCTCGACGTACCGGCGTGGCACGTCACCGGCAGGCTGCCACGCATGACGCGCCATCTTCTCTACCTGCTCCAGCGTCACGGTGGTGCTCCCGGCGCGCAGGGCGTCGATCTCGTCTGCGGCGGCATGCATCATGGCCGCGCGGTTGCCATTCAGTTCCTCAAGCGTCTGATCTGCTTCTCTACGCAGCTGCTTCGTATCAATGCCCATCGTCTGACTCCTTCAGCGCATCGCCGGGTTCGATGGATTCACACGGGGGGCAGGCCAGCCGGTGCATGGTCATTTCCCCTTTTTCTCAATGACCGAGATTCCGAAGCGCAACGGGACTCGCCAGCCTTCAGTCGCTCCCCGGCCAGGGGCTTCCGTTTCCGGCCCGCGTCCGGGTTAGTGCATCCTTGACGGCCATGGTCAGATTCTGCAGCGCGGCAGCGGACGCTCGCGCCGTGCGCAGTTCATCGTATGCGGCCTGGCCGGGGTGCTGGGCCACCATCCGCCCCAGTTCCACGAAATCGTAGCTCATCACGACTGCCCCTCGCAATTGGCGGTGGTACACGGGCGGACGGTGGTCAGGGTCAATTCTAACTCGTCGCCGAACTTGCGCTTGAGCAATTCCACAAGGTCGCCAAGGGGCATGGCTTCGACCATGGCGCGGGCCTCATCGTGAACCAGCCTGCGGCCTTCGGCATCGTCGGCCGGGGCCAGCATCTTCGGGCCGGTGCCGGTGAGCACCCAGTGAGGGGCGATGCTGTATTTCTCCAGGATGACAAGAAGCCAGCCATCGGGAACAGAGCGCCGTTTCTTGGCGTCGGAAATGCTGGACTGCCGGATCCCGAATTCATCGGCAAGTTCGACTTGCGTTCGTTTGCCCGTAAGTTGCTTAATGCGATCGAAAGCCGCTTCGAAATCAACTTCCGGAGTGGTGCAGGGGGTAGAGCTGGTTTGTCTCGTCATGCCTATTTTTCCACTTTCTTGAAGGTAATGACCCACGTCCAGGGATTGCTGTCCCAGTTGGAAGTAGGGCCGGTGTTGAGGGTGTCCCAGAGTTTCCTGAAGGCATGAACGGCTGAGGTGAAATAATGCCCCAGCCTGACGACCCCCCGCCCCATGGTAGGGTCGAAGTATCCGTGACCGGAGGGGAGGGGCTCAATGCCCTCCGCTATTGCCTCGTCAACCGTGATGGCCTGTAGGGGGGCAATCTGGACGTCGGTGACCTCCAGTATCGTCCTGATGGCCCATGACGGCAGAAACCTGGCCGGCTTGTACCGCCAGCAATGGTTGGGATCGTCATCGATGGGTTCAGTGGGCTTGCCATGCTCAGCGGTGTAAACGACATGGCGCCCCACTGGCTCATAGGCGAGCTTCCGCCGGCCGGTCTTCGTCGTGCCGTTGTGCTTCTTTGCACACCAGATCCACGTCGCTTCTCTGACCAGCAGCCTATCTCCGGGCTTTCCATAAGGGCACTGGCCGAGGGGCAGCACCCCTTCTTCAGGGTACTCGTCCATGTACACGCACCACTGCTCGAGCCCGCACGTGCCATCGTCATTTCTTGGAGCGATGAAGGCGAAGGTAACGGGGGCAACATCGTCATCACCCGGTTCGCCGGTCATATGACGGATGTTCTCCGTAATTCCTGTGGCGACGGGCCTCCTGGTGGTGGTTTTCCGTCCATCGCGGACGGCCAGGGCTAGGCGGTCCCAAAGGAGGATGTAATGGTCAGCCATGGGTCACCCTCCCAGAGCCGTTTGGAGTGCGGCGCGTACCGGGTCTTCGTTGTCGCCCTCCCAGCGTGACACGCGGTATCCGTACTGGGCGAGGGCTGCACGTACTTTTTCCACCATCACGTCGGTTACGGTCGGCAGGGGCAGAAGCTCCGGGCCTCGTTTGGCCGCCTCGACTCCGCGTTTGAACCCCAACCAATACGCGGTATCCTGGGTTTCGCGTATGATGTCTCCCATGCTGTCCAGAGCATCTCCATGGTCACGCATGAGCGTTCCGTTCGCATCGGTTTGGTGTTGTTGCTGCGCTGCTGCACATGCCTCGTTGTTGAGTTCAAGCTCACGAAAATCCATTCTAATCTCCTGCCGGGTACGAAGCCCCCGGCGGGGCGAGTCGGAGTGTTGAACCCATTCCGGACAGCGAGAGACAGGCCCTGCTATGGTTGTTTTCGCTGGCCGGTTTGCTGCAACGACCGGGAGTAAATCCAGCCGCTTCAGCCGAGGGAGGGCGATTCCATTT
>NZ_AGFG01000078.1 GCF_000226255.1 Desulfovibrio sp. A2
CGGTCCGCAGGCCGCGCAGCCGTCCCGCATTGGGGTCGCTGCACAGGCGCACGTCCACCCCGCGCTCCAGCAGGCCCAGCGCCTTGCCGCCGCGTCCGCAACAGGCGTCCCACACCGGACCTTCCCAGGTTTCGGGGCGCAAGGCGTCCAGCACTTCCTGCGATGCGGCTCCCTGGCGCGACAGCAGGCCCTCGCGTTCAAGGGCGGCCACCTCGGCCGGAAAGCCGCCGACGGGAAAGACCACCCCGGCATGTCCGCACAGCGTTCCGTCATGGTCCGCCGCCAAGCGGTCGCGCAGCGCCTGCCATCCTTCGCGCGCGGCGTTGACGCGCACGGCCGGGGCAGGGGCCTGCGCGCTGGCGGCCAGCAGGGCGGCTGCG
>NZ_AGFG01000077.1 GCF_000226255.1 Desulfovibrio sp. A2
CCTGTGGCTCACCTGATGCCAACCAAAGGCATCACCACAGGCCCACCTTCAGGGACGCCGCTGCCGTCGTCGTTCATCGTCCATCCCCGTCACAGTCACCCCACCAGCTTCGCAAGCCTTCCTGTTCCCCTCTCGGTTCAACCGCCTGCGGCCTCACGTCTCCCCTCCACCGCGCATGGGGGACGGCGTGAGGTCGTGGGCGGTTCTTGGCGCTCCGGGGCACCCCGCCGTCAGCCCGTGAGGAGGATCAGTCGTCCATGTCGTTCAAGGCCCACCCTGTCCACCAACCCCAGCCGCTCTACCGAGAGCAAGGAACACACCATGACCATGAAGCTTACCGCCCCCACCATGTCCCCCGAACCTGCCGCCCTGACCATCACCACCTGCCCGCTTCTGCCGGAGACCCGTGACGCACTGCTGGAAGCGGTGGGGGACCATGTGGCCTTCACCAGCGAGGCAGAAGCCGAGGAGGTCTTCGCGGTTCTCGACAAGGTCTTCCCGGCCATATCGTGGTCCGACGATCCCGGCCCCACAAGCCCAGCCTCGCCCCTCTTCGACGCCATCAACGCCGCTGCCAGTTCCGGCAAGGTGGACCGGGAGAGAACCAAGCCGCTCTATGACCTGATCCTCAACCCGGCGCGTCCCATCGACCCGGCCACGGTGTCTGTCGAAGACCTCCGCATCGAACTCGACAATGCCGCCCGCAGGCTTCACGAGGTCGCCGACGCCCTCGACAATGCCTCCGATGCCGTGAAGGCCGCGATCGACATGGAGGTCGCCCTTGCGGACGAGGTGAGCGAGGCGTTGGTGGTTCGTCTCGCCCCGTCTGCCATCGTCGTCATGACGGCCCGTGACGCCGCGCCTGCCCTGCGGTCCGCCGCCGAAGCCACCGAGGCCCGCGCCCGGTCCCTGCGGTCGGTGGCCCCAACTCGTGGAACCTGCGCCCTTCGTGGCAGCAAGCGGGCCTAATGGGGGAGGGTCATCATGAGTGAACCAACCACAACGACCACCCAGCGCATGACGGTCGAGCAGGCCGCCGACCACCTCATGGCCTGTCTGTTCGCCGGGAGTACCCCGCCTCATTCCATGACCGCCCTTGAGGCCATCCGCCACCACTGCGTCCACGACTGCATGGGCGGTGACCGGCGGGCCGTCGAGGAGTGCGCCGATGCCGGGTGCCCGCTGCATCCCTACCGCTTCGGACGCCGGGCCACGACCTGCCCCCATCGGCCTACCCCGGCCATCCGGTCCTTCTGCCTCTACCGCTGCATGGGAGGCGATGCCGAGGCCGTGGTCGGGTGCGAGCTGTCCCCGGAGGTCGACCCCCGGTACTCCCCGTGCCACCTCTACTCGTTCCGCTGTGGCTGCAACCCGAACTACGCCGCCGCCACTGCGGGCCGGTCATAGGGCGAGGTCGTCATGTGTGGTCTAATGGCTGGCCTCGCCACCTCACTTGCCATCGCTTCCACAGCCGCATCCCTCCACGCCCAACAGCAGCAGGCCGACGCCCAGGCATCGTACCAGTCGGCCATGTCCGAGGAGTACGCCCGCACGGCCAAGCTGAACCAAGAGGCGGCCAACAAGGAATACATCGAGGCCGCAGCCGCCGAGCGCATCAACCAGATGCAGCAGCAGGCGTCGGCATCCGAAGAACTCCAGAAGCTCCAGCAGGAGAAGATGCAGAAGCAGGGTCAGGCCCTCGCCTCCAGTGAGGCCGCAGGCACCGCCCTCGACGCGCTCATGGCCGACTACGAGCGTTCCGCCGCCCAGAAGCGGGACGTGATCATGCAGCAGCTCGACATGGTGGGCGTCAACGCCGACACCGCCATCAGCGGCTACAAGGACAAGGCCGAGGCCCGCATGAAGTCCCAGTCCAACTACATCGGCTCCCCCATCAACCAGCCGAACTACCTCGGTGGTGCCCTGTCCATTGCCGGGGCTGGCTTCAACGCCTACGACAAGTACGTCTATCAGCCGGAGCAGAAGACCAAGCGGTCAACCACTACCGTGCCGTAGGCTGTCGTGGTGGTCGTCGTGTTACGGTGGGCCGTTTTTCGATGAAAGACCCCACTGAAACAAGGCAACCGAGGTCATTGTCCCTCCTTGCCCCTGATCGCCTCTCTCCGCCCATCCTCGTGAGCGGACGGCCCATCCTGCCCGCCTCGCGTGGTCCCATACCCACACGTCGCACAACGACGGCCCCTCCACATGTCACCCACTCAAGGGCGGCGCATGGAGGGGCCGTCGTCGGTCGTGCGGGGCTATCGGCTCTGCAAACGGAAGATGCCCGTTAGATCAGGACTGACAAGGAACTCGTGGGAACAACGGTCGCGTTTCCTCGCCGCTGTGATCACCGGATTTTCGGTCCGATGGAGGTACCCGGCTTGCCAAGGATGCTGTCCACTACCCGGCGGACATCCCCCAAGCATCACCTGCCGGAAGGGGTTGTCTCGGCACAGCGACAGGCTCCGTCGTGCTTCTCGCGGATAATCCGTTCAAGGATCGTCGATCTACCGTTTCGGATGGCATCTGCCTTGATGTCGACTGCCGTGTAGCCAAAGCAGTGGCAGATTAGTTCGGCGTCCAGACTCTTACCCCTTGGCTATGCGCTTGCGTGGGAGGCCGTGCCCCTGTGAGCATCGGCTGACTTGAGGAGGAGGAGGATGGTGGTGGCCGTCGCGGGTCGGCAGGGTGTGACCAGCCCACGGCTAGGGACTCCCCTCCTGCCAGTCGGCGTGGTCAACATCGACCCTCCGCCATCATCCCCCTCCTCAAGTCAGCCGGTAACACAGCGCCGGGACCGCTTCAACACCCGCGCAGGGCTGTCCGCAGTGTGGACGTCTTCGCTGAAAGGAGCGACTACGCCGCGCCGGACAAGGGGGGGGGGATGTCAGTCGCGCGGCGTAGTCGCAGGCCAGAGGAGACCTACACCATTCTCTTAATGTAGCGTCGGGCCTGAATCAAGACCTCATGACCAACCTCTGGGTTCCCATTCCGCCGTTCCCCTTCCCGCTCCCCTTCCCGCGCCCCTGCCCCTACTAGGCTGCGCGGTCAGAACATCCCGAACACCCACGCCAAGGCCCACTGGAGATCATCGCTCCGGTGGGCCTTCGTGCGTTCAGCACCAAGCAATCACAACACCACAAGGAGAAGACATCATGACCACCACCACCTCCCAGAACACCCCCGCCATCTTCAGCAACCCCGACCTGTTCTCCGGTAACCTCCGCGTCATCATGAAGGACGATGAGCCGTGGTTCGTGGCGAAGGACGTGTGCCTCGCCCTCGGCTACAATGTGAAGTCCACCGGGGAAGTCAATGTAACCAACGCAACTCGCCACCTCCTGCCTGACGAGTTTACTACTGCTCGGATCAGTACTGGTCGTGGCGGTGCCGCCACCATCATCTCCGAATCCGGCCTCTACAAGCTCATCATGCGTTCCAACAAACCCGTCGCCAAGGCGTTCCAAGACTGGGTCACCCGCGAAGTCCTGCCCTCCATCAGGAAGACCGG
>NZ_AGFG01000076.1 GCF_000226255.1 Desulfovibrio sp. A2
CCTGCGGGGATAGGCCCCCGGCGCAAATGCCCATCAACCTTCTCCCTTCGTTCCCCCCGCGCCTGCGGGGATAGGCCCATGGTGATCGTGGGGATAGATCCTGGCACGAAGTTCCCCCCGCGCCTGCGGGGATAGGCCCTTTCTAAGGGCTTAGATATTCAGGGCATGTAGGTTCCCCCCGCGCCTGCGGGGATAGGCCCCAACAGACTTAGCTGCTAAAAGTTCATTATCAGTTCCCCCCGCGCCTGCGGGGATAGGCCCGTGCAGCCGTCGGCCATGCCCGCGTTGGCGTCGTTCCCCCCGCG
>NZ_AGFG01000075.1 GCF_000226255.1 Desulfovibrio sp. A2
GGGGGTCGAAGAGTTTCGAGTCGTCGCGGATCATGGGGCCGATCATATCGCGCCCGGCGACGGGGTGAAGGTGGGTGCGCGGCTCCGGATGGCGTGAGTACGGATCCCGCGTACTGTTCACTCTTGTTTTTTGTATTTTGAAATAAATTTTATGAATGCTTCATCTAATATGTAGGGTGCAATGCGCCGCTTCCCTTTGCTGTAAAATACGATATTGCTATGTCCCCACGTGCTGTGTCGGATTTTATGTTTTGTTGAGTCTGTTTTGAACCTTGCCCAGCATTGTTTTCTCCAGTTAAAAATCAAAATACAAGAGTTTGTATATAATATTTGAGAAAGTTGAAGTTTTGCGAAAATATAGAAATTAAGTATTGTTTGTGATGCATAAAGAATTGCAAGAGCTGCTTTGCGAAAGGTGCTTAAATTTGGTAATTTCATTGTAATGATAAATAGTATTCCGATAGCGATGGCAGTAATGCTAGATGCGTAGTAGATGAATGTTCCGTATGAGTATGTTTTATTAACAATATTCCACTCGTATCTATGTTTTCTGCTAAAGAATCTGTGTTGAAAATTATGCCTGAATCGCCATGCCCAGCGATGAAAAATGAAAACGCACACAAGCTGCAGAGTGAAGTACGGTATTGAGAGTAGCAAGGGGTATATTGCTAGCATGGTGGTTGTGTGTGGTTTGGAATCAATGGAATAAATTCATAATGAGGCAGTGTGTAGCTGTGCAAGTGATGCCAGTTTAGCGTTTGTCTTTCATTGGCAAGGATGCCTGTCTACCCTCTTATTTTGGAGTGCCTTTGCTCTGGCAGATTCCCGGAAGGATTTGTTCGGGGGGCTCCCGTATTTTGGCCGCCAACGCTGCTACCCCAGTCGGGCACGGCATGGCCGCGCCCTTTCGGTGTGCCTGCTGTCAGGTGATGCTGGCTCGGCACAGCTTGGGTGCAGGCGGTGACGTTTGCCACTCGCGGGGTATGGGCAGGCGATTCTTTGGTGGAGGGGCTGGACTGACCATGTTGAGGGGGGTGCTTCGTGAATGCGCCTACCTCGGCCTTCTGTACCGGCCCCCCTTCAGTTCAACCAGGCCATGGGCGAGCAGCCAGCGCACGGAGCGCGAGCGCTCGCCTTTTTTCACGTCCAGTTGCAGCAGGATCAGGTGCTTGAACCGTTCGGCTATCATGGTGGCGCGGGCCACGCGTTCGGGCGCTGGCGCGCCGCGCCGGTCGTGGTGCAGCAGCAGGCGGCGCGGGCGGCCATCCGCGTCGCGCAGGATCTCTGGCTTGCAGTCGTGGGCCAGCAGCCAGGAGA
>NZ_AGFG01000074.1 GCF_000226255.1 Desulfovibrio sp. A2
TGAAATATGTGACAAATTGCTTGCCTGAGCTAGCTTAATGCTATTGCTATGCACCGCTATGGAACGGTCACGCACCTTTCTCAGCAGCCAGGTTGTTGACGCCCAGTGTGGCTCCCTAGCTGAAATATTAAAAATCCCGCTCCATAGAAACATAAAAACTGCCATGGCAGAAGAAGCAAAGACAACGATTAAACAAGATACAATTTTCATTTCTGCCCCCCCATGCCACTCCATATACAGATTTGTTTTATTGAAGACATTAAATCAGTCAGCAAGCATTCTTGATGACATTCACGACGTGCTAGAGCACCATAGAGACGCTCTTCCCCAATAATTACAATGACCATCGTCGCAAAAACAGCGTGGCCGTGCAAAACATATTTTGATACTAAATAATATATATTTATTTTGCGACGTAGCACCCTCCAAACCACATTTGGAAACCAAAATAGCAAGCCTGCGGTCTTTGCTCAAGCCTTCTGTGACGTTTGTTAGGCTTTTGATAAAGAACCGTTCGGCGCTTCCTGTCCCTGCATCCAAAAGAACCATTCGCAATGCGGCCTGTGCAGCTTCCTGCACATGGCCGTACGCCTTTGCACCTCATAATAGGCCGAAATGACAAGTTTTGTATTCATGGCACAAAGTCTGCTTGAGCTGGGCATCCTTGAATTCGGAGTTTCCCGGGAGGGATTAGTCATGAAAAGAATCACCACGTTCGCCTTCGGCCTCGCCTTGTTGCTGACCGCGTCGTTCGCCTCGGCTCAGACCTTCGGGGCCGGCATGATGGGAGCCGGACTCTCGGGATTCCAGGGCACGGCCCAAACCAGCAACACCACCCAATTCACCTGGCCCATGTTCGGCTTCGGAACCCAGACCGGCGGCCAGACGACCACCACCGCGGCCCAAGGGGCCACGGCGCAGGGGAACCTGGCGGCGTTCATGCCCATGCTCCAGCTCTTCGGCGGTTCCAGCTCTTTCTAACAACGTGCAACGCATCCGGATGGAGAACGAAAATGAATAGTCGGTCCATAAAGAAGATACTGGCGCTTTGCCTCGCCATGCTGCTCGTGAGTTCCCTGGCCCTCGCCATGGGTGGCGGCGGAGGCGGTGGCGGCATGGGTGGTTCCGGTGGCTCCAGCGGATCCAGCGGTTCGAGCGGATCAGGAGGCATGGGCGGCGGAGGCGGCATGAGCAGCAGCGGGCCAAACGCCAGCATGAGCAGCTCCAGCATGAGCGGCACCGGAAGCATGAATCCTTCCGGGACCATGCTTAAGACCCAGGGCACCCCTTCGTCCGGCAATTCTTCGCTCCACAACGGCATCGACCATAACAAATAGCAGTCAGGGTCGGCACGGCGCGCATCAAGAGCGCGCACCAACATATCCCTGCAAAGGAGACGCACCATGAAAACCCGTATTGCCTCTTTCATGCTGGCCCTGGCCCTCCTGACCGGAGCCTCCGCAGCCATGGCCCAGACCACAACGGCCCAAAACCCCTGGGCGTACACACCGATGGCCTACTTCTTCAGCAACCAGGCCGTCACGCCCACTGCGACCACGACGACCGCCACCACTGCTCAGGTCGCAACGCCGGCGAATGCGAACTCCGCATGGGAGAATCTCTTCGCGTTCATGCCGATGTTCAGGTTCTTCAACTTCTCCCGATAGCATTTCGTACAAAATCATCTTTGCCAGAGATGTTGATGCACACAGTGCATCAACATCTCTGGCTTCTTTATTCATAACAAAAACAACACAACTATTATTTTCACAACTAGCCACTTTTCATGCAAGGCGACCTAAAGAACATGTATCAGCATCCGAAAAGAAAATTACGCAGCAACGCGAAACCTAAAGGAGAGCATCATGCAAGTTAACAGTGCTTCCTGCCCCCACGGCATGACTCAGGCAGCGTCCTTGAATCGCCCACAGCCGCAAGCCCAGAAGGCGGCCACTGTCGCCACCCAAACAGTCCAGCCTCCCCAGGCATTGACTGCCGACCCGACCGGCAAAGGCCAGATCATAAACAAAACAATCTAAAACCAGCTGCTCGTTGTCGGCCCCGAAGCTGAATTGGGGCCCCGGAAACTTGTTGGCGCCTTGGTGGACAGTTTGACGGACGTCTCAGACGCATGGCGGCCCATCCCATCCGGATGGGCCGCTTTCTTTGGCCCTCCCGGCAAGCTCACTCCTAAATCTGCAAGCATTGGACAGCGGGTGAGCCTGCTGCCCACTGGAATGCGAAACAAGACTGGCTCCAAAAGAACCATCCGCAAGGCAGTTGTGCATCAGCTTGCACATGCATCTCGTGCACTTTTGATACTAACATGCCAATTACATTGAACAACATCAGTTGGCACAAAGACTGCTCTAAGGATGATATCTTTCGAGGTTGCAGAAAAGGAGCAAGCCATGAAGAAGTTCATCACTGTCGTTGGATTCGGCGCATTGCTGTTAACCGCCTCCCTGGCGTCGGCCCAGATGATGGGCGGCGGATTCGCCGGTTCCCAGGCCACGGTCCCCACCAACACCATCATGACCACCCAAACCCAGACGACCGCCTGGCCCATGTTCGGTTTCGGGACCCAGGCCGGGGGCCAGACCAACGTCAATGCCGGTTCCCAGGCCAACAGCGCCTTTGGGAACATGCAGTCCCTTTTCTCACTGATGTTCGGCGGTTCAAGATAACGGGCGCATCGAGGCGTCGCGAAACTCGAAGAGGGGGACGAACATGAACAGCATGTGCAAGCGCTTGCAACACCTCCCGGACAGCCTTCTTGACGCCCTGCTCCTTTTGGGAATCGCCGCCGTTCTTTTTGGGATCATCCAGGCTGTTCTCGGATAGCGCCGGAACGAGTGGCGGTGCAGAGTAAAACGGCGCTTCGGCGCATCGCAAATTTTCCGCCTCGTGCGGAAAGAGGGGAAAGAACATGAGCGGCTTATTGAAAAAGATTCCCGCCATATGCGTGGCCATGCTTCTCGTCAGCTCCCTGGCCTTCGGCATGGGCATGGGCGGAGGTTCCTCCGGCTCGGGCAACTCCGGAAGCATGATGGGTGGATCCTACGGCAACACGGGCACCATGATGAACGGGTCCTACGGCACGGGCAACACGGGCACCATGATGAACGGGTCCTACGGCACGGGCAACTCGGGAACCATGATGAACGGATCCTACGGTGCGGGCAACTCAGGCACCATGATGAACGGCCAGACCGGATCGCCCGTGCAGAGCCCGCGAGACGACTACCGCCGATAGGAACCGTCTGCGCCTATCTGGCATCCAGGTTATTTAGATATCTCTCACCAATACAAGAGGCCGGGACGCACCCGGCCTCTTTCGATTTATCAAACCAGCGCAGATCTATTTGCCTGCGTTCATCATGCTCTGCCCGTCATCCATCATCTTCTGGGCGTCTCCCATCATTTTTTGTCCGTCATCCATCATCTTTGCTCCGTCCATCATCATCTTCTTGTCGCCGGCCTTATCGCCGTTCATCATCATACCCTTGCCGTCCATCATCATCTTCGACCCCATCATCATCATGCCCTTGCCGTCCATCATCATCTTCGTGCCCTTCATCATGCCATCGGATTGCATCATTCCACCGCTGTTCATCGGCATATTCCCCGAGCCGCCCATCTTGGACTGGTCCATCTGAGAGAACGCCGCCTGCGGAGCGGCGAGCACAAGGGAGAACAGCGCCGCCAACAGGCTTTTCCTGAAGAAAGATGAGTTCCGCTGCATGGTTTCCTCCGTGTTAAAGGTTCGATAGGAATTACCGGATCAAACGCTCTTGATGACGACCAGGGTCACGTCGTCATCGGCTTGGTGGCCGCTTCGGAAACGATCCAGCGCGTCCAGGACGGCGTTCACAATGTTTTCGGCGCTGCTGTCCGCCGAATGCTCCTGAATGACGCGCCTGAAACGCTCCTTGCCGAACATCTCGCCAAGGCCGTCGCGGGTTTCCCATATCCCGTCCGACCCGAGAACGACGATTTGGCCGGGCTTGAAGCAGGGGCGGCCACACTCCGTATACATCCACTGCTCTTCCACGCCGAGGGTCAGGCCGGCTCCCCCCAACTCGACAAATGATCCCGTCTGAGGATCATAGAGAAGCGCCGGATCATGCCCGGCCCGGACCCAGGCGAGGGATTTGTCCGACGGATCGATCTCCAGGTAGAACAGGCTCATGAACCGACCCGTCCCGGCCGTGTCCCTGCTCAGAAAGCAGTTGACATCGGTGACGATCTCCGACGGGGCGCCAGGCATATCGGCGCGCATCCGCAGAAAGGCCCTGGCGGTGGTCATGAGCAGGGCGGCCTCCATCCCGTGCCCGCTGACGTCCCCCACGGCCACGGCCAGGGACCGGCCGTAGCGGACGTTCTCACGTAAAAAGAAGTCGTAGTAATCCCCTCCGGTTTCGTCGCAGTAGACGCTGATCCCGGCCACATCCAGGCCGGGAACGTCCGGAGCCTTTCGGGGCAGCAGTTTTTGCTGGACCTGCATCGCCAGCGCGACGCCTTCCTGGATGCGAATGGTGTCCACAATGCGCGGCCCCATCTCGTTGAACACCTTGCCCAACTCGGCCAGCTCATCCTTTCCCCGTATGGCGACCTTAGCCCGGAAGTCCCCCTGGGACAGTTGCCGCGCCGCTTCGGAGAGCAGCAGCAACGGCCCCGTGAAACGCTTGGCGATGAAGAAGGAGAGGATCGAGATCAGCATGATGGTCAACCCGAGGATCAGCACGGCCTGCACGATCTGCTCGCCCATCCGCTTGGAGAGATACTCGTTGGCGCCGCGCACTTCCCTCAGGATATCGTCCAGCGGGGCGGTAAAGATGAGCACTCCGGCGTCTCCGGGCACCGGGGCTATGGCCCACAGGCTCGCAACCCCACGGTTCGGAGCCTGGAACACGCTGGTGACGCCCGAACGGATGTGCTCCAACACAAGTTGCTCGGCCTGGGGGTCCACCATGGCCGCCAAATGCGATTTAAAATTGGCCCCGACATCTTCCGCGCCGGTCGTCCCGTGAGCATGCCTTGCGCCATCCGGCTCCCGGTGCGCGAGGATCCTCAAATGCGACGTCCCGCCTTCGTCTTCTTCACGCGTGACGAACATCGCCTCCATGTTCCCGGAGAGATGCCGGGTATGCTCGTTCTGCTGCAGCAGGACATTGAGGGACGCCATGATCGCGCTGACGGCCACGGGCACGCCCTTTCCGTTCCGGATCGAAAGGGCCGCGGTGAACAGGATCTCTCCCGACGCATCATCAAGGACAGGAGCCGCCCAGACCAGTTCGTCACTGTGCAGCGCCTTCTGATACCATGGCGATTGGCGGGCGTCGTACCCTGACGGAAATTGATCGTGCCCGGGATATATGGAGACCAGCCCGCTCTCCAGGGCGGTGACCTGCCAGGCGGTAAGATCGCTCATGCCGCCCGAGACCTCCCTGTGATCGTCATCCAGGTCCGACAGGCGGGCCACGTCCGGCTGGGCCGCCTCGCGGGTCAGGCCGGGAGCGAGATGGAACACCTGCTTGTCCACGCACTCCACGGGCCCGGCCTTGGGTGGCGCCTGCCCAAGCCACGCGCAGCGGGTGCGCAACTTGCGCAACCTGAGGGATCCGGATTTCTGGCTGATGTCGGTGTCGAACAGGACCGGGTCCGGGTCGCGGGGAACGGGACCACGCAGCCGTGCGCGGGCAGCCAGTGTCTGGAATCTCAACGCGGTCTCCAGAAGCTGCCGCTCCCGCTGGAGAGTGTGGGCGTGATCCTCCGCGATGACGGTCATCAGGGTGCGCGCCTGCTCGATGAGCGTGCCGGTCTGCCGTCTTGCCAGGTCCTGGCCGAGTTCCAGCGAAGAATGAACGCGGATGCCGCCGAGCACCAGCAGCGGGATAACGGTAATCGCCAAAAGCAGAACGAGAAGTTTGGTTCTGATTCGCATGGGGTTGCTGCTAGCCTTGTTTCCGCTCGTCCTCTTCGAAGGCGGCGACACGGTTCTTGCCTTTGCGCTTGGCCCGGTACAGCAAACTGTCGGCCGCCTTGAGCGCCGCCGCGAACTCTTTCCCATCCTCCGGCATCGTGGCCACGCCAAGGCTGGCGGTCACTGGCCGTGCGGGCTCGCCGTCAGGGAGCGAGAATGCTTCCTCACGTACGGCATGGCAGAGTTTCTCGGCCACGACGATGGCCTGCGCCTTCGCGGTGCCGGGCAGCACGACCAGGAACTCCTCCCCACCGTATCGGATCAGCCTGTCCGTTTCTCGCAAAACCTTCCGCAGGACACCGGCGAGTTCCTTGAGCAGCTTGTCCCCGGCCACATGCCCGTAGCTGTCGTTGTACTTCTTGAAGTCGTCTATGTCCAAGATGACAACCGAACAAGGAGAGCCGTTCAGATTCGATATCTCACCGGCAACGACGGTATCAAGGTATCTGCGGTTGTGCACAGCGGTGAGGCTGTCCGTGAGCGAGTGCTGCTCCGTCAGCTTGTATATTTTCAAGAACACCCTGTCGGCAAAGAGTATGAGAAAGATTCCAGCCGAGACGGCCAGCACAAGCTGAGAAATATATATGTAGTTGCTCGTCTCAAAAATCCTATGCGCCTCGTTTTGAAGATCCTCTAACGAGGAATAATGCGACGTATGAATCTTTACATAATATCTATGAAACACCTCATCGAATATCTTGTTCGCCTTAGCAAGACTTGCCTTGCCGTTCTCATCATCTCCGGACATTATTGGAGCCAATGTGTTTTTGAGTTCCAGAAAATAAGCCCCTAAATTCGTGGCGATCTCATCGCCGACGGCGAGCCCGGTATGCGCCAAATGCTCATTGTATTCCTTGGAGAATCGCAGCCCGACAAGCTTGGCGACCGCCTTCTCGCCCTCCTGGAGTTTCTTCTCATACTCCTTCTTGTACTCATCGTCATGAGAACTGAGATAAGCCGAAGCATAAATGACCATCGAATGCATGGAGGAGTGAAACGACTCCGCCACATGCATCTCCTCCACAATTCCCAATGACATGTTCAAGGAATCGTGAAGCATACCGATGTTCTTCCGGTAGAATCCCTGCGTGAGAATGAATGTGCTGACCGCGACGACCAGAAATACGGCCGCTTTGATTTTGAGCGTTTTCATGATGCTTCTTCTCTTTCAACGTCACCATCAAGAATGATCAAGAATGCGTCGACAATTGCAGCATCCCACTGCACGTTGCGCAGCCTGAGCAACTCGGCCCTCGCCTCTTGAGAGGTCAACGCCTTGCGGTAGGGCCGGTCCGTGGTCATGGCGTCGTAAGCGTCGGCCACGGCGATGCACCGCGCGAAAAA
>NZ_AGFG01000073.1 GCF_000226255.1 Desulfovibrio sp. A2
CCTTTTGATTTGTTAGGAAAGGCCTGCGGTCTGGCAACTGCAAGTCCAACAAATCAAAAGGAGGTCACGATGGGTGACGCCAAGAGTCTAGCTCACACCAAGTGGAACTGCAAATATCACATCGTTTTTGCACCAAAGTATCGCCGACAGGTTTTCTATGGGGAGAAGAAGCGGGCGATAGGGGAAATTTTGCGCAAGTTGTGCGAGTGGAAAGGGGTACATATAGTCGAAGCGGAGTGCTGCCCTGACCACATCCATATGCTGCTTGAAATCCCTCCGAAAATGAGTGTGTCAGGATTTATGGGTACCTGAAAGGCAAGAGCAGCCTGATGCTGTATGAACAATTTGGCGATCTCAAGTTCAAGTATAGAAATCGGGAGTTCTGGTGCCGTGGCTACTACGTGGATACGGTAGGGAAGAACAGCCGTAAGATTCAGGAATACATC
>NZ_AGFG01000072.1 GCF_000226255.1 Desulfovibrio sp. A2
ATAAAAATTGACGTCGTGACGATATTTGGTGTCGGAGTCTGATAGATTGTAAATGAGAATATCATATTGATTGATGTTGCAAATTATTCCGGCCCATCCGATGTGTTGGATTGAATGACAATGCGTATCGATGATACTTTGTTGAAAGGCAATGATCTCTTTTATCCAGGATATGCCTTTGTTGAGTTTGAGTCCGATCATGATGTTGCATTTCGATTTTAATGTAGGCCAGGTGCACTTTTTGTCAAATGATGTTGATTGTTTTGCGGGATGGGGAGTGCTCGCCGCGATGGCACGCCTGATGATAAGCAGTGCCTTCAGTGTTGTCGGATAGCATACGCCAGAGTGCTCGGATATCTTGGCGGCACTCATTCCCAAGTCAAAGCAGTGTAATATGGCGGCCCATTTTGCCATGGGTATTCGCAAAGTGTTTAGCCTGCAACCCGTGAAGTCATGGAATTCGTATGCGCACTTGCGACAGCGATAGCGCATCCTGCTCAACGAGTATACTTCCTGGTGACGACATCTCAGGCAATGCACGGCGCCGTTGGGCCATCTCAAGTCGCGAAAGTATGCACGCGCGGCATCTTCGTCATGGATTAGGGATAGCGGCTCATGCCCGGTCATTTTCGTTCCTGTGGATGATCGTTGACTATGCACGATTATCGTTTGTGGGTATGGAATCTTTCCAAACGGACCATTGTTTTTGCCCCTCCGGTATTGGCGGCTGCGCGAGGCGCTGGGGTTCTTTTTGTGCCGTTGGGAAAAGCTGGTCCTGATCGTGTTCCATTTCTACCCGGTTTGATTTTAGGTGCAGGATCATTGCTGTCCGGCTAAGCTGCCAAGCCTAACAGGCTAAGGTAACAAGAGTTTTCGTTTTTTGGCGTTCGTGGGTTCAGGAGTTCATCCAAGGAGCGGGTTCCGAGCAGGTTGAGGGTGAGGAGCTGGAATATCTGCTGCACGGACAGGCCGATTTTGCACAGGAACTTCTGGTAGGCTAGCAGCAGGTACACCGTCAGGGCTGTGTAAATCTGGATGAGGACAGCGTTTTCCGTGTTGCCGACAAAGCTCTTGATGCGCAGGTTTTGCTTGATTTCGCGGAAGAAAATCTCGATGCGCCAGCGCTCCTTGTAGATGTCGGCAACGGTTCGGGCGGACAGGCGGAAGTGATTGGTCAGGAATTCATAGCGCTTGCCGGTTTCGGCGTCACGGTACCCAATGCGGCGCAGGCGCAAGGTTTTGCCCCGGTGGGTCACTTCGATGACGTGATCGGAGCTGACCCCGGTTTTCCGGTTCACCGGGCGGCGTTCCAGCAGCTTGTAAGCGGCGTTGTTCTTGAGGCGCGTGACGAAATAGATGCTCTTTTCGCCCAAGAGCCGGAACCAAGCGTAGTTGATATAGCCCTTGTCGAAGGTCACGATGGAGCCCTTGGGCAGTGAAAGGCTCTTCGCCATGCGGCTTTCGTGGGTTTTGGCCTTCGTTATGTCGGCAAACACGGGGATGTGGCCGTCATGGTCCAGGACGGTGTTCATCTTGATTCCGGCCTTGTTTTTGCGGAACGATGCCCACGGGAACAGCGACAGGCACAAGCTGATGACGGTCGCGTCCATGCTGTAGAGCTTGCACTTGAAGCGAAAACCGTGTCTTGGCGCTTTCGGGGCGCACAGGGCGTACATTTCGGCGAAGAGGTCCTTGAAAAAACCGACTGGCCGTGAATTGTTGGCGTCGGCGAAGGTGGAACGAGCAACGGGTTTGAGCCCCCAATGATACAGCCTGCTCCCAGCGGCGGACAAGGCGCGCAGGCCGTCGCGCATGGAGCGGCGCGCCGCAAGCTGGATAAAGGCCATGACGGTGAACTGCTCCTTGAAGCCGAACTTGCGGGAGATGCGACCGGTCTTGTGCCGTGCTTCCAGCTTCTGGAAAACATGTCTGGGGATCAGGGATAGCGTTTGGGAGAAGAGAGTGTTATGCTGACTCATGTTCAAAATCTCCTTGGAGTGCGGTGGTTTGCGCAATACTCCATTAGCATTTTCCCTGGAGATTTTGAACATTTTTAACAACCCTTAGCCGGACAGCACTGGTGCAGGATACTAAGCATTCACCATGCCACAAAAAATATCAAGTTATTTCAGAGTGTTAATAATCAACCACCAATGCAGAGCCCCGGTGGTGCGTTTTTTCGATCCAGGCACGGGCAACCCTGTGCAAGGAGCTGCACATTCCCAGTGCCCGAGAATGAGGCGGAGAGGTGTGTGAGAACTGCGGAAATGAGTCCCTGCGGCGCTCAGGTTGAGTCAGAGGGCCAAAGAGAGCTTCAGGGAACAGGTTTTGCTCCCGGCCGGGCTGGTAGGGTTGGGCACTGCGCCGGTTTGGCCGGCTCATAATACTCAACGTTCAATATGCTGATGTTTCAGGGAGGCCGGTATGAAGTTTCGGGATCTCAAGATAAAGCACAAGTTGAGCGCAGGATTTGGACTGACCATTCTTCTCATGATGGGGAGCTTTGCGTTGGCTGTGGTTTATCTGAAAACCATCGATCATGAGTCCATGGCGGTCAGCGACCACTACCTGCCGTATGCATTTCAAGCTGATGAGATGGAGAAATCCTTGCTGAAAATTCAGCAGGATTTCTTCGCGCTAGCCAACGAGCACGTCCCAGACCCCAAGAGGCAGCAAGCCTTGAAGGACAAGGTCGATTCGTTCAAGAAGCAGCTTGGGGTTTTCCAGGGCATGTTCGCGGAAATGAAAAACCAGGAATATCTGAAGAAGACGCAGGATATTTCCCGTTCGTTCGAGGAGTTCCATTCCGCCGGCTTGTCCATGACCGAGGCGTTCCACACCCAGGGCATGGAGAAGGGCCATGCCTTGAGCAAGCAGTTCGACGCCCTGGCCGTAAGCCTGGAGCAGCAAGTGGACGTACTCCGGGAGAGGCAGGCTCAGGTGGTCAAGGAAGCTTCCCTGGGCGTGACCCAGTCCATAGATGCGATCAAGATCGGCATGGTCATTACCGGAGTCATCGCCGTAGTCTGCGGCGTGGGCATGGCGCTCCTGCTGAACAAGGGCATCGCCCGCCCGCTCATGGATATCTCAGCCCTGGCCAGGAGGGTGGCGGCCGGAGAAATGTCCTTGCGCATCGGGTCCTCCGGCAAGGACGAGGTCGGCGAGCTCGGACAGGCGTTCAACTTCCTCCTGGAGAAAATCGAATCCGCCATGGTTCTGAATCGCGCCGTCCTGGACGCGATCCCCGATCCGGTCTACCTAGTGGATAAGGCTGGCAAGGTGTTTCTCGCCAACCAGGCCACAGCCAAGTTTGCTGGGAAAGCCATGAAAGACGTTCATGGCGCGGATTGCGCGGACCTTTTTCGCGCCGAAGGCTGCCAGGGGGGCGCCTGCCCGCCTTCGGGGTCTCCCAAGGCGCGCGCCGAGGGGGAAATCATGGTGTGCAACCTTGCCGGTGGCGCCGTGTGCTTCCAGCCCTTCGCCGACACCGTTCGGGACAAGCAGGGGCGCGAGATGGGAGTCATCGAGGTGCTGCGGGACGTGACCTCCCTGGTGCGCAAGGAAGAGGAGATCAAGGCCGGCTTCGAGCAGCTGAGCGCGGTTCATTCCGAACTCAGGGATGCGGCAACCCGCATAGCCGAGACCTCCGGAGAGATCACCAGCCAGGTTGACCAGGTCGCCCGAGGAGCAAAGGTTCAGACGGACCGCGTGGGTGAGACCGTTCTTTCCATGGGGCAGTTGCGGGAGACGATCCTGGAGGTTTCCCGGAACGCGGCCTCAGCCGCCGGTCAGGCCGAGCTGGCCAAAAACAAGGCCCAGGAAGGGGCGTCCGTGGTGGGTGAATCCGTCGAGGCCATCGGCGTCGTGCACACCCTGGCCGGGCAGCTCAAATCCGATGTTTCCGCCTTGGGGCACCAGGCTTCGGCCATAGGACAGATTATCGATGTGATCACGGACATCGCCGACCAGACCAACCTGCTGGCCCTTAACGCGGCCATCGAGGCCGCGCGCGCAGGCGAGGCCGGCCGGGGGTTCGCGGTGGTGGCCGACGAGGTGAGAAAGCTCGCCGAAAAGACCATGAAGGCGACCACGGAGGTGAGCACGGCCATCGCGTCCATCCAGCAGGGTGTCGAGGGCAACATCCGGGGGATGGATCAGGCGGTCGAGGCGGTTGAGGCCGCGACAAGGCTGGCCAACCGTTCCGGACAGGCGCTGGCGGAGATAGTCCCGCTCGTGGACGCCACTTCCGACCAGGTTCGATCCATCGCCACGGCCGCTGAGGAGCAATCCGCCACGTGCGAGGAGATCGGGCGCAATGTGGACAACGTCAACGACATCTCCGTGAAGACGGCGGAGGACATGGACCTTGCCGCGGATTCCATCGGCAGGCTTTCGGAGTTTGCCCAAAACCTGCGCCGCCTGGCGGAATCCGAGAGCGGCGTATGACCCTGCAGGGGACAGTTCCCCCGGATGAAATGGGGAAGGCGGCCCATGGGGAGACCTCTCCGTTTTTGCGCGGCGACCTGCGCGCCTACGGTCCGCTTCTGACGTCGCTGGCGCTTTCCCTCATGATCGTTTGGCTTGTGGTCAAGATACTT
>NZ_AGFG01000071.1 GCF_000226255.1 Desulfovibrio sp. A2
GGGTCTTCGACGTTAGCTGTGGAATTCACGCCTCCAAGAGTTGGGTGATGGGCGCTCCGATCAGGTAGATCATGGTGATGAAGGTTGTTACGTTCCGATACCCTCTGGCCCGCGAGCGAGCAGCCTGAAAGAGGCCATTGAGCCCTTCCAAGCGAGCATTGGAAAGCAAGGAGTCCCATCTTCTCAATATTCGAGGCAAATGATCCTCGAACGTGTTCAGCGCCTTGCGTACCGGTGCGAGCAGAACCGAATCCCCGGCAAGTTCCCGAGCGAATTCGAAAAACCGCGTTGCTCGCCATCGCGCACCCTGCCTGGTGTCAGCTTTGCGCACCCACCGCAGCAGTTCCTTCACCCGAAACGCGGTGGCTGTCGCCAATCCACGTTCCTCCAACTCCTTGAGCGCCGCGACCTGCTCCTCGCTACGCCAAGTTTCCAGGCCCTTGAGAACCGCCCACCGGGCAGCCTTGGGAAGTATGACCTCTCTGGCTTCCAGACGCCTGACCTCGTCGAGGGCTTTGGTGAAAATCTGAACCACATGGAACCAGTCCACGGTTACAGCGGCATTTCTGAAGGTCGCCTCGACCGCCGACAGAAAAGCTGGTGACATGTCGCAGACCACCTCGACCACGTTCTCCGGATTGCCCTGACGCCCTTTGAGGTACGCGGCAAAGGTCTTGAGGCATTCCTTGCCTTTGCCTGGAGTCGCGAAGACCACCGGGCGGCTTTCCCGGTCCATGTCCACGAAGATGGTGACGTAATGATGGCCACGCTTGGTTCCCGTTTCGTCAAGGCCGATTCCGCACAGTCGGCTGAGATCAAGCTTGCCCATGCCCTTCAAGACGTAGTGCGTCACGACCCGCCATATCCGCTTGTCGGTGACGCCGACGTAACGCGCCACGGCGTTGACCGGCATCTCTCGGGCAAGAAGCATGACCGCTTGCTCGAAAAGCAGGGTGAACCCGCTGCCAGGCCGTGCCCATGGGACATTGACGCGCTTGAGGCCATGTTCCGGGCATCTCACTCGGGGGACACGGGCCTTGATCAGGCAGTGATGCTGGAAGAAGTTGAGATGCCGCCAGCTGAACTCAGCGAAATCATGGGCCTTACACAACGCACCGCACGCCGGGCAAGGGTAGCGCTCACCTCTCGCGGCCTCGACCTCAAGGCGAAGTTCGCTTGGCTGCTTTGAAAGGTCCAGAGACTGGTCCACGACTCGCCAGGGAGCTGTGAGGCCAAGGCCCAACGTCAGTAAATCGTTAGCTTCCACGGCTCCTTCCCTCCTGGGCAAAAGGAAAGGCTACGATGCGTCAGGAAGGAGAGTCAAGAAAGCTGATTTCCACGTCTCGCGTCGAGGAACC
>NZ_AGFG01000070.1 GCF_000226255.1 Desulfovibrio sp. A2
TCCTTGTACCACGGGCGCTTGCGCGGGTCGTAGCCCGCGGGCACGCCGGAACCGTCGATGTGGCTGAGAAAGCCGCCGTCCTGGTAGCCGACGAAGATTTCGTCGTACCAGTTGTTGGCCTTGCCCATCAGGGTGAACACCTTGGCCAGCGCCTGTTCGTCCGGCGTCAGCGAGGCGTGGTGCAGCTTGTTGTCCTGTTTGGTGTCGGCATACGAGGCCACCTGGCCCTTGGCTTCCACCACCCGGGGCAGCGAGGCAAGGTAGACCACGTTGCGTTGCGCCGCCTCGAAGAACGTGGCGACGAAGTCGTTCACCCGCTCCAGTTGCGCGCTGGACGAATCTTCGAAATCCTTCAGCGAGGCGCGGCGGATTTCGATGGACACCACGGCGGAAACGCTGCCGATGGCGACGACGATGGACAACAGAAAGGCGATGATCAGTTTTGTGCGAATGGTCAGAGACATGGAGCCCCCCATGGCGACTGGATGTTTACGGTTGGCCCGCCGTTAACCCTTCCGTCGCGTGACGCGGGATTGCGAGGAGTGTGTGCCCGCCTGCGGCATCCGAATGGCTCCCCAGCCGCTCCCGAACGCCGCGCGGCCTTCATGCCCATATTCATTGATATTGGCAAGAGCTATGCTGCCGTGCATAGTATAAATTTTGTAGGTGTCACTATAGCGATAAAGAGTTAATGAGGTGCGGCAGGAGAGTGTCGTTCCTGTTGCCGTGGTTACGCGCGCCACTGCACGGCATGGTTGCGCGCGACACGGCGACGCTATATTGTCCGCGGCCAGAATGTGGAATCCTGCCACGAGACGGGAGGAACGATGATACTCGGCACCCTGGATACATGGATGCGCTATGATCTGGGCCCCGCCTGGCGGGCGGCCTTCGCCTTTCTGGCGAACCTTGCGCCCGAGGTGGCTGGCGGCCGCCATCCCGTGCCCTGTGCGGATGCGCCCGAAGGCAGCGTGTACGTCGAGGTGGGGCGCTACGACGCCAGGCCAGAAGGCAGCGGCCGACTGGAGGCCCACCGCAGGCATATTGACATCCAGTACGTGCTTTCGGGTATGGAATGGTTGGACTGGACGCCGCTGTCCGGCCTGGAGGCCCAAGGCCCCTACGCGGAAGACCGGGACGTGCGGTTTTTTTCCGTGACGGGGCGGCCCTGCACGCGCGTGCTGCTGCAACCCGGCGTCTTCGCCGCGTTGTTCCCGGAGGATGCGCACATGCCGGGCATAGCTGTTCCGGGCGCGGCCACCGCCATGGTCAAGGCCGTGGCCAAGGTGCGGGTGGATGCCCTTGCCGTGGCGGCCATCGGCGGGCGGGGCCTCGGCTGGTAGGGCTGGCTGACCAGGTAAGACAGGCACAAGGGGCGAACGGGCGGAAAGAACCGGAAGAACGACGGCTGATGCGGTCAGGCCGGATGCGCGCGGGCAGTGCCCGCGCCGAGGGGGGCGGACGTAGCGCTGACAGGGAGCGGATCGGGACAACAGGAGGTCTCATGGATATTTTCGATCAGGCCCAGGAACTGGAGCGGCTGGAACGCGAAGCCGCCTTGTCCCGTGCGCGGAGCGCCGCCGCACAGGGGGGCGAGGGGCCCGAATGGATCGACGGCGTTGCCTGCTGCCGCGAGTGCGGCGAGCCCATTCCCCCCGCCCGGCTGGCCGCCGTGCCCGGGGTGGGGCTGTGCAAGGCCTGTCAGGAAGAGATGGAAGCGGGCAGCTAGCCCGGATCCCGGTCATCCCCGAACGGTTCACCGAACGGCCCGCGATCGTCATGATCGCGGGCCGTGTTGCGTTCCAGGACCGGGGAGGGGACGCCGGGGGGCGTGCGAGGGCGGACCATGATCGCGCGGGCCGTGCTGTCAGGGCGGCGGCGAAAATGCAAAGGGGCTCCCCGTGGGAGCCCCTTGTACGCTTGGTTCGCGGCGTGTCGGCTAGTCGGCGATGCCCAGCAACTCCAGGATCAGGAAGCTGATGGAGGCCATGGTGGCGGCGGCGGGAATGGTCAGTATCCACGCCACCACCAGGTTGCCCGCGATGCCCCAGCGCACGGCGGACAGGCGCTTGGTGGCCCCCACGCCGAACACGCAGGCGGTGATGGTGTGGGTGGTGGAGATGGGCGCGCCCATCAGCGAGGCCCCGGTGATGACCACGGCGGCGGAGGTTTCCGCCGCGAAGCCGTGCACCGGCTCCAGCTTGAATATCTTGTGCCCCATGGTCTTCACGATCTTCCACCCGCCAAGGGCGGTGCCCATGGCCATGGCCATGGCGCACGACAGCTTGACCCACAGCGGCACGTGGATGGTGTCGATCTGGTGGAACAGGAACAGGGCCAGGGTGATGACGCCCATGGTCTTCTGCGCGTCGTTGAGGCCGTGGCTGGTGGCCATGAACGCGGAGGAGACGATCTGCAGCTTCTCGAACGAGCGCGTCACCGTGCGCCGGTTGGTGCGCCAGAACAGCAGCATCAGCAGCATCATGCAGGCGTAGCTGACGGCAAAGCCCGCCAGGGGCGAGAGCACCAGCGGCAGCAGTATCTTCTTGACGATGGACATGGCGTTCAGGGTGCTGAACCCCGCGTGGGTGATGGCAGCCCCCATCAGCCCCCCAATGAGCGCATGCGACGACGAGGAAGGCAGGCCGTAGTACCAGGTGATCAGGTTCCAGACGATGGCCCCGATGAGCGCGGCCAGCACCAGGGTCTGGCTGCCCGTGACCATGTTGGTGTTCACGATGCCCTGGCCCAGGGTGTGCGCCACCTCTTCGCCCAGCATGGCCCCGAAAAGGTTCAGCACGGCAGCCATGGCCACGGCGGTGCGCGGGGAAAGCACCTTGGTGGAAACCACGGTGGCGATGGCATTGGCGCAGTCGTGCGCCCCGTTGGTGAAGTCGAAGATCAGCGCGACGATGACGATGACGACGAGCAGCACCGGTATCTCAAGCATTCTTCAGCACCACTTCCTCGATGGCGTCCGCGAGATCGTCCAGGCGTTCCACGGCCAGCTCGATGCGGTCGTACACCTGGGTCCACTTCATGATGTCCACCACGGCGCGCATGTCGAGATTTTCGGTGTCGTGCAGTTCGGCAAGGCCGGTGCCCAGCAGCATCTCGCATTCGCCCTTGATGGCCTTCAACTGCTTGACCTGCGCGGCAACGTCGGTCTTGTCCTTAAGGCAACAGATCATCTCGCCGGTGACGGCGCACATTTCGCGCAGGTTGCGGACCATCTTGCGGGCGGGGAAGCGGATGTAGGTGAACCCGTACAGCCGCGCGCGGGTGGCGATGCCCTTGATGAGGTTGATGGAGTCTTCCTGCGCCAGGTTCAGGCGGTAGATGTCTTCGCGGTCGATGGGGGTGATGAAGGTGAGCGAGAGCTGGCGCGATATCTCGCGGCACAACTCGTCTGCCTCCACCTCGACCAGGTTCACGCGCTTGCAGGCGTCGTCAACCTTGCCGAAATCCTCCAGGATGCGGGTGAGCAAGTCGGCCGCCTCCACCAGCATGGCATTCTGGCGGTTTAGCAATTCAAAGAAGCGGACGGTCTTGGGGAACAGGGTGAAGGCCATGCGGTGGCTCCGGTGTTGTCGTTTGGCGGTCGGCGGGGTGCCCGCCACGAAGGTGGTCACGGATGCTGTCGCGGATGCGGCCACGAGGGCGGCCCCGCCGGGTGAACGGATGCGCACCGTCGCCGTGCGCAAAAAAGGCCGGTCGGGACCGCGGGAATTCTACTCTTCCCCCTGCGTCCGGGCAACCGGCGATGTCATCATTTCGTCACGAAATAACGCGGTTTTGTTACGGAATGGTGACGGTGGAAAAACTTGGAAGAAGTCCTTTTGTGGCAGTATGTTGAGCGAGTAAACAGCGCTGGCGGGGCAGGGGGCGCTGCCGTGGGGCGAAGGTGTGTGACGATTCTTGGCGCGGTCGGTACTTCCGCCGCAAGCCCCGGCGCGAAAAAACGGGGCGGGGATGCTCCCCGCCCCGTTGTGGGCATTTCTTGTCAGACGACCGCTAACGCTGCATGGCGCGGTATTCGTCAATGGTGACCATGTGCAGGGCCTTCACCGGGCAGGCTTCCACGCAGGCACCTTGGTCCTTGCCTTCCTTGGCGCGCCAGTCGGCGCACACGTCGCAGCGCACGGCCACCTCACGGCGGGGCTGCGCGGGCTGGGCGGCGTCGGCCGCGCCTTCCTCGGGCAGGCCGATGAAGGACAGCTCGATGGCGCCGTAGGGGCAGGCCATGACGCACAGTTGGCAGGCGGCGCAGTACTGCTGGCGCATCACCACCACGCCGTCTTCCTGGACCAGCGCGTCGGTGGGGCACACGCGGGCGCAGGGGGCATCGGCGCACTGGCGGCACTGCACGGGCATCTTGACGCTGTCGGTCTTGATGACGTGCACGCGGGGCTGGAAGAGGTTGCGCTTCTTCACCGCCTCCTTGATGGTCATGTTGTTGTGCGAGGCAATGCAGGCGAGTTCGCACTTCTTGCATGCCTTGCACTTGTCGGCCTCCGCGAAGACGACGTACCGCATGAGCGAATTGGTCATGGTGCTATCCTTCCGTGGTTTGCGCCGCTGCCGGAAGGTCGGTGGCATCCGGGCCGGGCACTTCTATGCTTGCGATGTACAGTTCCCTGCCGCCGGTCCAGTGCACGGCGTCGCCGCCGCACGAAGGGCAGGAGAATTTCCGCTTGCGGGTTTCCACATCGCCGCAGGTGGGGCAGTCGCCGCGCAGGGGCAGCAGTTGCACGTCCAGCGGCGCGCCCTCGGCGGGCGTCCCTTCGGCCAGCAGTTCGAAACAGGCGGTCAGGGTGCGCTCCTCGACGCATGCCAGAAGGCCCACGGCAAGGTTCACCCGGCTGATGCGGGGTGCGCCGTGGCGCGTCGCCTCTTCCGAGACGATGCGCAGGATGCCTTCGACGATGGACGATTCGTGCATGACCGCCTGTCTCCGTTATTCCGTATCGTGTCGCGTTGTTAACGTTCGGTGCACGAGATGCACGGGTCGATGGAGTTGACGATGAGCGGCACGTCCGAAACCTTGCAGTCGTGCATCATCACGCCCAGCGCGTCCCAGTTCATGTACGAGGGCACGCGCCACTTCAGGCGGTTGGGCACGTCGGTGCCGTCGGTGCGCAGGAAGTAGATCAGCTCGCCGCGCGGAGCCTCGCTGCGGGCCACTGCCTCTCCGGCCGGGATTTCCGGCAGCCGGGCCACAAGGTCGCCGCCGGGCAGGTCGCGGGCGCACTGGCGCACCAGGCTGATGGATTCCAGGGCCTCGCGCAGGCGGATCATGGCGCGCGAATGCACGTCGCACCCGGTTTCGGTGATCACGTCGAAGGCCAGGCGGGGGTAAGCGGCGTGGGGCACGTCCTTGCGGATGTCCACGGCAAGGCCGCTGCCGCGCGCCACGGGGCCGACAACGGCGTATTCCAGCGCCTTGTCCTGCGGCAGCATGCCCACGCCCACGGTACGGCCGCGCACCATGGGATCGTTGCGGTAGATGTTGTAGATTTCTTCCACGTGCTTCTGCACGCGGTCCAGGTTGCGGGTCAGGAAGGTGAGCAGGTCGGCATCCACGTCGTACTTCACGCCGCCGATGCAGTTGGCGGCCAGGTCCATGCGGTTGCCGTACACCGTCTCCTTGATGTCCTGCATGATCTCGCGCACTTCCATCACATGCATGAACAGCGACTTGAAGCCGATGATGTGCGCGAGAATGGCCACGTTGAACAGGTGCGAGGCGATGCGCTTGATCTCTTCGGCCATGGAGCGCAGGTAGCGGGCCCGCTCGGGCACCACGATGCCCGCCAGGTTTTCCACCGCCATGCAGTAGGTGAAGGGGTGGCTGTTGGAGCACAGCGAGCACACCCGCTCGGTGAGCACGATGTTCTGGAACAGGTTGCGCCGCAGGGCCAGCGCTTCCATGCCCCGGTGCACGTGCCCGGCGGTGATCTCGACATGCTTCACGGTTTCGCCTTCCACGCTCACGCGGAAGTACATGGGCTCTTCAAGGGCCACGTGCAGCGGCCCCACGGGCAGGGTGAAGCCCGCGCGCGGGTCGGTGTTCACGTGGTCGTCTATGTGGGGAGTATGGACGGGGGCGCTCATGCCTGGGTCTCCTCGCTGGTGGCGGCGGTGACGGCCGTGGTGCCCTCGGGCAGCTTGGTGGACATGATGCGCTCCCACAGGTCTTGCGTGGATGCGCCGTTCATCATGGTGGAGAGGGGAATCATCTGGCCCATGATTCCTGCATCCAGCCGCTCGTCCAGGAACAGCCGCCGGGGGTTGGGGTGGCCGGTCACCGCGATGTCGTACATCTCCATGAATTCTCGCTCGTTCCAGTCAGCGTTGCGGAACCACGGGGTGATGGAGGGCACTTCGGGCTTGCCTTCGGCGTTACCGTCTTCGTCCACTTCCGGCATGGCCAAGGGGGCGGTGACCGTGAAGGTCAGGCCGTCCAGGTCGAAGTGGTAGGCGATGGCGCGCTGCGGGTTGGCCGGATCGCGCTCGGGGTCGTAGGCGGTCATGGTGCACAGGCGCAGGCGGCAGCGGGCCATGGCCGGGGCCAGGGCGGCAAGGCGCGGGGCCTCGTCCAGCACCAGCCAGCCGTAGATGTTGCCGTGGGCGTCCTCGGTCCAGGATATCTCGGCGTCCGCCACGGCGGGCAGCCGCCCGTCGAGCAGCGCCTTAGCCTGCAGTTGCGCGGGGCGTGTCAGCATCGTTGTGTCCTCCGTCCTTCACCGCGTTGGGGGTGGCGGGGGTGGTTTCTTCATTGGCGGCAGCGGCCTTGGCGGCCGGGCGGGATCCGTTGCCGTTGCCCGCGTCGGCCGGGGCAGCCTCGTCAGCGTGTGCGGTCAGCGCGGCGGCGCGGGTGGCCGCGGCTACCTGGCGGCACTTGGGGCACATGCGCAACAGCGCCGGGAAGTCCAGGTCCTGGGCGTGGTTGGCGTACACGCGGGTGGCCAGGTCCGGCGGCAGCATGCGGATGTGCGCGTCGCACCCGGTGCAGCGCAGGTAGGGCACGTAATGGTGCTCTGCCCACTCGTACTTGCGTTCCTGCAGGTGCGCGTTGTGCCAGTCGTTGGTCATGGTGATGGCCCCGGTGGGGCAGTAGTGGCGGCACAGCCCGCACAGGGCGCAGGTATTGTGCCACACCGTGAAGTCGTAGCCGCTGCGGTCCTCGCGCGGTTCGATGCGGATGGCCCCGCCCGCGCACACGTGGCGGCAGATGGCGCAGCCCACGCATTTCGCCGGGTCCATGGTCACCTTGCCGCGGAAGCGGCGGGGGGTATGCGTCTCGGCAAAGGGGAAGGGGTCGGTGGACGGCCCCTGGGCCACGTTGCGGGCGAGTATCTTCAGGAATCCCAGCATGGCTTACTCCTGCAATCCGAGGCGGGCCATCCACACGTCGCGGGCCTTGATCACGCCTTCGATGATGGCCTGCGGGCGCGGCGGGCAGCCGGGCACGTTGACGTCCACGGGGATGTAGCGGTCGATGGGCCCCTCGATGGAGTAGCCGTCGCGGAACACGCCGCCGCTCACCGGACAGATGCCCACGGCCACGGTGACCTTGGGTTCGGGAATCTCGTCCCACACGCGCAGCACCTTGTCCTTCACGCGGGCGGTCAGCGGCCCGGTGATCAGCACGATGTCCGCATGGCGGGGGCTGCCGCAGTACTTGCAGCCCAGGCGTTCCACGTCATAGCGGGGGATGCAGGCGGTGGTGGCCAGTTCCACGTCGCAGCCATTGCACGAGCCCGCGTTGATCCGGTACAGCCAGGGCGACCGCACGGAGAGCTTCTTCAGGAAGTTCATATCGTATCCTCTCCGTCTACATGCCCCGCCATGCCAGCACCAGGCTCGCCAGTGCCAGCACCGAGGGGTACTTGAGGTAGAAGGTGAAGGCCTGGTCCACGCGGAAGCGCCCGGTGGCGGACTTGACCAGCGTCAGCGAAACGGCCATCAGCGCCGCGCATTTCAGCACGAACCACGGAATGTTGGCGAGGATGCCGCCGGGAACCGTGCCCGGCAGGAACAGCGCCACGCCAAGCCCCAGCACCACCACGGTCTTGAGCGCCGAGGCGATGTGGAAGAAGGCCAGCGCGGGGCCGGAGTATTCCAGCAGGGGGCCTTCGATGATTTCCGTTTCGGCCTCGGGCACGTCGAAGGGCACGGTGCCCATGGTGCCGGGCAAAAACAGCAGGTAGGCCAGCAGGGCCGGAATCATCACCGGATCGAAGGCCAGCTGCCCGTTGGTCAGTTGATAGTTCACGATGCTGGCCAGCGAGAATTCGGCCCCGCCGCCCGTGGCCATGCCCACCTTCATGGCCACGGCCAGCATCACGGCCAGCAGCGGCATTTCGTAGGCGAACATCAGCGTCATCTCGCGCGAGAAGCCCATGGCCCCGAACGGCGAGCTGGAGGCGGAACCGCCGACCATCAGCGCGATGGCGGGCAGCGGCAGCAGGTAGAAGATCACCAGCAGGTCGCCCATGGCGGGCAGGCCGCCGCTGACGCCCGGCACGGGCAGCAGCGCGGCGCACACCGCCATGCCGGTCAGCCCCAGCAGCGGGGCCAGCAGGAAGGCGGTCCGGTTGGCCGAGGCCGGCATGACCGTTTCCTTGGTGAACAGCTTGGCGATATCCAGGTAGGGCTGGATCAGGGGCGGGCCAACGCGGCGCTGCAGACGCGCCTCGATGCGCCGGTCAAGCCCCTTCAGGAACAGGCCCACCATCAGGGCGAACAACCCGCCCGGGAACACCAGCAGGCCAAGCAGGCCAAGGCCGGTCTGGGTGAAGAGTTCGGTGGCGTAGGACATGGTCTACCTCCGCTTCAGGGCGGGCACGGCCGCCTGGGCCAGCTGCCGCAGCAGGGCCAGGGGTGCGCCGTAGATGTCCTGCGGGGCAAGGCGGGCCTCGTCGGCCTTCATGGCCACGCCGCAGGTGTGGATGTCTGTGGTGCGCACGGTGCCGATGAGCCTCCGCAGGGCGGTGCGCCCGCCGAAGAAGGCGACGGCCAGCAGCACGGCCAGGGCGGTGGCGTTGAACGCCCCCGCGCCGGAAGCCACGCCCCACGGCGCGACAGCCAGCCCGGCGAAGCCCAGTTCGCGGCCCATCATGTCGATGGCCAGCAGGGGCAGGCCGGGCAGCACGCCGGTGATGATGCACCCGGCGGCCAGGATGCCCATGGGCACCAGCATGATGCGCGGGGCTTCGTGCACGTGGGCCAGTTCCGGCGAGGGGCGGCCCAGGAAGGCCGAGTGCAGGAACTTGGCGAAGTAGGCCAGGGTCAGCACGCTGCCCGCCAGCGAGAGCAGGGCCAGGGCCACTTCGCCCTCGGCCATCAGCGCGTGGTAGAGAATCCACTTGGAGGCGAAGCCGTTGGTGGGCGGCACGCCGACCACCGAAAGCGCCCCGATGGCGAACATGGTCAGGGTGACGGGCATGCGCTGCCCGATGCCGCCCAGCTCGTCCAGCGAGTGCTTGTGGGTGCACAGGATGAGCGACCCGGCCACGAGGAACAGCAGGTCCTTGAACAGCACGTGGTTGACCAGGTGCAGCATGCCCCCGGCCATGCCCAGCGGCGTGCCCAGGGCCACGCCCACCACCATGTAGCCCAACTGGCTGACGGTGGAGTAGATGAGCACCAGCTTGAGGTCCGACTGCATCACGGCCAGCAGGGCTGCCATGACGATGGTGATGCCGCCCACCCAGGCGATGGCGTACATCACCTGCGGCTGGCCCCATTGGGCGGAAAGCCCGGTGAAGAAGCCCGCGCCGCCCAGCACGAAGAACAGCTTGGCGAGGCCGAACAGGGCGCTCTTCAGCAGCACCGACGAGATGTAGCCGGAAACCGGCGTGGGGGCCGTTGCCGGGTGCATCTGCACGTCGATGCGGAAGGGCAGCTGCGCCGCCTTCATGGTGAAGCCGATGGCCATCAGGGCCACGGCGGTGGCGGCCAGGGCCACCGGCATGTTCGGCAGGGCCGAACGCACCGCGCCGAAGCTGGGGTCGCCCGCCATGGAGGACAGCATGACCACCCCCAGGAACAGGAAGGCCGCACCCAGCACGTTGAAGAAGAAGTACTTGAAGCCCTCGCGCAGCGCGGCGGGGTTTTCTTCATGCACGATGACGAAGTACAGGCTCCACGAGCTCATGATCTCCCAGAAGGTGAAGAAGCCGAACAGGTCGTTGCTGGCGGCAACGCCCATCAGCCCGCCCACCATGAACAGGAAGAACGTGTAGAAGCGCCACTGGGTGTGGCTGTGCTCCATGTAGCCCACGGCGTAGAACATGTTCAGGCAGCCGATGACCGGCACGATGAGCGCGAAGGCGAAGGAGACGGAATCCAGCCCGCGCCCGAACGCCACCACGGCGATGGCCGCAACGGCCAGGATGATGGCGGTGGCCAGGCCCGCCGCCTTGCGGTCGCGCCGCAGCAGGAAGGGCACCACCGCGCCCAGCATGGGGATGAGCACGAAGGGATGCCAGGTAACGGCCAGCATGGGCAGGGCCTGGGCGTCCAGCTTGCCCGCGCCCGCCAGCATGTCGGCCACGGGGGTGACCAGCGACAGGCCCAGTTGCGGCAGAACGCCCAGCACCAGGCACAGCACGGCCAGAACGCCGGTGGCCATGCGCATGGAGGCCGGGGCCTCCTGTACCGTGGGGCCGGTGTAGGGCTGGAAGACCAGGGTGCGCACGATGCGCATGTAGTAGATGCACCCGGCAAGGCTGCCCAGCAGCAGCACGGCGGCCAGCGCCGGGTGACCGGCGGCCACCAGCGATTGCAGCATCAGGTACTTGCCGACAAAGCCGTTGAACGGCGGCAGGCCCATGATGGAGATGAGGCCCACCACCATGCACCCGGCGGTGAAGGGCATGACCCGGGCCATGCCCGCGAGATCCGCCAGCTTCTTGCTGCCCGCGCGCAGGATGAGACCGCCCGCGCAGAGGAACAGCAGGTTCTTCATGATGGCGTGGTTCAGCACGTGCAGCAGCGAGCCGGTCGTGGCCAGCCAGGTGCCCAGGCCGATGACCATGAATATCTCGCCCACCTGTCCCATGGTCGAATAGGCCAGCAGGCGCTTCAGGTCGTCCTGCTTCAGGGCCATCAGTTCGCCGTAGAGCATGGTGGCGGTGCCGAGGACGGTGACCAGGAGGCCCATGGAGCTGAAGCCCCCGGCCGATTCCCCGGCCTTGAGCAGCACGGCGGAGCCGAACACCGCCAGCATCAGCCGCAGGGTGCCGTACACGCCGGTCTTGGTCAGGATGCCCGAGAGCGGGCCGGAGATGGACGAAGGCGCGGCGGGGTGCGCGTCGGGCAGCCAGCCGTGGCCGGGCACAAGGCCCGCCTTGACCGCGAAGCCCACGAAGGCCAGCACCACCGCGCCCTTCACCACGGGGGCGGGCAGGGTGGCGGCAAGACCGGCCAGCGCCGCGAAGTCCAGCGTGCCCGTCTGGGCGGACAGCAGCATGAAGCCGGGCAGCATGGCGCAGGCCCCGGCCACGCACATCACGAAGTACTTCACGGCGGCGTGGAACGCCTTGTCCGTGGCCTCGTGGGCCACCAGGAAGTACGACGAGAAGGTCATCAGTTCCCAGAAGACGTAGAAGCCGCCGAAATCGCGGGCAAGGGCCAGGCCCGAGAGCGATCCGCACATCAGCAGCAGGAAGAACCAGTACCCATTGGCGCGGCGGTCGTGGTGGATGTAGCCCACCGAGTACACCGCCACCACCAGGCCGATGCCCGCGATGACCACGCCGAACAGGCGGGACAGGGGATCGATGGTGGTGTCGGTCCAGGTGAGCGCCAGCGAGGCGGCCACCAGGGCCACACCGGCCAGCGCGCGGGCGCGGCCGGAGACGAGGCCGATACACCACACGGCGAAGGCCCCAGCAAAGGGCAGCAGCGCCGCCGGGTGCCAGTGCGCCCCGAAGGAGGGCAGCGCGTCGGCCGCAACGCCCAGGACGTCGGCTACCTGCGCGGTGACGGCATGCCCGGCCAGGCCGAACGCGGCCAGGAAGGCCGCAAAAAGCCCCGCCAGCACGTGGAACGTGGCGGACGGGGCATGGGGAACGTGGGCGGATTCGCGCCACTGGCCGGATTCAAGACAGATGGCCTGCACCGATAGCACGGTGGCTGCGGCCAGGGCCATGCCCGCGAAGGCCACGGCCACGGCGTAGCCCCAGTGCCCGGCGGCGAAGGCCGCGTGCAGGATGAAGGCCCGCCCGTCCGGCACGAGGAAGACGGAAAGTCCCATGCCCGCGAACATGGCGAACCCGAAGAACAGGCCGGTCAGGGGCAGGGCCGCGCGGATGCCGCGCAGGTCGTCCAGCGAGCCGGACCCCGCAGTGCGGGCCAGGCGCGCGAGGGTGAGCAGCGCAAGACACCGCGCCGCCATCTGATAGATGAGTTGGGTGGTCCCCCCGACCAGCCCGGCGGCTCCGCCAAGGCCAAGGCCGAGTAGCGTGAGGCCGATGTCGGAAAGGCACATCAGGCCCAGCATGGTGAAGGGGCGTCGGCGTGCCGCTAGGGCCGACACGGCGCCGCCGAGCAGCAGCAGTGCCCCCAGCATGGCCAGGAACGGCAGTTCGGCGACAGGCGGAGCGGTGGTCATGCGAGTCTCCGTCGTTGAGCGTGTATGATGCAAATTGGTTAACCAACCAATTCGTGAGCCCACCATATTTTGCCCGGCGACTTCTTTCAACCCCCATGATTGTGAACATGCGGTACAAAAGAGGCCCCGGCAGGGAAAAAAGCGTGTCCCTGCTCATGTTTGACCGCGCGACCAATTTTTTTCGCCGTTGGGAAAAATTTTTGAGAGTTGATCGGATCATCCTGCAAGTACAAAAGATTTGCCAACATAGTCGTCAACCGATTGATCTAATCCGAAAAAGGAGGAAAGGCTTTTTGTGAAATGAGTGACGATCATAATTTGGTTATGTGAGCAACCACTGCAGTGTATAATTGTACAATGCACTGGTGCGTCGTGTCATCCTGTGTGATGAGTGGCTGCGCCAACGGTGCGGCATCATGTCCGTGCAGGATGGCGTTGGGGCGCGCCTTCGCAAGCGCGGCGCGCGGTGCGGTGGAAAAGGGTCTGCCGCATCTTGCTGCGGCCAGGTCGTGGGTCAGCGTCCGGCCAGCAACTTCAGCCCGGCGATGCCCGCCACGATGCACAGGATGCAGACCATGCGGGCTGCATTGGCGGGTTCGCCGAACAATGCGATGCCGAGCAGCGCGGTGCCCACCGTGCCCACGCCGGTCCATACCGCATAGGCGGTGCCCAGCGGCAGGTGGCGCAGGGCCACGGCCAGCAGGTACAGGCTGACGGCCATGGCCGCGACGGTGAGCAGTGAGGGCAGCGGGCGGGTGAAGCCCTGGGTGTACTTGAGGCCCACGGCCCATCCCACTTCGAACAGCCCGGCGGCGAACAGGGCGAGCCATGCGCCAGACGTGCCGGATACGCCAGACAGGGTGGACATGGAGAAGAGTGATGCAATGTACGACGGAAGCATGATGGCTCCTGCTGCCGCGCGCGGGGCGCGGCGGTCTTTGGGCAACAAAAAACCCGGCCGGGGCCGGGCATAAGGACAGCACGCCTCCTGACGGCGCAGTCCGTGTCATGCGACGCCCCGAACATAGCCATGCGAGAGGAAAAGGCAAGCTGCGGCGGGTTGCCGCCACGTGCGCGGCGGGGTATTCTGCAGGACATTCTCTATCATGCCCACGCGAAGGCAGGCGCATTGCGATGACATACTGGGGGCACAGGGCACGCAGGGGTGCGGTGGTGCTGCGCGGGATGGCCGTGTGCGCCGTGCTGGCGTTGGCCTGCGTGCTGGCTTGCGGCGCGCCCGTCGCGCGGGCCGCGCGGGAAGCCGATGGGACGGTCCGGCAGGCCGTGGAGCCCGCGCTAGGTGCCGTCAGCCAACATGCCGCCCGTCAGGCTGCCGTCGACGATGCGGAAGCACCGGCAGCCGGGCCTGCGGGCAGCGCCCCTGCCGGGCCGGAACTGCGCATCGGCTTCAGCACCTCCTCGCTGCCGTACGTGGACATGGTCAACAAGAGCGGGCTGGAGCCACGCTTGGTGGCAGCCGCCCTGGGGCGGTCCGGCTACCGTGTCGTGCCGGTGTTCCTGCCGCATGCCCGTGCCCTGGAACTGGTGCGCAAAGGCACGCTGGACGGTTGCGGCCCCGTGGGGCGCCATGCCGACGTGGCCGGGTTGGCCCTGGGAGACATGTACCTGCAATACCGCAACGTGGCGGTCTCGCTGGAGGCAGCCGGGCTGGAGATCAACGCGCTGGCCGATCTGCGGGCCCTGCCGATGACGGCCTTTCATAATGCGCGGGTATTCATGGGGCCGGACTTCGCGGCCATGGCCGACGCCAACCCCCGCTACGAGGAACAGGTGGACCAGCGGGCCCAGGTGGAGGCGTTCTTTCACCGGCGCGACCGGGTCATCGTGCTGGACGAACGCATCTTTGCCTTTCATCGCGCTAGGTTGGCCGCCAGGGGCGTGGGTGAGCCGGTGCGCATCCATCGCGTCTTTCCGGCGCAAGACCGCTTTTTCGTGTTCCGCGACCCGGCCGTGCGCGATGCCTTTGACGCGGGACTGCGGCAGTTGCAGGAGAGCGGGGAATTTCGGCGCATGGTGCGCTAGGGGGTGTTTTGGGCGTCATCGTCGTCAACCATTACGGGCAGGAGCGCCATGCACTACGACATCGTTTTTCACTTCGATAACGGTCCGGCGGAACTGAACATCGCCATCAGCAACGTGCGCAACTATCGCAAGGCACTGGAAGGGGTGGCCTTCACCAGCGTGCTGGTGGTCAACGGGCCGGGCATCCGGCTCATGGGCGCGGATGACCCGGACTTCGCGGAGCCGCTGCGCGAACTGCGCGGGCTGGGACTGGACATACGCGTCTGCGCCAACGCCATGCGCCACTTCGGCCTGGACGCCGCGTGGCTGAACCCCGCCTGTACCGTGGTGCCTGCGGGCATCGTGGAACTGGTGGACCTGCAGCGCAAGGGATTTGCCTACGTGAAGCCGTAGGGGCTGTTTCGAGGCTTTTTTGGCGCGGGACGCAAAGGATCGGAGCAATGACCACGACGGGACAGGATTCCGGCGGCCTTCCGGCCTCGGGCAGGCTGATTGACAGCCATCCCCTGCTGGCCCGGCTGACCGGGCAGGTGGTGTGGAACTTGGCGGAAGAGGCGGGCGCGGACGACGAGGAATGCGGCCTGTTCATGGACCACTACGCGGCATGGCGCGGGGCCGCGCTGGCCGTGCTGGAACGCTTGCGCGCCGCGCCGGGCGGCGGCCTGCGCCTGGTGGTGGACGACGAGGACCGGGCCGGCGCCTGCCCGGAATGCGTGGCCCTGCATGGCGTGGTGCTTTCGGGCACCCATCCGGATATTGCGGCGTGGCTGCCGCCGTTCTCCATCGGCTGCCACTGCCACGCCGAATACGTGGAACCGGCGGAGATGGCCGTGGCCGGTCCGCATCTGCCCGCGCCGGGGCTGCGGCCCCCCGCGCACCGGCTGTGCTGCCCGCGCCGTCCGTTGTGCACCGCAGGATAGTTCTGGAGCCGGGATATAGACGGATGGGCGTGGATATAGCGGGATGGCGTGACGACAACGCCTAGTGGGAGTTGGGCTTGGGAGCGTGGCCCGCGTGACCAGGCGCGTTGATGTGCGGCGCGAGCGCGCAAGTTAGTTTGCGCGCGGAGCCTGCCGAAGGCGCAGGTTAGTTTTGAATGAGGCTGTAAACAGACGGCCCCCGTCGAGTGCTGGATTGAGCACAAACGACGGGGGCTTTTTGCGTGCTGTCGCCGGGGGGTGACGGCAGGGCGCGCAACGTTGAGCAGCTGCGCGTCAGGTCAGTTCGCGGCCGACCCAGACGGCTTTGCCGATGATGCGAATACCGTCTGCCAGATCACCGCGCGCATCGACCTCCAGCGGGGGGTAGGCAGCGTTGTAGCTGGTCAACACGAGTTTGCCGGGCGCGGCATTGACGACCTTCAGGTAGACCAGGTCTTCGACCCCCACCGCGTAGAGGCCGCCAGGGCGAGGGGTGCGCTGGCTCTGGTCGATGAGCACCACATCATTGTGGTGCACCTCGGGTTCCATGCTGTCGCCAGCAACGCGCATGAGCACCATGCTGGCGGGCTGGCCCTTGCGCATGAGGAAGTCCATACGGAACGCGTAACGCCGCTCGGCGTTCCCGCTGGTCTCAAAGCTCCCGTTGCCAGCCGACAGCCTGGCCTCGACCATGGGGAGCATCAGTATCTGGCAATCGTCGCAGTCGATGAGCGTGCCATTTTGTGTTTTCTTGCCTAAAATATTTAAAAAAACATCGGTTTTTTTTTCATCTGACGAAGGGGTAACTCCCGGATTTTCTCCCCGCCCAAAGAATAGCCAGTCAGTAGACACACCTGTTTTTTCAGCAACTTGAAAGAACCACGAATGGGGCAATTGCCCTTTTTTCTTGGCTCCGGAAATCGACCCCTGACTTATGCCCAAAAATTGAGCAAAAGCTGTGTCGCTTTCAACACCGGAAGCTTTTTTCAGGCGTTCGAGCTGATTTTCCAAGTCTTGCATGTTCATGCTCCACAGCCTGCAATGGTAGCTGCAACTCAATTTTAGCGAGAAAAGCCTTTGATTGCTGGGTGATGCGTAGATTTTAGAAAAAATGAACCTGCAAGCATCAAATCCGTTGACTGCTAACGCTTTTGACTCTAGAAAAGACTTGCAGGCGGTAGGAAACCAGTTTCACAAACCCTATCTACGCCGCCAGCAACCAACGGGTCAACGTCCACTGCCTGATAATGATTGGACGTTGAACCTCCACACCAGCGGACGGTGAACGGAATGCGGCAACTCTCCCTCTTTGATGGTGGCAATGACAGCGCGTTGGCTGGCCTCATGCCTGCCGTACGCGCTGCCATGAATGTTGCCGCCGGACAGGACGAGGAAGGACGCAAGCGTTTGGTGGACCGCATCAACCAGATCGCCACTAACGCCGGAATTAAGCTGACCGCAGGCAACACCAAAGCCATCAGCAAGGACACGCTGGACAAGTGGCTGTCCCCTAGTGACCGGGATCATCCCCCATCTCTTCTGGCCGTGGTGGTGTTTTGCCGGGCCACGGGAGATGCCGGGCCATTGCGGCCTTTGGTGCGTGCGCTTGGGGTGGACGTGATGACGGATGAGGACCGGCGGCACAGGGATTACGGGCGGGCATGCCTGGAAGAGCGCGCGGCTCGTAAGCGTAAGAAAAAGCTGGAGGAAGACATATGACGCGGCCGAGCGTTGAAACGCGGCGCGCGTGCGGCGCAGCCCGCGCGCGGGTGCGCTTCCGCATCCGCGATGTGCTGGAGCGGCAGCACCTGACCATGACGGCGCTGGCAGAGCAGATAGGTGTTTGCAACCAAGCCGTTTCCAACACCGTGAACGGAAGGCTGCACAGCCCGAAGGTGTTGCAGGCGCTACGCGACGTGGGCGTGCCGGAGAAGTATCTGTTCGACCCCGCAAAGGTTTGCGCGAAGGGGCCGGACGCAACGGAAGGGAAGGTGGCGTGATGCGCACAGCCGATCTGACGCCCACATGGGGTGAATGGGGAAACCTCTTCTATCGCTTCGCGTTGGAGGGAAACCGGCAGTCGCTGGAAACCCTGCATCCTGACATGGCAAAGGCATTCGCGGCAGCGGCAGCGTTTGTGGCGATTCAGCCCAGTTTGACGGAAGAGCAGCGCCTTCAGGCCAACGGGGTTCTGGAGGCCGAAATACGCAAGCAGGGGGTGGCGTGATGGCGACCGAACATGTGGCCTACTGCTGGCGTAGCGGCAAGATTCAGGTTGGCAAGCGATGTCCCGAAAACGCGCTGCCCCTGTTCAAGGGCGGCGAGAAGCGCCTGCGGAAACTGATCTGCGCAACTTCGCGGCATACCTACGATGGCAAACACTACCTAGTGCCCGGCGTGCCTGAAGCCGCGACGGATAACGACGCGGTGGAAGCAGTGCTCGACTACCGGGATTGGGTGCTGGGCTCGTTGCCCAACACGAGCGCGGGGGTGCGGGGGGCGCTGTCATGAAACCAAACGCCATGTTGACGACTTTCTACGCCACGGTGGAACGCCTGACGGGTGTGGACTGCTCCCGCCTGACGCCCACCGAGGCCGCACGCAAGGTGCTGGACTGCACCAAGTTCTACGACAACCCGCGCGCGTTCTTCCTTGAGGTGTTGGACTCCATGCCCTGCGAATCGAACACCGCGTGGACACAAGCATTTCTGCAACTGTTTTCATTCAGCGATTTCGTTTGGCTCATGGCGCGAATGGCTGCCGAGCAAAACGCCGCGCCGGAGCACGCATAGTCCCGGCCCCGGAGTGCTGCGGGGTGGTCCCGCAGGTTTACGTGGAAGTGGATAGACCAGGCACATTCGGGGCCGGACCTTTCAACAGGACAGACAGCGGAACAAGCATGCTCACCAGCACCAGCAAAAACGCCTACACCTCGCAAGAGCTTGCGCCCCTGCTTTCCGTCACACGGCAAAGCGTCCAGCAACGCGCCCAGCGTGAAGGCTGGCGCTCACGACCAGCAAAACGACGCGGCGGCGGGCATGAATGGCTGGTGGCCTCCATGCCGGAGACAACCCGCGTGGCCATCCAGATCGCCGAGGCGAAGGCATGTGCGGCACAGTTGGAACAGCGTCAGGCAGTGGAAGCTCGGCGCGTTGAACTGCTCCAGCACAGGGCGCGCGCCATGGCGACCTTGACCGCCAAGGAGCGCGCGCGG
This sequence comes from Desulfovibrio sp. A2, assembly GCF_000226255.1. GTDB lineage: Bacteria > Desulfobacterota > Desulfovibrionia > Desulfovibrionales > Desulfovibrionaceae > Cupidesulfovibrio. The sequence goes on from NZ_AGFG01000070.1 coordinate 18,800, forward strand.
GCAGAGGCCAAGGCCAGCGTGTACCGAGCGTGGCTGACCTACGCCAAGGAATGCGGGCAGGGCCGCAACGATGCGCTGGCATCGTTCTGCGCCCTGTACAACGCGGGCGGCGCGGGGCTGGCCGTGACCGGCGACGTGCTGGCCGTGGTGCGGCACGTCAGCCCCAACACGATCCGGGCCATCGGCCAGCGCCTGAAGGACGACGGGCTGGGCGGGCTGGCAGGTGTTTACGGACGGCATCGGGTGGGCACGGGGCGCATCGACGCGCAGCCGGAAATTCTGGATTACGTGCGCGGGGCCGTCTACGAGTTTCCGCACATCCGGGCGGCGATGCTGCTGGAGGGTCTACAGGGCAAGTTCGGTAAACGAACGGACCTGCAACTGCCCGCCGTGCGCACACTGCAACAATGGCTGGCGCGTTGGCGGGCCTCGCAACCCGGCCTGCATCTGAACCTCACCGACCCCGATGCATTCCGCAGCCACAACGCCTTCGCCCTGGGAAACGCGGCCTATGCCATCAACGCGCTGAACCAGCGGTGGGAGATGGACTCGACCCCCGGCGACATTTTGCTGGAGGGTGGCCAGCGCCACACCATCGTGGGCTGCATCGACGTGTACAGCCGCCGTGCGAAGCTGCTGGTTTCGCGTTCCTCGTCTTCCGCCGCCGTGTGCGGCCTGCTGCACCGTTGCCTGCTGGATTGGGGCGTACCCGAAGAAGTGGGCACGGACAACGGCACGGACTACGTGTCCACCCAGGTGGCCACGGCTCTGCTGGACCTTGACGTGCATCAGGACATCGCCCCGCCGTTCACGCCGGAACACAAGCCGTTCATTGAACGCTTTTTCGGCACCATGTTGCGGGACATCTTCGAGATATTGGAAGGCTTCTGCGGCCACAACGTGGCGCAGGCGCAGGCCATCCGAAACCGCACATCCTTCGCCAAGCGCCTGTACCCCGGAAAACGGAGCGAGGACGCAGGGACCGTGGACCTGCGCATGACGCCGGAACAATTGCAGGCCCTGCTCGATCGCTGGTGCGAGGACCGCTACGCCATGCGCCCGCACGGTGGCCTGGGCGACAGAACGCCCTACGAGGTGGCGCAGGCCTGGAATGGACCGCTGCACCACGTGGCCGACGATGCCGCGCTTGCCGTGCTGCTGCTGCCGCTGGTGCCCGGTGTTTACCGAAAGGTGACCAAGAAGGGCGTGGCCGTGGAAGGGGCGCAGTATTGGGACGCCGCCCTTGCCACGCTGGTGGACACTCAGGTGCAGGTGCGCCGGGCAGAAAGCGACATCCGCTATGTCTACCTGTTCGACGAAGAGGGCCGGTACATCTGCCGCGCCGCAGACCTGACCCTGCCGGAAATTTCCATTGCCGACCTGTCGAAGGAAGCCCGTCGCCTGCAAAAGCGGAACATCGCCGAACAGCGCAAGGAACTGCGCAACGCGGCCAGACGGCAGAACGTGCGGGAGATGTCGCAGCACGTGATGGCGGCGGCATCGGAACACGCCGCCGAAGTGCGGGCGCAGGCGGTCCAGCCTGCGGCGCCGTCGGTGCTGTACACCACCCCCGCCTTGATGGAGGCGGGCAAGGCAGCACGGGCCGGGGATGCGCCGGTGGTGGACATGAACGAGACACAGCAGGCCGACATGGCCCTGGGCGCGCAGATCGCGGCGCAGGCGCAGCGCCCGAAGCGGTTTCAGGACCGGCTGGCGGAACTTGGCCCCGCCGAGCGCTGGAAGGAATGGGAACTGCTGGATGCGCGAAAGAAGGCCGGGGGCACGCTGACGCCAGATGAGGCGTCATGGCACGCCATGTACCCCACCGGCAGCGAGGGGCTTGGGTTCTGGATAACGAAGCACGGCCTGCCTGAACACATGCGCCGCAGGGTGCATGGCTAGGCCCCAAAAACAGGCGCGGACGGGTGCTGTCACACCCGCCCGCAGAAAAAACACGAACAGAGAGGAGTCATGATGAACCAGCATACCGGCACTGTCAACACCGCCCCCATGGGGGCCATCGCCAACCTGTCCAACGTGACCATGACCCTGGGCGCGATGGCAAAGGCGGCGAACCGGGCGGACCACCTGCCGGGCCTGCTCGTGCTGCACGGCCCCAGCGGCTACGGCAAAACCACGGCTGCGTGCAGGTGCGCCACGGTGCTGAACGCCTACCACGTGCAGTGCCGCAGCAGTTGGACGCGCAAGGCGTTCTACCTGGCGCTGCTCTCCACCATGGGGATCATCCCGGCCCGGACCATCTACGGGATGGAGGAACAGGTGGTGGCGCAGCTGGCGGCCAGCCGCCGCCCGCTGATCATCGACGAGGCCGACCACCTGACGGACAAGGGCATCATCGAAGTGGTGCGCGACATTTATGAGGGTTCGCGTACCACCATCCTGCTGATCGGCGAGGAAGGGCTGCCGGGGGCGTTGGCCCGCTGGGAGCGCATCCACAACCGCGTCCTCGAATGGCTGCCCGCGCAGCCCGCCACGCTGGCCGACGCGCGGGCGCTGGCGGACCTGTACTGCCATGACGTGACGGTGGCCGACGATCTGCTGGAGCGCATCCACGGGGTGTCCAAGGGTGTGGCGCGACGCATCTGCGTCAACCTGGAACGGGTACAGGAGATGGGTCGAACCACCGGGCAGACCAGCATGGACGCCGCCGCATGGGGTGGCACCCCCCTGTACACCGGCGATGCCCCGGCACGGAGGCGCTAATGGCCACCCTGAACCCCTCCAGCGCCCATCTGACCGCCCGTGAGCGGATATGGGCATCCATCCGGGCACAGACGGAGCCGTGGACGCTGGCCACCATCGCCCTGACGGCCAAGGCGGAACGCAGCCAGGTGAAGGACTACGTGACCGGCCTGCGCGCGGCGGGCATCGTCGCCGCCCATACTCCCAGCCCTCGCCCCGGCGTGGCCGCCACGTACCGGCTGGCCGTGGATCGCGGCGTGGACGCGCCGAGGGTGCGCACGGACGGCAGCGAGGTGCCGCCGTCGGGCCGCGCCCGGATGTGGCGGGCCATGAAGATGCTGCGCCAGTTCAGCGTGGCCGAGTTGGCCGCGCAGGCCAGCCTGCCCGACGCCCCCGTGGCCCTTGGCGAGGCCGACCACTACTGCCACTGGCTGGCGCGTGGCGGATACCTGCTGGCCGCCGGGACGGACCGCTGGGTGTTTGTGCCCGGCCGCGACACCGGCCCCAAGGCCCCGCAGGTGCTGCGCGTCAAACGCCTGCTCGACCCCAACAACGGCGTGATTGTTTACGAGAGCGCGCCCGAGGGCGGCGATGAGTAGCAGCACCGCCCGCCGTACATCCATGGAACTGCGCGCCATGAGCGCGTGGGACATGGCCATGCCGGACTGGTTGCAGGCGCTGGCCCGCGCCTGCGACGCCAGCGGGTTGCGCAAGATCGCGGCGCGGCTGGGCGTGTCGCCCACGCTGGTGTCGCTGGTGCTGAACAACAAGTACCACGCGCCCACCACGCACCTGGAGGCGTCGGTACGCGCCACCCTGCTGCAAGAAGGGCACGTGGACTGCCCCGTGCTGGGCGGCATCTCCGCCGAGCAATGCCGTCTGGAACAGCAGATGCCGTTCTGCTCGACATCCCCCCTGCGGGTGCAACTTTACCGGGCCTGCAACAGGCCCTGCACGCACAAAATGGAGGCATAGACCATGGCCCCTGAATACACCGTGCCCACCGGCCCCATATCCCGCCACCTGTTCAACGGCCTGGTGGACATCGACCACTTGGCCCAGGACATGGCCACCCCCGCCAACCGCGAACGCCTGCGCGGCCTGCTGCACGAGATGCACGCCCAGGTGGACCGGGTGGCGGCGCTGGAAAACACCCCCCTGGTCACGTTCAACCCGCCGAAGGAGGCCGCTTAGCCATGACCACGACCACCGTAAACACCCCCGCCGTGCCCGACGGGTACATGGAAAACGGGCAGGGCCACATGGTGCCGCTGGAGCAGGTGCGCGAGATCGACCGTGAGCGGGATGCCCTGGTGCGCGAGATCGCCGCCAAGGCCAAGGCTGCCAGCGATGAACTGGCCACCCTGAAGGCCCGTTTCATGGCCGACGTGCAGGCGTTCGTGGAGTTGTCCCTGGAACGCTACCAGGTGGCGGCTGGCGGCAAGAAGGGCAACCTGACCCTGCTCAGCTACGACGGCTCGCTGAAGGTCGTCCGGCAGATGCAGGAACACATGACCTTCGACGAGGGGCTGCTGGCCGCCAAGGAACTGATCGACGCCTGCCTGCGCGAGTGGACCAAGGGCAGCCCCGGCGAGGTGCGCGCCATCGTGGACCATGCCTTCCAGGTGGACAAGGAAGGCAAGATCAACACCGGGCGCATCCTTGGCCTGCGCCGCCTGAACATCACCGACGAGCGGTGGCAGCGGGCCATGACGGCCATCGGGGAATCCATCCAGATCACCGGGGCCAAGCCGTACCTGCGCGTTTACTACCGCAAGCCGGACGGCAGCTACGCCCCCATCCCGCTGGACATGGCGGCCTTGTAGGAGCGCGGCCATGACGATGCACGACGGCATAGACGTGACGGCCCACGGGCGGCGGTTTGCGCGGGAGGTGCTGCGCCGCCCCACCCTGACCCCCCGGCGACATGCCCGAACTGGCGCACGACAAGGCGTTTACCAGCCGCGATGCGGTGAGCAGGGCGGTGGCGGTGGCAGCCATCCGGCGCGAGGCCGGGAGCATCCTGATTGCCAACGGCTACCCCGAGCCGCTGGTGCGCAAGGTGCTGAGGCTGGAGGGCTGGTGGCAGCCAGGGAAAGTGTCCTCTGAAGAAAACAACACAAGGAGACAACGGCGATGAGCACCACCCGGAAATCCTCTCCCGTCATGATGCCCTGCCCCATGCCGCGCAGCTCCGAGGGGCTGCGACAGTTGCTGAAGACGTGCCTGGAGAAGGCCCTTGCCATTGCCCCTGAACACGCCACCGGCTTTTCGCTGCTGGTGGCCATAGAGGGAGCGCCGGACACGGAAGGCCCCGTGGTGCGCGGCTATACCCTCCATGGCGGCGAGGTTCATGCGTCCAACATGGTGCGGATGCTGGTGGGTTCGCTGACCTGCAACGGCGCGGAAAGTGCGCTGCTGCACGACGCGATTGCCATGCGCGACACGATTCCCACTGCTACCGCGCCCGGCAACGAGCGCTCCCACTAGGAGGGCGAAATGTCTGCTCTTAACGGAAAAATCAGCGGTCAGAGAGTCCACGAATCCCATGTCACCGCGCCCGCGAAGCGTTTCATTCTGAAAGAAGTTGTTCGGGTTCTGACGGAAGCACCTGAAGGATGGGACGGTGTGGTGCTGCATCTACAGTTTGAATTCCAGTGCGACGGCAATCCGAAGACCTACGGCACGACAATGGCCGCCGGGCGCACCACGCCCGCCCTGCACGTTGGATTCGTGGAAAACGCAGCCCGACGCAGCCCGGACAATAACGCCCAGGACAACTAACAGCGAAACCGCCCTGCGGGGCGGTCGTCCGGCGGTGGCGCGCCGGGCCTGACGAGCAGCCACGGAATCAAGCATGGACTGGAAACAGATACCCGCCGCCCCGGCCTACGAAATCAACCGGCGCGGACAGGTGCGCAAGCGGGACACCCACTATCGCATCACAGCCCGTCGGCACCGTGTCCGGCTGTGGCTGGGTTCCGGTTACCTGACCGTGAACCCGCGCATGCTGGCGGCAGAACTGTTCACCGCACCGGAGACGATCGAGACGGCGGTGGCCGAGCCGGAGCCGCTAGACACTACCCCGTCAGACACGGAGTCGGTCGAACCAGGTCTGCACACCCCCGACGAACCGGAGCCGCAGGCAGAACAGGAGGAGACGGCGAAGCCCCATACCGCACGGGGCCGCACATGGCGGACGTGCGTGGGCGTGCCCGGCTACGAAATCAACCGGCGTGGCGACGTCCGCACGGTAAACACGTGCCGCGTACTGCCGCAGTACTACTCTGGCGACCAGTCCGTGCCTTACGTGCGCCTCGGGGTGCGCGGGAACATTACAACCAGAAAAATCCATCTGTTGCTGGAAGAAACGTTTGGCCCCGGTGCCGCAGCCGCCGCAGGGTATCCGACCCCCGACCTTGCCCAGGTGCGCGCACTGCGCGACGCCATACAGCGCAGGGGGCTGCCACGCGGTTCGCGGACTTGCCACGACTGCGGCACGCCCACGGACAACTACCGCTGTAACGCCTGCTGGAGGCGGGTGCGCGGGTACGGGGTCGATGAACCGGCCGAGGAGGTGTCTGATGCCCATGACGTCCTGTAAACACTGTGGCCGCCAGTTCGAGGTGCCCCCAGCAAGGCTGGCGGCTGGGCGGGGGGTGTACTGCGGCAAGGCGTGTGCCGACCAGGCGAAAATGAAGCCCCGCCGCGCGCGGTGCGCCTGGTGCGGCGAGTCGATGCCCGCAGGGCAGCGCGCAGGGCAAGTGTGTTGCGGCCGCGAATGCGGGCGCGCGCTGGTGACGAATACGCTGACGCAACGGGCGCGCTTGAACCGCGACCACCAGGCGGAGGGCACGCCATGGTTCGCGGACCCGTGGGCCTCGGGGGGCATTGCCCCTGACCCATACACCGACGAACCGATCCGGACGCCCGATCCGGTGCTGGGGTTCTGATATGGCCGACAGTCGTAAATTTTGCGCCACGATTTGTGTAAAATCTGGCACCACGCGCGCCCGCTTGGAACTGGCGGACGCGGCCCGGCATGGCGGCCCGGCCGGGCGCTACCGGGTGCGGATTGACCGGCGCTGGCACGACCAGCCCGACGGTGCGGACGCCTGGCTGAACCCGGTCGGCGTGGGCACGCTGGTGGCGGCGCTGCTGGCCGGGGCCAGCGTGCCGGATGCGGTACCGTCCCGGCCTGATCTGCCGCGCGGAACCCGCGTCAGCGCGCCCAACGGCCGCGAGGTTGGCGGGCTGCCCATGCGGGACGGCACGCGCACGGCAACGGAGCCTGTGCTGGGTTACGATGGCCGGTGGCTGGTGGGCGTGATCTTGTGCGGGCGCGGCGTGGTGATGGTGCCGGTGGATGATCTGGTCGTCAGGGACGGGGGGCGATGATGGGCCGGATCATCCAGTTCCCGGCGCGCCAGGAGCAAGACGGTAGGCCGAATGCTACGGCACCTGCGGCGACTGATACCGCCCCGCTCCCGGCTGCCGCATCCAGAAAGCGGCGCGAACCCCGCGAGGAGTCCAAGGCGCGACGCGGGTACATGCTGGCCAAGGTGCACATCGCCAAGGCGCAGTTGGGCCTGACCGACGAGGAATACCGCGCGGTGCTGCATGGCCAGTACGGCAAGAGCAGCGCCAAGGATCTGTCCGTGCCGCAATTGCACGGCCTGTTGATCTATTTCCAGAAGCTGGGTTGGCAGGGCAGGCGTGGGTCCGCCAAGCGCGGAGCCCGGCGCGACCCCGGCGTGGCCACGTTGCTGGCCGGGGATGCGGCCAACCTGGGCCGCGAGGCATTGATGGAGAAGATAGAGGCGCTGCTGGCTGAAAAAGGCCGCGTTGAGGGCACGCACATGCCATGGGCCTACGCCATGGGCATCCTGAAGCAGCAGACGGGCGGCGTGGTGCGAGACTTCCGCCAGGCCAGCCCGGACCAGTTGCGCGACGTGATGCTGGCGTTGCAGCGCGACGCGAAGCGCAAGGGCCGCCGGACGAGGTGAAGGGGTAGGACATGAGTGGCGATATCTGGGTGTCCGAACCGGACCTGGAAGACGTGGTGGGCCGTGAGGCCACCACGCTGCTCTGCGTGACGTATGGCGGCATTGCCACGTACATCCCGGTCGCCCCCCAGGCTGAACACCCCCTGGGCAGGCTGCTGGGGCTGCGGGCTTTGGAGGCCCTGTGCGCGCGGTATGGCGGGCACAGCATCGTTACGCCCAACGGGCGGAGGAAGGCCGCGCGGAAGCTGATACCGGCCCTGCGAAAGCAGGGGATGCAGGCTCAGGAGATCGCCCTGGAATGCGGCGTGACCGAGCGGTACGTACGCCTGGTGCTGGCGGAACAGCAAGCAGCCAGCGCCCCTGCCCAAGGACGGTTGCCCGGCATTTGACAACGACGGACGTAATGGTGCAGAAACCGGTAACATGCCGGGCTCCGGCACCCGTGAACAAAGTACACCCATAACTTCGCGCGTACGGCGTGGCAGATTCTCCCTACGGAATCCGCCCCGCCACCCCCCGGAACCCCGGTCAAGCCCAACCGACCCCATGGCGGGGCGGATTCCTCTTCAGGAGTCCGCCCCTTTTTATTTTCCGGAGGTTTCATGTTCCTTCCCCGCGTCCTTTCCCGCATCAGGCATCTGCGCATGGCTTGGTGCGCGCTGATCGCCGCCATGCTGTGGGCCGTGCTGTGGTACGTCGCCCCGCGCGAGGCCGTCACCGTGCTCTACAAGGTGACGATGCTTCTGACCGCCGCCGTGGTCTTCTACTGGGTTGATCGCTTGCTGTTTCCGTACGCGCGGCCCGAGGGATACCTGGCCGATGAGTGGCGGGATCGTATCGACGCCAACGTGTGGCCCCCCGACATCGAGGACTTTCCCGTGGTGGTGGAATCGCGAACCCTGTTCGCAGTGGCCTGTCTGCGTCGAACCGTGCTGATGGCGGTGGGCGTGCTGGCCATGGGGCAGGCACTGTGACCAGTTCCGAATACCAGCGCACCATGTGCCTGCTGGTGCTCATGCTGACCGCATGGCTGGCGGTGATGCTGTACCTGCTGGCTTCCGCGTCGGACGCTCACGCGGCACCCACCATTCCCCGCGAGGCAAAGGCGTACCGCTCCCTGCTGGTGCGCGTGGCGCGTGTGGAGTGGGGCATGGCGGCCCCCGTGGCCACCTTCGCCGCCCAGGTCCACCAGGAATCCGAATGGAACCCTGATGCCGTGTCCCCCGTGGGGGCCGAGGGCTTGGCGCAGTTCATGCCCGCGACGGCGGCGTGGATGCCCCGCATCGTGCCGCAGGCTGGCGAGCCCAACCCGCGCAATCCCGCCTGGGCGCTGCGCAACCTGGCCGGTTACGACCGATGGCTGCATGAGCGCGTCAGCGCCGCCACGCCGTGCGACCGCATGGCCATGACCCTGGCCGCATACAATGGCGGGCTGGGCTGGGTGCAGCGTGACGCCAGGCTGGCCGCCTCGCGCGGGTTCGATCCCCGCCGCTGGTGGGACAACGTGGAATCGGTAAACGCCGGGCGCAGTCGCGCGGCGTTTACCGAAAATCGGGGCTACCCGCGCCGCATCCTGCACACGCTGGAGCCCATGTACGAGGCGGCAGGCTGGGGCGCGGGCAGTTGCCCCACCCCGCAGGGAGGCCATTCGTGATGCTGGAAACCGCCCTGGGATTCTTTGCCCCCAAGTCGCGCCTGCTGGGGCTGGTCGGGCTGGCCGTCGTCCTCGCCATCGCCCTGGCCGGGGTGGGGGTGCGTTGCGCCCTGCTGTCGGCCGACCTCAAGGCCGAACAGGCCGCCCACGCCGCAACGACCGAGCGCGGCCAGCGTGATCTGGCCGAACTGCGGGCCGAGTACGCGGACAAGAACACCGTCCGCGCCCTGGCCGTGGCCGACGCGGAGCGCACGGCCCGGCTGAAGCTGGAGGCGGAAACCGCCCGCGCCAACACCTTGGCGGCGGAACTGATGCAGACGCGCACGCGTCTTGCCGATGCCCGCCGCGAATTTTCCCGGAGGATTGCCGCCTATGCCGCGCAAGACATTGCTGTTGCTGGTCCTGAGTACGGCGCTGATTTCGTGCGCCTGTACAACGAGGCAATCGGCCTCGCCCCTGCCGCCGGTGGTGGCCCCGTGCCCGAAGACGCCGCTGCCGCCGGAACTGGCGCAACGGCCGACGCCGCCGGAACCGCTGGCCCCCGGCTACTACCAGCAGCACCCGGAATAGGCGTGAGCGGCACGGACATCCTTGCCCACATTCGGGACTACGGGGGGCGCTGCCAGGCCCTGGAAGCACAGGTCAACGGCCTGATCCGTCTCGTGGAGGCCCAGTAATGGCCGTGATGGAACAGGTTCGGGAATGGTCCGAAGTGCTCAACGGACTTCTGGCCGCCGTGCAGGTGCTGATGATCGCCGCGCTGGCCGGGATGCGGAAGTTCTTCACCACGCCCGCCCAGGTGGACGCGCGGATCGCCGTTGCTTCCAAGGCGCAAAGCGAAGTGTCGGAGTGCCAGCGCAAGGACATCGAAACTTTGGGCGAGAGGGTGGGCAAGGTCGAGACGGCCATGAAGAACCTGCCCACCGCGCAGGACATCCAAAGCCTGCTTCTGGCGGTGGAAGGCGTGCGCGGAGCGACCCGGGAACTGTCTCTGCGCATCGACGGCCTGGCGGACGAACAGGCCGCGCGGCTGGATGGCATGAGGGACGTGCTTGGCACGCTGCAGGGGCAAGTGACCATGCTCTACAACCACCATCTGAAGGAGAAGTAATGCGTTTTTCCGAACTGGTGAAGGAAGACCGGCGACTGGTCATCCTGCGGGTGCTGGAGAAGGCACCCGGCGGTCGGGCCAACCACATCGTGCTGGCTGCCGCGTTGCGCCCCTTGGGTCACGACGTGAGCCTGGAGCGCGTGCAGGAAGACCTGGAATGGCTGGCCTCGCAGCGCCTGGTACGCGTCGATGATCTGGAGTCCATGGTGACGGTGGCCACCATTCTGCCGCACGGCATCGACGTGGCAAACGGCCGGGAACGGGTGCACGGCGTGAAGGTGCCGCTGCCGGGGATGGAATAGCCGTGGGACGCCAGTCGAGCCTGCGTCGCCTGCCCGCCAAGCTGCGGGACGAGGTGCACACCCTGATCGAGCAGGGCCGGACCGTGGATGAAATCCGCGCCCACCTGCAATCCCTGGGCGCGGACGTGAGCCGCAGTGCCGTAGGCCGCTACCGCAAGTCCGTGGACGAGATGGCCCGCGACATGCGCAAGACGCGCGAGATGGCGGAAGTGCTGGTGCGCGAGTTGGGCAACGCTCCTGAAGAGCGGGTGGCCCGGGCGAATATCGGCCTGTTGGAGGGAGCGATCTTCGCCATTCAGCAGGCGGAAGGGGACGAATTGGATCCCAAGGACATCGCCCTGCTGGCCCGCGCCAGCAAGAACCTGGTGCAGGCCCGCACCGTGGATGCTGCGCTGGCCATGAAGCTGCGCGAGGAGGGGCGCAAGGCGGCGGAAGAAGACATGGAGCGCGCGGCCAAGGCGGTAAGCGAAGAGGCCGGGGATGGACCCACGGGGCCGCCCATGAGTCCGCTGGACGTGTTCGAGCGCATCAAGGCCGTTTATCGGGGCGAGGCGTAGCATGAGCGCAATCCTGTACCCCTACCAGCGCAAATGGATAGACGACCGGTCCCGGTTCAAGATCGGGATGTTCGCCCGCCAGACCGGCAAGACGTTCACCACCACGCTGGAGATCGGCGAGGACGTGGTGGAGTGCGAGCTTCAGGGCGGGCGCACCAGGTGGGTGATCCTTTCGCGCGGGGAGCGGCAGGCACGCGAGGCCATGGACGAAGGGCTGAAGCTGCACCTGAAGGCCCTGGGAGCGGGGTTTGACGCCTTCGAGAGTGACTTCCGGCTGTCCGACAAGACCACGGTCAAGGCGCTGGAGGTGATTACCAAGGGCGGCAGCCGCGTGACCGCACTGCCCGCCAACCCCGACACGGCACGTGGTTTTTCGGCCAACGTGTTCCTGGACGAGTTCGCGTTTCACCAGGACAGCGCCGAAATCTGGAAGGCGTTGTTCCCGGTGGTGTCCAAGCCCGGGTTGAAGCTGCGCATCACGTCCACCCCGAACGGCAAAGGCAACAAATTCTATTCCTTGATGACGGGAAGCGACACCACGTGGAGCCGCCATGAGGTGGACATCTACAAGGCCGTGGCCGACGGGCTGCCCCGCGACATCGAGGAGTTGCGGGCGGGCATCGACGACGAACTGGCCTGGGCCCAGGAGTACGAATGCTCGTTCGAGGTGTCGGCCTTCAACCAGTTCATGGCCCACGTGCTGGTGGAAGACGCCATGCGCCGCCCGTTGCCTGAGGTGAACGGCCAGCCGTTGATCATGGGCGTGGACGTGGCCCGCTTTGGCGGGGACCGCAGCGTGCTCCGTTTCCGGCGCGGTCTGGACGCCCGCACCATTCCCCCCCGGGTGTTCCATGGGCTGGACACCATGCAACTGGCCGACCAGGTGGCCCGGGCATGGACCGAACTGGCTGTGGACGCTGCCATGGTGGACGGCACCGGCGTGGGCGGCGGCGTGGTGGACCGGCTGCGGCAGTTGAACTTTGACCCCTTTGACGTGTCTTTCGGCGGCAAGTCGGCGCGCCCGGATGCAAGGGACAAGGCCACGGAAATGTGGATGAACCTGCGGGACTGGCTGGCCACGGGCTGCCTGCCCGTAAACGGCGTGCTGTCGGAGGAGCTGACGACCCGCCAGTACCGGTACACGCCGGACCAGAAGACCGCCTTGGAATCCAAGGACGCCATGCGGCGGCGCGGTGTGAAAAGCCCGGACGACGCCGACGCCCTGGCGCTGACCTTCGCCCACCCGGTGGCCCCGCGCGATCCCATGCGCGAACTGCTGGAGATGCTGCGCCCGCCGTACGACCCGCTGCGCACGGATTTCGGCTACGACCCGCTCGCGCCGGGCGGGCACGGGGGCCGCAAATGACCGTCTTCACCTGTCGAGTGCTGGATGGCGGCTCGTCCGTTCGTGGTGCCCTGCTGGACCGCATGATGGCGGAAGGGCTGGCGGACACGGCGTTGTACGACGCCCCTGCCGGTGCTTTTCGTGATGCGTGGAACTGCATCACATCGCCGGAGACCTCATGGCTGGTAGAGGTGCAGGCCCACTTTTCGCTGCCAGGCGGACAAGGTTGCGACACGGCGGCCGTGGCCTGGTTCAACAACTTCACCGGCCGCACGGCCCTTTCGCACTTCTGCGTGTTTCGGGCCTTTCAGCCCCAAGCTGTGGCGATAGGGCGGCACGTCCTGCGCTGGATATTTGGCACCGGCCATTTCGACTGTCTGACGGGGCTGACGCCTGCCCCATACCGCCACGCCCTGCATCTGGCCCGGTCCATAGGTTTCGTTCCCATGGGCCGTGTACCCGGGGCCTGCCACCTGGTGCGCTGGGGACGCCACGTGGATGGCATCCTTTCCGTTTGCACCCCCGACGAAGGAGAAATCTTGTGACGGTTCTGTACATCGTGACGTTGGCGGCGCTGGTGCTGCTGATTCCCGCCGCCTCCTGCCAGGCGGGTGGTGGCAAGAACACGCCCAAGGTGCCGGAGGCACCCAAGGCGGAACCCGCCCCCGACCTGACGGAACAGGAGCCCGAGGCAGAGGCGGTGCGCACCGAGGAACAGCGCAAGCTGAAGCAGCGTTCCGGTTCGTCCGGCACGGTGCTGACCAGCCCCCTGGGCCTCGCGGGTGATGCCCCCGCGACCGGCAACAAGCTGGGCGGCACACTGCTGGGCCGTTCCGGGGGCGCGTGATGGTCGACCGGCAACTGGTGGAGCTGCAGGACCTCGCACGGCACCTCGACGACATGCGGGCACCCCGCCTGTCCGAGTGGCGCGAGTTGCACGAATACATCGTGCCGCACCGCGGGCTGTTCCCCGAGGAGTCGGACACGCAGACCGCGCGCCTGGAAACCCGCGACATCGTCAACCCGGCGGCGCAGATCGCCCTGCGGCGCGGCGCGGCCGGTCTGACCAGCGCCATGACGCCTTCCGGCATGACGTGGTTCCGGCTGGGGTTCATCGACGACATCATCGCCGAGACGTTTCCGGCGGCCCGGCAGTGGCTGGACGTTGTGGAACGAAAGCTGGCGGCCACCCTGGCACGCGGCGGCTGGTACCAGGCGCTGCACGAGGGGAACCAGGAGTACATCGGGTACGGCGGCATGCTGCTGTATCTGGAAACCGTGGTGACGCGGGATCACAGCGGCGCCTTGCGCAACGGCGTGCGCTGCGAGTGCTGCACTGTGGGTACCTGGAGCATCGGCCTGGACAGCGCCAAGGAAGTGGACGCGGTGGCCCGGGTGCTGCGGTACACCGCCAACCAGTTGCGGGACAAGTTCGGGGAAGACGCGCTGTCGCGGGACGTGAAGGAGATGCTGAAGAAGCGGCCCTACGAGCGGGTGGACGTTATCCACCTGGTGCGCCGCAACCCGAACTGGAACCCGCGCCGGATGGACGCCGCGTCCATGCCGTGGGCCAGCTACTTCTTCGAGGCCAAGGGTGCGGAGCGCCTGCTGAAGACCGGCGGCTATCTGGACATGCCGTACCTGTACGCCGTGTGGAACGATGCCCGGGGTGTTTACGGCACGGGGCCGGGCGACGAGGCGCTGGCGGATGCGCGAATGGTCCAGAGCATGGAGACCAAGGGTCTGGTGGGTCTGGACAAGAGCATCGAACCGCCCATGCGCAAGCCCGTTGGCTTCCGGGGGCGGCTGGAAACCTACCCCGGCGCGCAAACTCCCATGTCCGCCTACGAGAAAGACGCCGTTGCCCCCCTGTACACCGTGAACTTCATCCCCGGCATCCAGGCCGTGGAAGGCAAGGTGGCCCAGGTCATCCGGCGCATTGATGAGACCCTGCTGGCCAGTCTGTTCGCGGACCTGATGCGCGACGGCTTGACCAAGGACGTGACGGCCTACGCCATCATGGCCAGGCGGCAGCAGATGGCGCAGCTGATGGGACCGGCGCTCGCCAGCTACGAGCCCAACGTGCTCAGCAAGGGCATCATGCGCGTCCTTACCCTGCTGGACGCAGCCGGTGAACTGCCGCCGCCACCGTCTCCGCTGGATCGGATCATCACGTCGCCGCGCGACCTCGTGAACATCGAATACATCAGCCCGCTGGCCCTGGCATTGCGCAGTTCCGGCGCGGAGACCACGCAGGCCATCGTGGCCAACGTGGCCGAGATGGCCAGGATCAACCCGGAGGTGGTGGACAAGATCGACCTGGACCAGGCGGTGGACGAGATTTCTCGTGGCCTTGGCGCTCCGGGTGGCGTGGTGCGCAGCGATGCGGAGGTGGCGACCATCCGGCAGGCGCGGGCGGAGAGGCAGCAGAAGATGATGGAGCAAGAGGCGCAGGCACGGGCGGCGGAACTGGCCATGCGGGCCGGAGCCATGCGGACGGAGGGCACCTTGGCGGGCGACCTGAAGGCGGCCCTGGCCGGACAGGCCGAGGGGGGCGGCAATGGGTAGACGCCCACTGACGGAAGAGGACCGTGAACGGGCCAACGAGGAAGCCAGGGAGCGGCAACGCCTGCAAGATCTGGCGGAGGTTGTGCGCAGCGGCCCGGGGTTCCGGGTGCTGCTGGACCTGCTGGGTAACCTGTGCGCGTTCCGCCAGGTGAGCGCACCCGTGGACGTGGAACTGAAGAACGCGGCCGAAGTGCTGCTGGACGACATAGCACGGGCGGAACCCAACGGGTTTCTGGCCCTGATGGCGGCGGGGCGCGGCATAGGGCCGCTGCCCGGCTGGCCGCCCCGGTAAACACCAGGAGGATCATGATGGAAACTGTTGGCAGTCTGGACACGCCCGGCGGCGCGACCGCTGCGGCACCGGAAGCCCCGGCGGCCCAGCCCGCTCCGGAAGCCTTGGCGGCACCGGCGGCTCCGACCACCCCGGAAGCACCGGCGGCACCGGCCACTCCGGCAGCCCCGGAAGGCGGGCACTGGTCCGACTCCATGCCCGAGACGTGGAAGGAGCACCTGAAGGGGCTGGAGACGGCCGACGCCGCCCTGGACGCGCTGCGGCGCGGCGTGGCCTACACCCCGGCCACCAAGGCCGAGGACGTGCAGATCACGCTGCCGGAAGGGATGGCACAAGACCCGGCCGCGCTGGATTCCTACCGCAAGGCATGCGTCGAACAGGGGCTCACCCCCAAGCAGGCGCAGGAGATGGTGAACTGGCATCTGGCGGAGCAGCAGGCCGCCCAGGCCAAGCAAGAACAGGCCGAAGCGGAGGCCCTGGAGGAGGCTTGGGGACCCGCGACCGAGGCGAACCGGCAGAAGGCCCTGGGCATGTTCACCACGCTGGACCGGCGCATGGGCGGACGGCTGGCCGAATCGGGTTTCGGGCAAGCCATCGCCAGCAGCGCCGTGGCCATCGAAACGCTGCACATGCTGTCGGAACTGGTCAGCGAGGACACCATAGGCACCGGCACCGGCGTTGCGGCCCCCGCCAAGCCGATGAGCAAGGTGGAATTCTACAACAGCATGTTCCCGCGCAAGTAGAGCCGCAGGGAACAGGGAGAGACGACAATGCCCGATATGCAGACGCTGAAGGAAATCGCCAACGAGCAGGCGAACAAGCAGGACGGGATGGTGGACGCGCTGACGAACAAGTCCCCGATCCTGGCCCAGGCCCGTTGGAAGGAGGCCAGCCACGGCATGTGGAACACCGCCGAAGAGGTGGCGGACATACAGGGGGCCGGGTTCGTGGAAATGAACTCGCCGCTGCCCTCGGCAGGGGTGACCACCAACCTGCGCAGGGTGGAACTGGCCATCATGGGCGCGCGCATCGAAGTGCCCGAAGACACGGCGGACCAGTTCGGCGGCGCGGGCAACTACTTTGCCAAGCGCCAGGACAAGGTGCTGCGCAAGACCGGCAACGACACCGAAAAGACCCTCTACTACGACAACTGGCTGCGCTACGCCCTGGAAAATCCCGGCCAGGCCATCAACGCCGGGGCCACCGCTGGCGGCGTTTCGTCCATCGTGGTGCTGCGTTTCGACGAGGACGGGTGCACCGGCCTGTACGACAAGTCGCAGTTCGCCAAGGGTACCCTGCTGAACGCCACCCCCATCAACGGGGGCAACCTTTACGACCTGAAGGATGCCCGCTTTCCCGGCGTACTGGGCTACGGCGTGCGCCTGCTGGGTCGCTTCGGGTGGCAGTTGCTGGACCCCACGTGCGTTTCCGCCGTCGTCAACATCCAGTCGGGCAAGTTGCCGACGGCCGCGATGATCGACGACGCCATCGCGCTGGCCCACGGCGACCCGGCCGACACCCTGATCCTGTGCCACGCCCGCACGGCGGGCATGGCGATCAACCCCATCAAGCCGAACACGGTCATCAAGAGCGGTGACCGTGAAGTGGATACCATCGTGGACCACTGGAACAGGATTCCGATCGTCACCAGCTACAACCTGAAGCATCTGACCGAAACCGTGGCCGTGCCCGCGTAACCCCTGCCCGTGGCCACGGCCACGGGGGACCGGAGGAACCATGTACAAGAACAAACTGCGGGCGGCCGACCAGTATTTCGGCAAGGGCGTGACCCTGCCCGCCAACACCACTGCGGCGTGCCCCAACGTGCTGGTGGTGGGTGCCCATGGCGGCTCGCTGGCGCTGGAACTGGAAGCGGCGAACGGCGTCAACCTGGCCGCCGGAAAGAAGGTGACCGTCACCCTGCAGGACAGCGCCGACGGGACCACGTTTGCCACCCTGCAACCGGTGATGAGCAGCACTTTCGCCTCGGCTCTGGCGAGCGCGGGCAAGGGGACGTCCCTCATGTCCATCGTGCTGCCGGACTGCCGGAAATACCTGAAGGTGCAGATCGGCACGGACGATGCCGCTGCCGTCGGCACCGTGGACGCCTACCTGCGTTACCTGGCGCGCTAGGGGGGTGGACATGCAGTTCAAGGCCAAGATCGAAACGTTCGCCAACGGGCGCACCGTGCACCCCGGCGAGATCGTGCCCCTGCCGTTCGACCCGGAATGGCCGGAAGCCTGGGAGGCGGTGGATACCGGGCACAAGGGCGAAACCGGCATCGGCCTTCTGGAGGCGGAGGGACAGAAAACGGAGGCCGAGACCCATGAACGCGTGGATGCCGCGAGCAAAGGCGAAGCGAGTGCCAGCCCCTCGGAAGCGGATGCCGCCCCGAAAGGTGAATCCGCCCAGCCCGGGGACGGCAGCCAGACCAGCGGCATGGACGCCCCCGCCCCGGGAGCCGGGGATACTGACGGGAAGAGGGTGCCGGACGCGAACGAAGGGAAACCCGAAGCCCCGACCCCCCGTGGACGAGCCCCCAAGCCCCGCAACACGTAATAACAAGATGGCGCGCCCGTAGCCCTGTGCCCCGGGCGCGCCACCCAAGGATTTCGCATGCCGTCCCGCGTGACCATCATGAACAGGGCACTGCGCCGCGTGAACGCACCGCAGATTGCGTCACCGGACGAGAGCAGCGCCAGCGCCAGGCAGTGCTCCATGGCCTGGGGCGACACCTTGGAAGGAGTGCTGGCCGACCACGAATGGTCGCATGCCGTGCGATGGATGACGCTGGCCAAGCTGGCCACACCGCCGCCCTTCGGCTTCCGCTGGGCCTACCGGCTACCCACGGAATGCCAGCGATTGATCGACGTGCGTGCGACCCCCGATCTGCGCCTGCCCGCTGCCCGGCACGAACTGGTGGGCCGGGAAGTGTACACGGATGCCTCGCCATGCCTGGCGAGGGTTGTTGTGCTTCACGACACGCCGGAAGAATGGCCGTCCCATTTCTGTACGGCCTTCGTGGTGCGCCTGGCGTCCGAGATCGCGCCCACCCTGGCGCAGTCGGCCGACATGGGGATCAAGCTGTACCGGGAGTACTTGCAGGTGCTGGACACTTCACGCCTGACCGACGTCAGCCAGAGCAACCCCGAGCCTGAGGACGAGGCCGGGGCGTGCGATTTCCTGAAGGCGCGACGCAAGTGAGGTCGTTGCTGCCGCACGGTGGCGTTTACGGGCGCGTTTACCGGATTTCGCGGGCGCTGGCCCGTGTGGAGATGATTCAGCCCCGCAGAATGGAGATTTGCGCATGACCGTGAGCAGTTCCTATTCCCCGGTGACATATACGGGTGACGGCTCGCAGACGGAGTGGCCCACGCCGTTCCGTATCCTGGCGGCCAGCGACGTGCGCGCCGGAATCGTTGGGGACGGCGGGGTCAGCCCGCTGACCTACGGCACGGATTACACCGTGACGGTGGACGCCGATGGCCAGGGCGGAACGGTGCACTACCCGTGCCCGGCCGGGGCAAAACTGCTGCTGTGGCTGGAGGTGCCCGAACGCCAGGAGTTGGAACTGTCCGCGACGGGGCCGTTGCCCCCGAAAGAACTGGAAAAGGCGTTCGACCGTTTGACGCTGTTGTGCCAGCAACTGCGGGAACAGGTTGGCCGCGCGGTGAAGGTGGACATGTCTTCGGACACTCCGCCGGACCAGTTGATGGACGACCTCGGTGCGGCGGTTGCGCAGGCGCAAGATGCGGCAGGTTCCGCTGAATCCAGCAGTGCGGCAGCTGCGGTCAGTGCGGAAGGCGCTGCAGGGGCCGCCCAGGCAGCTGCTGACAGTGACGAAGCCGCCACCAACGCCGTTGCTACGGGGCTGGAGGCCATGGAGACTCTGCGTCAGGCCACCATCGCGGCCGTGGCCGGGGCTTCCGTCCCTGTGGGCGCGGAATTCATGTGGTTCGCGGACCCGGCGGACCCCACGGGGGACATTCCGGCGGGGTACGTGCTGGGTATGGGGGAAGAGCTTTCGCGCGCCACGTTCGCAGACCTGTGGGCCTTTGCCGAAGGTACCGGGCGTGTCATCAGCGAGGCCGCGTGGCAGGCCGCCTACGCCGCGAACAACGGAAACGTGGGTTTTTACTCGCCAGGCAACGGCAGCACCACATTTCGAGCGCCGCGCATTGTGCGGCACGTGAGTGGCGGAGAGATCGCGGAAAGTGGCGCATACGTTGCGGACGCTCTCAAGGCACACAATCACGTGTCGGGCTTGTCGTTCAACAACGGGGCGGCCGGGGTAGTTAAATTCGGCATCACTGACACGGGTGTCAGTAGCAGCCAGAAGGATGCAGATGGACAAGAGACGCTGACGACCACGTATGGCGCGAACACCTCGACGGTTGGCGGGGCCGAGAACCTCGTTCGCGCCATCAAGCGTACATGCATCATCAAGGCGTTCAGCGCTGCGGTGAATACGGGCGGGGTGGACGTGGAGCAGCTTGCAACGGACGTGTCTGCGTTGGCCTCCAGGTTGGAGGCTGTGGGCACGCCGGTGAAAACATCCGTCTACAAAACAAGCACCTACTACCAGAACCTTGTCGCAAACATCATTGGTGATGCCGGAGACGTGCTGCCTACGGAGGGCGTGGAGGTTGCGGCGGTGTCGCACACCACGAGGTACGCGAACAGCAAACTCATCGTGCAGTTCTCGGCCTTCGTACAGGCCGTTAGCGTTGGTGTGAATGGCATGTTGGTTGATAACGGGGGCTTGGTCAACGCGGAGCGTGTCGCGGGAACCGGCACGACGCAGGTGCAAATCTTGCGAGCAGTGATCGACAACGGCGGGCCTGCGGGCACAGTTCACAGCATCTCGGCCCGGCTTGGCCGGGATAGTGTGGCAGGCAGCTTCAATGTGGGCAACTTTGCCACCGCCACCTTCGGCCTCAACCAGCACCAGATTGTGCTGACCGTGGAGGAAGTGCATGCCTAGCTGGATTCACAGAGATGGCCTTGGGTACGCCGCTGGAGACATCTGCCCCGGTCCGGAATGGGACCCCTATGAAGGGTCGTTGCCGCAAACACCACTCGACGAGTTGCGTGCGGCCAAGATCGCGGAGATCAAACAGGCGCACGACGACTTCGCGGCAGGAATCGCTCCGGAGTACGGCATCACCAGCCGAGACACGTGGCGGGTTCAGGAGGCCACGGCGCGAGCCTTGCTGAACGGTGAAATTGGCGAGGAGCAGGCCGTGCCATTGCTCTTGCTGGTGGCTGGTCGCTCCAGCACGGGAGGCACGACGCTGACGGCCACGGAACAGGCGCAACGCATTGTTCGCAACGCCGACGACTGGAGCAAGTTGGGGCTTTGGACGGAGGGCCAGAGAAACGGCTACGTCGACCAGGTTGAGGCCACCGCCGCCATGCCCGACGACGAAGCGCGGGCTGTGTTGGAAGGGCTTGTGCCGATATTCTCGCTTCCTTTGGTGGCCGAGGGCAGCGAGTCGAACGCCTAATCCCGCAGTCCGGACGGAGTCCCCATGCCGATTTACTATCCCTTCAACATGTTCAACGGCGGCGAGATAGCCCCGATGATGTGGGGGCGGTTCGACCAGCCGCGTTACCAATCGGGCGCATACCTGATGCGCAACGCCGTGCCGCTGCCCCAAGGTGGGTGGACCCGGCGACCGGGGCTGGTCCATTGCGGGCAGACCAAGGAACAGGCCGTTGAGGCTCCGGTATTGCTGGTACCGTTTGTTTTTGGCGCGCGGGACACGCGCACGCTGGAATTCGGACCGGGGTACATGCGGGTGTGGCGATCCACTGGGGTACTGCAACCCGGCGAGGGCGGAGCCCCCTACGAGATCACGACACCATACACCGCTGAAGATGTGCCCGGGCTGCGCTTTGCGCAGTCCGCCGACGTGGTGTTCGTGGCCAGCGCCAACCACCCCCCCGCGAAGATATCACGGCATGCCGACACTGATTGGCGCTACTCCGTCATTTCCTTCGAGCCGCCCATTGCCGCCCCGGGGCAGCCCACCCTGACCGTGGGGGGCTCCGTGCCCGGTTCCGGTTCGCAGACCTATTCCTACGTGGTCACAGCC
This sequence comes from Desulfovibrio sp. A2, assembly GCF_000226255.1. GTDB lineage: Bacteria > Desulfobacterota > Desulfovibrionia > Desulfovibrionales > Desulfovibrionaceae > Cupidesulfovibrio. Next base: position 40,437 of record NZ_AGFG01000070.1, read on the forward strand.
ATCGACCCGGTAACCGGGGCCATGAGCGCCCCCAGCACGGCCCGCGACACGACCGCCAGCACGCTGTCCACCACCTACTACATCGACATCACGTGGGCCGCCGTGGCCGGGGTGACCGAGTACCACGTCTACCGCAAGAAAGCTGGTGTTTACGGGTTCATCGGGCGCGCTCTGGGTGGGGAGACCGCGTTCCGCGACAACAACATATCGCCGGACACAGCCGATACTCCGCCCAACATCAAGACCCCGTTCGTGGGCGAGGGCAACTATCCCCGCCTGGTGTTCTTCCACCAGCAGCGCCTGGGCTGGGCGGCCACCCCGAACAGGCCCCTGACGTTTTGGCTGTCGCAGTCCGCCAACTTCGAGAGCCTGGCGGCATCCGTCCCACCGAAGGACGACGACGCCATCGAAGCCACCCTGGCGGGCCAGCAGGCGAACAAGGTGTTGTGGGTCAAGCCTGACCGCGACGTGCTGTGTATCGGCACCGAGGGGGGCGCGTACCTGATGCGGCCCGTAAACAGCGGCGTGCTGACGCCTGGCAACGTGAGTTTTCCCCTGCAGTCGGACATGGGCAGCATGGATTTGCCCGCCCTGGGGGCCGGGCAGTCCGTCCTGTTCGTCCGCAGGGGGGGCGGGGCGGCGTTCGGCATGAACTACAACTACAACGCCGACCAGTATGATCCCGTGGAGCTGACCATTCTGGCCAACCACCTGCTGCAACGGTCCCCGGCCAAGGCGTGGGCGTGGCAGCAGTCGCCGCACGGTATCGTGTGGGTTGTCCAGGATGACGGCGGCCTGTGCGCCATGACCTATCTGAAGGCGCACGACGTCATAGCCTGGCACCGGCACGATACCGACGGGGTGGTGGAACACGTGTCCTGCCTGCCGTCTCCGGATGGGGACCAGGACCTGTTGTGGTGCGTTGTCCGCCGCACGGTGGGGGGTGTGCAGCGGCGGTACGTGGAGATCATGCACCCATGGTTCGACAGCCTGGACAAGGAGACCGCATTCTTCGTCGATTCCGGCAAGTCGTACATCGGCGAAGCGGCCACGGTGATTTCCGGGCTGGACCACCTTGAGGGGCGCACCGTGGGCATCTTTGCCGACGGGGCTGTTTTCCCCGCGCAGGTGGTAACCGGCGGGCAGGTGACGCTGCCCCAGCCGGTGCGTGTGGCCCACGTGGGTCTGACCTACGAAACCGAAGTGCATCCGACGCGCCCGGAAATCGGGACCAACAACGGGTCCAGCCTGATGCGGCCGCGCCGCATCACGGCCGCCAAGCTGCGCATATACCAGACCCTGGGCCTGACCGTGTCCCTCTTGGGCGGCTTCTTCGGCGAGCAACCGGCAGGGGGCAACCTGATGTCCACCCCCGTGGAACTGCTGCCCACCTGGACGGAGTTCGGCGACCTTTCCGTGCCGCTGGCCGGGGGGTGGCAGGATGACGCCCGGTTGGTCCTGAAGGTGGCTCAACCAACCCCGGCGACCGTGCTGGCCATGGTGCTGGTGATGGACATCACCCCCGAAGGAGGCTCCGTGCAATGAGGTACGACGTGACGTTTGCCGTTCCCACACCGGAACACGTGCGGGTCGTGGCCAGCACCTTGCGTGCCGCAGACCTGGCCGAACTGGAAGCATTGCGGGGTGGAGACCCGCAGGGAGTGCTGGAGGTGTCCGTGCTGGATTCCATGATGGCCGGTGAGGTGTTTACGGCGCTGAACGCGGAGGGAGTGCCGTTCGCGCTCTTCGGCGTGTGCTGCGGTGTGCAGCACGTTGCGGCAGCCGTTACGCGAGCGCGGAGCGCGAGTGTTACGGATGGCGACAGCAACGATGCGAGCGAGGTGCGCTGGGGCGGATCATGCGTGTGGATGGTGGGCACCGACGAGGTGGCGAACCACGGACGCGCCCTGCTGCGGCATGGCAGGCGGTTCGTCCGGACGTGGGTGGAGGCGTACGGCCTGATCGGCGGATTCGTCCACGCCCGGCATGACGCCGCCGTGCGCACCCTGGGCAAGCTGGGATTTCACGTGGTCCCATCTGGTGCCTTGCTGTTGGGACCGGCTGCCGAACCCTTCCTTCCCTTCCACCTCGCCCCCGAGGAGGCGTAAGCCATGTGCTACATGATCGCGATTCCCCTTGCCATGGCGGCCGTGTCCGCCGCGTCGTCCTACATGAGTTCGGAGCAGCAGCGGGCCGGGCAGAAGTACCAGGCGGCCGTGACCGCCAGCAACGCGTCCGCCATGCGGGAGCAGGCGAACCTGACCCGGCAGAAAGGGGCCATAGAACAGGCAGCCATCGACCGGGAACGTGACGAGTTGCACCGTGGGTACGAGGACGCAGCCGGATCCAACCGCAGCATGTTGGCCGCCAGCAACGTGGACCTTACCAGCGGCTCCGCCGCCGACTTGCTGACGGGGAACGCCAACCTGTTCGCCGACGACATGGCCGTGAACCGCTACAACCGGGCCATGGTCGGCTGGAATGCGGAGGAGACCGCCAAGCAGCAGGAGTACACGGGTGATGTGTACGACAGCCAGGCGTCGTATCTCAAGAAGACCAGCGGCAGCCTGGGCAAGAGCCTGCTGACAGCCGGTATGAAGGGGGCAATGACGTTCATGTCGGCGTACGGGGCCATGGGGATGGGCGCAGGCGCAGGTGCGGGCTCGACGGCATTTGCAGGGTCCGGATTCTCCGGCAACGTGGGCGACGCCACGGGCACTGGTGGCGGCTACCTGATGCACAACGGCACCGTATCCGGGCTGTAGGAGCGCATCATGGCCGACCCGCTGAAGAGATATGGCGCGCAGCAGCAAATACGGACGCCCGGGGACATCCCCCCGCGCCTGGCCCGCCCCCTGGACGTTACGGGAACGGCCGAATCCCGCCAGACGCAGGAGTTGGGGGACAACGCCGTCCAGTTGGGCGGGGCCGGGCTGGGCATCTATAGCCAGGTGGAAGCTGCCAAGGCCACGGAAACGGCCCTGCGCTACCAGCGCGACCTGGCCGAGTTCGAGGAGAAGTACAAGGCGGACAACCAGGGCGAACAGGCCCTGGGGGCCGGAGACGCGTTCCGGGCGTTCGCCGAAGGCAAGGCTCGCGAATATTCGGAGGCGTTGGGGGGCGGCAAGGCGTCCCAACTGTTTACCCGGCATGCGGGCAACGAGATACTGCGCCATTCCGAAAAGGGTATGGGTTACGCGGCCCAGCAGAAGGAGACGTGGCTGGGCAGCGTGCGCAAGGGGGCGTTGGCGCAGTATGAGCAGACCGTGGCCGCCAACTGGGACAACCCCGAGTATCTGGACAACCAGAATCTGGTGCTGAAGCGGCAGTTGGCGGACATGGCCCCCGGCATGGACCACACCGCGTTGAACGCCGAGATAGACCGCATCACGGTGGGGAACAGGATTGGCGCCATGCTGACCGCCGGGCGGACGGGCGATGCACGCGAACTGCTGGAAACGCACGGCAAGTTGCTGGGGGCCTCGTACGATGAGGTGGCCGGGCGGGTGCGTTCCGAATCCATTGTCCAGGAGTCGTTGCCTGCGGCCCTGAAGTTGCTGGACGAGGGGGGCGGGGGTGGTGACGCCACGCAGATCCGCGAGAAGGTGCGCACGCTGTACGGCGGCGACCAGCGGATGATGGACGCGGTGTGGGGGCACGTGCGGCAGGAACTGGCGCTGCGCAAGCAGGAGCGCGCGGAGGCGGAACAGGGGCAGTTGGACGCCACGCTGAAGGCCCTGTTCCAGGAGACGGATCCTCGCAAGCGCCTGGACATCGTGAACCGTTACAGCGGCAAGCATTTCGCCCAGGTGATCACCTTCGCCGAACATCTAAACAAGCCCACACCGGCGGCCACCGAGGGGGCCGAGCGCAAGGACCTGGTAGTGAACGCCAGGCTGCGTTCCATGGTGGATACCGGGCAGTTGAACAGTGAAGAGCAGGTGCTGTTCAAGGCGGCGGAAATGGGCATCACGGACATTTCCAAGGCCAAGGACGCCGTGGAGTATTGGCGCGGAGGCGGCGGCAAGGTGAAGGACAGTGATCTGCACGGGATGTTCAAGGAACTGACCGGCAACGCCTGGGACAAGAAGCCGGAACAGTTCGCCACGGCGGCCGATTTCGTGCGGCGGCAACTGCCACCCGAGGGCCGGACGCCCGATGCGACGACCGTGCGCAAGGCCATGGCGCAGGCCCTGATGAAGGACGACAGCATGTTCGGGGCCAAGACCTACGGCCAACACCTGGCGGCTGGCGGCGACCCCGAGGCGTTCGTGCCCGACATCAGCAAGGTGGACCGCAAGCGCATCGAGGGGGAACTGCGGGATGGAGGCCAGCGGGTAACCGAGCAGAACATCCGCGACATGTATCTGTACAGCCCCCGCTGGATGGGGCTGCGCAAGTCGCAACGGAGAACGGCGAGCCCGACAGGCACCGTTGGTTCCAGGGAGCGCCGGTAATGGATGACTTTTCGTTTCTGACGGACAGGGCCGGTACGTCTGACGGGGCCGACAGCCCGGCAACTGGCGATCTGGCGGGATACGCGCAAGGCCGTGGTGACGGTGAGGCGGCGGCACCCGCTTTTGCGCCGCCGTCGCCGTCTTCTTCGGTACGTTCGGCGAAAAGGGGGGAGGATTTTTCGTTCCTGACGGACCAGCCGGACCCCATGCGGGATGCGGCCCGGGCCAGCGTGCGCCTGGCGCGCGAGACGGGGATGCGACCGGAACACGAGGCCGAGGCGCGCGCCTTGTCCCGGCGCACCGGCTTGCCCGCGCCAATGGTGCGCGAGGACATGGACACGGCGCGCATCATCGACGTGATGCACGGCGTGGACGTGGACCTGAACGACGCGCCCGGCACTGCCGCGTACCTGGCCGACCCTGACCGGGCAGCACTTTCGTTTGACGACACCGGCAACCTGTCTTTGCTGGAGCGGATGGGCAAGCGCGTCGCGGAGAGCGGCACCGCCAGGGCCTACCAGGCGGGTGTTTACCAAACCGACGTGTTGGGGCCGCTCTACAACCGACAGATGCAGCATGTGCTGGCGAACGGAGCGGAAGACGCTGACCTAGCGCGCATCATCCACGAGAAGGAACTGTTCCAGCCGGACGCGCCCGAGGCAGACGGCATCCTGGATACGGTCCTGTACGCCAGCGCGGGCCAGGTGCCGGTATGGGGCAAATTGCTGGCCGCCAACATCCGGGGCGCGCTGGAAGGTGGTTCCGCCGGTGCGGCGGCCGCTGCCGTGGGTGGTCCCGCCACGTTGCCCCTGGCACCCGCGACGGCGGTCACCGGCGCGGCCGTGGGGCGCGATCTGCGCGCCGTGCAGGCGGCGTTCGATCTGGAAGCCGACGCCGCGTACGGCGAATTCCGTGCCCTGAAGGACGAGAACGGGGAGGGGCTGGACCCGCGCATCGCCGCTTGGGGAGCCCAAGCCGTGGGCACCCTGAACGCCAGCCTGGAGCATTTGGGGTTCAAGACCTTTGCCGGGTTTGTGCCGGGTGGGGCCCAGGCGCTGACCGGAACCATCCGCCGGGCCGTGGCGGATGGGCTGCGCAGTACGCCGGTGCGCGCCGCGCTTTTGGGCGTGCTGCGGGACTACGCCATGACGGTGGGCACCGAAGCCGCGACGGAAATGGGGCAGGAAGCCGTAAACATCCTGGTGGGCGAGGCCGGAAAGCGTCTGTCCGAGGGGCTGCAGGGCACGCATTTCGGGGCGCTGGACTGGAGCGCCGCCACGGACCGCATCCGCGAGGCGGGCGTACAGGGGGCTGCGGCCACGCTGGGCCTTGGCGCTGGGCCCGCCGTCACCCGGGTGGCCACCGACGTGCGCGAAGCCGGACGATCCGTGAGGTTCCGCGATGCCCAGGCGCAGATCAACGAGGCGGTGCACGCCACCCAGACCATGCAGCGCGACCCGGAAGCCATGCGGGAGTTTTTGCAGATCGCGGGGTTGGGCGAGGATGCCTACATAGCCCCGGAGGGCGTCCAGCGTCTGGCGCGAAGTGCTCCGGACGTGTTCCAGCAGTTGGGGGTGGATGCGGATCACGCGGCCGTGGCCACGGAGGGTGGCCAGGCGCTGCGCGTGAATACCGCGTTGCTGCACACGGCGCTATCGCAGGAACAGTTCAACCAGGTGGTGGACGACATCAAGCCCGCGCCCGGGGCGATGTCCGTACGGGAAGGGGCGAGCCTGGACCCGCAAGCCACCGTGGCCGCTCTGGATGCGGCGGCGCGGGATGGTTTTGCGGCGGTGCAGGAAGTGCGTCGGCTGGAGGGAGAGGTGCGTGCGGCCTTTGCGGCCGTGGGGCTGCCCGGCAACGAGGATGCCGTGGACGCCAACGTGACGCTGGTTACGCGCATGGCCCGCAGGCTGGCCACGCCCGGCGACCCGCAGTCGTTTCTGCGCAATCTGACCATTCTGGCCGACGCGGCCACCGGTGTTGCCGAAGATGCGAGCGGGAACGACGCCCTGCTGCAGGCCGCCAAGAAGGCCATCTATTCGGATGACCGTTCCGTGAAGATGGTATTCGAGGAAACGGGCGTCGAGCCGTCGCTGACGGACAGGGGACAACTGCGCCAGTATCTGGAGAGTCTGGACCCCAAGGAAGTGAAGCGGCTCAAGCTGCAGGACGGCCAGCGTTACACGGCGGTGCTCCGGTCCATCGTCCGCAAGGTCTTCCCTACCGAGGGTGGGCTGCGGTTCCGGCGCGAAGGGGAGGCCGTGGACTATGCGCACTTCGTCGGCCGGGACAATACCCGCAACGAGTACATAGGCACGCTGCTGTCCACGCTGAAGGACCAGGACATCCAGGTGGAATTCACGACGCCCGAGGGCGCGGCGAAGGGCTACATGATCCGCAAGTATTTCGACCCGGACATCCAGAAGGACATCTGGGACATGCTGGTTATCCAGGATAACGAGCTGAAAACAAAAATCGCCCGTAAGGACAGGCGAGGTGCGGGGTACATAGAGGGGCAGATTGTGGGGGCGGGAGATACGGCGTCGCAACCCGCCACCGTCGGGGGGGCTACGGAGATCGCCTCCACCCCACGCAACGTTACGGAAGATAATATAGACAATTCCAACGAGGACGGCAAGCCCCTTGCCCAAGACGAAGGGAGCACGCTTTTTCAGCCCAATTCCTTCGTTGAGGATGCGGATGTGACCCCTCGTGGGCGAATGTCCACGCTGTCCGATGGCACGCGGATTGTCCGCCTACTCCAGGGAGCCGACGCCTCCACCCTGCCCCATGAACTGGCGCATGTCTTTCTGGAGGAACTGCGGCTGATGGTGAATACCGGCAAGGCCGGGCCGGAGTTGGTGGCGGACCTGGAAGCCATCGATCGGTGGACGGCCCGGCAGGTGGACCGCAACGGCAAGGATTGGCAGCGCTTCTACTCTGATGCGCACGCCCAGGGCGTTGACAAGGCCACCGCCGAAGAGAAAGCGGACTGGCGTGCCGGGCACGAAGCGTTCGCGCGCGGGTTCGAGGCGTACCTGTGGGAAGGCAGGGCTCCGGAGCCGGAACTGGAAGGAGCATTCCGCAGGTTCCGCCGGTGGCTGCGCGAAGTCTACAAGGACGTGAAGGCGCTGGGCGTTGCGTTGGACCCGGAAATCCGGTCCGTGTTCGACCGCATGGTGCAGGCCGAGACCGAGATTGACGCCGCGATGGTGGACGCCGACCTTGCCCCGCTGTCCGACAGCTTGGCGCGTAGCCTGGGCGTGACACCCGAGGACCGGGAATACATGCGCCGCCTGTTCAACGAGGCCCGCGTGGCCGCCGACGAGGCGCTGGTGCGTGATCGCAACAGGGGCCTGCGCGGTCTGCGTGCCGCCTGGTTCCGCGAGGCCGTTGAGGCCGCGAAGGATGCCCCCGGGCACCGGATGGTCACGGCGTTGCGCAAGGGGCGCGGGTTGGACCGGGCCGAGTTTCTGGCCAAGTACGGAGAAGAGGCTGCCAAGGGGCTGCCGCCCAAGGTTTTGCGTACCGACGGGCTTTCCCTGGACGAGGCCGCGTTGGAACACGACTTTGACCGGCATGAACAGATGGTCAACGCGCTGTGGGACTACCGCAAGCCTGCCGACGTCGCCCGGGAGGAAGTGGAACGGCTGACGGCGGAGCGGGATGCCACGTTCCTGCCGGAGACCTATCTGGCGCGGACCGAGGAATTCGCGGCGTTCATGGAAATCAAGGCGCGATACCTGAAGGCCGGAGTGGTGGGCGCGCCCGCCGGTAAACAGCCTGCGGTCATTGCCCGGCAGGTTATGCGGGCCTACGCGCGGGGCATCATCAGGGGCATGCCACTGCGAGACGCCATGCGTCATGACCTGTTTCTGGCCGCCATGGCGTCGGCGTCACGCGATGAATCCGCCGCCGCTACCCGCGACAACTGGAAAAGGGCGTCCGAGGCTGCGGAGCGGTCGCGCTTGAACCATGCGTACGCCCGTGAATCGGTAAACATCCGTGACGAGGTGGACGCCACCATGGCGCTTGCGCGCAAGCTGGGCCGCCTGAAGCAGGGGAAAATCGGCGAGGGGCACCACAAGGCCCTGCTGGGCGTGCTGGATCGCTTTGGCCTGTACGCGGTGGACGCAGACAGCTATGCGGACGCCCCGGCACTTTCCACCTTGCTGGCGGACGAAAGCCTGTTTGGCGAGGATGGCGCGCCGACGTTTTCCCCGTGGCTGGTCGAGGGTGGCGAGCGGATGGACTGGCGTGCCCTGTCGGCCGGAGAGATGGAAGAAGTCCGTGACCTGGTCACCTTCCTGCACGGGGCGGGTAAAGAGGCCCTGGCCCCCCGCCTGGTTGCCGCCGATCTGAAGATGGCCGACGCCGTGGCCCAACTGGCCAGCGCCACCAGGAACGCGCCCAAGCGGGGGGTGAAGCGCCACGAGGGTACGTGGCTGCGCAAGTTGCAGGACTGGAAGGACAGTTTCATTTCGCAGAACCGGACGCTGCTGTGGATAGCCCGCGAACTGGACGGGTACATGGGGTTGGCCAAGGGGGGCAAGACAGGCCCCATGGAGCGGTTGTTCATTGATCCGCTGGAGCGGGCGTACCGCGAGCGCAAGGACTTGCAGCAGGCCGTCTACACGCGGGTGAGCCCCGCCATCGAGCAACTGGCTCGATCGGCCATGGAGCACCCGGCCAAAGCCTCGCTGGTGGACCTGCCCGTGCCCGCCAGTTGGGAACGCCAGGGGCGCACCTGGGACTACGAAGCGTGTCTGGCCCTGTTCCTGAATTGGGGCAACGAGGGGAACCGGAAGCGCATCATGCAGGGGCATGGGCTGACCGAGGCCGACGTGCAGCAGGTGCTGGCCCTGTTCAGCCAGGAAGACGCCCGGGCGGTGCAAACCATATGGGACACCCTGGACGACGTGCTGTGGCCGCGCATTGCCGAGACGCACCAGGCGCTGAAGCACTTCACGCCGGGCAAGGTAGAGGCGTCGGCCTTCACCATGCCGGACGGAACCGTGATGCGCGGAGGGTACTATCCCCTGAAGTACGACGCGGCCAGCGATGTGCGCGCGGCGCGCAACGAGGACGTGCAGAAGGCCCTGGAAGCCCCGGCGACGGGGATGGTGCCCAAGTCCGTGGCATCCGGCAGCACCAAGGGACGGTCGGAGAGCGCGGGCGGACGTCCGGTGCTGCTGCGCCTGGGCGTGCTGTCGGCACATCTGGAGTGGGCCGCGCATTACGCCACCCACGCCGCCGTGGTACACGACATGAACCGCTTCTTCTCGCGCCAGGACGTGGCCGAGATCGTCAAGGACGTGGCCGGAGAGGATGTTTACGGCGTGGTCCGCGAGATGATCGGCCGCATCGCCAACCCGCGTGCGGGCGAAATGCCCACCACCGTGGACAAGACCATCGGATGGGTTCAGGGCGGTGCCGCTGTTTACGCCATGTGGGGCAACCGGTTGGGCGCGGTGCAGCAGGTTACCGCCCTGGGCAACTACGTGGCGGCGGAGGGTGGCATTGCCGAGGGTGCGGCCACGTGGATGCGGGGGGCGGCGCATTTCCTGTCGGATCCCGTGGGCAGTTGGCGGCTGCTGCAGGAGATGAGCCCCGTGATGCGTGACCATCTGACCTTCGTCACCAGGACGCTGGCGGAGGCCGGTGCCGACGACCTGAAGGACATCACCATAGGACGGGGAGCGCTGCAGAAGCGCGTCGTCAACGCCAAGGAGGCAGTGACGCGGGGCGGCATGGCCCTGTATGCCATGATGGATGCCGTGGTTTCCGCGCCCGGGTGGTATGGATCGTACCTGAAGGGCCTGGACTTGGGGATGTCGCCGGGGCAGGCGCAGGACAGGGCCACCAAGGTCATGGCCGAGTACACGCCCATGAACCGCGAGATGGACCGCACCTTGCTGCAGAACCGGCGTGGCCTGGCTGTGATGTGGACGTGGATGTCCGGATTCTTTGCGAAGAACTACAACACGATATCCGGATACACCAAGGCGTGGCGGCAAGGGGCCATCGACACCAGGCGCTTCGTTGGCGAGGTTGTGGCCGTGCGGCTGCTGCCGCCCTTGGTGACCTCCATACTGTACACCCTGGTGCGTGGTGACGACGACGACCGGGACCGCATGCTGATGGACGCCGGGTTCGACGTGGTGGCGTACCAATTCAATGGGTTGCCCCTGGTGCGCGATGCCGCCACCTACGGAGTGAACGTGGCGCGAGCCGTGACCACCGGCGACCGCAAGGGCATGCAGCGCAACCCCTTCCAATTGCCGGGCGTGATGGCCGTGCAGTTGGCGCAAAAGGTGGGGAACGCAGGCATCAAACTGGTCGAGGACTTCGGGGACGAGGACCGCCAAGTGGCCGCCGCTCTCGCCCTGGCCGAGATCATGGGGTTCGCCGTCAAGGTGCCCGCGCCTAAACTGGTGCGCGAAGTGCTGCAAGGCTGGGAAGACATGGAGAGCGAGGAGGGATCGGTGCTGAACCTGCTGCTGAAGCCGAAGTTCAAGCGGTGATAAGACGGGCCGGGGTTACAAGGAGTTCACGAACCGATTGTAGTCCGCAACGGCCTTGTCGGCCTTCTCCTGGATGGTCGAGACGTCGTTCTTTGCCCCTTCGACGTAACGCTGAACGCAGTTCCGATAGGTCTCCATGTCGGACTTGAAGTACGAGATGGAGAGGTCGTCGTAAACGACGGGCTTACTCGGGGGATAGCAAGTGTGGTCGGGATATCCCAGCGCACCGCCAAGGCTGAAGTTGGAGACACCAAGCCCGAAGCCGATGGCCGCAACAGGGAAGAGCAGGATGGCGACAACGATGAGCAGTTTCCGCATACATACCTCGCGTTTTCGCCACCCTAGCAACAGGAGATACCGCCCGCAACCCGGTGTCGAGAAAGACACAAAATGCGCACTGAAAATCAGGAAAGACTACAGAACCAAAAATCCAGCTTCGCGCGTACGCGCGAAGCAATGGACATGCCAAGCGTTCCCGTGAAGAATTTCAGGGAGCAGAACTAACGTGCGGGGAGTTCAGAATTACGGCGCGCGCTACATCCGTTGTCGCTGCTGCTGTCGCAGTTGCAGGGGCGGGAGGGGTAGCATTTCGTGGCGCACGCGTGTGCGCCCTGCAAACGAAAAGGGCTTGCCGATGTTCTCGGCAAGCCCGTTTTTGGCTGGTGGAGACGATGAGGATTGAACTCACGACCTCAGCATTGCGAACGCTGCGCTCTCCCAGTTGAGCTACGTCCCCAGTCAGGAGAAGGCTGTATATACCTGTTGCCGCCCGACTGCAAGAGGCCGGGGCGGAAAAATTTGGCGACGCGGGCGGGCGGTGCGGGCGTCCGGCGGCCCCGCCCGCCAGGGCGGGGCGGACCGGGACAGGACTGGCCGCTACTCCAGCCCCAGCGCCTCGCACAGGGCGCGCACCCGGTGGCGATAGGTGTGCCCGGACAGGATGTGCGCCCGCCACGCGGCCGCAAGGTCGCCGCGCAGGGTGGGGGCGCGCTCCAGCCGGTCCAGCAGCGCGCCGAGGCTCGGCGCATCGCCCGTTCCGGGGGGGGACGCCGTGTCCTCGCCGCCGCTGCGGGCGGGAGAAAAGGCGATCTCGCGGCGCAGTTCCGGGGGAAAGATGTCGAGGCCCGGCGTGTCGTCGGTGATGCAGAAGCCCCCGGCCGCCCAGACGTCGAAGTGGCGCTGGGTGAGTCCGGCGGGCAGCAGCAGGCTGGTGACGTTCAGCGACCAGCGGGCCGCACGGTACACGGCGGGCAGGGTGGCATAGTAGTCCACCGGGGGGCGCAGATCGGTGCCGGGCATCAGCAGCGGCTGCCAGCCGTCGTCGCCGAACACGGTCAGCCCGCGCGGGGCGGCGGCGTGCAGGCAGCGCACCCTGCGGGCAAGGGCGCATTCCTCCGCCCCCAGGCCCGCCGCGCGCACCGCGTTGCCGGGCCACAGCGTGTCGATGCCCAGGCGCGCCGTCCACCAGTGGAAATCGGGCCGGGGACCGGGCGTGGCGAGCAGCCCGCGCGCCTCGTCCAGCAGGGCCGGGGCAATCCGTTGCCCGGCGAAGAAGCCCCCCTTGCCGGGGAAGGCCGAGCGCCCCACGAACACCACGGGCTTCAGGTCGAGAGTGGTGGACTGGCTTGCCGGGGAGGACAGGGCCGCCCCGGCCGCATCGTCATTTCCGGCGCGCTCCGATGCTGGCTGTCCCTCCCCGCGCAGTTCCGGCCCGAAAAACTCCGGTCCGGTGGCCAGCGGCAAATGCATTACCTGTTGTGCCCCATGGGCTTGCAGCAGGGGGATGAACGAGGCGTCGGTGACGCACAGCCGTGTAGCGCGCCACCACGGCCCGCGCAGGGCCGAGAGCAGGTGGAAGGGATTGTCCACGCACCACACGGCCACGGGAACGCCGCAGGCGCGCAGCAGGTGGAAGCGTTCGCCCCAGGCGTCCAGCCCTTGCAGGTTCACGCTCAGGAACAGGGCTGGGCGCTGGTCTGCCAGCAGGCGGGGCAGGTCGGCGTGCAGGGTGTCCGGGTTCACCCGGCGTGGGGTCAGCCCTTCGGCGGCAAGGGCGGCCTCGAGTTCCGGCAGCAGCAGCGAACCTTCCGTGCCCGGCAGCAGCACGGTGCGGGATCGGAGAGAAGACGGCCCGGCATGGGCCGTGCCCTCGGGTTGCAGCGACAGCGCCGGGGCCACGCGCACGGCGCGGGCCATTCCCAGCAGCGGTCCCCAGAAGGAGGGGAACAGTCGCTCCGCCTCGCGGTAGACCACCACCAGCGCACGGGCCAGACGAAGCGGGGAAAAATCGTCGGGCGCGGCCTGCGTCCATGCCGCGGGGATGTCCGCGCGCCACGCGCCGGACGATGCCGCATCCATATAATGGTAGAACGCCGGGCACTCGACGAAGCGCACGGGAAGGTCGATGCGCCCCCCGGAGGGGATAGCCCTCTGGCGCAGCCCCGCCAGCGCGGCTGACACCGCGCGGCGCGTCGTGGCCGGGTTCGGCCCCACGCCCAGCACCACCACTTCGGCGGGGGCGTCGCCATCCCGTCCGCGCGGGGGCAGCACGTCGAAGGTGCCCGGCAGCACACCGTCCGCCGCAACGCCGTCCGGCGCGACATCGTCCGGCAGGGTGCGGAGCTGGCCCAACTCGTTGGGGATGCGCGGGCGTGCGGGGCGTGTCATGTGGGTCCTTGGCGGGCGAAGGGCTTTCGGGTACAAGCGGCCACGGGTGACCACATGAAGACATATCGCGACCACTACTTTCTGAAGGCCAAGCAGGAGAACTATCCCGCGCGGTCCATCTACAAGCTGAAGGAAATCGACAACCGCTTCAAGCTGTTCCGGCCGGGCATGAAGGTGCTCGACCTTGGCGCGGCCCCCGGCTCGTGGTCGCTCGGCGCGGCCGAGCGCGTGGGCCCCAAGGGGCGGGTGCTGGCCTGCGACCTGCAAGCCACCGATACCCAGTTTCCGCCCAATGTCACCTTCATGCAAGAGGACGTGTTCAACCGTTCCGAGGCCTTTGAAGACGCGCTGGCCGCCATGGGGCCGTTCCATGTGGTGATCAGCGACATGGCCCCCCGCACCACGGGCACCAGGTTCACGGACCAGGCCCGCTCGCTGGAATTGTGCATCGAGGCCCTTGCGGTGGCGGACCATTGCCTGATAAAGGGCGGCAGTTTCGTGGTCAAGATTTTCATGGGGCCGGACGTCAAGCCGCTGGTGGACGCGCTGCGAGCCCGCTTCGAGACCATGAAGACCTTCAAGCCCAAAAGTTCGCGGGCCGAAAGCAAGGAAACATTCTACGTCTGCCTCGGGTACCGGGGCGACGGACAGCAGGACTGAGGCACGCCGCCGATGGCGCGCGCGGACAGGCATGCCGCCCGCCGCGCATCGCGCCGTAGCCGCAATCATCTCTTTCGCAGTCATTTCTTCCAGGAGGACGCATGGCCGGACATAGCAAATGGGCCAACATCCAGCACCGCAAGGGCCGTCAGGACGCCAAGCGCGGCAAGCTGTTCACCAAGGCCGCCAAGGAAATCATCATCGCCGCCAAGGGCGGTGGCGACCCGGCCAGCAATGCCCGCCTACGCGCCGCCATCGCGGCCGCCAAGGCCGTGAACCTGCCCAAGGACAAGATCGACAACGCCATCAAGAAGGGCACCGGCGAACTGGCGGGCGGCGACATTCTTGAAATTTCGTACGAGGGCTACGGCCCCGGCGGCGTGGCCCTGATCGTGGAAGCGGCCACCGACAACCGCAACCGCACCGTGGCCGAAGTGCGCCACATTCTTTCCAAGCACGGTGGCTCCATGGGCGAGGCCGGGTGCGTGGGCTGGATGTTCGAGCGTAAGGGCGTGATCACCCTGGACGGCGGCAAGTACACCGAGGATCAGGTGATGGAAGCCGCGCTGGAAGCGGGCGCCGACGACGTGCGCGACGAGGGCGGCACCTGGGAAATCCACACCGCCGTGTCCGACTTCGCTGCCGTGCGCGATGCGCTGGAAGCCGCGGGCATGGAGATGGACTCCGCCGAACTGTCCATGATCCCCCAGAACACGGTGGAAGTGGACGCGGAAACCGGCCGCAAGCTGATGCGCCTGGTGGACGCCCTGGAAGACAACGACGACGTGCAGAACGTGCACGCCAACTTCGACCTGCCCGACGAAGTGCTGGCCGAACTGGAATAGCCCCCGACAGTCATGCACCGGAGCCCGCCACGCGCGGGCTCCGGCATTTCCGCCCCCCGCACGGGCGGCGCATGGGGCGGGCGACCGGGCCGCGCCCGCGCCTGAACCTTGGAGATGCAAGGTTCCGTGTCTGCCTATATCCTTCACGCACCCACCCGGCTTCCGCCCGGAGACGCCGCATGCCCACCCGCAAGACCGCCCCGCCCGTCCAGTCCGCCCCGCCCGTCCAGTCCGCCCCGCCCGGCCAGTCCGCCCCGCCCGTGGTGGTTCCTTCCGCTCCCTCCGGAGCGGGGAACGGCGTCACCGTCATCGGCATCGACCCCGGTTCGCAGTGCACCGGCTGGGGGGTGGTGCGCGAGGCATCCGGCGTGCTGACCCTGGTGGACTGCGGGGCCATCCGTCCCAAGGGCGACGATTTCGCCGCGCGGCTGGGCCATCTGTTCCGCGAATTGCATGCCCTGGTGGGCCGGTACGCCCCGGACGAGGCCGCCATCGAGAACGTGCATGCCGCCCGCAACGTGGCCACCGCCCTCAAGCTGGGGCAGGCGCGCGGGGTGGCCGTGGCCGCCTGCGCCGCCCACGGGGTGCTGGTGGCCGACTACCAGCCCTCGGAAATCAAGAAGGCCCTGGTGGGCACCGGCGGGGCGGACAAGGAACAGGTGAGCTTCATGGTGGCCCGCGTGCTGGGCGCGAAGGGCGGCTGGGGGCTGGACACGGGCGACGCGCTGGCGGCGGCCGTGTGCCACCTTAACGCCCGCCGTCTGGCCCGTCTGGCCCGCGCCTGACACGACAGCGGGTGGACGGATCGGGCCATGTCGCCCGAGCCGCCGACAGCGGCGACAGCCTTCATGAAGAAAAGCATCGGCCGTCCGGCATCACCGGGCGGCCGATGCTTTTGCGGCTGTCTGCTGCGGAAACCGGGGGCAGCGGGATAGCGGGACAGCGGGACAGGGAGCAGGGGAGGGGGGGCAGCGCCTCAGGCCGGGCCCGGCGTGCCGGAATCCCCGCCATTCCCGGTCATGCAGCACTCGGCGGTGTCCGTCGCGCCGGGAGCCATGTCCTCCGGCACGTCGGATGCCCGCGTGATGCGGTTGCGGCCGCAGTGCTTGGCCATGTAAAGCGCGGCGTCGGCCTTGCGCATCCAGCGGTCCGGCTCGATGTCGGGCCGGGCCTCGGCGACGCCCGCGCTGACCGTCATGGGAATGGGCTCGCCCTCATGGTTCAGGGGCGTTTCCTCCACCTTGCGGCGCACCCGTTCCAGCAGGGCCACGGCGTCGTGTTCGGCGGTGTCGGGCAGCAGCAGGGCGAATTCCTCGCCGCCCACGCGGGCGAACAGGTCGGGTTCGCGCAACTGGCGGCGGATGATGTCCGTCACGTGGGCCAGCATGGTGTCGCCCACGCCGTGCCCGTAGCGGTCGTTGACGGCCTTGAAGTGGTCCAGGTCCAGCATGGCCAGGGCCAGGGGGTGCCCGCTGCGCGCGCTGCGGGCCAGTTCCGCGTTCATGGCCTCGTCCAGCCGCCGCCGGTTGAAGCAGCCGGTCAGGTGGTCGCGTTCCGCTATGCGGCGCAACTCCTCGTTCAGGCGGGTGAGGGCCTCGTTGCTGTCCGCGATGAGGCGCAACTGCGCCCGGTTGTGCAGGGTGTGGACCAGTGCGGAAAGCACGGTGCCCAGAGCGGCCAGCCCGCTCAACGCGGCGAAGTGAAAGCGCACCCGCCGCCGGTCGTCCAGGGTCAGGGCCTCGCCCACGTCCTCGGCCACGTGCAGCGAAAGGCCGTCCTGGGGCCGGTGGGTGATGCCCAGCAGCGCGGGCCGCGTGGCGTCGCCGACGAGCGTCAGTCCGTGGCCGTCGGGCACGCCCGGCGCCACGAAGGGGCGCAGTGAAAGTTCGGGAAACGCCTCGCGCTTGTAGCGCAGGATGCGCGCCGATACGGGCATGTCGCGCACCGGGGCGTCGGGCAGGGCATGGAAGATGTGGGCTTTGTCGTTGGTCAGCACCACCACGCCCTGCTCGTCGGTGACGAAGGCGGCATCCAGGCGCAGCCGCCGGGAAAGGGTGGGCAGGTCGGTCTTCACCGCAACTACCCCCAGCACCGCGCCATACTGGCGCACCGGCGAGGCGAAGAAGAACCCCGGCACGCTGGACACGCGGCCCACGGCGAACTGGCTGCCCCGTTCACCGGCCATGGCGGCGGTGAAGTAGGTGCGGTCGGCGTAGTTGGTGCCGATCAGGCTCTCTGGCGTGTCATGGTTGCTGGCGGCGATGCACGTGCCGGTATGGTCCATCACCCAGGCAAAGTGCAGCCCCATGGTTTCGGCGAAGGTCTTCAGAAAGGCGTTCAGGGGCCCGCGCCTGGCGGCGGGGGCGTGGGCGGGCGTGGGTGGGGCCGCCTCCGGCCGGGGGACCACTTCTTCGCGGATCCGTTCGTCATGGGCTAGCAGTTCAGGCAGTTTGTGCAGGCTGGTGAAGGCCAACTCGAATTCGTCGTTCATGGCGCGCTGGCGCAAGGCCAGGCGCTTGTGCGCCTCGGCCAGCAGGTCGTCCAGGGCGTGGGCCGCCCACATGTCAGCGTACCTGTCCGCTGCGTAGAGCACGGGCGCCAGCAGCATCGCCAGCATGGCCAGCAGCAGGCGGATGGGCGTGCGTTCCGCGTGGTGGCGGAACTGCGCGAGCGGGGATGATGGCAAGGGCATGGGCCGGGCTCCGGAGCGTTTTTTTGCCTGCTGCGGCGTTCCGGGGATGTTACGGGATTTTCGACCGCGTACCAAGGGCGTTATCCGGGAAAAGGGAAACTTTTCCGGCGGGCGCATGGCGCGGGTTCGGCAGGCCGGGCGCGCTCGGCCTTCTTCCGGCCCGGTCGCTTTTTGTGTAGGGTGCGCGCGAGAGGTGGAACGATGATCGCGTATGTCGAAGGCCGCGTTGCCGAAATCTCCGGCAATGCCTGCGTGGTGGTGACGGAAGGGGGCGTGGGGTACGAGGTGCACCTGCCCGCGCACACCTTGGCGCGCCTGCCGGAACGGGGCGGGCAGGTGGCCTTTCACGTGCGGACGGAAGTGCGCGAGGACGCCTTGGAACTGTTCGGTTTTTCCAGCTGGGACGAGCGGCAGACCTTCATCGTGCTCACCACAATCAGCAAGGTGGGGGCGCGCACGGCGCTGGCCATCCTTTCGCAGTTCCGCCCCGACGATCTGCGCCGCCTGGTGGTGGAGGACGACGTGCTGGCGCTGACGCGGGTGTCCGGCATCGGCAAGAAGACCGCGCAACATATCTTTCTGGAATTGAAGTATAAATTGAAGGTCGAGGATCTGCCCGCAGGCCTGGCGCTGGCGGGCGGGGCCGCGCCGGGCGGGGTGTTCCGCGATGCGCTGGCCGGGCTTGGCAACCTTGGCTACCTGGAGGACGAGGCCGCGCCGGTGCTGAAGGAAGCGCTGAAGGCCGAGCCGGACCTTGACGTGGCCGGGGCGCTGCGCGCGGCCCTGAAAGCCCTGGCGAGGGGGCGCTGATGACGGCGGAGGGCAGGAAGCCCGGCGAGGAATGCGCGAGCATCTGCATGGACGACACGGTCCGGCCGCGCAGCCTCGATGACTTCATCGGGCAGGACGATCTGCGGGCCAATCTCAAGGTGTACGTGGCGGCGGCGCGCGAGCGCGGCCAGGCCATGGACCACCTGCTGTTCTACGGCAACCCCGGCCTTGGCAAGACCACCCTGGCCCAGATCATCGCGGCGGAACTGGGGGTGAACCTGGTGTCCACCTCCGGCCCGGTGCTGGAGCGCAGCGGCGACCTTGCCGCCATCCTGACCAACCTCGGGCGGCATGACATATTGTTCGTGGACGAAATCCACCGCATGCCCGTGGCCGTCGAGGAAGTGCTGTACCCCGCGTTGGAGGACTTCAAGCTCGACCTGGTCATCGGCCAGGGGCCGGGGGCGCGCACGGTGAAGATCGACCTTGAGCCGTTCACCCTGGTGGGGGCCACCACGCGCATCGGCCTGCTGTCGTCGCCCCTGCGCGACCGCTTCGGCATCATCAGCCGCCTGGAATTCTACAGCCCGGACGACCTGGCCCGCATCGTGGCGCGCACGGCGCGCATCCTGGGGGCCAGGCTGACCCCGCAGGGCGCGGTGGAGATAGGCCGTCGCTCGCGCGGCACCCCGCGCATCGCCAACCGCCTGCTGCGCCGGGTGCGCGACTTCGCCGCGGTGCACGGCGACGGCACCATCACCCCGGAGCAGGCATCCGCCGCGCTGGGACGCATGGACGTGGACGAGAGCGGCCTCGACCAGATGGACCGCAAGCTGCTGTCCGTGCTCATAGAGCACTTCGGCGGCGGGCCGGTGGGGGTGAAGACCCTGGCCGTTGCCTGTTCCGAAGAGGTGCGCACCATCGAGGACATCTACGAACCGTACCTGATCCAGTGCGGCTTTCTGAAGCGCACCCCGCGCGGCAGGGTGGCCACGGCCAAGGCCTACCGGCATCTCAACCTTCTGGCCTGACTCCGGCCCTGCCGGGAGTCAGCCAGGCCCTTGCCGCCCCCCTGTAAGCTCCTTGTCTGCCCCCTGTCTGGCTTGTCGCCAGACGCGAACCGCAACCGCAACCATCACCCGGCCGCATGGCCGAAGACGGAACCTCCATGCCCAAGACGACGCTGCGGGTCGAACTGCTGACCCATACCCCAGAACCGCTCTCGCTCATCTATGCCGCCTTTCGCCAGTGCTATCATTCCGGGTTCGTGGCCGACATGTGGCCGCGCCTGCTGTCCGGCGAGATCGCGCGCGAGAAGCAGGCCCAGTTCGTGGCCTCGGTGATGGAGTCGGGGCATGCCAGCCCGGTGGAGCACGTCAGCTTCACTTTCGCGGCGGAAGGGGTGTCCCGCGCGCTGACCCACCAGCTGGTGCGCCACCGCATCGCCTCGTACTCGCAGCAGAGCCAGCGCTACGTGGACGGCAGCAACTTCGACTACGTGCTGCCCCCGGCCATCGCCCGCAACCCGCAAGCCTTGGCCCGCTTCGAGCAATGCATGGCCGAAATCGGCGATGCCTACCGCGACATCAAGGCCCTGCTGGAGGCCGATGGCCGGACCGGAGCCAAGTCCAATGAGGATGCCCGGTTCGTGCTGCCCCAGGCGGCGGAGACGCGCATCGTGCTGACCATGAACTGTCGCAGCCTGCTGAATTTCTTCGAGCACCGCTGCTGCATGCGCGCCCAGTGGGAGATACGGGCCATGGCCGACGCCATGCTGGCCCTGTGCCGGGGCGTGCTGCCGGAACTGTTCGCGGTGGCCGGGGCCAAGTGCGAGCGGCTGGGCTACTGCCCCGAAGGCGAACGGTTCACCTGCGGTCGGTATCCCCTGCGCCAGCCCGGCTGATCGTGCGCAAGCGCACGAAGTGGCATTGCGCCGCCGCATGCGCCCGTGCTGTTTCTCCGTGTTGGGCGGAATCGCACCGTGTTGGCGCGTCTTGTTCCAACATAAGGAAAAATCAGGACAATCCAGGACGGGGCGTTGGGCCCGAAGCAAGGTTGTTTCCCGCCGCACCGTCGGGCCTATGCCATGTTCCTTGGCGGCGGCGTGGCGTTGTGCGTGCCTGCGAGGTTACGCGAGGCACTTTTGGGCCTGCTTTGTTTCACGCGGGGAGTGACATGGTGAAAAAAAATTGATGCACGGGCAATTTTTGGGCGAAAATCAAAAAAGTACCTGTGGAAAAGTTTTTTGATTGATGTGAAAAACCATGGCTTCCAGCTGTGGAAAGTCTTGCCAGCCAAGGTATCCCGAAAAGGGCGGAATGACGCCATCGAAAGGTTAGATTCTGTGATTACAGCGTATTGCGCCAGAAGATGTCTTGGGAAACAGGGCGCGGGTTCCGTATGACGACAGGCGCTTTTTCTCCGTTGCAAGCCAGCCATGAACTCCGTAAACCAAGCACCATGATTTCAATTTGGGGCCAAATTCAGAATATTCTAGAAAAGAGTCTCAACCCGGGGCTCTTCAAGGTCTGGATCTCGCCGTTGGCGGCAGAGGTCCGGGACGACGTGCTGCGACTGGTGGCTCCCAACGAATTCGTTGCGGCCTGGGTCCGCGACCGGCTGCTGGATGACATCGTGCAGGCGGCCACAGCCGTGCTCGGCAGCGCGCCCACCGTGGTGGTGGACGCCGCGGCGCCGGGCGCCGCGCCACGCCCGTTGCGCACGGGCAGGGCGGATGCGCCCGCAGCGGGCACGGTGGCCGATGCCGGGGCGCACGATGAAGCGCCGCTCGCCGCCCCCGCCGTGCATGTCGCCCACGCCGCGCAGGCCGTGGCCGCGCGCACCGCGTCCGGCGCTGCCCATCCCTCGCAGCTGGGTCTGCCGCTGGACATGCCTGCCTCCACCCGCGCCCTGAACTGGCGCTTCTCGTTCGACTCGTTCGTGGTGGGGCCCAACAACGAACTGGCCTACGCGGCCTCGCGCGGCATCAGCCGCGAGAGCCTTTCGGCCGACACGCTGTTCCTCAGTTCCGGGCCGGGCCTTGGCAAGACGCACCTGATGCAGGCCGTGGGCCACGCCCTGTGCGGCGTCAGCAACCGCGCCGCGCCGCGCGTGGAGTACCTGACGGCGGAGGAATTCGCCACCCGGCTCATCGCCGCCCTGAAGGCGCGCGAGGTGGACCGCTTCAAGGCCCGCTACCGCGACGTGGACGTGCTGCTGCTGGAAGACGTGCATTTCCTGCAAGGCAAGGAACGCATGCAGGACGAGGTGCTGGCCACGGTGAAGGCCCTGAAGTCGCGCGGCAGCCGCGTGGTGCTTTCCAGCTCCTTCGCCCCGCGCGACCTCAAGAACCTGGACACCCAGCTGGTGTCCCGGTTCTGCTCCGGCTTTCTCGCCCACATCGACAAGCCCGGCTTCGAAACGCGCCGCCGCATCCTGTGCGAGAAGGCGCGCCTGCACCAGGTGATGCTGCCCGACAACGTCACCGACCTTCTGGCCGACCGCATCCGCTCGGACGTGCGCCAGATCGAAAGCTGCCTGCACAACCTGGTGCTGAAGGCCAAGCTGCTGAACCGGCAGATTTCCATGGAGATGGCCTGGGAAGTGCTTGGCCACTACGCCCAGCAGGAAGTGGTCATGGACTTCGAGGGCATCGTGCGCAAGGTGTGCGAAGGCTTCGGCATTTCGCCGCAGCAGCTCAATTCGCGCAGCCGCAAGCGCGAATACGTGGTTGCCCGCAACTCCGTGTTCTACCTTGCCCGCAAGCACACCGAACTTTCGCTGAAGGAGATTGGCGACCGCTTCAGCCGCCGCCATTCCACGGTGCTGAAGGGCATCACCTCCATTGAGCGCGAGATGAGCCGCGAAACGCCCTTGGGCCGCCAGGTGTCCAACACCCTGTCGCTCATCGAGCGCAACGGTCGAATTACCTACCCCTGACCATGGGGGGGCCGCCGCGCATGCGGTCGGCAGGGCGCATGCCATCACGGCGGCGCGGGCCTCCCCGGTCCGCGCCGCTTTTTTTCGCGCCCCCGAGCGGCCCCCCCCGAGCAGTCCCGCGAGCAGGCAGACCAACGGACGCGGCGCTCGGATGCCTTCGGCCTCACAGGCTTTTCATTTACGGCACGCTGGGGTATCGCAATGCTTCCCCCAGCGATGGAGAGCGCCACTGCACGATGCGGGGGCGCTGTAGCACAACAGGAGGACCGGACGATGCAGCAACCGCCCTACAAGGAAATCGCGCCACGCCTGGCCGGGCTGCGCGACGCCTGTGGCTTCTCGCAGCAGGAACTGGCGGACAAGGTGGGTGTCACCGCCGCCGAGGTTGCCCGCTTCGAAAGCGGCGAGGTGGAGATTCCGGTGAGCTTTCTCACCGACGTGGCCCGCGAGTGCGGGGTGGACCTGACGGCCCTCATTTCCGGCGGCGACGCCCACCTGCACGGGTACAGCCTGGTGCGCAAGGGCGAGGGCCTTTCGGTGCAACGCCGCAAGGACTACGACTACTGGAACCTGGCCTCGCGCTTCACCAGCCGGCGCATGGAGCCGTTTCTGGTGCGCGTGCCGCCCAAGGAAGAAAAGGACCTGGTGTTCAACTACCATCGCGGCCAGGAATTCATCTACATCCTGGAAGGCCGCCTGGAGATATGGCTGAACGACGCGCGCCACGTGCTGGCCGCGGGCGACAGTCTGTACTTCAGTTCGCGCATCCCGCACGCCTTGCGCGGCCTTGACGGCGCGGACGCGGTATTTCTGGACGTGATTAGCTAGGGCTTGTTTTCCGGCAGGAAAACAAGCCCTTCGGGCCAAACCCGCTGTCACGCCGCAGGAAACGCCCCCACCGCCAAAATGGGGCGCGCCGTACACGCCATCAGTCAACAAGCCCGCAAGGGATTGCTTCGCAGGGATGTACCCATGACCTACACGACCAAATTCACCGCCAGGGATTACAAGGAATTCTGCGCCAAATTCAGTAACGACGCCCCGGACACCTTCAACTTCGCGTTCGACGTGCTGGACCGCATCGCGGCGGCCGACCCCGAACGGTTGTGCGTCGCCCACGTGGACGATGCGGGCGTGCGGCGTGACTACACCTTCGCGTGGATGGCCGAGGCCTCCGCCAAGCTGGCCAACGCGCTGCGCTTGCAGGGCATCCGCAAGGGCGACCGGGTGATGCTGGTGCTGTACCGGCGCATCGAGTTCTGGGTGTCCATGCTGGCCCTGCACCGGCTGGGCGCGGTGGCCATTCCCGCCCCGGCGCAGCTCACCCCCAAGGACATCGTGTTCCGCGTGGAGCGCGCCAAGACCAAGTGTCTCATCGTCGACCACTCCATCACCGACCGCGTGGAGGCCGCCCGGCCCGACTGTCCCGGCCTTGCCGTATGCGTGCAGGTGGGGGGCGATGCGCTGCCGCGCGGCTGGGTGGACTACGACACCATCTTCACCCCGGCCGAGGCGAAGTTCCCCCGTCCGGAAAGTCCGCTGGAATTCGCGGGCGGTGAAGACCCGCTGCTGATCTTCTTCTCGTCCGGCACCACGGGCATGCCCAAGATGGTGGAGCACGTGCACACCTACCCGCTGGGCCACCTGCTGACCGGCATGTACTGGCACGACCTGGTGCCCAGCGACCTGCACCTGACCCTGGCCGACACCGGGTGGGGCAAGGCGGTGTGGGGCAAGTTCTACGGCCAGTGGATGGCCGGGGCCTCGGTGTTCGTCTACGACTTCCGGGGCAAGTTCGACCCGGCGGCCCTGCTGGGCGTGCTGGCCGACCACGCCGTGACCACCTTTTGCGCGCCGCCCACCGTGTACCGCTTTCTGGTCCGGCAGGACCTGTCCGCCTTCGACCTCTCGAAGCTGCGCCATTGCACCACGGCGGGCGAACTGCTGAACGACAGCGTGTTCCACGACTGGAAGGCCGCCACCGGGCTTCCCATCCACGAGGGGTACGGCCAGACCGAAACCACGCTGCAGATCGCCACGCTGCCGTGCATGGAGCCCAAGCCCGGCTCCATCGGCCGCCCCATGCCCGGCTGGGACGTGGTGCTCAAGGACGCCGCGGGCAACATCTGCCCCCCCGGCGAGGAAGGCGAAATCTGCGTGCGCGTGGCCGAGGGGCTGCCCGTGGGGCTGTTCCGCGGCTATCTCGAAGAGCCGGAAAAGACCGCCTCGGTCCTGTTCGGCGGCTACTACCACACCGGCGACAAGGCCTGGATGGACGAAGACGGCTACTACTGGTTCCTGGGCCGCGTGGATGACCTGATCAAGAGCTCCGGCTACCGCATCGGACCGTTCGAGGTGGAAAGCGCCCTGGTGGCCCACCCCGCCGTGGTGGAAGCCGCCGTGACCGGCGTGCCCGACCCGCTGCGCGGACAGGCCGTAAAGGCCACCGTGGTGCTGGCCGCTGGCTATACCGCCTCGGAGGCGTTGACCAAGGAGCTTCAGGACCACGTGAAGAAGGTGACCGCGCCGTACAAGTACCCGCGCATCATCGACTACGTGG
Organism: Desulfovibrio sp. A2; assembly: GCF_000226255.1. Lineage (GTDB taxonomy): Bacteria > Desulfobacterota > Desulfovibrionia > Desulfovibrionales > Desulfovibrionaceae > Cupidesulfovibrio. The sequence continues at coordinate 65,555 of NZ_AGFG01000070.1, forward strand.
CGGAACTGCCCAAGACCATCAGCGGCAAGATCAAGCGCGCCGAAATCCGCGAACGCGACCAGCAGGCCGGTGGGCCTGGGGCGTAGCGGAGTGGTTTTTTTGTAAGCCTCCGGCGGGCAGGGGACGGTGCGCGTTGCGATCGCCATCCGTAATGCTCGAAGACGCGCATAACGGCTGCCGTCCCCTGCACCCCTTCAAGGGAAAGAAAAGATGGGGAGAAGGCGATACGCCTTCTCCCCATCCTCGTAATGTTCTGGCTATGTTTGCGTGTTGTTGTGACCAGCCCTACCCCAATTAAAAAGTTTGGGAGGATGGGGGTCCGGGGGAAGGAACCTTTTTTAAAAGGTTCCTTCCCCCGGTTACTTCTTTGTACTTTTCCCGCATCTCTACCCTGCTTGGGCCTGCAATTCCGCAAGATGGGTGCGGGCGAAGTCGAGGGAGGGATCGATTTCCAGGGCGGCTTCCAGCAGGTGCGCGGCGGTGTCGGCATCGCCGAGGAACTTGTGGCACAGGCCCAGGTTGGCGAGGTCGATGACCGAGCCCTTGTCCAGGCGCAGCACGCTTTCGAAGTTGGCGGCGGCCCGGGTGTAGTCGCCCAGCTTGAAGTGGCACACGCCGCGCAGGTTGAAATATTCCTTCATTTCGGGGCAGGCGGCCACGGCGCGGTCCAGGCCGGGCAGGGCGGCGGCCCAGTCCTGGGCCAGGGTGTGCACGTAGGCGGCGTAGAAGGCGGCAAGGCCGCGCGAGTCGGCATCGGGCTGCAGGGGTTCGCTGATCTCGAACCACTGGCGCGCCTCGTCCATGGCTTCGCCGCGCAGGGCCAGCATGCCCCGGAAAAACGGCACGAAGTGCGCGCCGGGGTACAGTTCCTCCAGCACCTCAAGGCCTTGCAGGGCGGTTTCGGCGTCAGCCTCCTCGCTCAGGATGCGGCCGACGAAAAGACCGATGGAGGCGTTCTTGTCCCGTTCGCGAAAGCGGAACCCCGGCACGATGTTGTAATGGGTGGGCACGCCCACGGCCGGGTTCTTCGTGGAGATGGACAGCAGGGAGTAGCCCTGCTGCGCGAGGCCGTCGGAAAGGGTGGTCAGCTCGCGCAGGATGTCGTCCGATTCCACGCTGGGCAGCGAGGACAGCGGCACCACGGGGCCGCGCCGCAGCCATTCGATGTCTTCCAGCCGTTCGTACTTGGGCAGGCCGGATGCCTCGTAGCAGGCCCCGGTGATGAAATCCCCGGCGAGTTGGGCGATTTCGGTCAGGGCGCGCACGGCGGCCTTGACCGGGGTGGCGGCGGTGCCTGCGGTGTACACGATTTCCGAGCGGGCCGGGAAGGTGGCCGGGTCCCAGGCCACCGCGCCCACGGTGGGCACGGGCAGGCCCAGGGAAAAATCCTTCAGCACCACCTGCACGCCGTGGCGGGCAAAGCGGTCAAGCAGGTCGCGCAGCACGGCGTCGTCGCCGGAGCCTGCGGGGGAAATGTCGATGGTGGGCAGTTCGGGCATGGTCTGGTCGATGACGCAGCACACGTGGCGCTCCACCAGCTCGCACGCGCCCTGGAGGATGGATTCCTCCTCGGTGTTGCCCGCCGACGAACCGTTGAATTCGCCCAGCTTCTTGAACCAGTCCAGCGGCAGCCACACCTCGCGGCCTTCGCTGCCCTCGCGCGGGATGATCGTGGCCGGGAAGAATTTCCAGCGGATCAGGTCCAGCGCGCGCACGGCGAGCTCCGGCGCGATGGGGTCGTGCACCGACTTGGCGATTTCCTGCACGGGCAGCAGGGCGTCGCCGAAGCGGGCCCGCGCCTCGCTCCAGGTGGCCTCGACCATGCCGGGCATGTCGCGCCAGAAGGTGAAGAAGCTGTAGCGCTCCATCAGTTCCATCAGGGCCGATGCCTCTGCCTGCTCCACCGACGCGCCCTTGCCCATCTGCTTGCGGGTGGGCATGACGCGCTTGGCGTCGGCCCCGCACATGCTGAGAAACACGGGAATGCCCAGCCGGTCCACGTCCACGCGGCGGGTTTCGGCAAGGATGTCCACGTCGAGGCTGGCAAGGCGTTCGCGCACGCGGCGTACGGTTTCCACCGGAGAGGTGGCCTTGTCCTGATCCTTGGTATAGCCCTTGGGGCAGGGGGAGAGCTTGATCATGCGCAGGTCCGTGATGGTCTTGTGATGATATGGGGCGGCATGTCCGGCGGGCGGAAGCGGCCGTGGTCCGTCAGGATCGGGGATGGCCCGGAGCTTCGGGCAGGGACCGGGCCGGGGCGTTACGCCGTGGCCCCGGGGGCCGCGCCGGAGCGCTTGGGGGTGAGCCGGTGCACCAGGAACAGGCGGCGTTCCTCCTGCCCGTCGTCGCCGGTGGACTTGATGCCCACGGGCTGCTCGGCCACGTCGAAGTCGCGCCCGGCCAGCTTCAGGAAGTGCGCGGCCTTGCGGCGCTTGTCGGTGCACAGCATGGCCTGCCCGCCTGCGGCCACGTGCCGGGCCAGGAACTTGGCCAGCGGGCGGTGCAGGTCTTCCAGATACAGGATCTCGGCACCGGCGATGACGTCGTAGCGGGTGTCCAGCCGCGCAGCGGTGATGTCGCAGCGGCGCACCTCCACCCGGTCGGCCAGGCCGTTGCGCAGCACGTTGATGCGCGCGAAGAGCAGGGCGTCGTCGTTCACGTCGGTGATGGTCACGCGGGCAAAGCCGTACCGCGCGGCGATGAGGCCGGTGACGCCGCAGCCCGCGCCGACTTCCAGCAGGCTCTTGCCCGCCGGGTCCAGCTTGCGCAGAAAGCGCCCCAGCAGGAACGAGGCGGGCCATATCTTGGCCCACAGGGGCAGGTCGCGCAGCGGATCCTTGATGGCGTTGGCGGCGATGAGCCGGTCGAGGTGGCCGGTCATGTTGCGGATTTGCAGGATTTCCAGGGGCGCGTCGTCCACGGTGAGGGTTTCGAAGCCCACCTCGTAGCGTTCGCGCGCCGTGGCCAGCAGGCGTTCCAGCTCTGCGGCGTGCGCGTCCGGAGAGGCGTTCGGCGATGCGGTCATATCGTGTGCCGGGGTTTCCGGTTGTGCGGTCATGCTCTGTCCTTTCCAAGCAGGTGTGGTCTGGTGCGATCTCGCGACTGCCAAGGCCGGTTGCCGTGGGGCACGCCGGGGCAGGGCCGGGCACGAACATCCGGTAAGGTCCGGATGCCGGTGGCCGCAAGGGCAGCGAACGGTGGCGCGTCCGGAGTTCATGCCTCAAGCGGGCGGGCAGCGCAAGCGAGGCAAGGGTAAGCACGCGCTTGCGAGCGGCGTCGGCGGGGCACAGGCGCGCGGTACGCGCGCGGGACGCCGGATGGACTATTCGGCGGGTGCGGCGTCGGTTTCCTGGTCCGGCCGATCTGGGGGCCGATCTGGGGGCCGCGTCGTTGCCTGCGCCGGGGACGGCCGCGAGGCGGCATCAGCAGCGAGCCGCTCTTGCGCGTCCTTGCCCGCACTTCGCACAGGCATGTCATTGTTTTCGAGCCGCTTGCGCATCTCCACCGCCACCAGCCGCACGAAGCCGCCATCCACCGACATTGCCCGGATGTCCCGGCGCAGTTCGCGGTAGCCGTGCTCCTTGTAGAAATCAAGGGCGTTGAGCGAGGCGGTCAGGCGCAGTTCCGGCCAGCCCTGCTCCACCGCCCGGCGCTCCAGTTCGCGCAGCAGCGCGCCGCCGGTGCCGGGCGGGGCCTGCGGCGCGGCATACAGGTAGGCCACCTCGTCACCGCGCAGCGCGCCGAAGCCGACGATACGGGCGAGGCTGGCCGCCGGGCCGCCGCCGGTCACCGCTTCGGCCACCAGAAACGGGTTCATGCCCCGCGCAAGGTCGCGCCGGAACTGCGCCTCGTCGCGCCCCGCGCACCACGCGGCCAGTTGCTCCGCGTCGTAGCTGCGCGCCGCCTTGCCGTGGATGGCCGTGTGGAACACGGCGGTCACGGCGGCGGCGTCTTCCGGGGTGGCAAGGCGAAGGGCAAGGCGTGACATGTGGCGTCCTGCGGCTGGAGATGATGGATACGGCATATGCCGTGGAGCGCCGGTGAGCAACTGCTTTGCGGGAGGCGGTGGATGCTCGTGGGGGGGGCGCGGATGGGGCCGCAGTGGCAGGATGGCGATGCACTGGCGGGCGACAGAGGGAAGGGCCGGGGATGGCGGCCATGGCCGGGGCAGGTCCGGCGGCAGAAGGGGGCGGGCCGGGAGGATGCGGGTGCACCGGAACGGTTGGGGCGGCACGCCTTCCCAATGGTGCCTTGCCGCCGTCAAAAACGACGAAAGCCGCCCTGCGGCGGCCTTCCGTGCCCCTGCGGGGCGAAATTTTGGAGCGGGAGACGGGATTTGAACCCGCGACTTCAACCTTGGCAAGGTTGCACTCTACCACTGAGTTACTCCCGCCCTTTCGGGCGGCACGCGGAGCGGGGCGAAGCCGCCGTTCCCTCGTGCGGAGGGAGAGCTACCCTTTTTGGCGGGGGGTTGTCAACAAGATTGCGGGGGAAAGTTTTTGCGGAACGACTCCTCTTGCAGTTCCTGCAACGTGACGGCAATTGCCAGGCCGCGTGGAGGCGCTGCCTGGCGTTTCGACGCGCGCGGAGAAAAGGCGTAGACTGGATAAGCTCCATCACAATGGGGCGGTAAGCCGGGCGGGGACAGAATTCGGCCATCGCTGCCGTCAGGTCGGGGCTGTCCGGCGCGTAACGCCGTAACGGGAGGACGAGAGCATGGAAAGCACCAAGGGCGAGGGGCTGGTTCATCTGGTCTGCCAGGGAACCGTGGACGAGGTTTGGGAACGGCTGCTGGGTGCGCTGGGCAACATGAACGTACCCGTGTTCTGCACCGTGGATCACGAGGCCAACTCGGAGGAAGCCGGTCTGCGCATGCCAGCCACGCGGGTGGTCATCTTCGGCAACCCCGCCGTGGGCACGCTGCTGATGCTCGAAGCGCCGACCATTGCCATGGACCTGCCCCTACGCATGCTGGTGCATGAGGTCGATGGTGTCGCCATGTTGTCCTACGCGCGGCCGGAAGCATTGGCCGCACGGCATGGCATTGCCCCTTCCTTCACCCCCGTGGTCAAGGTGGCCACGTTCATGCGCGGGCTGGCGGAATCCGTGCGAGGCTAGCCGCAAGGCGCGCCGGATGGCCTGTTTCGACGTTTCGGACAGCAAGAAGCCCCCATGCGGAGCACGGGGGCTATGATTTCTGGAGCGGGAAACGGGATTTGAACCCGCAACCTTCAGCTTGGGAAGCTGACACTCTACCGTTGAGTTATTCCCGCTAATGGTGGGGTATCGCTAGGGTTTGCCGCTTTGCGTGGCGTGCCCGAAGAAGACGGTGGAGCGGGAGACGGGATTTGAACCCGCGACTTCAACCTTGGCAAGGTTGCACTCTACCACTGAGTTACTCCCGCACCGATGCTGGAGGCGGCATCCGGATTTGAACCGGAGAATGGAGGTTTTGCAGACCTCTGCCTTACCACTTGGCTATGCCGCCTCATCGGTTTCGTTGGAGCGGGAGACGGGATTTGAACCCGCGACTTCAACCTTGGCAAGGTTGCACTCTACCACTGAGTTACTCCCGCTCAACGAGGAGAGCCTTCTACGTCACAGCCCCGCTCCCTGTCAAGCAGGGTTCTCGCAAAATATCGACCGCTTCCCGCAAGATGTTGCCTGGTGCGGGTTTGCGGCCGGAGAAAGTGCGGCGGCGCGGGGGCGGGTCGATTCTGGTCTGCCTGGCACCGAGTCGGTGGTGGGATGCGCCCGCCGCCTGGCAGACCTTTCGGCGCGCCTCCAGAATCCGGGCTCCGTTTCAGGAACGGGTTCCGCTCCTCCTCCTTCGTTCCGCGCCATCCGTGGCTTTTAGGCGGTCAGTCGGCGGCCACCAACGTCTTGGCTCGTCACCCACCGACTTCCGGGGGCGGAAATCACCCCTGGCCCCTTTACTTTTATCGTCCGGATGATTTATGGCAGTTGCCTTGCAAGCGACAGCCCCACCCGGCACGCGTGCCGTTTTTCGGCGGCGCGCTGCGTACCGCGAGGAGGTTCCCCATGGACCAGAAGGATATCGAGTACTTCCGCGAACTGTTGACCCAGATGCTGGAAGAGGCCACGCAGAAGGGCGACCTGACGCTGGAAGACATGACGGATAACAACGAGGTCTTCGCCGACCCGGCGGACCGCGCCACCATGGAGTCGGACCGCGCCTTCACCCTGCGCATCCGCGACCGCGAACGCCGGTTGATCAAGAAGATTCAGGCGGCGCTGGGCCGCATCGAGGACGGGTCCTTCGGCATCTGCGACGATTGCGGCGAGGAGATCGGCGTGCCGCGCCTGAAGGCGCGTCCCGTGACCAAGCTGTGCATCAACTGCAAGAGCAAGCAGGAAGACGACGAGCGCGTCCGAGGCGATTAGAAGCCACCAGCGGCCCCTCAGCCCTTCCGGGATGAGGGGCCGTTTTTTCTTGGAGCACCTGGCGCGGATGTCGCGCTGTCGGGGCCGGTCGTTTCAGTCGTTTCGGCCGTGCCAGCCGTATCCGTCGCGTTCGCCACACCGGGCGTGCCAGTCGCGCCTGCCGTGCCAGTCGCGTTCACCGCTTCGGGCGCGTTGTGCGGGTTCCGCGCGGGGGCACGCCCGCTTCCGTCCCCCTTGCAGGGCCTACTGTCCCGCCGCCTTCCCCTTGGCCATCCCTTTCGCCATCCTTTCGTTTGGACCCTGCCATGGACGCCCATCTGTTCCGCCGAGTCTGCCGGGCACTGGTCCCGCTGCTTGCCGGGTGCCGCATCGAAAAGATCCACGCGCCCGCGCCGGACATCCTTTCCCTCACCATCTTCGCCGCCGGGCGCAAGCAGGTGCTGGTGCTGCGCCACGGGCGGCGCGCGCCGCTGCTGTACCTGGCCGCGCACAAGCCGCCCAACCCGGCCCGGCCCGACGCGCGGGTGATGCTGCTGCGCAAGCATCTGGCCGGGCGGCGCGTGGAATGGGCGGGGTGCGATTGGCCGCGCCGCAGGCTGGCCCTGCGCATGGCCGCCGGGACCGGAGGGGCAGCCGGGCAGGGCACGCTGGTGCTGCTGGACCTGCGCGAAGGCATGCACCTCGTGGATGTCCTGCCCCCTGATTTCGGCGCGGAACCGGACTGGCCGCACCTGCCGCCGTCCTTGCAGTCGCCAACGTACCTGGAGGATGCGCGGGACGCGTTGCGTACGCTGTGCGCGGGCGGCAGCACCGGCGCGAACCCGGTGCTGACCCCGGCGCTGCGGCGCACGCTGGCCGCCCTCGTGGGGCCGGGGCAGGACGATGCAAGCGGGGCGGAGCTTCCGGCAGCATCGGAAGACGGCGTGCTCGACGCCTGCGCCCTGCTGGTGGACCTGGACTCCGGCGAGGGCGACGTGTTCCTGTACCGCCAGCCCGCCGCCGACGGCGGGACGGGTCCCGGCGAGCCGGACGAGCTTTCCGCGTGGCCCCTGCCCGCATCCCTGCGCGGCAACCGCGCGGAAGAGGTGCATGAATCCGCCCTGGACGCGGCCGCCATCCTGGGCGAGGCCGCCGCGTTCACCGGGCTTGCCGATGCCGCCAGAACGGAGGCCGCCGCGCCGTTCAAGGCCGAGGCCAAACGCTTGCGTCGCCTGCTGGCCAAGCTGGACGACGAGGAGCGCCGCCTGCGCGACCTGCTGGACCAGCGGGCCGACGCCGTGGCCTTGCAGGGCGTGCTGTACCGCTTCGCCCCGGACGCGCGTCTGCCCGAAGTGGTGGTGCCCGAAATGCCGAGGCCCGAAATGCCGAGGGATGACGCGCCCGGCCAAATCGCCTCGCCCCCGCGCACCATCCCCCTCGACCCGTTGCTGACCGTGCGCGAGAACATGGCCGCCATGTTTCACCGCTCCGACCGTGGCGCGCGCGGCCTCGCCATTCTGGATCGCCGTCGGGCCGAGGTGGCCCGCGCCCTGGCCGTGGCCGAACAGTCCGCCGCCATGCCCCCCGGTGAAGGGTTACCGCCGCATCAGGCCCGCTTCGTGCCCGCGCCCCCGGCCAAGGGCGGCCCCGGTTCGCGCAGACAGCGCCCTGCCCCCGGAACCGGCAGCGACGTGCAGCGCTTTCGCAGTTCGGACGGCTTTCTGCTGCTGCGGGGCCGTTGCGCCGCAGGCAACGCCGAGCTGCTGCGCATTGCCTCGCCCTTCGATTGGTGGCTGCATGCGGAAGACGGCCCCAGCGCGCACCTGATCATCCGGCGCGACCACCCGGCCCACGAGGTGCCGGAACGCACCCTGGCCGAGGCCGCTGCGCTGGTGGCGGTGAAAAGCTGGCAGCGCGCCGCCGCCCGCGCCCGGATCATGGTGGCGCTGGTGTGCGACGTGCGCGCCGTGAAGGGGGCCCCCGCCGGTGCGGTGCGGGTGGATGCGGTGGCGCGTTCGCTTGCCGTGGCGCCGGACGCGGGGCTGGAGGAAACGCTGCGGCTGGACGGGCCGAAGGAGACCGGGCCGGAGGGGGGCGCTAGGGGCGAACCGGCGGGCAGATCGACCACCAGGCCAGCCGACAAATCGCCCGGTGCCGCCCCCGGCAAGCCGCGCGGCAAGCGCCGCTGACGCCGCCGTACCCGCTGCGGGCCGCGTGCGCCAAGCGGTATCGCCTTGTTGACCGACATGCGGCATACCGAATAAAGTCCGCCACGACCTTGCGGAGGCCCGCAGGGCGCCGTGCCGGTCGGTGCGGGGTAGGGGGAACCTCCGTGGGGGAGGGAAGGGATTTCACTCATGCTCAGGCGTATGCGGTCGTTGCTTGGCCTTGCGGGTGATGATGCCCAGGCTTTCTCCGTCCAGGCGGGGACGGCGGACGAAGGCGCGTCGGAAACCCCGAACGCACCGGGCGTCCCGGACGCGGAGTGCGCCCCATCGTTGCTGGTGGCCCGGCAGCCCGTGTTCGACGCGGCGGGCGACGTGTGGGGGTACGAACTGCTGTTCCGCAACCCCGATTCCCCCGAATGCTGCGCAATGGACGTGGACGCCAGCGTGGCCACCGCATCGGTCATCGCGGACGGCTTCGCCATGGTCCGGCCTTCCCTGGGCGGGGGGCAGCGCCTGCTGGTGAATTTCGCGGCGGACATGCTGCTGGCCGGTACGCCGCGCATCCTGCCCGCCGACGTCTGCGGGGTGGAGGTGCTGGAGACGGTGCCCGCCAGCGTGCCGGTGGTGCAGGCGCTGTCCGCGCTCAAGGACGAGGGCTACCTGATCGTGGTGGACGACTACGCCGGACAGCCCGGCCTGGAAGGGCTGCTCGACCTCGCGGACATCGTCAAGTTCGACGTGCTGGGCCGCCCTCTGGCGGACCTTGCGCGCGACGTGGCCGCGCTGCGCTCGCGCCCGTGTCTGCTGCTGGCGGAAAAGGTGGAGGACCTCGCCACCCACCGCCAGTGCGAGGCGTTGGGCTTCTCGCTGTTCCAGGGGTTCTTCTTCAGCAGGCCGGAACTGGTGCACGGCAGGCGGCTGGACAGTTCGCAGGCCGCCAAGATGCGCCTTCTGGCCACCCTTGCGCGCGATGACATGAACATCAAGGCCGCCACCGAAGTCGTGCGATCGGACGCTGCCCTTTCGTACAAGCTGTTGCGCTACATCAATTCCGTGCATTTCGGGCTGCCGGTGAAGGTCACTTCCATCCAGCACGGCATTTCGCTGCTGGGCACCCGCAACCTGGTGCAGTGGCTGTGCGTCACCGTGCTTTCGGAATTCGACACCGGGCCCATCGCGCGCGAGCTCATTGCCGTTTCGGCCCTGCGCGCCAAGTTCCTGGAACTGTGCGCGTCCCGCGCCGCCGTGCGCGCGGCCGGGCAGGGCCAGCCCTCCGCCGTGCCGTCGGGTTCGCTGTTCATGCTGGGGCTGTTCTCGCTGCTGGAACCCTTGCTGTGCCTGCCGCTGGCCGAGTTGCTGCGTTCGTTGCCGCTGGTGGACGATCTGGCCGAGGCCCTGACCGAGCACTCCGGCCCCTACGCGCCGTGGCTGGAACTGATGGAACACTACGAACGGGGCCGCTGGGACGAGGTGCTGGCCAGCGGGACGGCTATGGGCCTGACCCAGGCCGATCTGGCCATGGCCTATGCGGGCGCGCTGGAATGGACCGCCTTTTTCCACGACAGCCGGGAGTAGGAATGCAGCCTTTGGTCGCCACCATAGAAACGTCGCTGTTCGACATGTTCGAGGCCGGTCCCGGCCCGTCCAGTTCCCATACCATCGGCCCCATGAAGGCCGGGCACGACTTTCGCTCGCTGTGCGGCGCGTTGCCTGCCTCGGTGCTGGCCCGCGCGGCGGGCATCCGGGTGCGCCTGTTCGGCTCGCTGAGCGCCACGGGCGTGGGGCACGGCACCACCGGCGCGGTGCTGGCTGGGCTGCTGGGGCATCGGCCCGCCACCTGCCCGCCGGGCCTGCTGGAATCGCTGCCCGCGTTGCCGGAAGGCGAACGCACCCTGCGCCTGGGCCCCGCCGCCCTGGTGCTGTCGGAAAGCACGGTGCAGCGCGATGCCGTGCAGCATGCCCATCCCTTCAGCAACACGCTGGTCATGGAACTGTTGGACGCTGACGGCGCGGTGCTGTGCGAACGGGAATACTATTCCGTGGGCGGCGGGTTCATCCAGTGGAAGGGCTGGCAGCCCGAGGAGCGCGGACGGCCCGTGCATCCTTACCGCAGCATGGCCCAACTGCGCGCCCGGCTGGTGGAAACCGGCCTGACCATCCACGAACTTATCCTGGAAAACGAGATGGCGGTCACCGGCATGGGCCGCGCCGCCATTCTGGACCGCCTTGCCGCCATCATCGAACTGATGGAGGCCAGCGTGCGGCGCGGCATAGAAGACGGCGGGCCGCTGCCCGGCACCCTGGGGGTGCACCGCAAGGCCCGCGTGCTGCTCATGCGCGCCCAGCGTCTGCCCAACGCGGTGGATTCCTTCCTGGGGCGGCTGAACGCCTATGCCTTCGCCGCCGCCGAGGAAAACGCGGCGGGCGGGGTCATCGTCACCGCGCCCACCTGCGGCGCGGCCGGGGTGATGCCCGCGCTGCTCTACGCCATGCGCCACGACCTGGCCATAGGCGACCGGGCCGTGCGCGAAGGGGTGCTGGCCTCCGCCGCCGTGGGCTTTCTGGCCAAGCACAACGCGGGCATCGCCGGAGCCGAGATGGGCTGCCAGGGGGAAGTGGGCGTGGCATCGGCCATGGCCGCCGCCATGCTGGCCCACGCGCGCGGCAACCCGGTGCATGTGGTGGAGAACGCGGCGGAAATCGCGCTGGAACACCACCTTGGCCTTACCTGCGACCCGGTGGGCGGCTTCGTGCAGATTCCCTGCATAGAACGCAACGCCGTAGGCGCGGTGAAGGCCTACAACGCCTGCCTGCTGGCCACCTGCGAAGACCCGCGCCACCACCGGGTGACCCTGGACAGCGTCATCGCGGCCATGGCCGAGATAGGGCGCGACATGAACGCCAAGTTCAAGGAAACATCATCCGGCGGGCTCGCGGTCAGCGTGGTGGAGTGCTGATCGTCGCCCCGATGGGGATGGCATGCTGTACGTACCCACCAGCGGCCCGGAGAGCTGGAAGGCCCTGCTGGCCTCGCCGGAGCGCCACTGGCGTGCCGGGCATTCCGCGCGGGAACTGGCGCAAGCCTGGGAGGCCGCGCGGGGGTTTCCCCCGCCAGTGGAAGCCTGCCTGAGCACGACCTTCACCGATGCAGACCTTTTGCTCGGCATCCCCGAACACCGCGTGCCCCTGCCGCATGGCCGGGCATCGCAGAACGACCTCTTCGTGCTGGCGCGGCTGGATGGTCGGCTGGCGACGGTGATGGTGGAGGGCAAGGTCCGCGAGCCATTCGGGGAGACGGTGGAGGCATGGCTGCGCGACGCCTCGGCGGGAAAACGGAAGCGGCTGGCGTACATCCAGAGTCTGCTGGGGCTGTTGGGCACCGATGTTGCCAAGCTGCGCTACCAGTTGCTGCATCGCACGGCTTCCGCCGTCATAGAGGCCGGTCGCTTCGGCGCGCCGCTGGCGGTGATGCTGGTGCATTCGTTTTCGCCCGACAATCGCGGATGGGGCGACTACGATGCGGCGGTTGCGACCATGGGCGGTCAGGCGGCCTTGGGGAGTCTTGCAAGGCTGTCGGCATGTAACGGCGTGGAACTGTACGCGGGGTGGGTGCGAGACTCAGGAGCCCATGGGGGCTGCTGAAAACGCCGAGACGCGGGAACGCTGATTTTTCCGCCATTCCGCCTTGTCCACTGTCGCCTTGAGCGGCGCATCCATGAACGAAAACGGCGTCCACCCCGAGCGGGGCGGACGCCGTCTGCGTTCATTTGTGGTGCGGCGGTGGACCTACAGGTCCTTGCCGACCATCCGCAGCAGCCGGACGAGCTGGTTGGTGAAGCCCGCTTCGTTGTCGTACCAGATGATCAGCTTCAGCATGGTGCCGTCGATGACGCTGGTGCACAGCGCGTCCACCACGCCGCCATAGATGGAGCCCATGTAGTCCACGGACACCAGCGGCTCTTCGGTGTAGCCCATGTTGCCCAGCAGCGGCCCTTCGGCCGCGGCCTTCAGCAGGGCGTTCACCTCTTCCACGCTGGTGGGGCGTTCCAGTTCGCAGGTCAGGTCCACCAGCGACACGTTGGGGGTGGGCACGCGCACGGCCATGCCGTCCAGCTTGCCCGCCAGCGCGGGGATGACCAGCGTGGTGGCCTTGGCCGCCCCTGTGGTGGTGGGGATCATGGACAGGGCGGCGGCGCGGGCGCGGCGCGGGTCCTTGTGCGACCCGTCCAGGATGCGCTGGCTCATGGTGTACGAGTGCACCGTGGTCATCAGGCCGTGCTTGATGCCGAACGCCTCGTGGATGGTCTTGGCGGCCGGGGCCAGACAGTTGGTGGTGCACGAGGCGGCGGAGATCACGTCGTGCCTGGCCGGGTCGTAGTCGCCATGGTTCACGCCCATGACCACGGTGACGTCGGCGTCCTTGGCCGGGGCGCTGATGACCGACTTCTTCGCGCCGCAGGCCAGGTGCTGCGCAAGGCCCGCGCGGTCCTTGATGGTGCCGGTGGTTTCCACCGAGATGTCGATGCCGAGGTCCTTCCACTTCCATTCGCCCGCGCGTTCGCGGGTGACGGCGATGTGGCGGCCGTTGACGATGAGCCCGGCGTCGTCGTGGGCCACTTCGCCCCTGAAGGTGCCGTGGCACGAGTCGTACTTGAACAGGCGGGCCAGCGAGGCGTTGTCGGCGCGGGCGTTGATGGCCACCACGCCAAGGTCGTCGGTGTCGGCCAGCAGTCTGACGAGGTAGCGGCCGATGCGGCCGAACCCGTTCATCCCAAGCTTGATCATGAGTCCGTTCCCCTAAAAACGGTTAGATCTTGTTCGAGCAACCCAGCACGTTGCGAATCTTGTGCTGGACCATGTTCTTCACGGCGTCCCGCGCGGGCTTCAGGTACGCGCGGGGGTCGAAATCCGAGGGCTTTTCCATGAAATGCTTGCGGATGGTGGCGGTCATGGCCAGGCGGATGTCGGTGTCGATGTTGATCTTGCACACGCCGAAGGTAGCCGCCTTGCGCAGCAGGTCTTCGGGCACGCCCTTGGCCCCGCCCACCTTGCCGCCGTAGGTGTTGGCCATGTCCACGAATTCCTGCGGCACGCTGGAAGCACCGTGCAGCACCAGCGGGTAGCCGGGCAGCATGTTGGTGATCTTTTCCAGCCGCGCGAAGTCCAGCTTGGCCTCGCCCGCGAACTTGTACGCGCCATGGCTGGTGCCGATGGCGATGGCCAGCGAGTCGCACCCGGTGCGCTTCACGAAGTCCACGGCCTGGTCGGGGTCGGTGTACACCGAATGCTCGGCCGACACCTCGTCCTCCACGCCCGCCAGTTGGCCCAGTTCCGCTTCCACCCACACGCCGCGCGCATGGGCGTATTCGACCACCTGCTTGGTCACGGCGATGTTCTCTTCGTAGGGCAGGTGCGAGCCGTCATACATGACCGAAGTGAACCCGCCGTCGATGCAGTCCTTGCAGATGTTGAAGTCCTGGCCGTGGTCCAGGTGCAGCACCACCGGCAGGTCGGTGTCCAGCAGGGCCGCCTCGATGAGCTTCACGATGTAGTTCTGCCCGGCGTACTTGCGCGCCCCGGCGGAAACCTGGAGGATCAGCGGGGCCTTTTCCTCGCCGGCCGCCTGCATGATGCCCTGGATGATCTCCATGTTGTTCACGTTGAAGGCGCCGATGGCGTATCCTTCCTTGTAGGCCCGCTCGAACATCTGCTTGGGACCGGTCAGCGGCATGGGTTCCTCCTGCTGGTGCCGGACGGGCGGGATGCCTGCTGGTCCGGCTGTGGAAATGTGTTCGTTGGTCGCGTGCCGCCGGTAGTGCCGATGCGGGGGGCGTGCGCGAACCGGGCATGCCTTCGGAAGGGGCTGTCGGTGCAGACCCGTCCGTAGCGCCCCGGCAGGGTCACGGAAGTGCCCTTGGGGGGTATGCTTCCATGCTGTAGGGGGGCGGGCACGGCCTGTCAACGAAGGCGCGGGAATAATACCCGAACCCCGGGAAAAAATAAAGACGGACCGCGCGAGGCGGCCCGTCCATGCGTGAAGCCCGGGGGAACGGGAAGAACGGCGGTGTGCGGCGGGGCGGACATGGCGGGCGTGATGCCCGTCGCCCTGTCACCCCGGCGCGTCGCGCGTTCGCTAGACTTCGCCGCCGCTGGCCTGGGGGGTGGTTTGCACGGCGGCCAGCACGTCCATGGCAGCGTGGTCGGTGAAGTCGAAGCGCAGCGGGGTCAGGGTGATCCAGCCTTCCGTCAGCAGGGCGCGGTCGGTGCCGGGGGCCACGGTTTCCGGCGGGATGGTGCCGTTCAGCCACCAGTACGAGCCGCCACGCGGGTCCGTCCGGTGGTCGTACCAGTCCTTCCACACCGCGCGGGTCTGGGGGCAGGCGCGCACGCCCTTCACCTCGGCCATGGACAGGGCGGGGTAGTTCAGGTTCACCACGCAGCGGGGGGGCAGGGCCTTCCAGTCCACGGTGGTCAGCAGGCTGGCGGCGTGGGCGGCCTGGCCTGAAAGATCGGCCGGGCGGAACGAATCGTACGAAACGGCCAGGGCGGGGTAGCCCATGTGCGCCGCCTCGGTGGCGGCGGACACGGTGCCGGAGTACAGGATGTCCGGCCCCACGTTGGCCCCGGCGTTGATGCCGGACACCACCACGTCGGGCTTCTTGTCCAGCAGGCAGGACAGGCCCAGTTTCACGCAGTCGGTGGGGGTGCCGTACACCCCGCGCCCGCGAAAGCCGTTTTCGTGGAATTCCTTCACCCGCAGGGGCAGGCTGATGGTCACGGCGTGGCCCACGGCGGACTGCTCGGTGACCGGGGCCACCACGTGCACCTCGTGCCCGGCGTCCAGCAGGGCCTTGTACATGGCGCGCAGGCCGGGTGCCTGGATGCCGTCGTCGTTGGTCAGGGCTACGATCATGGGGTATCCTTTCTCTGTAGGGCGGCGTGATGCAGCGCGCCCTGTGATGCTGTTACGTGATGTTTCGGTGCCGTGATGCACATGCTGCCCGGAAACGGCGACGTGCCGGAGGCGGCAGCATGGCGGGCACGTTGCGGGCAAATGGCGGTTTGTCAGGCTGCGTACGGGCTGCGTACGGGCAGCGTGCGGGGACGCACCAGTCGCCCGTCCGGCGTGCCGTTCACATTGACAACGTGGCCGAAAAGCAGGCACCTTGCGGCAAATTGGCCGTTCCCGCGCGGGTGTTTTTTTACCCGCGCTCCTGCGTATCCAATACCGCCAGGGCATCGGGCATGGCCGCTTCCTTACGACGCACATGGAAAAAAGACAAACCATACGAGACATCGCCGCCAACGACGAGGTGAGCGGGCTGTTCCTGCTCGGTTCGGCCACCCTGCAGCAGTCGCGCAACGGCCCCTTCTGGCGGCTGGAACTGCGCGACGCCACCGGCAGCATGGAGGCCAAGATATGGAGCCCCCAGAGCCAGGCCTATCCCGACCTGGCCGCCGGGCAGATCGTGGACGTGGAGGGTCGCTCCGGCACCTACCGCGACAAGGTGGAGGTGACCATCGGCCGTCTGCGCGTGCTGGACGACGCCGAGCAGGCCGGGCTGGACCTTGGCCTGTTCCTGCCCGCCAGCCCGCGCCCCGCGCAGGAGATGCTGGACGAACTGATCGTGCTGTGCAAGGCGGAATTCACCCATGCGCCGTGGCGCAAGTTCGTGCTGGCCGTGCTGCGCGACGAGGACATCGCCCCCCGCCTGCTGGCCGCGCCCGCCGCCAAGTCGGTGCACCACGCCTACGTGGGCGGCCTTGTGGAGCACATGCTGTCCGTGGCCGGGCTGGCCCTGCGCATCGCCGACCACTACCCGGAGCTGGACCGCCAGGCCCTGCTGGCCGGGGCGCTGTTCCACGACATCGGCAAGGTGTGGGAACTCACCGGCGGCCTTGCCAACGACTATTCCGACGAAGGTCGCCTGCTGGGGCACATCCACATGGGGCTGGAACGCATCGAGCCGCATCTGCGCAAGTCCGGCCTTGCGCCGGAACTGGTGACCCATTTCAAGCACCTGATCCTCAGCCACCACGGCGAGTACGAATTCGGTTCGCCCCGGCGGCCCAAGACGGCGGAAGCCATGGCCCTGCACTACGCGGACAACCTGGACGCCAAGATGGCCCAGTTCCGGGGGCTGTTCGCCAACTACGAAGAGGACGCCACCGGCTGGACGCCGTTCCAGCCCACGCTGGGGCGTTTTCTGTACCGCCCGGCGCGCTCGCCCGAGGAACCCCGCCCGGCGCGCAAGAGCGGCCCCGCTCACAAGGGCGGCGGCAGCAAGGCAGGTGCCGACGGCGCGGATGATGCCGCCAAGGCCGGGCCGCAGAGCGTGCAGGCATCGTTGCTGTAGACCATGGCGGCAGTACGCTGCCGCCCATCAACAGGTTGTATTTTTTCAGGAATCCGCAATGTTCATCACCTTTGAAGGAATGGAAGGCTCCGGCAAGAGCACGGCCCTGAACCGCGTGCAGCAGGCGCTGCTGAACGAAGGGCACGGGGTGCTGCTCACGCGCGAGCCGGGCGGCAGTCGCCTGGGCCGCACGCTGCGTTCCATCCTGCTGGACCTTTCCAACGACGACATCGTGCCCGAGGCGGAACTGTTCCTGTATCTGGCAGACCGCGCCCAGCACGTGGGGCAGGTGATCCGCCCGGCCCTGGCCGAGGGCGTGGTGGTGTTGTCCGACCGCTACGCCGACTCCACCGTGGTCTACCAGGGCTACGGGCGCGGGCTGGACCCGGAGCGGCTGCGCGAACTGAACGACATGGCCGTTGGCGGACTGTGGCCCGACCTGACCCTGGTGTTCGACCTGCCGCCCGAGGAAGGATTGCGCCGGGCCATGACCCGCAACCTGCAGGACGGCACCAGCGTTTCCGAAGGGCGTTTCGAGGCGGAGCACCTTGCCTTTCACGCCCGTGTGCGCGAAGGCTATCTGACGTGGGCCGCGCTCAACCCGGCGCGGTTCAGGGTGGTGGACGCCACCCGCACGCCCGACCAGGTGTTCGAGGACGTCATGCGCGCCGTGCGGGCCGCCCTTGCGGCCGCGCCCGCGCACCCATGACACTGGCGCACGCCTAACTGCGGGCCGCGCCCGCGAAGGACGTTGCCATGCTGGAAGCAAAGAACCGGCTGGGCATCATCTTCTTTCCGGCCTTCGACTGGGCCATCAGCGCCACCCACCCGGAACGCGAGGAACGGCTGCTCTACACGCAGGACCAACTGCGCGAGGAAGGGCTGTTCGACATCGCGGGCATCACCGAATACAAGCCCGAAATCGCCACCCGCGAAGACGTGGAGCGCGTGCACTTCTGCATTCCCGGCGTGGAAAGCGTATGCACCAAGTCGCACCTCATTTCCGCCGGGGGGGCCATCACCGCCGCCCGGCTTGTGATGGAGAAGGAAGAGGAAAAGGCCTTCGCGCTGGTGCGCCCGCCGGGCCACCACGCCATGAAGGTGGTGCACGGCAACCGGGGGTTCTGCAACATCAACATTGAAGCCGTGATGCTCGAGCACATTCGCGAGCATTACGGCCCGTTGCGCGTGGCAATCGTGGACACCGACTGCCACCACGGCGACGGCACGCAGGACATCTACTGGAACGACCGCGACACCCTGTTCATCTCGCTGCACCAGGACGGCCGCACCCTGTACCCCGGCACCGGCTTTCCGCACGAGTTGGGCGGCCCCAACGCCATGGGCCGCACCCTGAACATTCCACTCCCGCCCGGCACGTCCGACAAGGGCTTCCTGCACGTCATCGACAACTTGGTGCTGCCGGTGCTGGAAGACTTCAAGCCGGACCTGATCATCAATTCCGCAGGGCAGGACAACCACTTTTCCGACCCCATCACCAACATGAACTTCTCGGCCCGGGGCTATGCCATGCTGAACAAGCGGCTGAACCCCGACATCGCCGTGCTGGAAGGCGGCTACGCCATCCAGGGCGCGCTGCCGTACGTCAATCTCGGGATATGTCTCGCCATGGCCGGGCTGGACTTCGACGGGGTGCGCGAGCCGGAGTTCGACCCGGCGGCCATCGCCCAGTCGGACCAGGTGAGCACGTACATCGAGCGGCTGTGCGACGAGATGCTGAAGGTGTGGCGCAAGCCCCCGGCCCTGCCCAAGCAGGGTGAGCGTTCCGGCGACTGGTGGGTGCGCACCAAGGACATCTACTACGATACCGACTCCATCAGCGAGAGCCAGGTGGAGTCGGTGCTGCTGTGCCAGGATTGTTCGGGCACGGTGAAGATAGAAACATGGTCCACGGTGAACCCGCTCAGCGTGGGCATAGAGATTCCCATCAGCGCCTGCGACAGGTGCGCGGGCATCGGCCGCCGCCTGCTGGAGGAAGCCCACCTGAAGGGCAACTACCGCTACGTGCAATGCATCGATAGGAAAGCCAAGAGATACACGCGCTATGGGTTTTAGTTCAGTAGCGCACGAACAAACGCACATCCTTTCGGAGACATACCCATGAGCAAGACCGCCGCCACCCCGCCCGCAAATCCCCCTGCGAATCCCGTAGACACCTTCTGGACCATCCGCCTGGCCGCCGCCAGGGAAGCCCTTGAAGCCAACAACTTCGAGGTGTCCATGGCCGAAAGCCTGGCCGATGCGGCCCGCATCTTCCTGCAGGACATCCTGCCCGCATCGGGCGCGAAGTCCGTGTCCTTCGGCGGTTCCATGAGCATCGGCAAGAGCGGCGTGCCCGAAGCCCTGCGCGCCATGGACGCCATCGAACTGCTGGACACCATGAACTACAAGCTGCCCGCGGCGGAAATGTACGAACTGCGCCGCCAGGCCCTGCTGGTGGACCTGTTCCTGTCCAGCACCAACGCCCTCACCGTGGACGGCAAGCTGGTGAACCTGGACATGATCGGCAACCGGGTGGGCGGCATCAACTTCGGCCCGAAGAAGGTGGTGCTGTTCGTGGGCCGCAACAAGGTGGTGGACAGCGTGGAGGACGGCATGCGCCGCATCAAGGAATTCTCCGCGCCCACCAACGCCATCCGCCTGGCCAAGAAGACTCCGTGCACCAAAACGGCGGAATGCATGGACTGCAAGAGCCCCGACCGCATCTGTAACGTCTGGACCGTCACGGAAAAGGCCTTCCCGGCCAAGCGCATTCACGTGGTGCTCATCAACGAGGATACCGGACTGTAGCCAATCCCCGGATTGTGCATTCAAGGGGGTGGAAAAACACGCCGCCCCCATTCCCTTGCGCGTCTGTTTCCGGCATGTTGGGGCGACTCACCTCGTCGGATGACCCGGAGCGGCGCAGCCATCGGCATGGCAGCGCGATGCGCCCCAGGCAGGGCCGACACGGGCCGGATCGGGGCGCGCGGCGTCCCCGTCCGCTGGCGGCCCGCGCACCGCACGCCGCACGCAGGGGGCCGGATGTTCCTGAACGAACACCAGAGCAAGAAGCTGTTCGCCGCGGCGGGGATTGCCGTCCCCGCCGGGGATTGTCTGGGGCCGGAAGACGTGGACGCGTATGCGCCGCCGTTTCCCGGCCCCTGGTACGTCAAGGCCCAGGTGCTTACCGGCGGGCGGGGCAAGGCCGGGGGCGTGCTGCGGGCCGACACGCCCGACACGTTGCGTGCCACCGCGCGGACCATCCTGGGCATGACCATCAAGGGGCACGCCGTGCCCTTCGTGCGGGTGGAACCGGCCACGGACATCCGCAAGGAATGCTACCTGTCGTTCATGCTTTCGCGCCAGCGGCGCGAAATGCTGCTGACCACCAGCCACCGGGGCGGCATGGAGGTGGAGTCCACGGCCGAGACCCGCAAGCCGCTGGTGCAGCGGGTGCCGCTGGACGCGGGCCTGCGCGAGCATCACCTGCGGGCGGCGTTCTTCGAACTGGGGGCGGACCCGGCAGGCTGGGCGGGCTTTCGCGACCTGGCCGAACGGTTGTTCCGCACCGTGCGGGACGACGGCCTGCTGCTGGCCGAGATCAACCCGCTGGTGTTCACCGGGGCGGGTGAATGGGTGGCCCTGGACGGCAAGGTGGAGCTGGACGACAACGTGGTGGACCTGCGGCCCGACCTGCAAACCTACCACACCCCGGAGCATCAGGGCGCGGAGGAAAACGCCGCGCGCGATGCCGGGCTGAGCTACGTGGGCCTTTCCGGCTGGGTGGGCCTTTTGGTCAACGGCGCGGGCCTGGCCATGGCCACCATGGACCTGCTGAATTTTTCCGGCCTGCCCGCCGCCAACTTCATGGACCTTGGCGGCGCGGCGGACGGCGCGCGCATGCGCCGGGCGCTGGACCTTTTGTTCGCCAATCCCAAGGTGCGGGCGGTGTTCATCAACCTGTTCGGGGGCATCGTGTCCTGCGCCGGGGTGGCCCGCGCGCTCATGGAAGCGCTGGGCACGGAACGCGCCGCCCAGCCCGTGGTGGTGCGCATGGCCGGGCACGAATCGGCCGAGGGGCGGGCGCTGCTGCGCGCCTTTGCCCACCCGGACGTGATCATCGCCGACGAGGTTGCCGACGCGCTGGACGCCCTGCGGCGGCTGGATGAAGCCCGCCGTATGTCCGGGGACGCCGGCGCAGCGCCAACCGCCGCGTATCCTTTGGCCGACGAGGCGTGGCCCTTGCCGCCCGCCGCCCGCAAGAGCTACCGGCGTTCCGGCAGGCGCGGCGTGCCGTGGCTGGGGCCGGATACCCAGGTGCTGGTGCAGGGCATCACCGGCAAGGTGGCCCAGCGCCACGTGCAGCTGATGCAGGAATACGGCACGCGCATCGTGGCCGGGGTCACCCCGTTCAAGGGCGGACAGAGCGTGATGGGCGTGCCGGTGTACGATTCGGCGCACGAGGCGTGCAGGCACCACCGCATCGACGCCTCGATCATCTTCGTGCCCGCGCCCTTCGCGCCCGATGCGGTCATGGAGGCGGCGGCCGAGGAAATCCCCTGGGCGGTGTGCATCACGGAAGGCATACCCCAGCGGGCCATGCTCTCCGCGCTGAAGAACGTGCCGCCGTCGCCCACTCGGGTGGTGGGGCCCAACACGCCGGGCATCATCGTGCCGGGGGCCACCAAGATCGGCATCATGCCGGGCTACGTGTTCACGCCGGGGCCGGTGGCCATCTTCTCGCGCTCGGGCACGCTGACCTACGAGGCGGCGGCGCGGCTTTCGGCGGCGGGCATCGGCCAGTCGTTCTGCGCGGGGGTGGGGGGCGATTCGTTCATCGGCAGCGACTTCATTTCGCTGTTCGAATGCATCCGCGACGACGACGCCACCGAGGCGGTGCTGGTGCTGGGCGAAGTGGGCGGCACGGCGGAAGAGGACCTGGCCCGCTGGGTGACCGCCACCGGCTTCGCCAAGCCGGTGCTGGGCTTCATCGCCGCGCGCACGGCCCCGCCCGGCCGCCGCATGGGCCACGCGGGGGCCATCCTGGACGAGGCCTCCGGCGGGGTGGAGGGCAAGTTGCAGGCCATGCGCGACGCCGGTTTTGCCGTGTGCCCCGATCTGGCCAGCCTGCCGGAACGGGTGGCCCGCGCTCTGGGCAGGGACGCGGGCTGACCCGCGCCGGATCGTCGGGCTTTTTCCACGGGTGCGGCGGGCCGTGGCTTGCCGCGCCCCGGCTTTTGGTCTAGGTGCGGTGTGCCGTGATCCGGCTGCGTCACGCGACGGACGGGCGGCGCGCCACCGGGCATCTTGTCCGGCGCATCCCCGGCATATTACCGCGATCACAAGCCTTGCGAGGACTCCCATGAACATCACCGAAGCACTGCTGCACGCCCTGAAGGAACGCGGCGCGCGCGAGGTCTGGGGCATCCCCGGCGACTTCGCGCTGCCCTATTTCAAGATCATCGAGCAGACCGGCATCCTGCCGCTGGTCACCCTGACGCACGAGCCGGGCCTTGGCTTTGCCGCCGACGCCGCCGCGCGCATCCGCCGGGGGCTCAGCGTGGCCGCCGTCACCTACGGGGCCGGGGCCATCAACATGCTGAACGCCGTGGCCCAGGCTTTTGCCGAAAAGTCGCCGGTGGTGGTCATATCCGGCGCGCCGGGCACGGCGGAACGGGCGCGCGGCCTTTTGCTGCACCATCAGGTGAAGACCGTGGGCTCGCAGTTCCGCATGTATCAGGAGGTCACCTGCGACCAGGGCATTCTGGACGACCCGGCCACCGCGCCCGCCATCATCGAGCGGGTGCTGCGCAACTGCCTGGAACATTCGCGGCCGGTGTACCTGGAAATTCCGCGCGACATGCCCGCCGTCCCCTGTGGCCCGGTGCCCCCGCACGCGCCCTCGCCCTGCGATGACGAGGCCGTGGCCGCCTGCGCGGCCGAAGTGCTGGCCCGTCTGCGCGCCGCCAGCCGCCCGGTGCTCATGGTGGGGGTGGAGGTGCGCCGCTACGGGCTGGAAGACCGCGTGGCGGAACTGGCCGACCGGCTGGGCGTGCCCGTGGTCACCAGTTTCATGGGGCGCGGCCTTCTGGCGGGCAAGGCCTGCCTGCAGGGCACCTACATGGGCGTGGCGGGCGACGCCAACATCACCAGCGCGGTGGAGGGCTCCGACGGCCTCTTGCTGCTGGGAGTGATCATGTCCGACACCAACTTCGGGGTCTCGGCCAGCCACATCGACCGACGCCGCCTGATGCACGCCGAGGACCGCGAGGTACGCATGGGCTTTCACACCTATCACGGCATTCCGCTGGAAAAGCTGGTGGATGCGCTGCTGGCGGCGTTGCCCGAGGGGGCGCGGGCCTGCCCGGCCCCGTTGGGGGGCGAGGGTGCGCTGGGCCGCAACGTGGTCTACCGGCGCGGCTTTGTGGCGGACGACGCACCCGTGACGCCCGACGACATCGCCGTGCTGCTCAACGACTTCTATGACGGTGTGGCGGCGGGGCGGGGCCATGGGACCGACGCCGACGCCGAGCCGGCCCCCTTCCCGTGGCCGCTGGCCTGCGACATCGGCGACTGCCTGTTCACCGCGCTGTCGGTGCGCCCCGTGCCCATGGTGGGGCCGGGGTACTACGCCAGCATGGGCTTTGGCGTGCCTGCGGGCATGGGCTTGCAGAAGACCACCGGCCAGCGTTCGCTGACCCTGGTGGGCGACGGGGCCTTCCAGATGACCGGCATGGAGCTTGGCAACTGCGCGCGCCTGGGCATCGACCCGGTGATCGTGGTGTTCAACAACGCCTCGTGGGAGATGCTGCGGGTGTTCCAGCCGGAAACCTCGTACAGCGCCATCAACGAACTGGACTTCGCCGCCTTCGCCGATGCGCTGGGCGGGCGCGGCCACCGCGCGGCCACCCGGCGCGAACTGGCCGACGCCTTCGCGGCGGCCACGGCGGAGCGCGGACGCTTCCAACTCATCGACGTGCGGCTTGCCAAGGGGGCCATCTCCGACACGCTGGCCAGCTTCGTGGCCGGGGTGAAGCGGGTTTCCGGCGTGAAGTAGCCGGGCTTCCTGCACCCCCCCCCTTGGCGTGCGATGCCGGAGATTTTCCGGCGCATCATGCAACGGAAGCGGGGCGCGGTCTCATGGGCCGCGCCCCGCATGCGTTTGGCGTAGGGCTGAAGATGCGCGCCAGAACTGTGCGCCAGAACGGCGAGTTCTACTTGCCCGATTTGCCCAGCGAGGCGTACGACACCGCACTGCCCGTACCGCCGGAGCCGCCCGAGGCCTGCTTGGCCGCCTGGGCCTGCAATTCGTTGATCTGCTGCTGCAATTCGGCAATCTGCTGGTACAGCGGGCGGGTGACCGATTCCTTCACGCCGTCGGGCTGCGGGCTTTCCTCCACCTGCGCGATCTGCTGCTGCAACTGCTCGATCTTCTTTTCCAGTTCCTCGATCTGCTTGGCCGAGGAATCGCCGCCCGAATCGCCACCACCGCCCGCAGCTGCGGCGGCGGACGTGGCTGATCCGTCGGCATCGTCGTCGCTCAGGGCGCCTTCCTCGTTCAGGGTGCCCGCTTCCTGCGCGGCGTCCGCCTCGGCCTGCTGGCGCGCGGCCAGCATCTCGCGGGCCAGCCGCATGGCTTCTTCCGAGATGGACACCCTGTCGCCCGACTGCGTGGTGGTGACGCTCTGCGTTTCGCGCCGGGTGGCGGATATGCCGGAAATGAAATCGCTCGCCGAGACGGCGTAGCCCTGCATCAACTCGATTCCCCAATCGCTCATGACCGCATCCTCCGTGCATGGATGGGCGGCGGTGTGCCTGCCGTGGCGCGAGAAATGCCGCCGCCCGGCAGGACGTGCCGCTTTTTTCAGCGTGCCCGCCGGTATGCAAAAGCCGTTCACAGGGAAAGCTTTTCCCCTTGTCGGGCAGGCGCCGTATTGCGGCACGCGGCCCGGTCTCCGGGGGGCATGCGGACCGGTCTGCGCGCATGTCAGCCAGGGGAGCAGGGCGTTGCGGGGCGGCCGGGCGAGCCTTCGCGGGTTCAATTTCCGGCGGTGTTTCCGCTTCGGCCCGATGCGGGGGAATAGATGATGGCGTTCATGGTGCTGCCGGGAATGGTCTCGAACCCGAAACCCAGATACCACGCGGTCAGCGTCCGCTGGTCCAGGCAGCCGTTGCCGTGGGCCAGCGGCAGGGCGTTGGCCACGATGTGCAGTCCGTGCCGTTCGGCAATGGCCACGAGCAGCGCCACCGCCTGCGAGCCATGGCCCGCCCTGCGGGCGTCGGAGTGGATTTGCAGCAGCGACATGCGGTCCTGCCAGAAGCACACCAGCATGCGCACCGGCCCCAGTTGCCGGAAGCCGGACCGGCTGTTCGGCACGGGCGTGGTGTGGCGCAGGTAGCACTGGCGCGCGGCCAGCGTGGCGGGGGGCAGTTCCGGCGTGAGGGCGGCAGGTGGGGAGCCTGGGCGTGGAGAGTGCGCGGGGCCGTCCACGGGGGGAGGAGGCACCGGACGGCGGACGGCCGCGTTGCGGGTCGTAATGGGCAGGGCGGGGCTGGTCATGGTGGATTCTCCTGAAGGGTTGCGGCCGTGGATATGACGCGGCCGGTGTACGGACGACGCAAAAGTCCCCCCTTTCCGTTGCGGGGAAAGGGGGGCGTCCGTGGCCGGAGGGGCCGGATGTGGAAGGACTACCCCCCGTGCGCCTCGCGGGCGGCACGAAGGATGGGGCCGCGCACTGCGGCTGGGGAGCGGAGGGCGTCGGAATGCGCAAGGCCGCCATTGGAGGCGGCATTGATGGCGGCGGAAGATTGCTGCGGCCGAGTTGTGGTGCGCAAGAGGGCGGTCATTGGGGAACGTTCGTGCTTCCGTATGATCTTTCAGGTGTCATGCATGCCTTTTGAAGGAATGCATGACAGCGAGTTGTCATCCGATATGATTCCATGTCTTGAGCGCCAAGTCAAGGGTGGTTGTCGATATTTCGTGCCTCCTCGTTGCGCCGTCCCGTGATGGTTGTTTTCTTCGTTAATATGGTGATGGATTGTTTTGCAATGATGCCGCTGCACAGCACATGAATGTCGCGTTGCGGCATAAAATACTGCAAGGTATATCCTGTGCAGTATGAGGACGGTGTTCAGGTGTTGGCGAGGGGGAATGGAGAGGAGGCGATGCCGCCCGCGCCGGGGCCGCGCCGCCGGAAGGGTGCGTCAGGGCAGGGCCATGCACCCTATGCGCCGGGCCTGCTCGCAACCTGGGGGATAGTCGCGGCAGAGGATGGGCTTGGTGGTATGGATGGCGCAGGCGCTGAGCCCGTCGGGGCTGCGGCGCAGCCACGGGCAGTGGCCGTCGTCGCCGCCTCCGCTGCCCCCGCCGTCGGCGCGGGGCGAAAGCCAGACGTCGTGGACCGTGCCCCCCTCTCCCCGTGGGTCGGGCGTTTCGCCCACCCGACGCAGAATGTCTTCCCGTCCCTCGCGCCGCCAGCGGGCAACGTCTTCCGCCGCAACGGCCAGAAGGTGCAGGGCGGCGCAGCACTTTCCGCAACGGACACAGGTCGGCATGGCGGCCTCCGTCGGGCTGGGGTTCCGAGCGTGTCCCATCCTAGCGCGGATGCCGGCCCCGCGCCATGAAAATGCGGGGTGCGCGGTCTGGGTTGGCTGGGCGGCGGCGCGGCGCGCGAGTTTCATTTTTCCACGAAAACACGGGCATGGCGTGTTGCCAGCGGGGTGCGCCGGGTGTACGGCAGGAGCAGTCACGGCCGCCCGCGCATCACGGAATGCACCGGGCATGCGCCGTGGCGCGCGGCGCACGGTTCGCGCCGCCTTCATCGCAACGCAACGCATTTTCCGGAGGTACGCCTTTCATGTCACATCTCTCGCAGACGGATCCCGACGGCCTTGAAATTCATGACGTTGACTTCATCCAGACCGACGGCATGACGGAAGGCACGGGGACTCTGGTCATCGAGATGACCATCGACGACGAGCGCGAGGTGACGCGCATTCACCGGAATGTGCCCGAGCATCTTTACGAGGCGTGGGAGCAGCACGACTTCGACCCCGAGATGTACGTGGCCGAGATAGAAGACGCCTTCCCCTTCGACGAGGAAGAGGACGACGAGAACGCATAGCCCAGGGGGCTTCTTCCCGGTGTACCTTCGCGGGGGCGCCCCGGCGGTTTCAGGCCGCCGGGGCGCGCTTTTGTTCGCGCCCTGAAGACCTCGCGGGTCTTCCTGTCTTTTCGGTCCGTCCCGCAAGAGATTGTAATGGTCCGGACCGGCCCATGCTGCGATACTGTGTCTGCATGGCAGCCCTCACACGTCGGCCAGCGGCGGTGGGCACCGGATGACGGGGGAACATCAAGCATACGGCGCGGGGTAAGCATGCGTACGACGAACAATCAACCCTTTGCGCCAGCCCTGGGCGTACGCGGCTGGCTGCTGTTGCTGGCGCTGGTGACGGGATTGCCCATGACCGTCTTTTCCGCCGTCTCGTTGCTGGAACATATCCGGGCGCAGATGGAGAAGACCGACGGGCAGTTGCGCCGGTATGTGCTGGCGGCCGCCACGGACCTCGACGCCAAGCTGTCCTTCAAGGCGGCCATGCTTCAGGCCCTGGTCGCAACGCAGAACAGGCCCCGCGTGAATGTGGAACTGCTGTACGAGCATGCCAAGGGCGTCGAGACCGTGCTGCCGGACGTGCAGACCCTGTCGCTGGTGAACCGCGCGGGGGAGCAGGTGTTCAACACGCTGGAGCCGTATGGCGCGCCGCTGCCCCGTACCGGCGATATGGAGTCGGTGCAGCAGACCTTTCGTGACGACCGGCCCACGGTGTCCGGCCTGTTCACCGGAACCATCACCAGCCAGCCGGTCACGGCGCTGGGGGTGCCGTTGCGGATTTCACGGTCGCCGCGCTACGTGCTGCGCATGATCACCCCGGTGGAGGAATACGCCAGGCTGCTCGGCGAGCAGCACCTGCCCGAGGGGTGGGCCTCCACGCTTTTCGACGCCAACGGCGTCGTCCTGGCCTGCACCAGGAATCACGAACAGCACACGGGGCTGCCGGTGTCCTCCGTGCTGTTCGACGTCCGTGATTCCAACCGCGTGGTGGAGGCCGTGAACCAGGAAGGGGTGAAGGTGCGCTTCGCCGTGGCCCCCGTGAAGGACTGGGGTTGGCATGTGGTGGTGCACGTGCCCGTGACCACGCTGTATGCATCCATGCACGTCTACCTGCTGCGGCTGGTCGCCATCGGCGTGTTTTGCGTGATCTGCGGATTTGCCGGGGCGTGGCTGCTGTCTCGCCGCTTCGCCGCCGAGGTGGATCTGGCGGCGCGCTCGTGCCTGCTGCCCGAACCGGGTGGCCCGCAGGCGGGCCGCCCCACGTTGGTGCGCGAACTGCGCCAGGTGGGGGACGAACTGGCCGCCGCCCGCGAGCGCGAGGAGGTGGCCTTGCGCGACGGCCTGACCGGCCTTGCCGGGCGCGCGCTGTTCTTGCGCCACGCCCGGCGTCTGCTGGCGTCGTGCCGCCATGATCCGGCGGTGCGGCTGGCGGTGCTGTTCATCGATCTTGATGGGTTCAAGGAGGTCAACGACCGCTACGGCCACGCCGAGGGCGATGCGGTGCTGCGCCGCACGGCGCGGGTGCTGGAGGACGTGGTGCGGGCCTCGGACGTGCTGGGCCGCATGGGGGGTGACGAATTCGTGCTGTGTCTGGCCCTGCGGGCGGAAACGGCGTGCGAGGTGGTGCGCGGCGTGGCTGCGCGCGTGGTGTCCGGCGTTTCGCAGATCGGGTTTGGCGTGGGGTGCAGCGTGGGCATATCGCTGGGGCCTCCGGGCATGCCCCCGGCACCGGAGGAGGGAGGGGGGGATGCGTCTCCCGCGTCCTCCGCATTGGGCGGCGACAGAGAGGACGACGATGCCCCGGCCGACCTGCAGGTCCTGCTGGAACAGGCGGACAAGGCCATGTACGCGGCCAAGCAGGCGGGAAAGAACAGCTACCACCTGCTCGACATGTCGGTCTGCGGCTAGCGGACGGCAGGGGAGGAAGTTTGTACGGGGCGTTATCCTTCGTCCCCGTTGCCGTCGCCGGGGCGCTGTTCGCGGAGTTTGCGAAAGATGGTGGTGCGGCTGACCTTGAACAGGTGGGCCACCTTGTTCACTGAGCCGTGCCGGGCGATGGCCCGTTCCAGAATCTCGCGCTCGATCTCGTCCATGATCTCGCGCAGGGCGCGCGGTTCCTGCATGCCGGGCATGGTGTAGGCGTGGCCGGGGCGGCAGGCCTCGGCCATGTGCGGGGGCAGGTCGGCGCAGGTGATGGTGGGCCTGTCGCCGGTAACCACCATGCCCTGCAGGAAGTTCTGCATCTCGCGCACGTTGCCGGGCCAGCGGTAGTTTTCCAGCGCTTCCAGCGCCGATTCGGCGATTTCCATGGAGCGCCGGTACTTTGCGGCGTAGCGCTCCAGGAAGTGGCGCGCCAGCGGCGCTATGTCCTCGCGCCGTTCGCGCAGCGGCGGAATCTGCAGCACCGCCACGCTGAGCCGGTAGAACAGGTCGCTGCGGAATTTGCCGGTGCGCACGTCGTCGTCCAGGTCGCGGTTGGTGGCGGCGATGATGCGCACGTCCACCTTGCGGGGCTGGCCCGCGCCCACGCGGGTCACCTCCTGGTCCTGCAGCACGCGCAGCAGCTTGGTCTGCATGGACAGCGGCAATTCGCCTATTTCGTCCAGAAACACGGTGCCGCCGTCGGCCATTTCGAAATAGCCCGCCTTGCCTTTGGCGTTGGCCCCGGAAAACGCCCCCGGCACGTACCCGAACAGTTCCGACTCGATGAGATTGGGCGCGATGCTGCCGCAATCGACCTTCAGGAACATGCGTTCGCTGCGGGGGCTGTGTTCGTGCGCCAGGCGGGCCAGCACATCCTTGCCCACCCCGGTTTCGCCCAGCAGCAGGAGCGTGGCGTCGGTGTCGGCCACCCGTTGCAGCCTGCCCACCAGTGAGAGCATGGCCGCGCTGCGGAAAATGGGCTGCGCGGGCGAGGCGCTGGTCTGGATCATGCTTTCCAGGCGCTCGTGGAATTCGTCGATGAGCTGTTTCTGCTGGGCGATCTGGTCGCGGAACTGGGTGATCATGGTGATGTCGCGGGCGAAGGTGACCACCAGGCACACTTCGCCCTCCTCGTCCAGCACGGGGTAGCCGCGCAGGATGACCTTCTTCTCGCCGCGCACGTTCTGCACCGAGGTGGACGGCCGCTTCGAGCGTACGATCTCGGGGTTGAGGATGCGGTCGAAGACCCCCTCGTCCACCAGCGCGTGGACGTTGCGCCCGCGCAGGTCCTGCTGGCGCAGGCCGGTCAGCTGTTCGTACATCCGGTTGACCAGCAGGGTGGTGCCATCACGGTCCGAGATGTAGATGCCGTCGCTAAAGATGTCGATGATCTTCTTGAAATGCTTTAATATCTTTTCCATGGTGCGGTGTTGGCCCCCGGAAGGATGCGACGTTGGGCGGGCAGGTGCGGAAGGCGTCACAGACCCCGCTGGCGTATGGCGAGCGCCGCGCCGGAGCAGGGTCGGCCAACCGTACGGCAGTAAGGGGGGCGGCGCAAGATGGCCCCGGCGGCAAGCCGCCGGGGCTTGTTCATGCGTCGCCCCCCCCGCGTGCGGCCACGAGGCGCAGCAGTCCCGACATGCGCGCCTCGTCCAGTCTGGCTTCGCCCATGGGGGCCTCGCGTCCGAGAAAATGGTACTTCTGGGTGCCCAGCCGGTGGTAGGGCAGCAGGTGGTATTCCACGCGGGGATACGGCGCGAGGAAGGCGAGAATGGCCGCGATGTCCCCTTCTGCATCGTTGAAGCCGGGGATGACGGGGGTGCGCACCATCACGTGCAGCCGGGGGTGGTGCTCCATGACCCGCAGGAAATTCTCGATGATCAGCGCGTTGGAAACGCCGGTCCCGGCCTCGTGCCGGGCGGGGTCCATGTGTTTCAGGTCGAACAGCAGGGTGCGCGAGAGGGCGCAGGCCTCGTCCAGCACGTTCCAGTCCACGTGCCCGCAGGTTTCCACGGCCGCGCCGATGCGCCGCTTGCGCGCCTCGCGCAGCAGTGCCAGGGCGAAGTCGGCCTGCAGCAGCGGTTCGCCGCCGGAAAGGGTCATGCCCCCGCCCGAGCGGGCGTAGAACGGGCTGTCCTGTTCCACGGTGCGCAGCACGTCGGCCACGGTGCGCCGCCCCCCGTAGGTGATCAGCGCGTTGGACGGGCAGACCGAGGTGCAGTCGCGCGTGCATTCCACGCACAGCGCTCGGTCGATGACGATGCGGTCGTCCTCCCCGCGCGAGATGGCCCCGGAAAGGCACATCTCCACGCAGCGCACGCACTCGGAAAGGCCCAGGCACCGCCCCCGGTTGTAGGCCAACTGGATGCGTTTCGCCTGGGATTCCGGGTTGCTGCACCAGTCGCAGCGCAGCGGGCATCCCTTCAGGAACACCACTGTGCGGATGCCCGGTCCGTCATGCACGGAATATTTCTGGATATTGAAGACGATGCCGGTGGCGGGGGAGTCGTCCTTGGCGGTCATGCGGTGGCTTCCGGTACTGCCCGCGTGGCGGGGTTGGCGAACTGGGGGAAGGACGGCTGGTCAGGTGCGGTGTCTGGCGCGATGTCTGGCGCGGTCCTGGCCGGGGCGTCCCGCCGTGCCTCTATGGCGGGACGCCCCGGAACGCCGGACGGAGGATCGGTTCGTCCGGCGCGGGGATGCACGTTCGCTACATGGTGCCGTGTTCGGTCCGGGCGATGAGGTCGTTCTGCAGGTCGGGCGAGAGGTCCACGAAGTAGGCGCTGTACCCGGCAATGCGCACGATGAGGTTGCGGTACTTCTCGGGGTCGCGCTGGGCGGCCAGCAGGGTTTCGCGGTTGATGACGTTGAACTGCACGTGCCACAGCTTGAGGTCGCAGAAGGTGCGGATGAACGAGACCAGCTTCTGGGTGCCGTCGTCGCCTTCCAGGCACTTGGGTGTGAACTTCAGGTTCACCATGCGCGCCGCGCGTGCCCGCTGGCCGTAGTTCTTGGAGTGGAAGTTGGACAGCAGCACCGCCGTGGGGCCGTTGACGTCGGCCCCGTGCGAGGCGGAAGAGCCGTCGGACAGCGGGGTCCACGCCTTGCGGCCATTGGGGGTGGCGCTGACCACCTTGCCGAACGGCACGTGCGAGGTGAACGGCACGTAGCGCACGTCGTTGTGCATGCCGAGGTCCCTGGAGTAGCGGACCCCGTATTCCACGGACAGCCGGTCGATGTCGCGGGCGATGGCGTCGGCGTATTCGTCGTTGTTGCCGTAGCAGGGCGCGTTGCGGAGCATCTGGCGCACGTCCTCCCTGCCCTCGAAGTTGCATTCCAGGGCCTCGATGACCTGGGCCATTGTCAACGCGCCGTCTTCGAACACCACCTTCTTCAGCGCCGCCAGCGAATCCACCACGGTGCCGTAGCCGATGTACTCGAAGTAGCCGAGGTTGATGCCTTCCGGAATCTGCGGGGTGTGCAGATCCAGGCAGTGCTTCATGCACAGGTCGTGCAGGGTGGAGCCCATGGGCTGGGCGAAGTGGCGGGCGCGCAGGTTGTTGATGATGTGCTGCTGCATGAAGGCCGTCTTCAGGAACAGCGTGTGCTGGGCCACGTAGGCGTTCCACAGGTCGTCCCAGGTCTTGAACCCGCGCGGGTCGCCGGTGTGCTCGCCAAGGTCGGCCTCGCCGTACTTCTTCATGCGCCCGTTGTAGAGCACCATCTCCAGCGCGGCGGCGAAGTTGATGTAGGCCCCGCCGGACGTGTAGGTGTCTCGGTTGGGCATGCGCGCCTCGGTGCAGCCCGACACGGCGTAGTCGTACGCCTCCTCGAAGGTGGCCCCCTTGGAGACGTAGAGGGGGATGATTTCCTCGTCGTTGATCAGCTTGGGAAAGCCCGAACCGTCCTTGATGGTTTCCGCCACTTCCCACAGGTAGCGTTCCGGCGCGCGGGAATGGATGCGCGCCGCAAGGTCGGGGTAGTGCAGCGGGAATTCTCGCTTGGACTTCAGGAACAGGTAGGTCAGGTCGTTGGTGGCGTCGCTGCCTTCGGGGGTCTGGCCGCCCACGGTCACCGCCTCCCAGTGGGCGTAGCCTTCGTTGAAGGCCCCGCCGGTGGGCGAGATGTACAGGTCGATGAACTGGGCCATGCCCACCCACATGCACTCGATGAGTTCGAGGGCCTCGTCTTCGGTCAGCGTGCCTTCGGCCATGTCCTTGGCGTAGAGGGGGTAGAAGTACTGGTCCATGCGCCCGTTGGAGACGATGGTGCCGGTCTTCTGCTCCATGCGCGAGAACATCTGGGTGAACCATTGCGACTGCACCGCCTCGCGGAAGGTGCGGGCCGGGTGCTCGGGCACGCGGTCGCAGATGTCGGCCATGGCCAGCAGTTCCGCCTTGCGGGCGGGGCTGGTTTCCGCCGCCGCCTTTTCGCGGGCCAGGGCGGCGTGCCGCCTGGCCCAGGTGATCACGGCGTCGCACACGATGGTCACGGCTTCGAGGAAGGGGCGCTTCTCGCAGTTGTCGGCGGGACTCAGCGGGTCCAGGGTGGCCAGCTTGTCCAGCGCCTCCTGCTTCAGGCCGCCGAAGCCCA
Organism: Desulfovibrio sp. A2; assembly: GCF_000226255.1. Taxonomy (GTDB): domain Bacteria; phylum Desulfobacterota; class Desulfovibrionia; order Desulfovibrionales; family Desulfovibrionaceae; genus Cupidesulfovibrio. Next base: position 99,095 of record NZ_AGFG01000070.1, read on the forward strand.
TGCGCAGCACCTTTTCATAGTCGTGCACCCACTGGATGGACGAGCGGAACGACGAGGTCTCGTTGACGATGAACCGCGAGTGCAGCCCGTCGGGGTCGTCGTAGGTCAGCTTGTGCACTTCGGGGGGCAGGGCCATGTTCAGGTGCTCATGGTAGGTGCGGCCCTTCCAGAAGGGGGCTATTTCCTCCACCACGACCCGTGCGTCCTCGGGCGTGATGGTGAAGGGCGACTCGGTGCGCTTCGGCAGGTCTTCAATGGCAAGGCCCAGGAAGTCGCCGTCCAGTTCCGGGTACAGGATGCCGTACCGGCCCTGGGCCCCGGCGCGGCCCGCCAGCAACTGGTGGTCGTCGATGTACACGGTGATGTTCTCGGCCACGTGCAGCATGGCCTTCGCCCAGCGCAGCACCAGGGGCTGTCCTTCGGTGACGCGCATGGATCGGGTGAAATATCTGGCGCGTTCCACGTCGATGCGCGGGCGCAGCCCCTCGAAGGATTCGAGGATGGTGAACACCCGCCGGTGCCCGGCGCGGTAGCGGTCCTCCTTGCCTTCCATCTTGTCGTACAGGCGCTGTTCGTGCGGGGTCATCACCTCGCAGCATTCGGGATTGCGCATCTCGCTCACCTCTGATCCGTTTTGATGTTGTCTCGACTGACCGCTTTCGTGCGGCGGTCGGTGGCAGAAAAGGTATTCCTCGTCGGGGGGGCGGTGCGCCGTGGCCCGTGAAAAGGGGGGCCATGCGGCGGTGTCCTGTTCGGGCGTGCAGCGGCGCTTTTGCCCGGGTGCGTCGCCGCCATCACTGCACCGACCGTGCCAAGGTGGCGGACATGCTCCGAAGCGGACATGCCGGATGCGAAGATCCTTTGAGGACGGCGGGTTGGCCTGTGGTCGCCGGAGCGTGGGCGGCGCGGCCCGGCGCAGGGAAGGTGCGGTCATGTTACGGGAGTGCAACATGACCGCGTGGAGTGATTGGGGACAGGGGGTTGCGCGACAATCCGGTGCGGTGCGCCAATGCAACATGGAGGCGGGGATGCAACCCGGACGCAGAAGGGCGTCGCCGATGCCGGTCGGGTGCGCCATGCAGGCTGCCCGCGGGTCTGATCCCCGGCGGCGCGGGATGCGGCATGCCTCTTGCTTTTTTTCGGGCGCACCATCCCTTTATCCCAGGAGCGCTCCATGCCCGTCATCGACTTCCGCTTTCGGCCCAACACCCCGGAAACCATCACCGGCATCGCCACCAGCAATATGTTCAGGGCAGCCTGCGCGGCCATCGGCTTCGAGCGCCGCAAGCCGCAGCCGCTGGAGGACATCGTTGCGGGACTGGAGGCGCGCGGCGTCACGCGCTGCGTGATCACCGGCCGCGACAGCGAGACCACCTACGGCTCCCCGTCCAACAACGGGAGCGTGCTGGGTTTCGTGCGGGCGTACCCGGAACGGTTCATCGGCTTCTGGGGGGTGGACCCGCACAAGGGCATGGCCGCCCTGCGCGAACTGCGTCACGCCGTGGGTGAACTGGGCATGCACGGGGCCGCCATCGACCCGTACCTGGCGCATCTGCGGCCCGACGAGGCGCGCTACTACCCCGTCTATGCGGCCTGTTGCGACCTGGGCATTCCGGTGGTGATCACCACGGCTCCGCCCCCGCAGGTGCCCGGCGCGGTGATGGGCCATACCGACCCGCGTCACGTGGACGTGGTGGCCCGCGATTTTCCGGAGTTGCGCATCGTCATGAGCCACGGCGGATACCCCTTCGTGAACGAGGCCATCTTCGCCTGCCTGCGCAACGCCAACGTGTACATGGACTGCTCGGAGTACGAGCTTGCGCCCATGGCGGACGCCTACGTGCACGCCATGAACACCCTGATTCCCGACAAAGTGGTGTTCGCCAGCGCCCATCCGTTCATTGAACAGGAGGACGCGCTGGACATCTACGCGCGCATGCCCCTGTCTGATGATGTTCGGGAAAAGGTCATGTACCGCAATGCGTTGAGACTTCTTGGCGAGGAATGACCACGCCCGCTTCGCCCCGGTTTCCGCCATGGAGCGGGACCGTGGCCGCATGGAGATCGTTCCTGTTTTTCCAAGGATTCATGGAAAGAAGAGTGATTGGTCGCTATTTGCGTGGCGATGTTGAGGATAGCCCATCAATATACTGATATTGATGGGCTATCGTGTTTCGTTGCTTTGGTGAGGAAACGTGCCGATGCGGGTAGGTTTTGGGGGCGTATCTATGTTGCGTTTTTGCATCATGGTTGCAGTTGTGGGACTTTTTGTGTCAATATACTGTAAAACAAGAAGTAAATTCTTGAAAGCGGCAACAGGGTTTGGAGGGTGCGCACAAAAATGCAACATGGCGGGCCTGTTGCTTCGGGATTGTGGTGGTGATTGTGCCGTTATGGAACAAGGTGTCTCGCTGGGATGTGCTGAAACTCACTTTGGTATCGTACTTGCTTTGATGGCGTCAGGGCACGCCAGCCCCTCGCGAAACCCGCTTCGAACAGGGGGGAACCCCTGATGTACTGGAAATGGAACGGACCCCGCGCGGCGACGCAACGATCAACCGGAATACCCCAACGCACCCCGGACCGCAGGAGAAACACGATGCTAAGACTGCCATGGCGTTTCATCACGGGCCTGACCCTGCTCACCCTCTCCCTTGCCTCCACGGCAATGGCCGAGAAATTCGTGGTGGGCTACCAGCCTTATGACACCATCTCCTACCAGGCCATCGTCAACGCGGAACTCGGATTGTGGAAGAAGTACGTGCCGCAGGGCACCGAAATCGAATTCCAGGGCGCCCTGCAGGGCACCGTGGTCGCCAACAACATGTTGGCCGACAAGGCGCACATCGGCTACATGAGCGTGATGCCCGCCACCATCCTGTGCTCCAAGCCCGAGCAGGCGGAGATAAAGATGGTGGCCACCCTGGGCATGTCCGAGGGCACCCGCTGCTCGCTTGTCCTGGTCCGCAAGGACGCCCCCCGCTTCGATTCCGTTGAGGCCCTGGCCCGCTGGATGGACGACAAGGTCATCGCCGCGCCCAAGGGCAGCGCGTCCGACCAGTACCTGTTGCGCTTCTTCGAGAAGTACAACGTCAAGCCGAAGGAATACCTCAACCAGTCCATCGAGGTCATCGGCACCAACTTCCGCATCGGCAAGATCGACGCCGCCTCGCTGTGGGAGCCCACCCTGTCGCGCATCGCCGACGACGTGGGCGAAGGCGTGGCGCACATCGCCGCCGACGGCCGCGCCTGCGACAACCCGGACCTCGGTATCCTGGTCATGCGCAAGGACTTCATGGAGAAGTACCCCGACGTGGCCAAGGGCTACCTGCGCGCCGAACTGGAGGCCCAGCGCTTCCTGCTCGACCCGGCCAACTGGACCAAGGTCATCGACATGGTGGCCAAGCACGCCAGCGGCATTCCCAAGCAGGTGCTGTGGTACTCGCTGTACGGCAAGATTCCGGCCGACTCCAAGGAAAGCGTGCGCGAGTGGAAGTCGTTCTACTTCAACGAGCGCGAACGCAAGAACATCGCCGAGGTGGCCCCCTTCCTGCTGAAGGACAAGCGCATCAAGGCGCTGCCCCCCGAAGGCACGGTGGACGACGCCATGGCCCGCGCCGTGGTGAAGGAAGCCGGCATCACCCCGGTCAGCGACAGCGTGACGCTCGGCGTCATCGAGGGCGCCTCCGCCAGCGCCAGCCCGTTCAAGGAGTAAGGACCAACGGTCCGCCTTCCCGCGGCGGTCGCGGGGCGCATGCCTCGCGACCGCCAGACGGGCCGCCCGGGCCAACCAAGCCGGAGGAATTCGTGAGCACCGCAAGCGCCGCCACCGCCACACGCAACGACGCAGGGCCCAGTTCCCTGGAGGTGAGTCTGTTCTGCCTCCGGGAATGGCTGAAGAGCGCCGCCCCGTATCTGAACCTGCTCGGCATCGTCGGCTTCATCTTCCTGTGGTACCTGCTGACCGAAAAGCTGAAGGTGCCGTGGTTCAACAAATTGCCGGGCCCGGTGGGCGTGTACGGCGAATGGGTATCGCCAGACCCGTCCTACGGCATCTCGCTGTACACCCCCGAATACTACCAGCACATCGTGACCAGCATCTGGCGCGTGCTGCAGGCCTTCTTCCTGGCCACGTTCCTGGGCGTGCCCGTGGGGCTGATGATGGGCTGGAAGAAGACCTTCAAGGACTACACCTTTCCCCTGCTGGAAACGTTGCGGCCCATCCCCATGCTGGCGTGGGTGCCGCTGTCCATCCTGATGTGGCCGGGGCGCGAGGCGTCCATCATCTTCCTGACCTTCCTCGGCTCGTTCTTCGCCACGGTGCTGAACACCCTGCTGGGCGTGGAATCCATCGACGAGGTGTACTTTCGCGCGGCGCATTCCCTGGGCGCGAAGCCCCGCCACGTGTTTCTCAAGGTGATCCTGCCGGGGGCACTGCCGTTCATCTTCACCGGGCTGCAGATCAGCATGGGATTCGCCTGGTTCTCGCTGGTGGCCGGAGAGATGCTGGCCGGCGAATACGGCCTTGGCTACCTGATCTGGAATTCGTTCATCATGGTGCAGTACCCGGTCATCGTCATCGCCATGGTCACGCTGGGGGTCATCGGCTGGCTGAGCAGCGCGCTCATCCGCTTGGTGGGCAACCGGCTGATGCAGTGGAAGGTGAGGGAGGAGATCCGATGAATACGGCAGAAGCGCTTTCCGTGCCCGCGCCGCGCGGGCAGATCAGCATCCGCAACGTGTCCAAGGTGTACGACCCGGAAGGGGCAAGGGTGCTGGCGGTGGACAACTGCTCCATGGAGATCGCGGCAGGCGAGTTCTGCGTGGTGGTGGGGCCCTCCGGCTGCGGCAAGACCACGCTGCTCAATGCCATCGCCGGGTTCCACGGCATCACCTCGGGCGAGATACTGCTGGACGGCAAGCTGCTGTGCGGCCCCGGCAAGACGCCCCCGCCCGGCTCGGACCGCATCGTGGTCTTTCAGAACGGGGCGTTGTTTCCCTGGTACAGCGTGCTCGAGAACGTGACCTTCGGCCCGGTGGTGCAGGGCGTCATGCCCGAACGCGAGGCGCGCGACAGGGCTCGCGAACTTCTGTCCCAGATGGGGCTGGAGGGCATCGAGAGCAACTACCCCAGCGAGATATCTTCGGGCATGCGCCGCCGGGTTGAGATCGCCCGGGCCATGATGACCGACCCCAGCGTGCTGCTGCTGGACGAACCCTTCCGGGCCATGGACGCCCTGACCAAGACGGTGGTCCACCAGTTCCTGCTGGACGTGTACGACCGCAGCAACAAGACCATCTTCTTCATCACCCACGACCTGGAAGAGGCCATCTTCCTCGGCTCCAAGGTGTACATCATGACCACGCGCCCGGCCCGCATCAAGACCGTGCTGGACGTGGACATCCCGAGGCCGCGCGACTTCCGCGTGCTGTCCTCGGCGAAGTACATCAAGCTGAAGAAGGAATGCATCGAGGCCGTGCACGAGGAAGCCCTGAAGGCGTTCAAGGCGGGCGAACGCGAAATGGCCTAATCTCCAAATTGTCTTTTCGCCCGTTGGCTTCGTCAAACGTCGCCTGCCATAGCTTTGCTGTCCTTATCCGTAAGACTCGCGCTGCGCGCTCGCCTAACGGCTAAGGCTCGGTCGAATACGAGAAGAGCGCGCTGCGGTCCTCTACTGTAAGGCTCGCAGACTCGCCTAACGGTAGAGGCATGCTCCCTCATGGCAGGCTCGTTTTCCTCGCCAACGAACGAAAATCCTGCTTTGGAGACAGTCCCGGTATTCCGGATCGCCACCTCGTACACCACGGACACCAGCGGAGACACATCATGACCACAGCCGTAATCGCGCAAGGGTTCAACTGGACCCGCTGCCGCAGGAAGATCGCCAACATATCCACGGCGCGCGGCATCGCCGCCATCGTCGTGTTCACCATCGTCTGGGAACTGTGCACCCGGCTGCACGTGCCCATCATCGGCAACGTGCCCGCGCCCTCGGCGGTGCTGGCGGCGCTGGGCAAGCAGCTGGTCAGCGCCGAATACTGGCTGTCCTGGCGCGACAGCTGCCTGCGCATCCTGTCCGGCTTCGTGCTGGCCCAGGTGCTGGGCATTCCGCTGGGCCTGCTGATGGGCATGAACCGCACCGCCCGCGAACTCATCTACCCGGTATTCGAGATCATGCGCCCCATCCCGCCGCTGGCCTGGGTGCCCGCGTCGGTCATCTTCTGGCCCACGTCGGAAATGTCCATGATGTTCGTGGTGTTCCTGGGCGGGTTCTTCACCGTGGTGCTGAACATCGTGGGCGGCGCGCGCAGCATCGACATCCGCTACATCCGCGCGGCCCATTCGCTGGGTTCGTCGCGCTCGGACATCTTCTGGCGGGTGATGCTGCCCGCCACGCTGCCCAGCATCGTGGTGGGCATGACCGTGGGCATGGGCATTACCTGGGCGGTGGTGGTGGCGGCCGAGATGATCGCCAGCCGTTCCGGCCTGGGCTTTCTGACGTGGCGCGCCTACGTGGCGGGCGAGTACCCGCTGATCATCATCGGCATGATGAGCATCGGCATCGCGGGATACATGTCGTCCGCACTGATCCGCTTCATCGGCAGCAGGCTGACGCCGTGGCTGCGGGTGTTTTAAGGAGGCCATGATGCACACCGCGACGACGCAACTCACGCCCGGCATGGGCGCTGGTGAAATGGTGGTGGAGAGCGTGGCCAAGGGCTTCGGCGTTGGCCCGCTGCGCAAGCAGGTGCTGCGCGGTTGTTCCTTCGTGCTCGAAAAAGGCAAGCTCACCGTGCTCATCGGGCCTTCCGGCTGCGGCAAGAGCACCCTGGTCAATGCGCTTGCGGGCTACGAGACGCCCGATTCGGGCAAGGTGCTCATCGACGGCCAGCCCGTGACCGGCCCGGGGCCCGACCGGCTGGTGGTGTTTCAGGAAACCGCGCTGTTCCCGTGGATGACCACCTTCGAGAACGTCAGCTACGGCCCGCGCGTGCAGCGCAAGCTGCCGGAGAGGGAATACGCGGAAGAAACCATGAAGCTGCTAGACCTGGTGGGGCTGCGGGACTTTCGCGACAAGTACCCCGCGCAGCTTTCCGGCGGCATGCAGCGCCGCGCCGAACTGGTGCGGGCCATGATCAACCGGCCCAAGGTCATGCTGATGGACGAGCCCTTCCGGGGGCTGGACGCCATGACCCGCGCCCTGATGCAGGAATACTACGTGCGGCTGTTCGAGGAACACCGGGGGACCAACCTGTTCGTGACGTCGGAGCTGGAGGAGGCCATCTTCCTGGCCGACAACCTGCTCATCCTCACCAACCGGCCCGCCTGCGTGAAGAAGGTGATCCGGGTGGATCTGCCCCGGCCGCGCACCTTCGACATGATGACCTCCGCCGAGTACCAGCGCTGCAAGTTCGAGGCGCTGGAACTGCTGCACGAGGAAGCCATGAAGTCGTTCGCTTCCGGCGGGGTGAACGCAGCCGACTTCATTGAGGCCTGCGCGCAGTTGGGACAGGATCAGGCCCAGCCCACCTGCCTCGGCCTGGACGACATGGCCCCGCCGGAGGTATCGGACGGGGCCGGGCAGCGAAAGGCGGACGGCGCGGTATCGGACCGATAGCTGGCCCGGCGGTAGCGCCGGAGAGCCCGGAGGGCTTCGGGACCAGCCCCGGCGGGGGTGCGTTGCCGCAAGGCTGGTTCCGGACCGTTCCGGCCCGCTCGTCCCCGAAGCAGCTGCCGCGCGAAGGGCGCGGCAGCCCCGCGCCAGTTGTCTTCAACCGCGCACGCCCCCTGCGCCAGGCGCATTCCCATGAACGATGGCCTTCTCATCGCCATGCTGGGCTGGTGGCTCGGCGGCTTCATCAACAACATCGTCGGATTCGGCGCGGCGCTGGTGGCCCTGCCCGTGGTGGCCCTTGGCAATGACATGGCCGTGGCGGTGCCCAGCTCCGGGCTCATCGTGCTGGCCCTCAACGTGCAGATGGCCTGGAACTACCGCCGCCATCTCGGCGAAGGCATCGGGGTGGGGCCGCTGATTGCGGGCGGCCTGCCGGGGGCCCTGGCCGGGGTGCTGATGCTGCGCCACATACCCGATGCCGGGCTGCGCCTGGGTCTTGGGGTGTTGCTCATGGCATATGCCCTGTGGGGGCTGCTGTGCGCGAAGCCCGGCCGACGGCCGCTCCACCGCGTGTGGGGGGGCGTGGCCGGGTTCTTTTCCACCAGCCTCGGCACGGCCTATGGCATCAACGGACCGTCGCTGGCCATCTATCTTTCGTTCCGGGGCGGCACCCCGCAGGAAACCAAGGCCGCGCTGGGGGTGTTCTTCATCGTCAGCGGGACCATCATCGTGGCGGCGCAGACCCTGGCGGGCGTGCAGTCCACGGAAACGCTGCTGCAGTTCGCCGCGTCGCTGCCGTCGGTCATCCTGGGCGGATGGGCGGGCATTGCCCTGTCCAGGCGTTTGCCCGACGGCAACCTGCACGGCGCGTTGTTCCTGATGCTGCTGGTCATGGGCGCCAACCTCGCCCGGCAGGGGCTGGGGGGCTGACCCCGCGCGGTCTGGCCGCGCCCCGCCGGTTCCGTCCAGCACACCCCGTCCGGCCGCCGCGCTCCGTCAGGCCGGGCCGGTGTTTCGCCATCCATCCTTCTTGCCGCATCGCGGCAGCCCATTCCCCGGTTCATCGTCCGCGTGCCCATGCACCGGCCTTCTTGCGTCGCATCGTCCCTTGTGCGCGATGAGATCGCGCGTCCTGCACTGCGGCATGGCAGTGAAAGGCCACGGCGTGGCCGCGATATGTGTCTTGTTCGGCATGATGTGCGTGTGGGCGGGCCGCAGCGCGGGGCAGAGGGGCGCTTTTTCCCCGGTTTCGCCTTGCGCTCGGCAATTTTTTTGCTGCGTGACGGGATGTTGGGAAAATCTAATTGCCCGAAGTTGGCGGCGGGCGGATAACAAAGATAGAGTCATCCTTGTCCCATCCTCCTGCGGAAAAGAGGAGAGCCCATGACGCTGCCCGCCCGTGCTCTCGTTCAGGGGACACCAGAGCCCGCCGTGACCGGTGTTTCCCGCTGTCTGCCGCACCTGTTGCTGTTCCTGCTGTTCATGCTTTCCGCCTGCGCCAAGGTGGGGCCCGACTTCAGCACGCCGGACGCCGCCATGCCCGCAACCTGGCAGGATGGCGCGGTTCTGGGCGCCGCCTCTGGCCGCGAGGTGAGCGAGGAGTGGTGGCGCACCTTTGGCGACGCCACCCTGGACGGGCTGGTGGCCGAGGCGCGCGGCGGCAACCTTACGTTGCACGTGGCCGCCTTGCGGGTGCTGGAAGCCCGCGCCCGCCTTGGCGTTGCCGTGGGCAACCTGTACCCGCAACGCCAGCAGGCCACCGGCGGCCTGACCTGGACCCACCCCAGCGACCGCGCGCCCACCGCCCCCCAGCCCGACACCGGCAGGAACAACCCCGACTACGTGCAGACCAGCGTGGGGCTGGACGCGGCGTGGGAACTGGACTTCTGGGGCAAGTACCGGCGCGGCGTGGAAGCGGCCGACGCCGACCTGCGCGCCGCCGCCGCCGATTACGAGGCCGCCATGGTGGCCCTGACGGCGGATGTGGCGCAGTCGTACGTGCTGTACCGCACCCTGCAACAGCAACTGACCATCGCCGACAACAACGTGGCCATCCAGCGCGAGAGTCTGCGCATCGCCACGGCGCGCTTCAATTACGGGGCCACCAGCGAACGCGACATGCGCCAGGCCCTTTCCCTGCTGCGCGATACCGAGGCCAGCATCCCCAGCCTGGCCCATTCCCTGCGCGAGGCCCGCAACGCGCTGTGCGTCCTGCTGGGCAAGCCGCCGCAGGACATTGCCGCCATGCTCGGCACGGCCCCCATTCCCATGGCCCCGCCCGGCGTGGCGCTGGGCATTCCCGCAGACCTGCTGCGCCGCAGGCCCGACGTGCGCAAGGCCGAATACGCCGCCGCCGGGCAGTGCGCCCGCCTGGGCGTGGCCAAGGCCGACTTCTACCCGGCCATCTCCCTGGGCGGCTTCGTGGGGTTCACCGCCAGCAGCGTGGGCGCGTTCAGCACGGGCGATACCTTCTCGCACGGGTTCACGGCCTACGGCGGCCCGGGCCTTACCCTGCCGCTGTTCAACTACGGCCGCATCGTCAACAACGTGCGGGCGCAGGATGCCCGGTTCCAGCAGGCGCTGGTGGCCTACCGCGACACGGTGCTTTCCGCCCTGCGCGAGGCCGAGGACGGCATCGACCGCTACCTCAACGCGCAAGGCAGGGCGGCCCTGCTGGCCGAAAGCGCCGCCGATGCCGCCCGCTCGCTGGAACTGGCCATGGTTCAGTATCAGGAAGGCTCCACCGACTTCACCACGGTGCTCACCGCCGCGCGCGACCTTTCCACCCGACAGGACGCCCTGGCCCAGGCCGGGGGCGAGATAAGCCAGAGCCTGGTGGCCGTGTTCAAGGCGCTGGGCGGCGGCTGGCGCACCCTGCCCGAGGGTGGTCCCATCCCGCTCGAAACGCTGCGCGAGATGCGTGCCCGCACCGACTGGGGCGCGCTGCCCGAAGAGCACGGCGCCGTGCCGACCGGTGGCGACGCGCGCCTGCCCGACCTCTAGAAGCCCACGGAACACACCCCGTTCGCATGGAGATTCCGATGACGCGCCATCCCCTCGTTTTTCAGGTTCTCCGCCCGGCGTTTCTGGCCTTGCTTTCCGTATTTGCCGTCATCCCCCTTGCCGGGTGCGATTCGCGCAACGCCTTCGTGCCGCCCCCCGCGCCGAAAGTGACGGTGGCCCCCCCCAAGATTGGTCCGGTGATCGACTACATGGAGTTCACTGGCACCATCGCCCCGGTGGAGTCGGTGGACATCACCGCCCGGGTCACCGGCGTGCTGCGCACCGCGCAGTTCCGAGACGGGACCATGGTCCGCAAGGGCGACCCGCTGTTCCTCATCGAGCCGGAACCGTTCCAGGCCGCCCTGCAGCGGGCCGAGGCCGAACTGGAAGTGCAGCGCGCCGCGCTTGACCGGGCCGAGACGGAACTGGCCCGCAGCCGCAAGCTGCTGTCGGAAAAGGCCGGATCCGAGGCGGACGTGGTGCGCTGGCAGCAACAGCGCGACAGCTCCAAGGCGGGCATCAGCCGGGCCAACGCCCAGATCGAGACGGCCCGCATCGACCTTGGCTACACGCGCATCACCGCGCCCTTCGACGGCCAGATGACCCGCCGCCTGGTGGACCCCGGCAACGTGGTGGGCCCCGGCGCGGTGACCAAGCTCGCCACCATCGTCCGGCGCGACCAGGTGCACGTGTATTTCAACATCAACGAGCGCGATCTGCTGCGGCTCATGGGCGACAAGCCCAAAAACGGCAAGACCGGCGCGCCGCCGGAACTGGCGTTGGAAATGGCCCTGGCCGACGAGAATGGATTTCCCCACGCGGGCAGGCTGGACTACGCCGATCCCACGGTGGACCCGTCCACCGGCACGTTGCTGTTGCGGGGCATTTTCCCCAACACCGGCGGGCGGCTGGTGCCCGGCCTGTACGCGCGCATCCGCGTGGCCATGGGCAAGCGCGAAGGCACGCTGCTGGTGCCGGAACGCGCCCTGGGGCAGGACCAGGCCGGTTCGTACGTCATCGTGATCAACGCGCAGAACGTGGCCGAGCAGCGTCCGGTGAAGCTGGGGGCGCTGCAGGACGGCTACCGGGTGGTGGAGAAGGGGCTGGAGGCCCAGGACCGCGTGGTGGTCAACGGCGTGCAGCGCGCCCGGCCCGGCAGCCCGGTGGACCCGGTGGCTGCCGACGCGGCCGCCCCCGGCACGGGGCAGGGCGGCAAGGGAGACGGCAAGAGCGAGTCCGGCCCGGCCGCCAAGCCCGCCAGCTAGCGGCGCCACACCACCACCTGCGAGGCCGCCATGTTCGCCAAGTTCTTCATCGACCGCCCCATCCTCTCCAATGTCATCGGCATCGTGCTGATCCTCATCGGCGTCGTGTCGTTGATCATGCTGCCCATTTCGCAGTACCCGGACATCACCCCGCCCACGGTGGAGGTGAAGGCCATCTACCCCGGCTCCAACTCGCTGGTGCTGGCCGACGTGGTGGGCGCGCCCATCGAGCAGGAGGTCAACGGCGTTGAGGACATGCTGTACATGTCGTCCAAGAGCGCCAACGACGGCACCTACACCCTCACCATCACCTTCGCCCTCGGCACCGACATCGACATGGCCACGGTGCTCGTGCAGAACCGCGTCAACGTGGCCATGGCCCGCCTGCCCGACGAGGTGAAGCGTCAGGGCGTGACGGTGAAAAAGAAGTCCACCGCCATCCTGCAGGTGGTCACGCTCACCTCGCCCGACGGCAGCTATGACGACCTGTTCCTGAGCAACTTCGCCTCGTTGCGCGTGCGCGACGAACTGGCCCGCATTCCCGGCGTGGGCGAGGCCATGGTGTTCGGCGCGGCCAGCTATTCCATGCGCGTGTGGCTGGACGCCCCGCGCCTGAAAAGCCTGGGCCTGACCACCAAGGACGTGGTCAACGCCATCAGCGAACAGAACGTGCAGGTGGCCGCCGGGCAGATCGGCGCGCAGCCCGCGCCGGACACCCAGAACTTCCAGTTCACGGTGCAGACGCAGGGGCGGCTTTCCGAGGTTTCTGAATTCGAGGACATCATCATCCGCACGGCAACGGGCGGCCCCACCGGGCGCACCGTCCGGGTGCGGGACGTGGCCCGCGTGGAACTGGGCGGGCAGACCTACGACCTGTACGCCCAGAAGAGCGGCAAGCCCGCCTCGCTGGTGATCATCTACCAGTTGCCGGGGGCCAACGCGCTGGACGTGGCGCAAAAGGTCACCGCCACCATGCAGCGCCTGGGCAAGGAATTCCCGCCCGGCGTGGCTTGGGACATTCCCTACGACACCACCCGTTTCGTCGAGGCGGCCATCGAGCAGGTGTACCACACCCTGTTCGAGGCGGCCGTGCTGGTGCTGGCGGTGATCCTTATCTTCCTGCAGGACTGGCGGGCCACGCTGGTGCCCGCCACGGTGGTGCCCATCACCATCCTGGGCGGGTTCATGGCCATGATGGCCCTGGGCTTCTCGGTGAACCTGGTGACCCTGTTCGGCATCATCCTGGCCATCGGCATCGTGGTGGACGACGCCATCATCGTGGTGGAAGGGGCGGCGCACCACATGGAGCACGGCGATTCGGCGCGCGACGCCACCGTGAAGGCCATGGTGCAGCTGTTCGGCCCCATCATCGGCATCACCCTGGTGCTGTCGTGCGTGTTCCTGCCCGCGTCGTTCATGTCGGGCATCACCGGGCAGCTGTACCGCCAGTTCGCGCTGGTCATCGCTTCCACGGCGCTGGTCAGCGCACTGCTGGCCGCCACCATGACCCCCGCCCAGTGCGCCCTGTTCCTGAAGCCCATCGTGCCGGGGCGCAATGCCTTCTACCGGGGCTTCAACAAGGTGTACGACGCGGTGGAGCGCTTCTTCGTCGTGCTGCTGAAGACCATGGTGCACCATGCCTGGATCACCATGCTGGTCTTCGTGGGGTTGATTTCGGTCACCTTCTGGTTCTTCTCCTCGCTGCCCACGGGTTTTCTGCCCGACGAGGATCAGGGCTACGCGCTGGTGGCCGTGCAGTTGCCGGGCGCGGCGTCGCAGTCGCGCACCCGCGAGGTGACTACCAGGCTCGACGCCATCCTTGCCGAAACGCCGGGCGTGGCCAACTGGATCACCTTCGGTGGCATGTCCATCCTGAACAACGCCAACACCCCCAACTCGGCCACGGTCTTCGTCATGTACAAGGACTGGTCCGAGCGGGGCGACCTGACGCAGGACAAGCTGGTGGCCGACTTGCGCCGCAAGACGGCCGCCATCCAGGAAGGCATGATTCTGGTGGTCACGCCGCCGCCCATCCAGGGGCTGGGCAACGCGGGCGGCTTCGAGATGATGGTGCAGGACCGTGCCGCCATGGGGGCGCAGGCACTGGAGAACGCGGCCTACGAGATGATGGGGGCGGGGCGTGGGCAGTCGGGCCTTTCCGGGGTGGCCACCACCTACACCGCCCGCACCCCGCAGCTGTACGTGGATGTGGACCGCACCAAGGTCAAGGACCACGGTGTGCAGTTGAGCGACGTGTTCAGCACCATGCAGGCCTATCTGGGGTCGTCGTACGTCAACGACTTCAACAAGTTCGGCAAGGCATACCAGGTGCGCGTGCAGGCCGACAGCCGCTACCGGCTGGAGGCCGGGGACATCGGGCGGCTGGAGGTGCGCAACGCCGACGGCCGCATGGTGCCCCTGGGGGCCGTGACCAACGTGCGCGACGTGGTGGGCCCCGACGTGGTGACCCGCTACAACCTGTACCCGGCCGCCTCGCTGCTGGGCGCTGCCGCGCCGGGCTTCAGTTCCGGCCAGGCGTTGAGCCTGATGGAAGACATGGCCAAGCGCACCCTGCCATCCACCATGGGCTTCGAGTGGACCACCATGGCCTACCAGGAAAAGGCCACCGGCAACGAGGCTTTCGCGGTGTTCGGGCTGGCGGTGCTGCTGGTGTTCCTGGTGCTGGCCGCCCAGTACGAAAGCTGGTCGGCCCCGGCGGCCATCATCCTGGTGGTGCCGCTGGCCCTCTTGGGCACCTGCATCGCCGTGTCCTCGCGCGGCATGGACAATAACGTCTACACCCAGATCGGCATCGTGCTGCTTATTGCGCTGGCCAGCAAGAACGCCATCCTCATCGTGGAATTCGCGCGGGAGTTGCGCATGCACAAGGGCATGTCCATCCCCGAGGCCGCCGTGGAAGGCGCGCGCGCCCGGCTGCGGCCCATCCTGATGACCTCGTTCGCGTTCATCCTGGGCGTGGTGCCGTTGCTCACCGCCTCGGGCGCGGGCTCGGCCAGCCAGCGGGCGCTGGGCACGGCGGTGTTCGGGGGCATGCTGGCCTCCACCTTCCTCGCCGTCATGTTCGTGCCGGTTTTCTTCACCGTCATCCAACGCCTGAGCGAACGCGGCACGCCGCCGAGCCCCAAGGCGCAACCCGACAATACCCACTAGGAGGAACCATGACCGTCCCGTCCCGCATCATGTCGTGTATTGCCTTGGCCCTGCTGCTCGCGGTCACCGGCTGCGCGGCGCACAAACTGGACGCGAAGCCCTCGGGTTTTCTCAAGGACTACTCCAAGCTGGCCAAGGGGCGCGATGACCAGGCCGGGCTGATCTGGATCAAGTCCGGCATCAACGCCAAGGACTACGACGCCGTGGTCATCGACCGGCCCAAGGCGTGGATCAAGGCCGACGCCCCCTTCAAGGGCGTGGACGCCAAGGAACTGGACGAAGTGTTGACCTTCTTCGGCGACGCCCTGGTGCGCGAGGTGGGCAAGAGCTACCGCGTGGTGGGTGAGCCCGGTCCGCGCGTGCTGGTGCTGCGCACCGCCCTTACCGACATCGTGCCCGGTGAGCCGGTAAGCGGCACCCTGACCTCCATCGTGCCCATCGGCATCGCCGTGTCCGGCGCGAGCCGCGCCGTGACGGGTGAGCACATCGGCACGGGCGAGGCCGCCGTGGAAATGGAAATGCTCGATGGCGCAACCAGCGCGCAACTGGCCGCGGCGGTGGACCGCCGCAGCGGCACCAAGGCCCCCCTGCGCGGCTCCATGCAGGACGCCAAGGACGCCTGCGAATACTGGGCGAAGCTGGTGGGCAAGCGCATGGCCGAGTTCAAGGCGGGCAATCTGCGACCGTAGGTTTGGCATTGTCGCGGGCCACATGCCCGGCCCGGAAGGAGGCGCGCGGGCGGCATGACGGCCGCCCGCGCCCGCTGCCCCGGCAGGATGGCCGGGACAATGCCGCAAGGCCACGGCACGCCCGGCTGTGATTGGCCCCGGTTCATCCCCCCTGTAGCGCCATTGCCCGGACACGTCATGCCATCGCACGCCACACTCACCGTCACCAGTTCCGGCACGCAAGGGGGCACCCTGCTGCGCCTTGCCGTGGGCGGGGCATGGAACCTTGCCGCCCCGCCGGACGGCGCGGCCCGGACATCGGCCATGGCCAGGCTGCACGAGCCGGGCGTGGCCGCCGTAGCCCTGACCGCCGACGCGCTGGGCGACTGGGACAGCAGCCTCGCCATCTTCGTGGCCGGGGTGATCCGCGCCTGCCGCGAACGCAACCTTTCAGTGGACACCAGCGACCTGCCCGCCGGGCTGACCCGGCTGGTGGACCTTGCCTTCGCCGTGCCCGAGCGCGCCGGGGCCGCCCGCAGCGATGCGCGGCCGGGCCTGTTCGAGCGCATCGGCGCGAAGGTGCTGGAACTGCCCAAGCCCGTGGGCAGCACCCTTGATTTCATCGGCGAGGTGGCGTCCGCGCTGGCCCGCCTTGCGCGCGGCCGGGCGGACATGCGGCGGCGCGACCTGTTGCAGTTCATGTCCGAAAGCGGTTCTGCCGCGCTGCCCATCGTCTCGCTGATCAGCCTTCTGGTGGGGCTCATCCTGGCCTTCGTGGGCGCGGTGCAGTTGCGGGTGTTCGGCGCGCAGATCTACGTGGCCAGCCTGGTGGCCATCGCCATGGTGCGGGTGATGGGGGCCATCATGACCGGCATCACCATGGCCGGGCGCACGGGTGCGTCCTATGCGGCCATCCTGGGCACCATGCAGGTCAACGAAGAGGTGGACGCCCTGGCCACCCTGGGGCTTCGCCCGGTGGAGCAGCTGGTGCTGCCGCGCCTGCTGGCCCTGGTGGTGATGCTGCCGCTGCTGACCATCTACGCCGACCTCATGGGCATGGTGGGCGGGTTCATCGTGGGGGTGCTCATGCTGGACCTGAACCCCATGGAGTACCTGATCGCCACGCAGGAGGCCATGACCATGGCCAACGTGTGGATAGGCATCACCCACGGGGCGGTGTTCGGCGTGGTGGTGGCGCTGTGCGGCTGCTATCACGGCATGCGCTGCGGCCGCAGCGCCTCGGCCGTGGGCGCGGCCACCACGGCGGCGGTGGTCAGCGGCATCGTGTCCATCATCCTGTGCACCGCGTTCATCACCGTGGCCTGCGAGGTGCTGGGCATATGAACCGGACCACGCCATCTTCCGCCATCCACCCCATCGCGCCGCACATCCGGGTGCGCGACCTGACCGTGGCCTACGGCTCGTTCGTGCTCATGCGCGGGCTGAACTTCGACATCGGGCGCGGCGACATCTTCATCATCATGGGCGGCAGCGGCTGCGGCAAGTCTACCCTGCTCAAGGTGCTGGTGGGGCTGAAGCAGCCCGCCTCGGGTTCGGTACACTACGGCGAAACCGACTTCTGGGGCGGCCCCCCGGCCGTGCGCGACGCGGTGATGCGCCGCGCGGGCATTCTGTACCAGAGCGGCGCGCTGTGGAGTTCCATGACCCTGGCCGAGAACGTGGCCCTGCCGCTGGAGCAGTACACCAGGCTTTCGCGCGCCGAGATCGCCGACATCGTGTCCTTCAAGCTGGCCCTGGTGGGGCTGGCGGGCTTCGAGCGGTTCTACCCCTCGGAGATCAGCGGCGGCATGCGCAAGCGCGCCGGGCTGGCCCGGGCCCTTGCGCTGGACCCGGAAATCGTCTTTTTCGACGAGCCCTCGGCCGGGCTGGACCCGGTGAGCGCGCGGCTGCTGGACGACCTGATACTGGAATTGCGCGAAAGCCTGGGCACCACCATCGTGGTGGTCACCCATGAACTGGCGTCCATTTTCGCCATAGGCACCAATTCGGTGTTCCTGGACGTGGATACGCGCACCATGACCGCTGGCGGCAATCCCAACGACATCCTGCGCGAGGCGCGCGACCCCAAGGCCGTGCGCTTCCTGACCCGGGGCGAATCCTCCATGGGCGCGGCGCGCAGGCCCGGACCCGCGACGGGGGCAGCGCCACCGGCCGGGGCCCCCCGGCCGGACCGGAAGGCACGGGCGCGACGAACGAAGCCGGCATCAGACCGGATGCACCATCCTGCGGCAAGGAGGAACGGTAATGGCGCGCGAAGCCAACAAGGCCATGCTCGGCGCGTTCGTGGTGGGGGCGCTGGCGCTGCTGGCGGCGGCGGTGCTGCTGTTCGGCTCCGGCAGGTTCATGAAGGACCGGCCGCAACTGGTGCTCTACTTCAAGGGGTCGGTGCGGGGGCTGAACATCGGCGCGCCCGTGGTCTTTCGCGGCGTGCCCATAGGCAGCGTGACGGAAATCCGGCTGCTGCACGACCCCGATACCCTGGAATTCTTCATTCCGGTGTTCATCGAGTTCGAGCCGGAGCGCATCCTGAACATGAAGGATGGCACCGTGGCCAAGCGGCAGGCGGACGGCAAAGTGCTGGACCTGCTGGTGGAAAAGGGCATGCGGGCGCGGCTGGCGCTGCAGAGCTTCGTCACCGGGCAGTTGATGATCGAGGTCGATTTCGAACCCGGCAGCCCGCTGGTGCTGCGCGGCGACGGAACCCTGCGCGAAATCCCCACGCTGCCCTCGCCCATGGAGGAGTTGACCCGCACGCTCCAGAACCTGCCCATCGAAAGCATCATGGCGCAGTTGAACGAGGCGGTGACCGGACTGAACAAGTTGGTGAACTCGCCCGTGGTGTCGGATACGGCCGCCAGCCTGAACGACACGCTGAAAGAGGTGCGCCAGCTGGCCGCATCCGTGAACGCCCAGGTGGCCCCCCTTGGCCAGTCCGTGACCGGGGCGGCGCAGCGCTACGGCGCACTGGCGGACAAGCTGGACCGGCAATTGCCGGACACCCTGGCCCAGGCCACCCAGACGCTGAAGTCGCTGGCGGCCGCGTCCGCGCGGGCCGAGTCGGCCCTGGCCGCCGCCCACGGAACCATCCGCGACGATTCGCGCACCATGACCGAGGTGCAGCAGGCCCTGCGCGAGATGGGCGGCGCGGCCCGGTCGTTGCGGGCGCTGGCCGAGTATCTGGAACGTCACCCCGAGGCCTTGCTGCGAGGCAAAGGAGAGTATCGCTGATGAACGCCGCTTCGCATTGCCATCGTCCCGTGCCGACGGTTCCGTGGATGCCATCGCTGGCCCTTCTGCTGTCGCTGCTGGCGTGTCTGCTGCTGTCCGGCTGCGCGGGCAGCAGCGCCGCCACGCGGTTCTATCTGCTCTCGCCTCCGGCGGGCGGCGCAGCGCGCGCCGTGCCCGCCGGGTCTGCCGTGTCCGCCGGACCTGGCACGCCGCAGGCGCGAGTGGCGGTGGGGCCGGTGAGCGTGGCCTCGTACCTTGACCGGCCGCAGATCGTCATCCGCGAAGGCGACGGCGTGCGGCTGGGGCTGGCGGAATTCGACCGCTGGGCCGAGCCGCTGGCCGAAAGCCTGCCCCGCGTGCTGGCCGAAGACGTTTCGCGCTCGCTGGGCGGCGAGCAGGTGCTGGTGTTTCCCGGCGTAAAGGCCGACGACGCCGACATCCGCGTGGCCGTGGACGTGACCCGGCTGGACGGCAGTCTTGGCGGCACGGTGGTGCTGGACGCCTGGTGGGCGCTGCTGGATCGCTCGGGCGCCACGTTGCGCCGTGGCCGGATGGTCGAGCGACGACCCGCCGGTGATGACTATGCCGCCCTGGTCACGGCGCAGGGCGGGCTGATGGCGGCCCTTGCCGACGCCGTGGCTGCGGCCGTGCGCGAGGTGTTGCCCCGCCGCTGACCGCCGTCGCGCACCTGTGGCCCACAACGACCACGGAGGAACGGCCCATGGCCTCTCTTTCCCTTGCGCTGTGCGTGTTGTGCGCCGTCACCGTGGCGCTGCTGCTGGTGCACGGCCATCTTGACGGCGACGGGCACGACCTGCGTCTGCTGGCGCTGGGCAAGGGAGTGCAGGCCGCGGGATGGCTGGGCTTCGGCCTGGCCACGGCGGCGTCGGACGTGATGCCGCCGTTCCGGTTCCTGCTGCTGGTGGGGCTGGGATTCGAGGCGCTGGCCATCGTGCGGGTGCGCACTGGCCGCCCGGCGAAGCTGCTGCCCGTGCTGGCGGGGGTGGTGGCGCTGCATGTGCTGTTGGCCGTTGCCGTGGCCGGGCGGCCCTTCGAGGTGCGGGCCTTCGTGCAGTCCATGGCGGCGGCCGTGCTGTTCCTGCCCGGCGGGGTGTTGCTGCTTGTCGCGCGGGACGTGACGTCGCGGCGGCTGCATGGCGTTACCGGCGGCGCGTATCTGGCCGTGGCGGCGTTCACGCTGCTGCGGGGCGGGTACCTGCTGGCCCGGCACGAGGGGGCGGACATTCCCGCCGTGCCGCACATGGAGATGATCGGCCTGCTGCTGTTGCAGGCGCTGGCGTTCATCGGGTGCGTGTGGTTCGTGGTGGTGCTGCGCGAACGGTACGAGGCGCACATCCACCGCCTGGCCACCACCGATGCCCTCACCGGCCTGCACAACCGCCGCCACTTCCTGTCCGCCGTGGAGCCCGCGTTGGCCCTGGCCGCGCGCAAGGGCACGCCGGTGGGGGTGATCATCTTCGACGTGGACCATTTCAAACGGGTCAACGACACGCATGGCCACCCCATGGGCGATGCGGTGCTGCGCTGCATCGGCGCGGCGCTGCCTGCGCTGGTTCGCGGCTACGACGCCACCTGCCGCTTCGGCGGCGAGGAGTTCGCCGCCGTGCTGCCCGACGCCGACGGCGCGGTGACCGACCTTGTAGGAGAACGCATCCGCCAGGGCATGGAGCGGGCGGGGCTGGAGGCGGCGGAGCAGGGCAGGGGGGTGCCCTTTACCGTGAGCGTGGGGGCCGCGTGCCGGGTTCCGGGTGGTCCGCAGGACCTGGACGGCATGCTGGCCGAGGCCGATGCGGCGTTGTACGAAGCCAAGCACGGCGGGCGCAACGCCTACCGGAGGCATGGCGTCTGACGGGAACCGCCAGCGCACGAAAAGAGGGGTTAGGCTGATGCCTAACCCCTTGCTTTTTTCTGGAGCCGGAGATGAGACTTGAACTCACGACTTGCTGATTACGAATCAGCTACTCTACCAACTGAGTTACTCCGGCTTTTACGCCCAATCCGTGCCCTCGGGCCAGTCTGCGCGCGAGCTTGCGGCGGATGCCTCCGCCAGAAGCGAGATGTGCTAGTTATGGAAGTTGGCAAGGGAAGTCAAGCGGGTTGTGGGGCGGCAGCGGGTGCCATGTGGCGGGCGGGATTGGAACCGACAAGTACGGCGATGTCGGCCCGTGGTCGGCAGGCGTCCGTTGCCGGTGCGCAACCCTGCGACCTACCGTCCCGCAGTCCCTTGCCGGATGGGAGCCATAGCGCCCCTGTCCGATGCGTATCTCGCGTACCGCCCGTTTTCTTGTCCACGGGCTTCCGGCAATCCATCTTTCTTGCCCGTCAGCCAGGGGGGGCGCGGGCCGCCGCACCGACCCCGCTCGCGGCGGGGCTTTGCCTCTCCGCATCGTGCCCGCGCAGTGTGCCGTCAATGTCCAAGGATTGCTGCGCTACTATCCGAAGGTTGTTGTACTATTTTCTAGAGAATATTTTTATGCGGATTTCTTGACAAAGTGCTCGCCTCGCGCAACTGTCCAACAACAAGAACTGGAGCACTTCCCCATGATCCGCGAACTGCTGACCCTCCGCGAAATCGCCCGCCGCCTCGACGTGCCTCCCTCCAGTATCGCCTATTACAAGGACAGGTTCGCGCGCTTCCTGCCCGCCGGAGAAGGGCGGGGCAGGCGGCTGCGCTATCCCGTGCATGTGCTGGACATCTTCAGGGAGATCAGGAGCATGTACACGCGCAACGTGGCGGCGGAACAGATTGAGGAACGGCTGGAGGAGTTGGCGGCGATGCTGTCCGCGCAGGGCGGGCCGGGGGCGCAGGGGGGACAGCCCGGTGATCCCCACCGGCTCGCGCGAACGGGTGGCGTTGACGGCGGGGGGGCGCGGGCATCCGGCGCGGGGGCGGAACCATACCGCCGGGAACGGCTCCAGGATTTCGACGGCACGGCGGATGGCGGGACGCGGGGTTTCCCGCACGGCATGGCGCAAGGCGCGGATGGAGACCAGGCGGTGGAAGGGCTGCCCGGCATGCTCGACCGCATGGCCACGCTGTTGCAGGTGCAGGGGCACATGCTGGCGGAGCTTTCCAGCCTGCGCCGCCAGGTGGAGGAACTGCGCGCGGACCGCGACGCGCTGCTGGCCGCCTTCGACGAGCGCGCGGCGCGCCTGGACGGCGCGTTGGAACTGCTGCGCCGCGAACGCGCCGAAGCCGTGACCCGGCTCGTGGATGACTACTACACCGCCGCATCCGGGGTGGCGGGTGCCGACTCCCGTGTCGATTCCGGCGGGGGAACAGGCGCGACCCCCCACGCGCAGGCCTCTTCGGCCGGTTCAACCGCCGATGGAGATTTCTCTTCGGCCCAGTCCGAAGCGGCCGCCGATGCTGGCCCCGCGTTCACCGAGGCCGGTGCATCCGGCGCGACGTTCGGCGCGACGTCAGGCGTGACATCCGACACGAAATCCGGCGGCAAGGGCGCTTCCTCCATGCCGCCTGCCGCCCTGTTCGAGCGGCCGCTGGTCATCCGCCGCAACGGCGAGTTCCTTGGCGTGTCCGGCAGGGACAAGGCGTTCACCCTGCGCGAGTTGCTGGCGCTGGTGGAACGCCACGCCGCCCGGCGGCACCGCGTGTCCATGGGCTGGGGGCGCTCCGGCTCCGCGTGGGTGCTGCGCATGACCACGGACGAACCGGCCATCGGCAGGCAGGGCGGCAGCCGCACCCACGAACTGACCTTGCAGCCGGTCACCACGCCCAGCGGCAACCTGGTCACCCGGCTTTCGCGCCTCGCCATCAACGGCGATACGGTTCCGGATCGTTTTCTTTTGGAATTGTTCAGGAATATCCGGGAAAGCTACGAGGCCCGATAAGCGTAGCGCGGGCGGCGCAAGCCATAGACGGCATGTGGTTTTCGCGCCGCTTGGCCATGCGGGGTGCCCGCTGTTCACGCATGCCGCCTGTGTGCTGGACAGTGCTCCGTTTCGCGGCGTTCGAGTGCGCGTCGCCTCCTTCCGGTCCCTCGCCGCCCCCTTACGCGACGGCAAGCTCCATGTTGCCCCAAATGCCCACGCGCCCGCCGCACTGGGCATACACGCCCTCTATACCCAGGTGGGCCATGGTGGCGGCGCGCTCGGTCACGCGGGCCACGTCGTCCGGCCCTTGCAGCATGTTGCCGAACAGGGTGGCCGCCGCGTCGGCAAGGCTGGCGTCGCGCGCCCGCACCGCCGCGATGTCGCCAACGCCCAGGCTGAGCGAATGGCCGATGGTGGCCGACGACGAGCACAGCGACACCGGGCAGTCCGCCGCCTTCACCACCACGCCGATCATCTCGCCGCTGGCCGGGTCGGGCAGCAGACCCACCACCCGGTCGCGTCGGGAACAGATGTAGATGTCCCCGCCGTTCTCCACGATGATGTCCGGCGACACCGGGGCAAAGCGCTCCGCCACCATCTGGGCCACGGTGCCCGCCACGGCGGCGAAGGGGCCAACCCCGGCGATGTCGGCCCCGTGCGCCATGCGCCGCGCCACCTCCGGCGCGTTGTCGGGCGTGGGCACGGGCACGAGGCTGGTGCGAAAGTCTGGCGCAAGCAGCATCCACGCCTTGATCTGGCCGCGCAGTTCGGTGACGTAGGCGGCGATCCGGTCGGGCAGGTCTGGCAGACCGGCGCGTGCGGTCACCCACAGGTCGGTTTCCTCCACCACCACCTGAAAGACCACCTCGTCCGCGTGACGGGCGGTGCGCTTGCGATAGCCGCGCACGTGGTCGGTGTGCACGGTGATGGTTTCCGGAGTGGTGGGCGCGATGGGGACGGCGCGTTTCTTGGGGGTGCGTCTGGTGCTCATGGCGCGTTTTCACCACAGGGGCGCGCGGGCGTCAATCGGGCTACGGCGGAATGGACCGGCAAGACGGCGGCGCGCCACGGGCAGCGGCCCGCCCGCCATCCCCGCCCCCTGTCGAACGGGCCGCATTCTTTACAAGCGGCGGGCTTTGAGGCTAGGAAACCCTTTTCCGCATCACGTTCCGCAGTGCCGCAACACAAGGATGGAGCCATGCCCAGACATTTCAAGCGAATCAGGGACCTCGGCTACGAGGGTGCCTGGAAGCTGCTGCAACGCGCCAAGGAAATGAAGGACACCGCCTACCGTGGCAAGATCATGGAAGGCAAGACCGCCATCCTCATCTTCGAGAAGGCGTCCACCCGCACGCGCGTGTCCTTCGAGATGGCGGTGCGCCACCTTGGCGGCTCCACCATCTTCATGACCCCGGCGGAAAGCCAGTTGGGCCGCTCCGAACCCCTGCGCGACACGGCCCGCGTGCTCTCGCGCTATGCCGACTGCATGGTGGTGCGCACCTTCGGCCAGTCGAAGATCGACGAACTGGCCGAATACGGCTCCATCCCCGTGGTCAACGCCCTCACCGACGAAGGGCACCCCTGCCAGGTCATGGGCGACGTGCTGACCATGTACGAGCGCACCCCAGACCTTTCCAAGGTCCGCGTGGCCTGGGTGGGCGACGGCAACAACATGGCCAATTCGTGGATCGAGGCGGCCATCTACTTTCCGTTCGAGTTGTTCATGGCCTTTCCCGAAGGCTACGAGCCCGACCGCGACCTGCTGGGCTTCGCCATGCAGGCCGGGGCCAAGATATTCCTGACGCATGACCCGCGCATGGCGGTGGACGGCGCGCACTACGTGAACACCGACGTGTGGGCCTCCATGGGCCAGGAAGAGGAGCAGAAGAAGCGCGAGGCCGCCTTCAAGGGCTATTGCGTCGATTCCGCCATGATGGCCCTGGCCGCGCCCGACGCCAAGTTCATGCACTGCCTGCCTGCCCACCGGGGCGAGGAAGTGACCGACGAGGTCATGGAAAGCCCGGCTTCCATCATTTTCGACCAGGCAGAAAACCGTCTGCACATCCAGAAGGCCATTCTGGAATGGGCGCTCTCGGAATAACACCGCGCCACGGCACGCGCCGCGCGGCGCATACCGCACAACATACCGCATAACATACCGCACAACGGGGCTGAAACGACATGGCCAAGGCTATCAAGAAGGTCGTGCTCGCCTATTCCGGCGGGCTGGACACGTCGGTGATCCTGAAGTGGATCGCCGTCACCTACGGCTGCGAGGTGGTGACCCTTACCGCCGACCTCGGGCAGGAAGAGGATCTGGACGGCGTTGACGCCAAGGCCCTGCGCACCGGCGCCACCCGCGCCTACGTGGAAGACCTGCGCGAGGAATTCGCGCGCGACTTCATCTTTCCCATGATGCGCTCCGGCGCGGTGTACGAGGGGCGCTACCTGCTGGGCACCTCCATCGCCCGCCCGCTCATCGCCAAGCGCCTGGTGGACATCGCCCGTGCAGAAGGCGCGCAGGCCGTGGCTCACGGGGCCACCGGCAAGGGCAACGACCAGGTGCGCTTCGAGCTTACCGTCAACGCTCTGGCCCCCGACCTGGACGTGATCGCCCCGTGGCGCATCTGGGACCTGCGTTCGCGCACCGACCTCACCGCTTTTGCCGAGCAGCACGGCATTCCGCTGTCCACCTCGTCCAAGCAGTACAGCATGGATCGCAACATGCTGCATTGCAGCTTCGAGGGCGGCGAGCTGGAAGACCCATGGTGCGAACCCGGCCCCAACAGCCACGTCATGGCCGTGCCCGTGGAACAGGCCCCGGACACGCCGGAGTACATCACCATCGAATTCAAGAAGGGCGACGCGATTGCCGTCAACGGCGAAGCCATGAGCCCGGCCACCATCATCCGCACCCTGAACGCCATCGCGGGCAGGCACGGCATCGGCCGCCTGGACATGGTGGAAAACCGCTTCGTGGGCATCAAGTCGCGCGGGGTGTACGAAACCCCCGGCGGCACCGTGCTGCACATCGCCCACCGCGATCTGGAGGGCATCTGCATGGACCGCGAATCCATGCACCTGCGCGACCAGATGATTCCGCGCTACTCCGAGGCCGTCTACAACGGCTTCTGGTTCGCGCCGGAGCGCGAGGCCATGCAGGCGTTCATCGACAAGACGCAGGAAACCGTCAACGGCACCGTGCGCCTGAAGCTGTACAAGGGCAACGCCTACCCGGTGGGCCGCACCTCGCCCAACACCCTGTACTGCCACGACCTGGCCACCTTTGAGGATTGCGCCACCTACGACCACGCCGACGCCGCGGGCTTCATCAAGCTGCAGGGCCTGCGCGTGCGCGGGTATGCGCAGCGGGTGAAGAAGGGCTAGCCGCTCCGTCCGGAGGGGTGCCCCTTCGGCGGTCAATATGTTCAGCATGTTCCGTGGGGCCTCCCGTATGGGGGGCCTTACGCGTACCAAGCCGCCGCAACGGCAGGGACCAGCAATGGCCGAAAAGAAGATGTGGGGCGGGCGGTTCCGTCAGGCCACCGCCGCCCTGGTCGAGGAATACACCCAGTCCGTCTCGTTCGACCGGGCCCTGTACGCGCAGGACATCGCGGGCTCCAAGGCGCACGCGCGCATGTTGGCCAAGCAGGGCGTGCTGACGGCGGACGAGGCCGCGCGCATCGTGGAAGGGCTGGACATGGTGCTGGCCGAGATAGAGGGCGGCACCTTCGTCTGGCGGCGCGAGCTGGAAGACGTGCACATGAACATCGAAAGCCGCCTCACCGAACTGGTGGGCGACGTGGGCAAGAAGCTGCACACCGGCCGCAGCCGCAACGACCAGGTGGCGCTGGACTTCCGCCTGTTCGTGTCCGACCGCATCCGCGCCTGGCGCGGCCTTGCGCGCGACCTGGTTGGCGTTCTGGCCGAGCGCGCGGGAGAGCACGCAACCACGCTGCTGCCCGGCTGCACCCATATGCAGCCCGCCCAGCCGGTGAGCCTCGGGCATCACCTGCTGGCCTATGCGTGGATGCTGCGCCGCGACGCCGAACGCCTGGCCGACTGCGACCGCCGGGCGCGCGTGTGCCCGCTGGGCGCGGCCGCGCTGGCGGGCACCACCTATCCGCTGGACCCCGCCTTCGTGGCCGAACAGCTGGACATGTACGGCACCTTCCGCAACAGCATGGACGCCGTGTCCGACCGCGACTTCGTGCTCGAATCGCTGTTCTGCGGGGCGACGATCATGGCCCACCTGTCGCGGCTGTGCGAGGAAATCATCATCTGGGCCAACCCGGCCTTCGGCTTCGTGCGGCTGCCCGACGCCTACGCCACGGGTTCGTCCATCATGCCCCAGAAGAAGAACCCCGACGTGGCCGAGATCATGCGCGGCAAGACGGGGCGCGTGTACGGCGCGCTGACCGCCATGCTCACCACGGTGAAGGGCCTGCCCATGACCTACAACCGCGACATGCAGGAGGACAAGGAACCGTTCCTCGACTGCGACCGCACCGTGTCGGCGTCGCTGGAGATCATGGCGGGCATGCTGCGCGAACTGGGCTTCAATGAAGGGCGCATGCGCGCCGCGTTGCGCGCGGGCTTCCTGAACGCCACCGAACTTGCCGACTACCTAGTGGGCAAGGGCATTCCCTTCCGCGAGGCGCACCACCTGACCGGGGCCGCCGTGGCCCTGGCGGAGGAACGCAACGTCACGCTGGAGGAACTGCCCCTGGCCGACCTGCAGTCCATCTGCGACCGCATCGGCGACGACGTGTACCCCGTGCTCGACCCGGCGGCCGCCGTGGCCCGGCGCGAGATGCCCGGCGGCACCGGCCCCGCGTCCGTGGCGGCGCAGTTGGCCGAACTGGCGGACTGGCTGGAAGACTAGCCAGGCGCACCGACGAAACACACCCGAAAGCGGGCCGCCTTCCGGCAGGGGGGCGGCCCGACGCAAATGCTCCGCCAAGCCAGCGCCACGGCGGAGCACACAAGGAATTTGATGCAACGCAACAAGAAGCTCATTCCCGCCCTGCTGCTGGCCGTGCTGTTCAGCTGGGCGCTGTACAACCTGCTGGCCGTCTCCGGCCTGCTGCCCGGCAGCGGCCAGGTGATGGAGCAGGGTGACGACGGTTCTGCCCTGCTGCCCGCCGAACTCAAGGCCGAGGTAACGGCCCTGAACACGGCGGACGAGACGGCATCGGACAACGAATGGATGGCCATGGTCACCCAGGCTTCCAGCGGCAGATATTACAAGGATGCGCGCGACCAGGCGCTGACCCTGGCCGCCTCGCGCGCGCTGGAGGCGGGCAAGTTCGCCGTGGCCATCACCGCCGCCGAGGTCATGTACCACCCGGAACCGCGCGAGGATGTGCTGCAGGCGGTGGTGCGCGAGGCGGCCAAGACCCGCGCCACCATCAAGTATGCCGTGCGCGCGGCGCGCAACCTGTCGAAGCTGGAGCAGCGGCGCGCGGCCAATGCCTTCATCGTCGAAGCCTACGAGACGCTGGCGAAGGGCGGGCAACCGCAGGACGCCGGGGCCGGAAACGCCGGAAATGCCGGAGAACCGGCAGCGCCGGGGGCCGCCGCGTTGACCGTGGGGCCTGCCGGAGTGGGGCAGTAGAGAGGGACGTTTGATGGGGGTGCGGATATAGGCTTGGGGTAGCCGGGCGAGGTCGCAACGTTTTCAGGCGGAATTGTGACAGATTCTACTTGACCGCCCGGAAAACTCCGACTAATTCTCCAATCGTGTCGGTCGATGCTCCGGGTGTGCCGTGCGTCGGGATCGGCACGGGCTTGTGGCAAGAGTTTCGGCGAGTCGATAGGCATCCCACCTACAGAGTTTCTGCCCGATCTTTCGCACGAGCGAACCCCCTCATTTTCCCTGCAAGGAGTTTTCCTGATGTCCAAGTCTCTGTATGTGGGCAACCTGCCTTTCTCCGCCTCCGAAGACGAAATCCGCGACCTGTTCTCCCAGCACGGCCAGGTGCTCAGCGTGAAGCTGATCTCCGACCGTGAAACCGGCCGTCCCCGTGGCTTCGGCTTCGTCGAAATGGAAGCCGCCGACGCCAGCAGCGCCGTGGAAGCCCTGAACGGCTACTCCTTCGGCGGCCGCGCCCTGAAGGTCAACGAAGCCCAGCCCCGCGCTCCCCGTCCGCCCCGCTGGTAACACCGGCGCCCCGACGCCCGCAGTGACTTCCGCCCGCTGACGTCAGCCTGACGCGGGCACACGCGGATACGCAGCAATTACAAGGCCCGCCTCGCCGGAATTCCGGTCGAGGCGGGCC
>NZ_AGFG01000069.1 GCF_000226255.1 Desulfovibrio sp. A2
TCTTCGGTCTTCTTGAAACTGAACTTCTCGTGCTTCGGGTCGGACAGGATGACCGAGGTGTCCTCGATCAGCATGACGTACCCGGTCTTGCCGATGCGCAGGCTGGAGGTGACCTTGGTCAGCGTGGACAGGTTGATGTCCACGCCCATGACGCCGACGATCTCGCCCGCGCCGGTGCGCACCTTGCTCATGACGCTGGCCACCGGGTACCCTGTGGTGGACATGTAGGCCTTGCTGACCAGCGTGTTGCCGGAAGAGGCCATGGCC
>NZ_AGFG01000068.1 GCF_000226255.1 Desulfovibrio sp. A2
CCCCAAAACGTTTCCATTGGGGGGGAGGAGAGGTGCCTCGCAGCCGGTAGCTGAAGCCCCTATTGAAAAGTTTGGAAGGATGGAGAGGGGGGGGCGGGGGAGAGGAAGGGAACTTTTGCGGCAGCCGTTAGGCGAGCTTGCGAGCCTTATGGATGGCGACCGCAGCGCGCAAAAGTTCCCTTCCTCTCCCCCGCATTCTTTTTCTCTTTGTTCTACCCGTGATGATGGTGCACGTCGCCGCCGGTGTGGGTGTGCACGTGGGTGTGGGGGGTATGGGTGGCGATGCGGACGCTGCCGTCCTGCACGCTGAGAAAGCTGTCGCAGGTCTGGGCCAGAAAGTCCCAGTCGTGCGAGATGATCAGGTGGGTGGGGCTGTGTGCGGCCAGGATGGCGATGAGCCGGTCGCGGGTGCGCGGGTCGAGGTCGTTGGTGGGCTCGTCCAGCAGCAGGGCCTGTGGCTGCATGGCCAGCACGGCGGCCAGGGCGATCATCTTCTTTTCGCCGCCGGACAGGCGATGGGTGACCCGGCTGCCGAACCCGGCAAAGCCCAGGCGCTCCAAGGTGGCCTCGGCCACGGCGCGGGCTTGTGCGGGCGATGCGCCGTGGTTCAGCGGGCCGAAGGCGACATCCTCCAGCACGGTGGGGCAGAACAACTGGTCGTCGGAATTCTGGAACAGGAACCCCACCTCGCGGCGCAACGGCCCGAAGTCGGCCTCGCGCGCCAAGGGCACGCCCCGGTGCAGCACCCGACCAGCCTGCGGCCGTAACAACCCCATGAGCAGATGCAGCAGGGTGGACTTGCCGCTGCCGTTGTGCCCCAGAAGGCCGACGCGGCGGCCCGGCCGCAGGGCCAGCGACGCCCCGCGCAGCACGGGCGCCGCGCTGCCGGGATAGGTGAAGTGGATGTCCTCCACCGCCGCCAGCGGGGGCGTGGCGTCGTCGGCATGGGGGGCCGGATGGGGGTGTGGATGCTCGTGCCCGTGCTCGTGCCCATCCGCATGCTCGTGGTCATGCTCGTGATCATGTTCGTGGCCTGGAGCGTGGGCATCCGGGTGTCCGTGATTCGGGGGCGTGGCGGCGGTGCTCATGGCAGTTTCGCGAAGGGGTGAAGGATGTCGGCGGCCAGCAGGACGGCCGCGCACAGGATGATGGCGGCGGCCAGCAGCCGGTCGCCGGGGTGCCCGGCGGGTTCGGCCAGCATGTGGAAGCGCCCGGCAAAGCCGCGCAGACGCATGGCCTGGGCCACGCGCTCGGCCCGGTCGAAGCTGCGCACCAGCACCATGCCCGCAAGGTTGGCGTAGGTGCGGTAGGTGTGCAGGTTGGTGCCGGGGGTGAAGCCGCGCACCTTCGCGGCGGTGCGCAGGCGGTGGTATTCCTGGGCCACCACGTGCAGTTGCCGCCAGGTGAACAGCAGCAGCAGGGCCAGTTTGTCCGGCAGGCCCAGCCCGGCCACGGCGTGGCCAACGGCGGTGACGTCGGACGTGCCCGCCAGGGCGATGAAGGCCAGCACGATGGCGTTGGACTTCAGGGTGACCAGCACGGCCAGGGCCACGCCCGCGTCTGTTGCGGCCAGGACCAGCCAGTCCGGCAGTCCGGGAACGGGACCGATGCGCAGCAGCGGCGCGCCGGGCAGGGAAAAGGGCAGGAACAGCCACAGCAGGGCCACGAATACGTTGACGGCAGCCAGCCGCCGCAGCAGGCGGGGCAGGGGCAGGCGCGCCCAGGCGCACAGTGCCGCGCCGAGGGCCAGCGCCACGGCGGCCACGCCGGGCGTGCGCAGCAGGGCCACGCA
Source organism: Desulfovibrio sp. A2 (assembly GCF_000226255.1). Classification (GTDB taxonomy): domain Bacteria; phylum Desulfobacterota; class Desulfovibrionia; order Desulfovibrionales; family Desulfovibrionaceae; genus Cupidesulfovibrio. The sequence continues at coordinate 1,793 of NZ_AGFG01000068.1, forward strand.
CACGGCGAAGGCCATCGCGGCCGCCAGTTTGCAGCGCGGGTCGGCCAGGTGCAGGCGCGATGCGCCCCGGCTGAAGGGTTCGTCCAGCACGCAGCGCCGCTAGCCGTGCGCGGTGGAGGTGAAGGCCAGCATTTCGGGCCGCACCCGCGCGATGAACGACACCACCAGCGCCGTCACCACGCCTTCCACGATCATGACCGGGATGTGCGCCAGCATCAGCGCCCGCGCGGCGGGTATGAACGCCTCGCCGGACATCCCCAGGGATACGGCGGTAAGCAGGGCGGAAGCGCCCACGGACAGGAAACCGCAGGCAAAGGCCGCGCCGCCTCGCAGGCGGGACGGGCCGGTCAGCATGGGGCGGAAGGCGTAGAAGCATAGCACCGGCGGCACGGCCATGTTGAAGGTGTTCACCCCCAGCACGGTGAGCCCGCCGAACTGAAACAGCAGGGCCTGCAACGCCAGCGCCACGAAAATGGCGGGAAAGGCGGCCCAGCCCAGCATGACGCCCAGCAAGCCGTTAAGCACCAGATGCGCGCTGGCGGGGCCGATGGGCACGTGGATGAGCGAGGCCACGAAAAAGGCGGAGGACAGGATGGCCACGGTCATCAGGCGATCGTAGTCCACCCGCTTCAGGCCCGCCGTGACGCCAAGGGCGGCTAGCGCCGCGCCCGCGCCGAGCACCGCCGGAGAAAGCACCCCTTCGGAAATGTGCATGCATGCCTCGCCTGTCTGCGCGCCCGTCGCGGCGCGCGGAAAATCCGGCGTCACGGGCGTGCCGAAAGGGGTAGCAGATGGCACCCGGAGCGTCAACGTGTTACGAATCCGCAAGGCGTGCCGGGGGGGCGTTGCCGTCGAACTCTCCGGGTCTTCTGGTGTTTGCCTGGGATGTAACGGGGCCGGGCCGACTGCGGGAACAGGATGCCGCAGGCTGGGTGCGGTCGGTGCACCCTTATCAGCCCCCTGCCTGGCCGTTGCAACGAAAACCGCCCCCGCACGCGCGTGGCATGCGGGGGCGGCGTAAGCTGCAATGCGGTGCGCGGGCGCTACATGAAGAAGACCAGCGTCACCAGGACGAACGACGGCACCAGGATGCCGCACGACCAGGCCATGTAGCCGAAGAAGCTGGGCATCTTCACGCCCTGTTCTTCGGCGATGGAACGCACCATGAAGTTGGGCGCGTTGCCGATGTAGGTGTTGGCGCCCATGAACACGGCACCGGCGGAAATGGCCAGCAGCGTCTGGGCCATGTCGTGCATCAGGTGCATGGCGTCGCCGCCTGCGGTGTTGAAGAACACCAGGTAGGTGGGCGCGTTGTCCAGGAAGCTGGACAGCAGGCCGGTCAGCCAGAAGTACATGACGTTCACCGGCTGGCCGTCGTGGGTCACCATCTGGATCACCGAGCGCAGCGCGCCGTTCTCGCCCGCCTTCAGGATGGCGATGGCCGGAATCATGCTGACGAAGATGCCCGCGAACAGCTTGGCCACTTCGGCGATGGGGCCCCAGCTGAAATCGTTCTTGATGCGCGATTCGGGGTCGGTCAGCTTCAGGGACAGCCCGGCGATGACCAGCAGGATGATGTCGCGCACGATGTTCTGGAGTTCCACCGGCACGTGGTACACCACGAATTCCACGCCCGGCTTCCAGAAGCCGCTCATGAGCACCGCGGCAACCACGCCGCCCAGCAGCAGCAGGTTCACGCTGCCTTCCAGGCCCAGCTTTTCACCGCCGCCTTGCTGCGGGGGCACGGGGCGGCCTTCCTTGCCGAACAGCACGGTGTCCAGCGCGAAGAACACGGCCAGCAGCAGCGCCGAAACCAGCAGCATGGGAGCGAACATGTGGACGGTGGTCCAGAAGAACGAGACGCCCTTGAGGAAGCCGAGGAACAGCGGCGGGTCGCCCAGCGGCGTCAGCGAACCGCCGATGTTGGCCACCAGAAAGATGAAGAACACCACCGAATGCACCTTGTACTTGCGGTGGGCGTTGGCGCGCAGCAGCGGGCGGATCAGCAGCATGGCCGCACCGGTGGTGCCCATCCAGCTTGCCAGCACGGTGCCGATGGCCAGCAGCAGGGTGTTGACCATGGGCGTGCCCACCAGCGAACCGGTCAGGCGCACGCCCCCCGCTACGGTGAACAGCGCGAACAGCAGGATGATGAAGGGGATGTATTCCAGCAGCAGGGTGTGCAGCACTTCGTACAGCGCCAGCGAAGCGCCGAACTGCAAGGCGAAGGGCACAAGGAAGGCCAGGCCCCAGAACGCCGAGACCTTGCCGAAGTGATGGTGCCAGAAGTGTGGCGCAAGCAGGGGCAGGATGGCGATGGACAGCAGCATGCAGGCGAACGGCACCGCCCACAGGCCGCCGAGCAGGGCACCGTCGAGGTGGGGCGCACCCGCGCCAGCGGCGAACGCCATGCCCGGGAGCATGGCCATGACGGCGGCCACAAAGGCCATTGCCGCCTTCTGGATCTGAATGTTCACTTGGGAGCCTCCTTGGCGTCTCGTTGTATGGAGTCGGTCCGGCCGGTGGCACGGCGACAGCGTTGTCGCTGACCGGTATGATTCATGAATCTGATGCGGCCCGGCGCGGGAATGCGACTGCTGTGTCGTTCAGGAGGAATGGGACGCCGCGCGCCAGAGCCTGTAGTAACGGGAGTGCGCCATCTTATCAATAAGGGCTTGTTGCGGCGCGTTGCAGAGGGGCATGCTGCGAACCCGGTTGGCACACCCCGGATGGATAAGTGTGGCAGTGGAATCGCCAGCGCGAGCAACGCTCCGCTCCGGTTATGGAACAACATGATTTGATTGGTCAAGCGGGAAGGTGACATTTTGTCGAAACGGGGATACACAGAAGCCCCGCGCGCAGGCACCCACGGCGTTTTTGCCCCCTTAACCCCCGAACAAACCTTACCGGCGGCAGCATGGCACGACAGATAACCCCCCGGCGCATGGAACGCATCCGCCGCGTTCTCGGCTGGCGGCAGAAGGATCTGACCCTTGTGCTGGCCAACATCCACGACCCGCACAACGTTTCGGCCATCTACCGCAGCTGCGACGCCTTCGGCGTGGCCCAGGTGCACCTGTACTACACCGACACCGCCTTTCCCGTGCTGGGCCGCAAGTCGTCGGCCTCGGCCCGCAAGTGGGTGGACACGGTGCGCCATTCCGACGCCCAGAGCCTGATGCGCACCCTGAAGGAAGGCGGCCACCGCGTGCTGGCCACCAGCTGCACCCCGGCGGCGCGCCCCCTTGGCGAGTACGACATGACCCAGCCCACCGCCATCATCATGGGCAACGAGCATTCCGGCGTGGCCCCGGAACTGACCGCGCTGGTGGACGGCGAAGTATACATCCCCATGTACGGAATGATTCAGAGTTTCAACGTGTCGGTGGCGGCGGCGGTGATCTTGTCCGAGGCCTCGCGCCAGCGCGTGCTGGCGGGCATGTACGACCGGCCCTCCTGGCCCGAAGAGGAACTGGAGGCCCGCATCGCGGCCTGGGTGGAGAAGTAGCGGGCGAGAAAACGTTGTCCCGCAAACGCGACAGCGGCGCATCCGGATGGTTCCGGGTGCGCCGCTGTCGTGTTTGGCGGGTGTGGCGTGGGCAATGGCGGCATGGGTTTTCACCTGCCCGGCGCGGCAGTGGCCGTTGCCGGGCAAGCTGTGCGCGTCATTCGCCCGCGCCGTCCGTGCTATTCGTCGGGTCCATCGGAGGCGTCACCTTCCAGCGGCAGGCCAAGGTCGGCCAGCCAGCCTTCGTACAGCGCGCCCACCTCGCGCTCGTTCGCCCGCCGTGCCCAGCGGGCCAGCCCGCGCGCCTTGCGCACCAGCCGCTCCGGGTCCTCCAGCAGGCCGGTGACGTGCTCTATCTTGCGGGCCGCCTGCCCGGCCAGGTCGGGGTTGCCCGCCTGCGCCGCCGTTAGGGCCAAGCGGCGGTACCCCGGCAGGGTGGGGAAGAAATAGCAGTGCAGCAGCCGCACGCCGGACGCTTCCAGATATCTGCCGTGGCCCTCCAGAAACGCGGCCAGCAGTTCGTAGCCGGGCTGCCACAGCGGGTCGGCCTGCAGGGCCTGCCAGCAGCGGCCGGGCTCGAAGTCGGCGTGTTCCGCCATCAGTTCCGCCGTGCGCGCGGCAGGCAGGGTCAGGTAGGTTTCCAGCCACGGGGTCAGGGCCATCTCGAAGCCGTCGCGCCGGGCCAGCTTGTGCAGGTCCGGCCCGAAGCAGCCGGAGCAGCGCCGGTTGAGCCGGGCGGCGTTGGCGGCGTCGTGGTCGCGGCGGCCGGGGGTGCGGCTTTCCAGGTGGTACACCCGGCTTTCCGCCGCGCAGGCCACCTTCAGTCCCCGTTCGCGGATGCGCCAGCACAGTTCCAGATCTTCGCTGCCGTTCAGATACCCTTCATGGAACCCGCCGCAGTCCGCGAACAGGCCGCGCCCCATGAGCAGGGCCGCGCCGGTGATGGCCTGCAACGGACGCCGCGCGGCCACCGCCGGGTGCGCGGCGGGAAAGTTGGCGTACAGGTGCTCGGTGGACAGTGACGGCGTGAAGGCGATGCCGCAGTGCTGCACCCTGTCCGTATCCGGGTAGAGCAGCAGCGGCCCCACGGCCCCCAGCCGGGCGTCGTCGTCCAGCGCCCGCAGCAGCGGCGGCAGCCAGCCGGGCGTGGCCAGGGTGTCGTTGTTCAGGAACAGCAGCCTGGCCGCGCGGGCCTGCGCCGCGCCAAGATTGCTGGCCACGGCGAAGCCCTTGTTTTCCGGCAGGCGCAGCGCGCGGAACATGTCGCCGAACAGGGGGCGGCCCAGCGGTTCCAGATCGCTGGCCGTGGCGTCGGTGGAGCCGTTGTCCACCACGATGACTTCCAGCAGGCCGCCGGGCGTGTGCGCGTGCAGGCTTTCCAGACAGCCGCGCGTGAGGTCCCAGAGGTTCCAGGCGGGGATGATGACGGAGACGAGGGGTGCTTTGGCGGTCATGCGGATAGGGCTCGTGGGGGTGGGTAGCGTGTGGATGCCGGGGAAACGGAGGCGCGGGGCGGTTATTCCGCGTCCGGCGGCAGCGTCGCCGCCAGCGCGGCGGCCTTGCGCAGCAGGTCCTGCCGGGCCAGCGCGGCGGACGCCTCGCGCGCCTGCCTGGCCTTGTTTGCCGGGTGCAGGTGTTCCAGCTTGATGCGGTTGCCGAAGACATGCGCGCTGCGCGCCCGGCTGGTGGCCTGGCGCAGGCTGGAATGCTGCATGTGGCGCACCCGCACCGTGCCCGCGTACCATACCGGCAGTCCGGCCAGCGTGCAGCGGATGTCCCGTTCGAGATCGTCGAACTGGCTGGGGGTGAAGCGCACGTCGAACGGCCCCACATCGCGCACCGAGGCCATGGACACCATGTGGCAGCAGCCGGAAACGGACAGGCAAGGCCGCGAATAGGCGGTGAGCAGGGTGTCGGCGCTGCCCGCCGAGTTGCCGTGGATGTGCCAGTGCTCGTCGAGGTCGGCGAAGCTGCGGGTGCCCATGTCCGGCGGCAGGGCGAAAAAATCGGCGCATTGCAGCGCGTGCGGCGGGGTGTGGTCGGTGACGGCGCAGCCGATGGCCCCCCAGCCGGGCCGGGCGTGAGCCACGGCCAGCAGGCCGTCCAGCCAGCCGGGATCCAGCAGCACGTCGTCGTCCAGGAACACGGCGTGCTCGCGCTGGCGCACTTCCGGCAAGGACAGCAGCCAGTTGCGGGCGGCGGGCGCGCCCACGTTCACCGGCAGGCGCACCACCGTGAACGGCGAGCCCCAGTCCGCCGCCATGGCCCGGAACATGTCTTCCGTGCCGTCCTGCGAGCCGTTGTCCAGCGCGAAGACCGGCGTGCCACGGAACCCCGCCGCGCGCAGCGAACGCAGGGTCTGCGCGGCCAGGTCGCGCTTGTTCCAGGTGTACAGCAGGATGGCGGGGGCGGGCATGTCCGCAGGTGGCGCGGGCAGCGGGTGCAGCAGTTCGTGCAGGGCCAGCGTGAGGTTGGGGTGGTACGGGGCCTCGCGCCACAGGGGCAGCAGCAGGGCGGCGGCGTCCGCCGCGTGGCCCGGCCTGTTCGGCCTGTCCGAACTGAACGGCCGATCCAGCCGGGTCAGCAGTTCGGCGCGGCGTAGCGCGTACCATGGGGCAAAGGGGGATGGTTCGCCGGATGCGGCACCCCGTGCGGCCAGACCGTCCAACTGCCGTAACGCATCGCCCGTGGGCAGGCGGCGCAACGCCCATTCGGCGCGCAGCCGGTCCGCCAGAGCGGCGGGCAGCGCAAGTTCTCCGGGCAGGGCCATGGCGGCGCGCAGCAGGGTTTCCAGCGTGGCGTCATCAGGAGTCGGGGGCGTGGGAGCCGTCGTGCCGTCCCCGGTCGGGCTCACGGAATTTTCATGGCGGATGCACCATTCCATGCCGCGCGCCAGCCAGAACAGGCCGTGTGGCGGGTCGGCCAGGCGGGGCAGCACCACGTCCAGCATCACTCGCGCCGGAGCGGCCGCCGGGCCGCCGTGGGCAGTAAGGACTGCGTCCAACCCGCCGAAGTCGGCGGGCACGCGCAGCCTGTCATGCAGGCGGGCCACCAGTTCGCGCAGGGTCGGGTCGAACGCCTGCGGGGCGTCCTCCATGATGGCGCGCAGCAGGGCGGCAAGGCGGGTGTCCAGCGGGTTGTCGCGCCAGCCCCACAGGGCCATGCCCACCCCGGCCGCCACCATGCCGGGGTCGCCCCCCGCGTTTTCGATGGCCCCGCGCGCCAGGCGGAACTGGTTGTCCGCGCCCATGGCCCCGCATTCCCACGTGGGCACGCGGTTCATGAGGGCGGACAGCAGCGCGGGGGCCTGGGCCGGGTCTGGTGCGGGGATGCCGTGCGGATGCGCCATGCGTGTTGCGGGGATGCGGGTTGGCGGGATACAACGCGCCGAAACGTGTGCCCGTCGCGGCGGGCGGATCGACCGATGCGGCACTGTGGGCGGTAACGCCCGGAATGTCAATTGAACCCGCCGGAGCTCCCGTGACCTCTCCCGCCCTTGTACGCCCCCGCTGGCGTTCCCTGCCCGGCAATCTCGCCGCCGCCCTGCTCAAGGGCGGGGTGGGGCAGTTGCACCTCGTCGGCATTGCCGAGATGGCCTTGGCGGCCATGAACACCCCGGAAGGCGCGGCGTATGGCGCTCCCGCGCTGTTCGCGCTGGGGGCCGACGCCCTGTGCGCCGCGTGGGAGGGCGACCTGCTGGATGGCCGTACGGCCGGGCAACTGGCAGCGCTGCACAAGGCCCGGCCCTTCCTGCCCACGCCGGTGTTCCGGGTGGCGGAGCTGTTGTCCACCCTGGACGTGCCTCCGCCGGATGCCGAGGTGCGCCAGCTGGTGCAACTGCTCCAGCAGCGCGACGCGGACGCCACGTGCCGCCTGCTGGACCGCCAGCGCCGCGCCCAGCCGGGCAACACCTTCTGGCTGCGGCAGGCCCTGGTGGTGGGCATGACCGAGGCCCGCCACCAGTGGCTGGACGCCTGGCTGGCCGGGCTGCCTTCCGGCCTTCGGGATGGGGGGAACATTCCCGCGCCCGCGGTGTCCGCCCTGCGGGGCGACGTGGCCTTCGCGCGGGGGGACATGGCCGGTGCCGCCGCCCTGTACGCCGCCGCCAGCAAGGCCCTGCCGCTGCCCACGTGGCAGGCGCGGCACGCCGAGTGCCTGTATCGCGCGGGCGACCGGGAGGGAGCACTGGCTCTGTGGAGTGTGGCGACAGAAGCCCGGCCCTGGCAGATCAATCTTCTGCTGCGCCGCGACGACGTGGCAAAGGGCCGCGACCTGCCGGGCGATCTGCCCGCCGGGCGCGGCGCGGTGCTGTTCTACACCTGGAACAAGGCCGAATGCATCGACGAGGCGTTGGCCTCCGTGGCCGCGTCGGACCTCGGCGATGCCCGCGTGGTGGTGCTGGACAACGGCTGCACGGACGAAACCCCCGCCGTGCTGGCCCGTTGGGCGGAACGCGCACCCGGTCGTTTGGGCGAGCGGCTGCACACCGTCACCCTGCCGCTGAACATCGGCGCGCCCCCCGCCCGCAACTGGCTGTTGACTCTGCCGGAAGTGCGCGCCTGCGACTGGGTGGCCTTTCTGGACGACGACGCCACCGTGCCGCCCCACTGGTTGCGCCTGTTCGGCGCGTCCATGGCCGCGCACCCCGCCGCCAACGTCCACGGCTGCCGCGTGGTGGACTACTCGGTTCCCATGCTGCTCCAGTCCGTGGACCTGCATCTGGACCCCGGCGGCGACATGGCCGCCGCGCCCGAGAACGCCCCCGGCTACCGCCGCCGGTTTTCCGTCTCCGACCTGCATCTGCAGGAACTGGACTTCGGCCAGTTTTCCTACCTGCGCCCGTGCGTGTCCGTCACCGGCTGCTGCCACCTGTTCCGCCGCGCCGTGTTCGACGCCGTGGGCCCCTTCGACCTGCGCTACGCCCCCAGCCAGTACGACGACCTGGAACACGACCTGCGCCGCAGCCTGCGCAACGACCTGCCCGTCTACCAGGGCCATCTGGCCGTGCGCCACATGAAGCGCACCGGCCGCGCCTCGTGGACCGACCCCGCCCAGTTCTCCAACGCCTGGGCCAACATGTACAAGCTCCAGTACCGCTACGCCCGACCCGACTTCGATACCCTGCGCCAGCACGACCACGCCGCCCTGCTGGCCGATGTGGAGGCAAGAGGTTTTTGAGAAGAAAGAATGCGAATCGGGGAGGGGAAGGAAACTTTTTGCGCTTTGCGGTCGCCATCCGTAAGGCTCGAAGACTCGCCTAACGGCTGCCGCAAAAAGTTTCCTTCCCCTCCCCGAACCCCACCCCTTCCTTCCAAAACTTTCAATAGGGGTGGAAGCAGATGGGCAGGTTGGGCACAGAGCCAAGAGGTCGTGCGTTAGTTTGCACCAATAGTTTATCCCTACAAATAAAAAATTTGCGGGGGATGGGGTTCGGGGAAGGGGGAGCTTTTCAAAGCTCCCCCTTCCCCGATTCGTCTTTGTTATTCTTGTTCTATTTCTCCAACCCCGGCACGCCTTCAAGCCAGGCGGCAAAGCTGGCACGGGCGCGTTCGGCGTAGAGGGCCTTGCGGTCGCGTTTGCGGGCGCGTTGGGTCAGTTCGGGCATGAGGCCGAAGTTGACGTTGGAGGGCTGGAAGTTCTTGGCGGGGGTGCGCAGGTGGTGGAGCAGCGCGCCGAGGGCGGTGTGCACTGGGGGCTGGGGCAGATCGCGGCCCAAGGCGCGGGCGGCCAGCAGCATGCCCAGCCACAGGCCGCAGGCGGCGGATTCCACGTAGCCTTCCACGCCGGTGATCTGCCCGGCCAGATGCACGTGGCGGTGGGGCCGCAGGGCCAGGTCGTCGGCAAGCACGAGGGGCGCGTTGACGTAGGTGTTGCGGTGCATGGAGCCGTGGCGCACGAACTCGGCATTGGCGAGGCCCGGGATCATCCGGAACACGCGTTCCTGCTCACCGTACTTGAGCTTGGTCTGGCAGCCCACCAGATTGTAGGCAGTGCGGTTCAGGTTTTCGGCGCGCAGTTGCACGATGGCGTAGGGGCGCAGGCCGGTGCGCGGGTCGGTGAAACCCACGGGCTTGAACGGCCCGAAGACCAGGGTGCGTTCGCCGCGTTCGGCCAGGGCTTCGATGGGCATGCAGCCCTCGAAGTGGATTTCCTTCTCGAACTCGTGGGTGGGGGCCTTTTCGGCGGCCAGCAGGGCGGCGTGAAAGGCCTCGTACTCCTCGCGGTTCATGGGGCAGTTCAGGTAGTCGCCCTCGCCCTCGTCATAGCGCGAGCCCTGAAAGGCGATGGTGGTATCGATGGATTCGGCGGCGATGATGGGCGCGATGGCGTCGTAGAAATACAGATGGTCCGACCCGACCACGGCGGCCAGCGATGCGGCAAGCGGCGCGCTGGCCAGGGGGCCCGCGGCCACCACGGCAACGTCGGCGGCGGCCAGTTCCGGCGCGTGGATGGAGGAAATTTCGCGGCGCACCACGGTGATGTTCGGTTCCGCCTCCATGGCCTCGGTCATGCGCCGGGCGAACAGTTCGCGGTCCACTGCCAGGGCCTTTCCGGCGGGCACGCGGGTGGCCTCGGCCACCTGCATGACCAGGCTGTCCAGTTCGCGCATTTCCTGCTTCAGCAGCCCGACGCCGGAAGCGATGTCGTCCGAGCGCAACGAATTGGAGCACACCAGCTCGGCAAGGTCTGGGCTGGTGTGGGCCGGGGAATAGGAGCCGGGCTTCATTTCGTACAGGGTGACGGCGACGCCCGCGCGGGCAAGCCTGCGGGCGCATTCGCAGCCCGCGAGGCCTCCACCGGCGATGGCGGCGGTGACGAGTGCGGTCAAGATGTCCTCCGGAACGGCTGGCGGATGGGATGAAAACGGCCGGTCGCGCGGCGGGCGCGGCGGCCTGCGGGTGAGGTAGGGCATTTCAGCCCGGCAGGCAAGGGAGGACCGGCGGCAGGGCGTCGGCGAAGGCTAGCGCGTATCGGGCTGCGGCATGGCGCACTGGCTGGCGATCTCGCCGTACAGCTCGTCCAGCCTGCCCGAGTTGCGCAGTTTTTCCAGCCCGGCGTCGAAGGCCTGGCGCAGCTGGCCGTTGCCCTGATGCCAGCGGGAAAAGCACAGGTGCAGGGTGGGTTCGCCCAGCGGCGGGGCAAATTCGGCAAGGGGCAGGGGCGCAAGGCCCGGCGTGCTGCGCAAGATGTGCCCGACCATGCAGCGGTCCGCCGCGAAGGCGTCGATGCGGCCCGCGAACAGCTTGCGCAGGTTGGAGACGTCGTCGTTGGCCTGCTCCTTGGTCAAAAAGTCCGCCGCGTCGAATGCGTCGGTGTGCCCGTACCCCCGGGTCACGCCTATGCGCAGCCCGGCAAGTTCGCGCAGGTCTTTCCAGCGGCGTCCCCGCCCCGGCATGGCGAGCAGCACCAACGGCCCGCCCGGAAAGGGGGCGGAGAACACGCAGTCCTTGTCGCGCGCCGCATTGCGGTAGACCGGCGCGGCCACCATGATTTCTCCGGAGCGCAGCAGCGTCACGGCGCGGGCCCAGGGCATGAAGTCGAAGCGCACCGACAGGCCCGAGGCCGCCAGCGCCTCGCGGATGACCTTGGCCACGTAGCCGTTGTCGGGCAGGTCCGTGCCGATGTACGGGGGCCACTCCAGCGTGGCGATGACCAGCGAGTTTCTCTGGGGGGATGCGCCGCCGCCCGGTGCGCCTGATGCGCTTGGTCCGGCTGATGCGCCTGGTCCGGTTGATGCGCCCGGCTTGGCCAGAGCACCCGGCTCGCCAGCACCCGCGAGGGGCTCTTCCGCCTGCGCGGCATCCGGCCCGGTGCAGGCGGCCACGGCGCACAGCAAGACGAGGAAGACGCGCAGGGCCTTCCGGACAGCTTGCGCCCCCCGGTGCGGGGCGCCGCAGGGGTGCCCCGGATTGGTCTGCATGTTCCGGACTCTCCTAGGCGGGCGAAGCCCAGCGGATCAGCCCCAGGGAGTGCGGGTCGGCCAGCAGCGGGTGCACCGGGGCGGCCCGCACGGTGAAGCCGAAGCGCCCGGCCTCCGCCGGGCGGGTGCTGCCGCTGAATAGTTGCCAGCCGTCGCGCCGTTCGCCTTCGGGAGCCATGACCGTAAGCTGGCGCTGGGCGAAGGAACCGTCCTGCGCCAGCGGCCCGGCGTACAGCTGGACGAGCACGTGCTCGGCCGCGATGTCATCGAGGTACAGTTCCGCCTCCACCCGCAGCGAATCGCCCACGTGCAGGGTGTCCTCCACCCGGCTGTGCACGTTGCGGATCTGCACGGCGCTCCACTTGGTCATCATCTCCATGCGCCAGTCGGACAGTTCGCGCGCCGGGGTGAAGCCGTCGCGCGCGAGGCGCATGTAGTAGCCGTGGGCCGGGGAATAGGCCGTGCCCAGGTAGTCCAGCACCATGCGGTGCGAGTTGTAGCGGGGGGCCAGTTCCTTCAGCGCGGCCTTCATGCGGCGTATCCACGAGCGGGGCAGCCCGCCCCGTCCGCGATCGTAGAACTCGGGAATGATGTCGTTTTCCAGGATGTTGTAGAGCGTCTGCATCTCCACGAAGTCCTGGTAGTCCGGATCGTCGTATTCCTCGCCCTTGCCGATGGCCCAGCCCAGGCTGTTGTCCGGGCGGTAGGCCTCGTCCCACCAGCCGTCCAGCGTGGAGAACTGCACCACGCCATTGAGCATGGCCTTCATGCCGCTGGTGCCGCATGCCTCCAGCGGGCGGCGCGGGTTGTTCAGCCACACGTCGCAGCCGGAAATCAGGTACGAGGCCACCTCCATGTCGTAGTCCTCGATGAAGACCACGCTCATGTACGCCTCGCGCGAGCGGCTGAAGGCTATCAGGTCCTTGATCAGCTGCTTGCCTTCCTGGTCCTGCGGGTGCGCCTTGCCAGCGATGATGAACTGCACCGGTCGTTCGCGGTCGGCCAGCAGGCGTTGCAGCCGTTCGCGGTCCTGCAGCAGCAGGTTGGCGCGCTTGTAGGTGGCGAAGCGCCGGGCGAAGCCGATGGTCAGGGCCTCCGGATTCAGCATTTCCTCGGCCATCTGGATGTCTTGCCGCCGTGCGCCCTGCGCCGCCAGCTGGCGGCGCAGCCGTTCGCGCACGAAGTCCACCAGCCGGGCGCGCAGCCGTTCGTGGGTGCGCCAGAACTCGGCGTCGGAAATGGTGTCCACCTGGCTCCACGCGCGGGCGCAGTCCGGGTCTTCGCGCCAGTTGGAGCCAAGGTAGCGGTCGTACAGCATGCCGATGTCCTGGGCCACCCAGGTGGGAGCGTGCACCCCGTTGGTCAGCGCGCCGATGGGCACGTCCTCCATAGGGAACTGGTGCCACACCTGCTTCCACATGTTGCGCGAGACGCGGCCGTGCAGGGTGGACACCCCGTTGTTGGAGCGCGACAGGCGCAGGGCCAGCACGGTCATGCAGAAGGGTTCGGCGTCGTCGTGCGGGGCCTCGCGCCCAAGGGCCATGAACACCTTGAAGGCCAGGCCCATGTCGCGGGCGTAGGATTCGAAGTAGCGGTGCATGAGGTCGGGCGCGAAGCGGTCGTTGCCCGCGGGCACCGGGGTGTGCGTGGTGAAGATGGAGCCGGAGGCGGCAACCTCGGTGGCGGCCTCGAACGACATGCCGTGCTCCTTCATGAACACCCGCACCCGCTCAAGCCCCGCGAAGGCCGAATGGCCCTCGTTCATGTGGATGACCTTGGGGTCTATGCCCAGCACCTTCAGCGCCTTGATGCCGCCGATGCCCAGCAGGATTTCCTGCCACAGGCGCATCTCGATGTTGCCGCCGTACAGCCGCTCGGTGATCTGGCGGAAGTCGGGCGGGTTCTCCGGCAGGTTGGTGTCCAGCAGGTACAGGGTCACCCGGCCCACGGCCACCTGCCAGATGCGCGCCGCAAGGGGGCGGTCGCCCACGTCCAGGCGCACCACGGCGGGCTGGCCGTCGGGGGTCAGGGCCGGGCGCATGGGCATCTGCTCGAAGTCGTAGACGGGGTAGCGTTCCTGCTGCCAGCCGTCCGGCGTCATGTACTGGCGGAAATACCCCTGCTGGTAGGCGATGCCGACGCCCACCAGCGGCACGTTGAGGTCGCTGGCGGATTTCAGGTGGTCGCCCGCCAGGATGCCGAGCCCCCCGGAATAGATGGGCAGGCACAGCGCCAGGCCGAATTCCAGGCTGAAGTAGGCCACGGCGGGCGTGCCCTGGGCCACCCCGTCGAACCTGTGCGGCGAAGGGCTGTCCACGTACTGGCGCAGTTGCTGCACCGCATCGGCCAGCCGCGCCTTGAAGAACGTGTCGCGCGAAAGTTCCTCCAGCGTGCGCTGGGGCACGTGGTTCAGGAACCATACCGGGTTGCGGTAGCTTTCCTGCCACAGCCGCTGGTCCATCTGCGAGAAGATGGTCTCGATGTCGCTGTTCCACGAGAACCAGAGATTGTAGGCCAGTTCCCACAGTCCTTCGAGCCCTTCGGGCAGCTTGGGGATGACGCTGAAGACCTTGAGCGGCTGCATGCTGCGTACCTCCGGGGGATGCGGCGTCGGCGTGCTTTTGACTTGCCAGCGAGAGTGGCATAGGAACAGACGGTCCGGCGGACCCCACGTTCATGAGGCCTGCGGATATGATGGTATTCTTTCACAGGAGCTTTTTCGTGACAAGTGCAAGCAGCGTTAGAGAGGGTACTCCGTCGTTGCGCGTGCGGGTGCGCTACCTGCGCGACGCGCGCGAACTGTACGCTCTCGGCGATGGCCCCGGCGGCCTCGCACCGGCCACGCCGCTTGCGGCGGGCATGGATTTGCGCGCCTGCATGGACGCGGAAGAGGCGGTCCTGCCCGCCGGGTCGCGGCTGGCCATCCCCGCCGGGGTGGCCGTGGAGCCGCTTGCGCCCGGCGCGGCCGGGTTCGTGTATTCGCGCAGCGGGCTTGGGGCGCGCATGGGGCTTACCGTCAGCCAGGGGGTCGGCGTCATCGACCCCGACTATCGCGGCGAGATCGTGGTCTCGCTGCTGAACACCTCTGGCGAGGAACGACGAATTCGCCGTGGCGAGCGCATTGCGCAGCTAGTGTTCCAGCCGTATTTCCACGCCCTTGTCGAAGAGGCCGATGCCCTCGGCGAGACGGCGCGCGGCGTGGGTGGTTTTGGCCATACCGGCAGTCTTTAAGGGATACCCGGCGCTTTTGCCGGGCTGCCGCCCCCGCCGCATCCGATACTTCTTCCCATTCTCCGGAGACACGCCATGAGCGAACGGTTCGAGGCGCTGAAAGCGCGCGAGGAATCTCTGTTGTGCCGCACCTACGGCCGGTACCCCATTTCCGTGGTCAAGGGCAGCGGTTCGCGCCTGTGGGACGTTGACGGCCGCGAATACGTGGACCTTTTGTCCGGCATCGCCGTGACCTCGCTGGGCCACTGTAACGAGGAACTGGCCGAGGTGGCCGCCGCCCAGGCCCGCAAGCTGGTGCACGTGAGCAACCTCTTCTATCAGGAAGAGCAGCTGGACCTGGCGGAAAAGCTGCTGTCCACCAGCCACTGCACCAAGGCGTTCTTCTGCAATTCCGGCGCGGAGGCCAACGAGGCGGCCATCAAGCTGGCCCGGCGCTACATGCAGCGCGTGCAGGGGCGCGAGGCGTACGAGATCATCACCCTTTCCGGGGCCTTTCACGGGCGCACCCTGGCCACGGTGGCCGCCACCGGGCAGGCCAGGTTCCAGGATGGCTTTCATCCCATGCCGGAAGGCTTCCGGCAGGTGCCCCCGGGCGACATCGAGGCCCTGCGCGCCGCCATCGGCTCGAAGACGGCCGGCGTGCTGGTGGAGGTGGTGCAGGGCGAGGGCGGCGTGTGCCCGCTTGACCCGGACTACGCCCGCGCCGTGCAGGCCCTGTGCCGCGAGAAGGGCGTGCTGTTCATGACCGACGAGATCCAGGCGGGCATGTGCCGCACCGGCCGGTTCTGGTCCTTTCAGAACTACGGGCTGGAACCGGACATCGTCAGCTGCGCCAAGGCCCTGGCCAACGGCCTGCCCATGGGGGCCATGATGACCACCGACGAGGTGGCCAGGGGCTTCGTGGCGGGCAGCCACGCCACCACCTTCGGGGCGGGGGCGCTGGTTTCCGCCGTGGCGGCCAAGACCGTGGAGATCATGCTGCGCGACGACCTGGCCGGGCGGGCCGCCATGGAAGGTTCGCGGATCATGGACCGCTTCCGGGCCATGGGCGAAAAGCTGCCCGGCACCATCGACCACGTGCGGGGCCTGGGCCTGATGATCGGCGTGGTGCTTGCCTTCCCCGGCAAGGAGGTGTGGCAGGCGCTCATCGACCGGGGCTTCATCTGCAACCTGACGCAGGACTGCGTGCTGCGCCTGCTGCCCGCGCTGACCATCCCCCGCGCCGACCTCGACGCCTTCGCCGACACGCTGGAGGACATCCTGCGCGCGCGCAAGCCTGCGTAGCCAAGCGACGCGAGGAAAGGGGCGGCTCTTCCTGTTCCATACGACACAGCGCCCCGCCGGACCTCCGGCGGGGCGTTTCCATTGACGTGGTGCGGCGTGGCGTTCCGTTTCGTTTCGCGGCGGCGCGGGCAAAATAATGGCGTGACCGCGTTGCCAGACCTATTGTATTCACCGAACATGGGGAAAACCGTGCGGCGGGACGTGTGCCGCCCGGTACACGCAGTGCGCGCCGCAAGGCACGGATGCCGGGGGCGCGCGAAGGAGGCGAGGGGCATGAGCGACCTCGGCGTGTCATCCGCCAGCATGGTCGGCGGTTCTGGAGTATGGGACAGCCAGACCTTTGGCGCGGCGGTGGTGAGCAGGACCCTGGACACCATGAACGGCGTGTCGTCTTCCTCGATGCAGGCCGCGCCGTGGGACAAGCAGACCTTTGGCGCGGCCGTGGTCAGCAAGACGCTGGACTACATGAACTCGCCCGGGTTGGGCGGTTCGGGCAACTCGGGTTCTTCGGGCTGGTCGGGTTCCATGAGCGCTGATTACGATTTCCAGAAGTCGGTACTGGGAGCGGCCTATTCAGGCAAGGGCGTCCTGTTCGACGGGTTCGCCTGATCTCGCGGACGCGCCGCGCGCCAAGCCCAAGGCCTTTCAGGGCCGCGAATGCGCGGCCAGGCGACGCCCTCGTGGCCAGTCTCCGGCGTCCGCCCGCACTTGGGCGGACGCCGTTTCTCGTTTTTACGCCTGCGGGAAGGGGTTCGGGGCGTGTCCCGTGCGCGCCGACCGAATGTGGCCGCAATGTCCCGTCGATACAGGCTGTTTACGTTTTTGTTAATGATTTCGCTTGACAGCGCTTCAAAGCGTCCGCTACAACACCGCAACACGCCTGTAGAAACGTGCGACACTGCTTGCGACCGACGCGGGGGCTTTCCCGTGTCGGCGGCGCGGCTTTCGCGGCGCGGGGGTCCGCTGTGACGGACAGGATCACCCCGCGCGTGTATCGCCGCGATGCGCAGGGGCACCTGCCGTTCCGGCCGGGGCATCATCCCGCGCTGGGGCATCGTCCCGCCGCGCGGGGCGCATCTTCGACAATCTGGTAAAAAGACGGCGGCGGCCCGCGCCATCGCCGGTACAGAATACGGACGGCCGCGCATGGCGATGATCGAATTCCACGACGTGCACAAGTGGTACGGCGAATTTCACGTGCTCAAGGGCATCACCCAGAAGGTGGAGAAGGGCGAGGTGCTGGTCATCTGCGGCCCCTCCGGCTCTGGCAAGAGTTCCTTCATCCGGTGTCTGAACCGGCTGGAGCCCATCCAGAAGGGGCAGATTCTGCTTGAAGGCAAGAGCATCCACGACAAGAGCGTGGACGTGAACGAACTGCGCACCGAGGTGGGCATCGTCTTTCAGCAGTTCAACCTGTACCCCCATCTTTCCGTGCTGCACAACGTGACCCTTGCGCCCACCAAGGTGCGCAAGATGCAGAAGGCCAAGGCGGAATCCATCGCCATGGAACTGCTGGAGCGCGTGGGCATTCACGACCAGGCCCGCAAGTACCCCGTGGAGCTTTCCGGCGGCCAGCAGCAGCGCGTGGCCATTGCCCGCGCCCTGGCCATGCAGCCCAAGGTCATGCTGTTCGACGAGCCCACCAGCGCGCTTGACCCCGAAATGATCAACGAAGTGCTGAACGCCATGAAGGACCTGGCCCGCGCCGGCATGACCATGCTCTGCGTGACCCATGAAATGGGCTTCGCGCGCGAGGTGGCGGACAGGGTCATCTTCATGGACGGCGGCAAGGTGATCGAAGAGGCTCCGCCGGACGTCTTCTTCTCCAACCCTCGGCACGAGCGCACCCAGGCCTTCCTGCGCGAGATTCTCTAGCCGGGCGGCGCGCCGCGCCCCGGCCACCCACGCGACACCCCCGGCGACGGCGCACGCGCCAGCGCGCCGGGTATGGACGACGGACGAAAGCCCATCCCGGGGGCCTGCGGCCCCCCGAACCGCATCAGCAGGGAGAACTCTCATGAAGCGTCTTGTGCTACTGGCCGTGGCCCTGTGCGTGGTGCTTTCCGGCACCCTCGCCCACGCGGGCAAGATCGACGACATCAAGGCCCGCGGCGCGCTCGTCTGCGGCGTCAAGGACTCCACCGTGCCCTTCGGGTTCATCGACGAGCAGTCCAAGCAGGTGGTCGGCTTCGACATCGACATCTGCAAGGCCGTTGCCGACAAGCTGGGCGTGAAGCTGGAACTGAAGACCGTCACCAGCGCCACCCGCATCCCCATGCTGACCCAGGGCTCCGTGGACATGGTGGCCGCCACCATGACCCACAAGTTCGAGCGTGACGACGTCATCGACTTCTCCATCACCTACTTCATGGACGGCCAGAAGCTGCTGGTGAAGAAGGGCGGCGGCGTGAAGAGCGCGGCCGACCTCAAGGGCAAGAAGGTCGCCACCGTGAAGGGCTCGACCTCCGAAAAGAACATCAAGGCCGCCCAGCCCGACGCCATGGTCATCTCGTTCGACGAGTACCCCCAGGCGTTCCTGGCCCTCAAGCAGGGCAAGGCCGAAGCCGTCACCACCGACTCCACCATCCTGCTCGGCCTGCGCAACTCCGACCCCGAACCCGAAAAGTGGGAAATCGCTGGCGACTACATCGCCGCCGAACCCTACGGCCTGGGTCTGGTCGAGAACGACTCCAAGTTCCGCGATCTGGTGAACCGTACCCTGGTGGACCTGTGGAACACCGGCGAATACACCAAGATCTACGACAAGTGGTTCGGTAAGGACACCAAGTACTACCTGCCGCTCACCTGGAAGATGGAAACCTGGCCCTACTAGCACGCATCAACCCGACGGGGGACGCGGCGGCTTCGCCGCGCCCCCCGTTTTCACGCGGATACCGTCTTGCAGTACACCTTCGACTGGAAACTCGTTCTCTCCGGCGAATACCTGCGGTGGATCATCGACGGCGTCGTGGTCACCTGCCAGCTCTCCGCCATTTCGCTGGTGCTCGCCATGGCCATCGGCACTCTCATCGCGGTGATGCGCCTTTCCGGGGTGCGCCCGCTGGTGTGGTTCAGCGCGGGCTTCACCGAGTTCTTCCGCAACACGCCGCTGCTGGTCCAGATCTTCTTCTGGTACTTCGGTTCCGACGCAGTGTTGCCCGCCGTCGTCAACCAGTGGCTGTACAAGCAGAATTTCGAATTCGCGGCCGGGGTCATCGCCCTTTCGGTGTATACCGCCGCGTTCATCGCCGAAGAGATACGCTCGGGCATCTTCTCCATTCCGCGCACGCAGCTTGAAGCCTCGCGCGCCTGCGGCCTCACCTTCCTGCAGGCCATGCGCTACGTCATCCTGCCGCAGGCGTTCCGCATCATCGTGCCGCCGCTCATCTCGCAGGCCCTCAATCTGTTCAAGAACTCGTCGCTGTGCATGACCATCGGGGTCATGGAGCTGACCTACATGGCCCGCCAGATCGAATCGTACACCTTCCACGGGTTCGAGGCGTTCACGGTCAGCACGCTGATCTACCTGACCATCTCGCTGGCGGTGTCGTTCAGCATCACCCAGTACAACAGGCACTTTCTGCGGACCATCAGGTACTGACCGAAGCCGCCGTCCGCCCCGCCATCCTCCCGGCGGACCGGTCCGGCCACCCCGGCCACCCCGGCCATCCCGTTCACGCGGCACCGCCGCATGCCGCCCGGCGGCAGTTTCAGAATCAGTCGTAAGGAGCAACCGGCGTGCAGTGGGACGTCGTCTGGAGAAATTTCGATTACCTGCTCGTGGGCTCGTGGCCGCAAGGACCGCTGGGCGGCCTTGCCATGAGCGTGGTGCTGGCCATCGGCGGCATCTTCGGGGCGTTCTGGCTGGGCCTTGGCTTTGGCCTGCTGCGCCTTTCCGACCGCTGGTGGCTGCGCCTGCCCTCCATCATCTACGTGGAAGTCATCCGCGGCATCCCGCTGCTGATGCTGATCTTCTGGTTCTATTTCCTTGCGCCCATCGTGCTCGGCCACACCCTGCCCGAGGCGGAAAGCGCTCTCGTGGCCTTCATCGTGTTCACCGGGGCCTACATCGCCGAAATCGTGCGCGCCGGGGTGCTGGCCTTGCCGTCCGGCCAGATGGAGGCCGCGCGCGGCACCGGCCTGTCCAAGTCGCAGGCCATGGTCTACGTCATCCTGCCGCAGGCCCTGCGCAACATGATTCCCTCGTTCGTGAACCAGTTCGTCAGCTTGACCAAGGACACCTCGCTCGCCTACATCATCGGCGTTTCCGAACTCACCCGCACGGCCACCCAGATCAACAACCGCGAGCTGACCGCTCCGGCCGAACTCTTCTTCACCATCGCCGTGCTGTACTTCATCGTCTGCTGGACCCTGACCGCCGCAAGCCGCAGGCTGGAAAGGCAGATGGCCCGTTATCAGGCAAGGTAGCCACGTGTCCGATCTTATCCGCATCAGCATCGTCATTCCCGCCGACTGTCCCGAAGACCTCGAAACCGCCGACGGCGTGCTGGCCCTTGCCGTGCCCTTCGGCTGGGAAGAGGAAAGCCTGCCCGACGGCTCCGTGCGCCTGCGCGTGCACACCGACAACCCCGCCTTCTGCGAACAGGTGCTGTCCAGCCTGCGCGCCGGGCTGCCCCGCGCGGAAATAACCCGCGACTCCGTGCCCGACACCGACTGGACCCTGGCCTGGCGCGACTTCTTCACGCCCGTGCCGTGCGGCGCCCACTTCATGGTCATCGCCCCGTGGATGACCGACACCGTGGACCTTCAGGGCCGCACCCCCATCGTCATAGAGCCCAAGACCGCCTTCGGCACCGGGCACCATCCCACCACCGCCCTGTGTCTCGGCAGCGTCTCCGAGCTTGCCGCCTCGGGCCGGATTCGCGCGGGCCTGCGCTTTCTCGACCTCGGCACCGGCTCCGGCATCCTCGCCATCGGCTGCGCCAAGCTGGGCCTTACCGGCGTGGCCACCGACATCGACATGCTGGCCGTGGAAAACGCCGAGGAAAATCGCGTCATCAACGCCGTGGCCCCCGCCATCGACGTGCGCCTCGGCAGCACCGAAGCCGCCCAGGGCGAACGCTACGACGTGGTGCTGGCCAACATCCTCGCACAGCCCCTGAAAGACCTCGCCCCCGACATACTCGCCCTGCTTGCCCCCAACGGGTGTCTCGTCCTCTCCGGCCTGCTCGCCGTGCAGGCCGATGGCGTGGAAGCCGCCTACACCAGCCTCGGCATGCCCCCCGCGCGACGCCGCGTGGAAGGCGAATGGGCCGCGTTGATCTGGGAGTAGGGGAGAGAAGAGTTTTTGGGAAAGAAGAATTTCCGGGGGAAGGGACCCTTTGAAAAGGGTCTCCTTCCCCCGGCCCCCCATCCCCCCAAACTTTTTAATGGGAGTAGTGAAGGGGGAGGCCGAGAAGTTTTGTGCCGCGTTACTTGATGTAGTGATGCGGTTTTTTTATTGGAAAAATACCCCTGTGATTCTTTTAAGGGGGTGCAGGGGGCCATGCCCCCTGCCCGCCGGAGGCGTAAAAAAAGACACGACCTGCTGCCAGAGGCATACAAAAAACGTCCCGCGACAGCCCCCGGAACGGAGACGCGCCATCGGTTGCGGGGCATGCGCGATGAGGCTAGGGTGTCGGCCTATGCGAGGGAAACGGGAGCGCCTGTTGCGCGAGATGTACGCGGCCATGCACGCCCGGCTGGGGCCGAGCGGCTGGTGGCCAGGCGAGACGCCGCTGGAAATCTGCGTGGGCGCGGTGCTGACCCAGAACACCGCGTGGACCAACGTGGAAAAGGCCATCTACCGCCTGCGGGACGCGGGCGCGCTGGCCGACGGCCATACCCTGCTGTCCCTGCCCGAGGTGGAGCTGTCCGAACTGATCCGCCCGGCGGGGTTCTTCCGGCTGAAGGCGGTGCGCCTGCGCAACCTGCTGCGCTTTTTGGACGACGCCTGCGGCTTCGACTTCGGCGTGCTGGCCGGGCAGGATCTGGACGACCTGCGTCCCCGGCTGCTCAAGGTGTCTGGCATCGGGCCGGAAACGGCCGATTCCGTGCTGCTGTACGCCGTGGGGTTGCCCACCTTCGTGGTGGACGCCTACACCCGGCGAATCCTGCACCGCCATGCCATGGTGCCGGAAGACATCACCTACCACGACCTGCGCGACGTGTTCATGGACGTGCTGGACCCGGACGTGCCGTTCTACAACGAATATCACGCCCTCATCGTGCGGGTGGCCAAGGACTGGTGCCGCGCCCGCGCCCCGCGTTGCGCCGACTGCCCGTTATGCCCGTTCCTTGACGGCGGGGCGGCCTGAGCCATGTGGTCGGCGCTGCGCCCGCGTGCAGGTGTCAGCACTGCTCTCCGTGGCGGGGTGCGGCGCATCGCCCCCCGCAGCCTTGCGCTGGGCTGCGTGCTGTGCCTCCTGCTTGCCGCATCGGTGTGGCTTGCCGCTCATCCCGTCCCCTCCCATGCCGCCACGTCCGGCTCCATCGGCAAGGCGGGGCCGCTCCGGCCCGCTCCGGATGACGATGCCGGTGACGATGCGCCCGCGCCGTCCGGCCCGTCTGGCCCGTCGGGCAAGGGGGGCAAGGGCGCTCCGCAGCGCCAGGAGGCGCGCGGCAAGGCCGCGCCCGTGGGGCAGCTGACCACCGAAGAAGACATCCGCAAGGCGCTGGAGGCCCAGCAGGCCCGCCTGCGCGCCCGGCAGGAGAGCATCACCAAGCTTTCCGTGCAGGAGCGCGCCCTGAACACCGACCTCGCCATGGCCGAGGACCGCATCACCGCGCTGGAGGCCAAGGTGGCCCGGCAGGAGCAGGAACTGGCCCAGTTGGAAGCCGCCGCCACCGACGTGCGCGCGGCCTACGAGCGCCTTGCCGCCGAGCGGTCCCGCACGGAAGAATCCCTGGCCGGGCTGCTGCAACTGCTCTGGCCGCTGTACGTGCGCCAGAAGGGGGTGGGCGCGCGCGACCTGACCGACTGGCGCATGGCCGAGCGCGACTACGCCTGGACGCAGGAAATCTACAAGGTCATCGGCGAACGCCAGCAGGAGCTGCACGCCCAGGAAACCTCCATGGCCGAGGCCCTGACCCGGCGCGAGGCCCTTTCAGAGCAGGTGCGCAAGCAGGTGGAGGCACTGGGAGCCGACCGGTCGAAGCTGCTGGCCGACAAGCAGCGCTTTCGCCAGTCGCTCTCCGCCGTGCGCCAGCAGCGCGAGGACGCCGAGGCGGAACTGGCCGACCTGTTCGAGATGATCCAGACCCTCAACGCCCGGCTGGAGCAGGCCTTGTCGCGCGGCGACATAGAGAAGCAGAAGGGCCGCCTGCCGTGGCCCGCCAAGGGCCGGGTGGTGCGCCGCTACGCGCCGGAGGCCAAGCCGCCGGTGCGCGGGCTGGGCCTGACCGTGGGCCAGGGCGACCCGGTGCGCGCCGTGGCCTATGGCCGCGTGGTGCACAACGACACCATGCGCGGTTTCGGCCGCGTCGTCATTCTGATGCATGGCCAGGCCTATTATACCTTGTACGCCTTTCTCGCCGACAGTCCGTTGCGCCTCGGCCAGGAAGTGGGCGGAGGCCAGCAGGTGGGCACCGCCGGATTCTACCCGGACGCCAATGGCCCCGGAGTCTATTTCGAATTGCGTTTTCACCAAAAAGCCATTAACCCTGATGCGTGGCTCCTTTCAGCAAATTAGCCTCATTTCAGGCTTTCGGAGGATTCATTATGCGTGTGACGCTGTGGACGGCCACGCTGCTCACTCTCGGCGTGCTCGCGTTTTCCGGCGGGGCGGCCCTTGTGCCGGGCACTGTCGGTGCGGCGGGCGAAGAGGGCAAATACGACTCCCTGAAGCGCTTCAGCCAGGTGCTCGACCTGGTGGAGCGCTATTACGTGCGCGACGTGCCCCGCAAGGACCTGATCAACGGCGCGGTCAAGGGCATGCTGCAGGGGCTTGACCCCCATTCGACGTTCCTTTCGGTGGAGGAATTCAAGGAGATGCAGGAAAGCACCTCCGGCGAATTCTTCGGCATCGGCATCGAGATATCCAGCGAGAACGGCCAGCTCGTCGTGGTGGCCCCCATCGAGGACACCCCCGCCCACAAGGCGGGCCTGAAGAGCGGCGACATCATCCTCGCCGTGGACGGCGTGCCCACCCAGGACATGACCACCCAGGAGGCGGTCAGCCGCATCCGGGGGGCCAAGGGCACCGAGGTGGAACTGTCCATCCTGCACCGCGACGCCAAGGCCCCCGAAGTGGTGCGCCTGGTGCGCGACGCCATTCCGCTCATCAGCGTGAAGTCCAAGATGCTCGAAGACGGCTACCACTGGGTGCGCCTGACCCGGTTCAGCGAACGCACCACCGGCGAACTGGTGGACGCGCTGAAGGAAGCCAACAAGAAGGGCATGAAGGGCATCATCCTCGACCTGCGCAACAACCCCGGCGGGCTGCTGGACCAGGCCGTGAGCGTGTCCGACACCTTCCTCAAGGACGGGGTCATCGTGTCCATCCGCGGCCGCATGGAAGACGCCAGCCGCGAGTACCGCGCCAAGGCCCAGCCCGGCGACGTGTCCGTGCCCATGGTGGTGCTGGTCAACGCCGGTTCCGCCTCGGCGTCGGAAATCGTGGCCGGGGCCCTGCGCGACCACAACCGCGCGCTCATCCTTGGCGAACGCACCTTCGGCAAGGGCTCGGTGCAGAACGTCATTCCGCTGTCCGACGGCGCGGGCCTGAAGCTGACCGTGGCCCTGTACTACACGCCCAACGGCCGCTCCATCCAGGCCGAGGGCGTGGACCCTGACTTCGAGGTGCCCTTTGAACTGCCGCGCGAAGAAGAAAAGGCCCACCGCCTGAACATGGTGCGCGAAAAGGACCTGAACCGGCACATCGAGAACGGCACCTCGGGCAAGGATGCCCGCCCCGCCAGCCGCGCGGACGACGTGAAGCAGGCCCTGGAAAAGGACAATCAGCTGCGCATGGCGTTGCAGTTCGTGAAGCGCCTGCCCCGCCTCAAGGATATCCAGTAAGCTGACCGCCGCGCACGCGGCGGGCTGTCGATGATTCGCAAGCCCAGGGGCGCGGGAAACCGCGCCCCTGCCATGTAAGCAGGTATGGCCGCCCGCCCCGGGCGGCGGAGCAGGAGAGTGCATGGCTGGGGAAAAGACCCCCACGAGAAAGGCGCCCCGCAAGGATGACCCCAAGGGGGGCAAGGGACGCAAGGCCGCTCCTTCGGGGAAGGCGGACAAGCCGGGCGGCAAGGCCTCCGGCGCGTCCGGCGCGTCCGGCGGGCGTTCCCGCTCCGGCGGCCGACGCGGCAAGCGCACCCTGACGCCGCTGGTGGCGCGGGCCGTGCTGTCCATCTGCATTGCCGCCACGCTGCTGGTGGTGCTGCTGTTCGTGTTCGGTTCGCCCTTCAAGTCTCTTGACGGCGACGCGCAGCGCAAGCCTGCCGTGGCCGAGCGCGGCGAGAAGAAGGCGCAACCCGCGCAACAGGCGCAACAGGCCCGCAAGCCCCAGAACGGCGAGGCCCGGCGCGGCGAGCAGGCCGAACTGCCCCAACTGCCGCAGTTTCCGCAATTGCCCCAGCTTCCGCAGACCCCGGTGGGCGAGCCCCCGAAGGGGGACGGTCGGCCAGGTGACACGAAGGGCGACGCCGGGGCGGATGCCGCAAGCGGCACTTCCCAGTCCGCGCCCGCGCAGGCGGAGCGCCCGGGGGGCGACGCGGGCGTCGAGGTGCGCCAGCCCGTCACCCCCGGCAACCTGCCCTACGAGGAAACCCTGGACGCTCCCGTGGAGGCGGGCGTGAAGCAGGTGGACTACGCCCTGGTCCAGACCGTGACGCGCCTTGGCCTTGGCCGCGACCGGCTGCGCCTGGCCTCCATCGAGAACCGCCAGACCAAGGGGCAGAGCTTTCACTTCCAGCGCATGGAAATGCGCCTGGACGGCGCGCCCGACCGCTTCGTGCAGGCCCTGAAGGAAACCCTGGCCGCATGGTCCGACACCGCCAACGTAGAGCAGCGGGCCGACGACCTGCTCATCGTCACCGTGGACGGGCTGCCTACCCACGAGATTTCGCTGCTGCTCTACGAGGGCGCGCCGCCCCCGGTGGCGGTGGTTCCCGGCGGCGCGCGGCTGGCCATCGTCATCGACGACATCGGCGAAAGCATGTCCGCCGCGCGTGAACTGGCCGCCCTGGACTACCCGGTGACCTTCTCGGTCTGGCCGCGCAGCACCCACGCCCGCGAGGCGGCGGAACTGGCCCACAGGGCCGGGCGCGAGGTGATGATCCACCTGCCCATGGAGCCGGTGCGCTACCCTCAGGTGAAGCCGGGGCCAGGGGCCATCCTGACCGGCCAACAGCCGCAGGAGATGGCCGCGCTGGTGCGCGAGGCCGTGCGCCGCGTGCCCCACGCCGTGGGGCTGAACAACCACATGGGCTCGCGCGCCACCCAGAACGGGGCGGCCATGCGCACCGTGTGCGAGGCCCTTGACGGCACCGGCATGTTCGTGCTCGACAGCATGACGCACCAGAATTCGAAACTGTACTTCGAGGCGAAGCGCGCGGGGCTGCCCGCCTACAAGCGGAACGTGTTCCTAGACGTTATCGCCGACAAGCGCAACATCATGTTCCAGTTGGACAAGGCGGCCCGCATCGCGCAGGCCGAGGGGCAGGCCATCGCCATCGGCCACCCCCTGCCGGAAACCGTGGCCGCCCTGAAGGAGTGGGAGCGGACGCGGGATCGCAGCGTTACCATCGTGCGGGTCCGGCAACTTTCCCACTGACTTCAAGCGGGCCTTCCGCCCGTTGGCGTCGTCAAGCTTTGCCTGCCATGTCGGTCGAATACGATAAGAGTATACTCCCTCATGTCAGGCTCGCTTTCCTCGCCAACGAACGGAAATCCCGCTTGAAGGCACCGCGCGCGCGGCTCGTCCTCCTTGCCGGAGAACGAAATCTCCGCAGCGTGGCGGGTGCGTGTAGTGCAGACTGAAACCGCAAGTGAGTGAGGCGTTTCAGTTCGGCCTGCCGCACCTGATGGCATGTCCCCTGTACGGGCGCGGGTGAACAGTTCCGTTGCCGCCCGCGCCGCAACCGCAACCCTTGCAGTATCCGGAGGAAATGAATGGCCGAGCGCACCTTTTCGATCATCAAGCCCGACGCCGTGGAACGCAACCTGTCCGGCGCCATCCTGAAGATGATTCAGGACAGCGGGCTGAAGGTCGTCGCCATGAAGATGATCCACCTCACCCGCAGCCAGGCCGAAGGCTTCTACGCCGTGCACCGCGAGCGTCCCTTCTTCGACAGCCTGGTCACCTACATGTGCTCCGGCCCTGTGGTGTGCTCCGTGCTGGAAGGCGACAACGCCATCCAGCGCTACCGCGACCTGATGGGCGCCACCAACCCGGCCAACGCGGCCGAAGGCACCATCCGCAAGACCTATGCCGTGAGCATCGAGGCCAATTCCGTGCACGGTTCCGACGCTCCCGAAACGGCGGCGTATGAAATCGCGTACTTCTTCAACGCTCTGGAGATGGTGGGGTAGCGACATGACCGGCACCACGGGCACCGTCATCGGCTGCATCGGCTGCGGCAACATGGGGGCCGCCATCCTGCGCGGTCTTTCCGGCCGCGAGGGGCTTTCCCTGCTGGGGTACAATCCCACGCCCGCCAAGGTGCTCGCGCTGGCCGACGCCGGCGTGCGCGCCATGCCCGACGCCGCCGCGCTGGCCTCGCAGGCCGACGTGGTGCTGTTGGGGGTGAAGCCGTACATGGTGCCCGAGGTGCTGCGCGCCATCGCGCCGTCCCTCGCGCCGGGCAAGGTGGTGGTGTCCATCGCCTCCGGCGTGTCCATCGCGGCCATGAAGGCCGCCATCGCGGAAGCGGGCGGCCCCGAGTGCCCGGTGGTGCGCGTCATGCCCAACACCCCCGCCATGGTCGGCAAGGGCGTGTACGCGCTGTGCTTCGAGGATCCGGCCCTTGGCCCGGCGCAGCGCGACATGGTCCGGGGCCTGTTCGAGGCCATCGGTACGGCCATCGTGCTGCCCGAGTCCAAGTTCACCGCCTTCACGGCGGTGGTGGGCTGCGGCCCGGCCTACGTCTTCTACTTCATGGAGGCGGTGACCGAGGTGGCCGTGACGCTGGGCTTCACCCGGCAGGACGCCACGGAACTGGTCAAGGGCCTGTTCTCCGGCTCGGTGGCCCTGGCGGAACAGTCCGGCACGCACCTTTCGGTGCTGCGCGAACAGGTCTGCTCGCCCGCGGGCAACACCATCGCCGCCATGAACCAGCTGGACCGCGAGGCCGTGCGGGGCCGCATCATGGATTCGGTGCTGGCGGCCTACAAGCGCGGGCTGGAAATGGAGAAGTAGCGGGCCATCCCGTCCGTGATGCCCGGCTTCCCTCGGCACGATGCCGCAGGGAAGGCCATTGAACGTGAAGTCCCCCGTCGCGGCAACGCGGCGGGGGATTCATGCATGCAGGGCGGGGGAACCCGCCGCAGCGTCTACAGGAACAGGTCGGCGTCCGTGGGCGTGCGGTCCCACTGGATCTTGCCGCGCGACTTCTTGTACTTGCGCAGCAGCACGTACAGCGCGCCCGCGCCGCCGTGGGCGGGCTGGGCGGTGCAGAAGGCCAGCACCACCCGCTTGAACGGGTCGTGCGTCAGCCAGGCCTGCACCTTCTCGCGCAGCACGCCCATGCCGTCGGGGGAGTTTTTGCCCCGGCCCGGTATGACCAGCACGGTGCGCATGCCCTTGTGGTAGGCGGCGCGCATGAAGCCGATCATGGCCTCGTAGGCTTGCAGGGCGTTCATGCCGTGCAGGTCCAGGTGGCCTTCCGGGCTGTACTGCCCGGCGCGCAGCTTGCCCACGGTCAGCGCATCCAGGCCCACCACGTGGCCTTCCAGATATTCGTCGGTGAATTCCAGCGCGAATTCCACCGCGCCGTCCATGAAGTCCTGCAACGGGTGCCCCACGGCGGGCGCTGCCGCCTCGCGCGGGGCGGTTTCCGGCGGCACCTCGCGGCCCTTGCCCGCCAGCGTGCGCACGCCGGACATGGCCTTGGAGAACAGGTTGTCCTCGTCGGGGGGCGGGGTGTGCTCGCGGTCGGCCACGGCCTCGCGGGAGCGCTGGCGTACCGCTTCCTTCCGTTCGGAGGCGGTGACCGGCGCTGCGGCGGGCTTGCCGGGCGCGGCTCCGGCGGAGAAGGCGGGCGCGGGGGCGTTCGGAGCTTTCTCGGCAGAGGCAGGACCGGTGTCTTCAGGCGTGTCCGCGCCGCGTTCCAGCAGCCTTTTGAATCCCGGCTGATCCTGCAACACAAAGCCGTTGCGGGCCGCGTCCGCGTCCAGCCTGGCCGCCGTCGAGGACGCCAGCTTGTCGCGCTCGGCGGCGCGGAGCGTGGACGTGGGGGGTGCAGGTTGCGCGGGCTGTGTTGCGCCGGGCATGGCTTCGGCGGTCGGCACGCCCGTCGAGGGTGTCGGGCGCGTCGTTGCCCTGGCGGCCGCCGGATTGGGCGTTCCGGCCGGGTGCCCCGCCGTCCGCCTGTCCGCCCTGTCCGGCCTGTCCGCCCTGACAGTGGCCTGGGCATGCTGCTTGGCCTTTGCGGGCTTTTTCGGCGCGTCCAACCGTTGCACCGTGCCCATGGCGAACAGGAACGCCTCGGCGTCCTCGGACGAAAGGGTCTCGTCCTGCGGCTTCTGCCCGCCGCCATGACGTGCCCCCGCCTTGGGCGCGGAAGGTGCGGGCTGCGTGGTTTTGGGCGCGCGGGCATCGCGGAAGGCGCGCTTGTTCAGGGAGCGGAACGGGTTGGCGCTGTCGAAATCGTCGTCACGGGTATCGGCCATGGGCGTCTCCGGGCTATGTGGGCGGTGCGGGCTGGCGCGCAAAGCGGCGCACCGGCCGCCCCCGATGGAATGCGTGATGGTGCCAGGTGGGGGATTCTCCGTGCGGGGCGGGGTGGTGTCAAGGCCCGCGCTCCGTCCGGAACAGCCGCCGGCCCGTTACATGGTGTTACACGTCCGCAAACGGCCGTGCATTGTCCACGGGCCGCCGAATGTGGTAGCACCAGCGCAACGGAGGTTTCTCATGACCACATCGCATTCCCCGCGCCTTCGCGCGCGTTCCCTGCCGGTTCTCGTTCTGCTGTTGGCTTTTTCCACCCTGCTTGCCGGGTGCGGCGCGCGTTCGTCGTTTTTCGGCGGGCCAGACCCGTTCGGCGAAGAAACCGTGTTCGGCCAGGGCCGCGACAAGGCCGTGCTCATCAACGTCACCGGCGTCATCGACAACCGGGCCAAGTCCGGCCTGTTCCGTGAACGGCCGGGCATGGTGCAGGAGGTCGTCGCCCAGTTGCGCCTGGCCGCCGAAGACCCGGACGTGAAGGCCGTCATCGTGGCCATCGACAGCCCCGGCGGCGGAGTCACCGCCAGCGACGTGCTGTACCACGAATTGATGCGCCACCGCGAGCGCACCGGCCAGAAGGTCGTGGCGCTGATGCTGGATACCGCCGCCTCGGGCGGCTACTACACGGCGCTTGCCGCAGACCGCATCGTGGCGCACCCCTCCACCGTCACCGGCAGCATCGGGGTCATCTTCCTGCGGCCCGAGGTGGCCGGGCTGATGGACAAGATCGGCGTGCGCGCCGTGGTGGCCAAGTCCGGCGAGCACAAGGACATGGGTTCCCCCTTCCGCGAGGGCACCGACGAGGAACGCGCCCTATTTCAGTCCATCATCGCCGACATGAACGGCCGGTTCCAGGGGCTGGTGCACGAGCGCAGGCCCGCCAGCCACGGCCGCGAGGCGCAGTTCGCCGACGCGCGCATCCTCACCGCCCGACAGGCCCTGGCCGCAGGGCTTGTGGACCGCATCGGCTACTTCGAGGACGCCCTGGCCGAAGCCGCCAGCTTGACCGGCGCCAGCGACCTGCGCGTGGTCACCTATCGCCGCGACCCCCTGCCCGGCGCCACCGAATACGCCACCGCCACCACTCCCGCCGGGTCCGGCCGCATGGCCCTCATCGACCTTGGCCTGCCCGGCATGGAGGCTGCCTCGCGCGCCGGGTTTCATTATTTGTGGCTGCCCGAGGCTGGGATGTAGGAAGGAGAGATGAAGAGTAATCGGGGGAAGGGGAGGAAAATTTGGAAATTTTCCTCCCCTTCCCCCGCCCCCCCCATCCCCTCCTTCAAACTTTTCAATTGGGGGGAGGGTAATGAAAAATGGCCCCTGCCTGTAATGGCTGGGGCTGCTTTTATCTATAAACCATGCAGTACAATTGAAAGTTTTTGGGGGAGGGGGTTCGGGGGAGGAGACCCTTTTCCAAAAGGGTCCTTCCCCCGAATACAGGTAAAGACGGTTGGTGCAACTACCCCTGCGGCGCGTCCGCTTCCACCAGCGCGTCCACGATGGTGCGCAGCACGGTGGCGGCGGGGCGTTCGGGGTGCGAGGCGATGTAGATGTTGCCCTCGTCGCCCGCGCGGACGATTTCCGGGTCCAGCGGCACCGCGCCCAGGAAGGGCACGTTCATTTCCTTGGCCAGGCGTTCGCCGCCGCCCTGTCCGAACAGCGATTCCACGTTGCCGCACTTGGAGCAGACGATGCCGCTCATGTTCTCGATGACGCCCAGCACCGGCACGTTCAGGTCTTCGCAGAAGCCCAGCGAGCGGCGCACGTCGTCCACGGCCACGGCCTGCGGCGTGGTGACGATGAGCGCGCGGGCCGCTTCGCCCAGCAACTGGAGCACGGACAGCGGCTCGTCGCCGGTGCCGGGGGGGCAGTCCACCACCAGAAAGTCCAGTTCGCCCCAGGCCACGTCGGACAGCAGCTGCTTGATGAAGCCCATCTTCACCGGGCCGCGCCAGATCACCGCCTGGCGGCCGTCGGGCAGGAAGAAGCCCAGCGACATGACCTTCAGCGAAACGTCTTCGCGCCACAACACGGGCTGGATGGTGTCGCCGTCCACGTCGGCCTGGGCCGCGTCCAGCTTCAGCAAGCGGGGAATGGACGGGCCATGCACGTCCACGTCCAGCAGGCCCACGCGCTTGCCCGCCAGGGCAAGGCCGGCGGCGATGTTGGCGGCGGTGGAGCTTTTGCCCACGCCCCCCTTGCCGGACATGACCACGATGGTGTTGCGGATGTGCGACAGGGTGGCTTGCAGACGGGCCTCTTCGGCCTGTTGTTCCGGCGTGGGGCCGCCGCACCCGCCGCCGCAGCCGGAGCTGGCGGCAGAAGAAGACGAGGGGCAGCCCTCGGGATTTCCGGCGGAGCCGCAACCGGCCGCGCTGGGGCAGCCCTGACAGGAAGAAGAATCGCTCATGGGGTGTTGCCTCCGGCAATGGCATACCCCCGAGCCGTCCATGCACGAACGACGTGCCGAACGGGCCGGGGGGTGAATTCGACGTCGGAACGGGGAAATTGCCCGACGCAATGTACAGTAACCACGTGCCCGCCCTATCGCAACCCCGTGGCCGGGTTTGCGCCGGGCTCATTTCCTTCATGTGTCGGGTTGTCCTGCCGCCTTTTCTCCGCATATGCCGCGTCGGCCTTGCGGCCCGGCTGGCTGGTGCGGTCGGGATGCAAGGGATTACGACTTTTTCCGCCGGGCAAGAAAGCGCGAGGTTTTGGCGCGGAGCGTACTTGCGTACGTGAGCACCAAAACCTCGATCTGACGCCGCCCGGCGGAAAAGGGCGGATTCCGCGGGCAGCCTGTCCGCGATAGCGGAGACACCACGAACGAAGTGCCGGAGGATGCCCGCCAGCCCCCCAAGGGGCGGGGCGTCTGTCGGCGCTTACCCGCGCTTGGCCGCCCGCGCCGCGCGCAGCCAGTCGTACCAGCCTTCCAGGCCTTCGCCGCTGCGGCAGGACATGGGGAAGATGGCCAGTTCCTTGTTCAGGTGGGTGGCGAAGCGCTTGGCCCGTTCCACGTCAAAGTCCACGTAGGGCAGCAGGTCCACCTTGTTCAGCAGCATGACCTTGGAAAGATTGAACAGGAGCGGGTACTTCTCGGGCTTGTCGTCGCCCTCGGTCACGCTGAGCAGGGCCACCTTGTGGTCTTCGCCGCAGTCGAATTCCACCGGGCAGACCAGGTTGCCCACGTTCTCGATGAACAGGATGTCGATGTCCGCGAGGTCGAAGTTGGACAGCGCCTCGAGGATCATGTTGCTGTCCAGGTGGCAACCGCCGTCGGTGTTGATCTGCACGGCCTTGGCCCCGGTGGCGGCCACGCGGCGGGCGTCGTTGTCGGTCTGCAGGTCGCCTTCGATGACCGCCATGCGGAACTCGCCGCGCAGGTCGGCCAGGGTGCGTTCGAGCACCGAGGTCTTGCCCGCGCCGGGCGAGCTGATCATGTTCAGGACCAGTATGTTGTGCCGGGCGAACAGGCTTTTCAGTTGCACGGCCATCTTGTCGTTGGCTTCCAGCACGTTCCTGACCACGGGTATTTCCACGGGGGCCCCCTATTCGGCTTCGATGTGTTCGACGTACAGCTCGCGCCCGGCCAGCACGTGGTGCCCGGCTTCCTCGCCGCAGGCGGGGCAGGGCGCGAACAGCAGTTCCTTGCCCTGCGGCTCGAACTCCTTGCCGCAGCCGCCGCACAGCAGCTTCACCGGGGCCATGGCCAGTTCCAGTTTGGCCCCCTCGAAATCGGTGCCGATGGTCATGGCCTCGAAGGCGAATTCCATGGCCTCGGGAACGAGGTTGGCCAGCGCGCCGTAGCGCACGCGGACCAGCAGCAGCCGGGTGGCGGAGTGCTTGGCCAGCTCTTCCTGAACGATGGAGATGACGCTGGATGCGACGGACATTTCATGCATCCGGCATGGATAAAGCAAAAGCCATGGCGCGTCCAGAGAGGCCGGGGCCGGACCTGGCCCGCGGGGGCGGATGCCCTGTTTGCGGGTTTCGCACGTCGGGCTGCACCTGTCCCGGACTGCGCGGCCCAGCGTGCCCCGGCCCGTTTGCAACGCCCGCGAAAAAGGGTACATCTGACCCCGACGCGCCCGCGCCACGCGGCGCGCCGGGGCGCTTCCACCCGGTGTTCGCGGGCCGAGACAGGAGCAGATATGGAGACCGGCATCTTCAAGGGCGTCTATTCCTCCGTCGAGCCCCGCCAGGCAGGCAGGGCGGGCGGAGCCGCGCCGGGGCGCAACGCCGCGCGCAAGCGTTACTGGTTCGTGTGGGAACACGACGCCGGCGGCTACGTGGTGCAGCCCCTGTCGGCCAGCATGCAGCCCACTGGCGAGCGGCGCGCCCTCAGCGCGGCGGAACTGGCCAAGGGCTACGCCTTCGAGCCGGACATCCTGGCCGCGCCCATCAGGCCGGGCGTTGCGGGCATGCAGGCCGCGCGCGACGGCAAGGCGCAGCCGGAAGAGCCGATTGCGGCCGCCCCCGCGCGCATGGCCGCCAGCCGCGACGCCACCCGACGCACCGGCGACATCGCCGGGCACGAGGTGGGCGCGCAGACCGAGCGTTCGCTGCGGGCCGATTTCGCCACCGCGCTGGCCCAGTTGCGGCGCGGCGACCGCGACCGCGCCGTGCGCGCGCTGGAGCGGCTGGCCGAGGCCCCCGGCGAGTTCGTGCCATCACATCGCCACATGTTCACCGATTTCGGCATCAACCTGCGCAAGAGCAAGCTGCCGCGCATCGCCATCCGGCACCATCTGCGCGCGCTGGATCTTTCGCCGGGCGACAGCCACGTGCATTTCAACATTGCCCGTGCCTACTATGACATGGGCGATACGGAACGGGCCGAGAAGCACCTGCGCGAATCGCTGGAACTGACGCCCGACCTCGACGCCTCGCGCCGCTTCCTCGACTTTCTGCTGGAGCGGAAGGCTGGCGCCGCCAACGATGAAGGGCAGGGCCGCAAGGCCGCCCGGTAAGGAGACTTTCGCGAGATGAACAGAACCATCGCCATGCTGATCCCCACCGTCGTGCTGTTCGCCATGGCGCTCATCGTGCTCAACCACTTCAGCTCCGGTGACGACAAGCCCGCGCCTGTGGAAGGCCCGTCGGTGCAGGCCCCCATGCAGACTCCGGGGCAGCCGGGCATGCCCTACTTCGAGCAGGGCGGGCAGGGCGCCCTGGCTCCCGGACAGTCGCCCTCCGCCCCAGCGGGCCAGCCCGGCAGCGCCATGACCGAAACCCCCGCGGGCATGGTTTCGCCCGGCGAGGGGGAACCGGCTGGCGTCGCCACGGCCCCCGCGGGCCAGGCCGCGCCGGGTGAACCGCGCACGGCCCTTGGCCGCATGGCGTCCAAGTCGGGCGCGGACCTTGCCACGCCGCTGGAAGCCAAGAAGAAGGAACCTGCCAAGGGAACCGAAAAGGCCGCGCCAGCGCCCGCCAAACAGGCGGAAAAGGCCGCCCCCGCACCCACGGTCAAGGCGGAAAAGGCCGCCCCGGCCCCGGCCAAGGCCGCCGCGCCCGCGCCCGCGCCTGCCGCAACGCCGCAGACGGCCAAGGGCGACCACGCCATCACTTCGGCCACCATCAAGTTCTCGGGCAGCACGGCCATCCTGCACCTGCAGGGCGATGCGCCCATCCAGTACAAGTACATCGTGCTGCCCAACCCCGACCGCCTGGCCCTGGACCTGACGGGAGCCTGGTCGGTGACCGCGCCCGCCGTGCCTTCCAACCGGGTCATTGAAAAGGTGCGCGTGGGCCGCTACGGCGAGAACACCCGCATCGTGCTCGACCTGAAGGCCGCGCCCACCAAACATGAAGTGGTGAAGAGCGGCGACAAGGGCATTGAGGTCCGCGTGCAGTAGGGGCGCGCGCGGGGCGCGGTTGCGGACACTGGCGGGCGAAACTGCCCGCGGGTCCGTGGCGTCCTTGCGGGAAAATCGAAAACGCGAAAAGCGGGACGGCATGGCCGCCCCGCTTTTTCGTTGCGTGGAGCTTGGTGGGGGCCGCCGCATGGCGGCAGCCCGGAAGGCGCTATTCCGTGTCGAACCCGGCCTTGCGGATGGCGGCCTTCACGGCTTCCACGTCCACGGGGGCCGATTCGGTCCAGACGGCCTCGCCCTTTTCCAGGCTGACGTCCACGTCCTTCACGCCGGAAACCCCGGCAACGGCCTTGGTCACGGACATCTTGCAGTGATTGCAGGACATTCCCTTCACGGTAACGCTGGGCATGGTCAGGCTCCTTGCGGGTGGCTGGTGGTGATGTGGCGCACGCACCCTTGCCTTGCGGGGGGCGCGGGATTACTTGAGTGAGAACGCCTTTCAACAACATAGGCTCCGGGGGGCGGTTTGGCAACACGCCGCCGCGGTTCGGAGCCGTCGTTTCGGCCAGCGCGCGCCGCTTTGCCGCCATGCGCCGACCCGGGAGCCCACATGACCACGCCCGATGCTTCTTCCGCCTCCTCTTCCCCCGCCGCCAAAGCTCCGGCCCCAGCCTCCGGGCCATCATCCGGCCCAGCATCCGGCCCAGCATCCGGTTTGGCGGGCGGTCCGGGTGGCGGCGTGGCCCCCGATCTGTCCCGGCTGGTGCTGCCGGTGCGGGGCATGACCTGCGCGGTGTGCGCGGGCCGCATAGAACGCATGGTGGGGCAGATGGACGGGGTGTCGCGCATCAGCGTGAACCTGGCCACAGAGACCATGGACGTGGCGTGGAACCCGGCCGCCCTGCATCTGGACGACATCGCCGAACGGGTGAAGGATCTGGGCTTCGAGGCCGTGCTGCCCGACCCCGCGTCGGCAGCGGACCCCGGCGACGGCCTGCTGCGCTATGCCGTGCGCGGCATGCACTGCGCCGCCTGCTCGGCGCGCATCGAGCGCGCCGTGGGCCAGATGGAGGGCGTGGGAGCCGTCACCGTCAGCCTGGCCACGGAAACGGCGCAGGTCACCCCCGCCCCCGGCCTTGGGCCGGACGAGGCGCAGGCCCTTGCCGCCGCCATTCCCGCGCGCATCGCGGAACTGGGCTTTTCGGCGGAACGCATCCTGCCCCGGCAGGATTCCGGCACGGCCCTGTGGGAAGCCCAGCGCGAGGAAGCCGCCGCGCGCCTTGCCCGGATGCGCGGCAAGCTGGCGCGCGAATTCGCCTTCACCATCCCGCTGCTGGTGCTCTCCATGGGGCACATGGCGGGCCTGCCCCTGCCCGCCTGGCTCGACCCGCACCACGCGCCGCTGGCCTTCGCCCTGGCGCAGCTTTTCCTGACCCTGCCGGTGCTGTGGTTCGGGCGCGACTTCTACCGCATCGGCTTCGGCAACCTGGCCCGCCGCGCCCCCAACATGGATTCGCTGGTGGCCGTGGGCACGGGCGCGGCCTTTGCCTACAGCCTGTGGAACACGGTGGAGATCGGCCTTGGGGTGGAAGTGGCCCGGCGGGTCATGGACCTGTACTACGAGTCGGCGGCGGTGCTCATCGCGCTGGTGTCGCTGGGCAAGTATTTTGAGTTGCGTTCGCGCACCCGTACGTCCGAGGCCATCAAGGCCCTGATGGAGCTTGCGCCGGACACCGCGCTGCGCATGGAGGACGGCGAGGCGCGGGAGGTGCCCGTGGCCTCCGTGCGTGCCGGTGACCGGTTGCTGGTGCGGCCCGGCGCGCGCATCGCCGTGGACGGCGTGGTGGAGGAGGGCAGCAGCAGCGTGGACGAGGCCATGCTGACCGGCGAAAGCCTGCCGGTGACCAAGAACCCCGGCGACCCTGTGGCGGGCGGCACCATCAACCGGCACGGCTCGTTCGTCATGCGGGCGGAACGGGTGGGCGCGGACACCGTGCTCGCGCGCATCATCCGGCTGGTGCAGGACGCCCAGGGCTCCAAGGCCCCCATCGCCAACCTGGCCGACCGGGTGAGTCTGTGGTTCGTCCCGGCGGTGATGGCGCTGGCGGTGCTGGCCGGGGTGGCGTGGTATGGCTCCGGCGCGGAATTCACCTTCGCCCTGCGCATCTTCGTGGCGGTGATGGTCATCGCCTGCCCGTGCGCCATGGGTCTGGCCACCCCCACGTCCATCATGGTGGGCACCGGGCGCGGCGCGCAGCTGGGCGTGCTGATCAAGAGCGGCGAGGCGCTGGAACAGGCCGGGCGGCTGACGGCACTGGTGTTCGACAAGACCGGCACGCTCACCGTGGGCAGCCCGCGCCTGACGGATGTTGTGCTGCTGGCCGACGTGATGACCCCGGGAGTGGGGGAAGGCGTTGCGTCGGCCCCCGACGAAGCCACGCTGGTGCGACTTGCCGCCTCGCTGGAGGCCCTTTCCGAGCATCCCCTGGCCGAGGCCGTGGCCGCCGGGGCCACGGAGCGCGGCCTGGCCCCATGGCCGGTGGAGGACTTTCTGGCCGTGCCCGGCAAGGGCGTGCGCGGCCGGGTGGTGACTGATGACGGCGCGCGGTTTTTCGTGGCCATCGGCAACACGGCGTTCATGGCGTCGGAAGGCGTGGCCGGACACGATGCGCCCAGCGTCACCGCCCGCGTAAACGCGCTGGCCGAGCAGGGTCGCACCCCGCTGTACATGGCCGTGGACGGCCGCATGGCCGCCCTGCTGGGCGTGGCCGACCCGCTGAAGCCGGAAGCGCCCGAGGTTGTGCGCCGCCTGCGCGCCATGGGCGTGCGCGTGGTGATGCTGACCGGCGACAACCGCCGCACCGCCCTGGCCGTGGCCCGGCAGGCGGGCATCGACGACGTGCGGGCCGAAGTGCTGCCCGACCAGAAGGAGCAGGCCGTCAGCGCGTTGCAGGCCGAAGGGCACGTGGTGGGCATGGTGGGCGACGGCATCAACGACGCCCCGGCCCTGGCCCGCGCCCATGTGGGCATCGCCATGGGCACCGGCATCGACGTGGCGGTGGAGGCGGGCGACATCGTGCTGCTGCGCGGCGGGCTGGACGGGGTGCTCACGGCCCTTGCCCTCAGCCGCGCCACGGTGCGCAACATCCGCCAGAACCTGTTCTGGGCCTTCGGCTACAACGTGCTGGGCATACCGGTGGCGGCCGGGGTGCTGCACGCCTTTGGCGGGCCCACCCTGTCGCCCATGCTCGCGGGCGGGGCCATGGCTCTGTCGTCGGTTTCCGTGGTAGGCAACGCGTTGCGGCTGCGGTTTTTCACGCCGTCGGGCGGGCCGGAGGGC
This sequence comes from Desulfovibrio sp. A2, assembly GCF_000226255.1. Taxonomy (GTDB): domain Bacteria; phylum Desulfobacterota; class Desulfovibrionia; order Desulfovibrionales; family Desulfovibrionaceae; genus Cupidesulfovibrio. The sequence continues at coordinate 40,776 of NZ_AGFG01000068.1, forward strand.
GGCCAGGCCAGGCAGGCCTGATCCAGGTCACGTCCGCCTGCCTTCCAACGCACGCGCTGGCCTGGCGGGGTGCGGACCCATGGGGGAAACGCAATGGGCGCCGGATCATGACGATCCGGCGCCCATTGCCGTTCGTTGCGGCCCGCGCCCGTCCCCTTGCATGCGCGAGAGGCGGCGGCGGGCCAAAACGGCTCAGTATTCCTTGATGTATTCGTCCAGGCTGTCGGCGGTGCAGTTGCGGCTTACCCAGTAGGCGGCGGCCCAGACCATCAGCGCGGTGGCCTGCGTGTCGTCCAGCCGTTTTAGCTTGGCCTCCAGGCTGGCCTTGCTGGCCCCGTGCTTGGTGTGCACCATGCCCACGTCGCAGGCGTCCATGACCCGCAACAGCAGGTAGGACAGCCGCGTGTGGTCGGGCAGCAGGCGCAGATCCTTGTGGGCCTCGATGATGGTCTTGAGTTCGGGCCCCGAAAAGATGCTCTTGATGGAGGAAATGGCGCGGAAGAAGGTGTCCACGGCCCACGGCAGGATGAATTCCGCCCCGGCGCTCTTGGTGCGGAAGTAATCCTTGAGCCAGCGTTCCTGCTCCGACGATATCCTGGCGGCAACCTGAGGCATGTTCGCCCTCCCTGCTCGGGGTGCGGCTGTCGTCCTGCATGGCGGTGGACGGCGGCACACGGCGCACGGGCCGTGGCGGGGCGTCCCCGTTCCGGCGGGCCGGGCTGCATGGCCTGCATGCGCGCCCCGTGGCCGTGGCGCACGCATGCCCTCAAGCATGCCCCAGACACACCGGTCTCACGGGGCACGTTAGGTCAGACGGAAAAAAAGCTCAAGAAAAAATCTAGAAATGGCCGCGCGTGGTTAGCATGGGGGACAGGGCCGGGTGCATGCGCCTGGGCGCGGGAGGGCAAGTGGGTGCTGCCGTGGATGCAGGTGGCCGCGTTCAGCGGCGCGGCTACAGGTTCACCTCGCCTTCCAGCACCGTGCCGTGCGGCACCACGGCCTGCATGCACGAGGGGTTGCGCACCACCACCCGGCCGCGCGCGGTCACGTCGCGGCCGAACAGCACGTCGCCGTGCACGGTCAGCGCGGCGCAGTGCAGCAGCGATGGCGCGCCGTGGGGAAAGCGGGCCATCAGCCGGTCCCACGTGCCGTAGTGCGCGCCGTCCAGTTCCACCAGCACGTTGTCGGTGGTGCAGTCGGGGTTGGGGCGCACGCGGCCGTCGGGCTCCAGCAGGGTGCGGTCGGACCACAGCACCAGGAGGTCGCTGCACCGTTTCACCGGCAGAAAGCGTTCGCGCCGGGTGACGATGGCCCGCGCCTTTGGGAACAGGCCGATGGCCGCGCCCATGGCCGTCTCCACCTGCCAGACCTTCTCTGAATCGGGGTCGCGGGGGTTCACGGTCTTGGGGTTGCGGATCATGGGCAGACGCAGCAGGCCGTGTTCGTCGATGTGGCGGCGCAGCGCGCGCAGGTCCAGCCAGATGTTGTTGGTGTTGAACAGCCCGTAGCGCACGATGTCCTGGAAGCGGGGCAGGTCTTCGTCGGGGCACTGGGCCAGTTCGCGCAGCGCCAGCCCCCCGTCGCGCGAGCGGGCCAGGTGCCCCCCCTTGCGGTCGGACGCGGTGCGCGGCGCGCATTCCATCAGGAAGGGGATGTCCTCTTCCATGAGGTAGCCGAGGATGGCCGGGTCCAGCGTGGCGCCCAGGTTGTCGGCGTTGGAGATGAGCGCGTAGCGGCGGCCCGCCTCCAGCAGCCTGTCGAGATGGCCGGAAAGGGCCAGCGCGGCGTAGATGTCGCCGTGGCCGGGGGGGTTCCATTCCAGATCGGGGTTTGCCGGGTAGTCAACGGGCCGTAGCGTGTCCCGCGACACCTTGGGAAAGCGGTGCTGCAGGAAGGAGCCCGGCCTGCCGGTGTGGTGCAGCCCCAGCACGTCCAAGGCGCGCTGGGTGTCCTGGTGGGTGGAGAAGCTGTTCATGAACAGCAGCGGCGAAGGGCCACCGTGGGTGCGGCGCAGGTGCTCGGCCTGGCGCACGATGAGTTCCAGAAAGGTGGCCCCGTCCTTGGCGGGCAGCAGCGACTTGGCGTGGGTCATGCCCATGCCGGTTCCCAGGCCCCCGTTCAGCTTGATGCAGGCCGCCTCGCGCAGGCGGGCGCGCCCGGTGGCGGCATAGGGGGCCAGGTCGTCCAGCGCGGGCAGGTCGTCGCGCCCCACGGGCAGGATGTCGGCTTCGGGGATCAGCCCGGTGCGCCCGCAGGCCAGTTCCTCGAGATACGAGGCGAACAGCGCCACCAGTTCGGACGGCAGCCCGGCCTGGGCCATCTTGGCCGCGAAGGGCCGCAGGGAAACGGAACATACGTTGGTATCCGCGTCCGCAGGCCCGGCAGGGGCAGAGGCGTGGACGGACGTAATGCCGGGGGCGGCGGGCCGGGTCAGCAGCTCGGAGCCGGAATGGGGCATGGCAACCTCTGTAGGCGGTACGAAGGCATTCCGATGGCGTGCAGGCGGCCCGCACGAAGCGAACGCCAAGGCCACGGGCACGCGACAATGCACGAAATGTAGCATAACTTCAAGAAAAGGACAGCAGAAAAGGGCAGTTGCGCATGGCATGGCGGTGACGGAGGGGTGACGGAACCGAACAGGCTGGGCTGCGGAAATAGGCGAAAACAAATGTTCGTAAATGGTTGCCGACGCAAAAAGGCGGCGCGACGAACTGGCCGCCGCGCCGCGAAAGGATTGAAAAGGAATGGGGAGCACGGAGCTTCCTGCCCCCGCCGGGGGCAAGGAGCGCCTTGCGCGCTCGCTACAGGTAACCGTGCAACGGCCCGCCCGGAGCGGCCAGCGCGTCCACGCGGCGCTCCACCTCGGGGTCGGTTTCCAGCGCCGGGGCGTGGAACGACTTCAGCCGGGCGTCGATGACCAGCGGCCCGGTGCATCCCCAATGCTTGCAATGGGTGAATTCGCCCGCGCCGTACATGTCGGTGGCCGGGTCCGACCGGGTGAACACCACCCACAGGAAGTTGTCCCAGTTGGCGGCGGTGAAGGCCGGGTCGTCCACCACCACGAACAGCGGCAGGCCGTCCAGGCCGTGGGCGTGGGCCAGCCGGGCGGCCAGTTCGTGCATGGCGGGGTCGTGCTCGTCGCGCCTTGCCGTGTGCTTGGGCCCGCGCAGCACCACGACGCCCCGACCGAACAGGCGCGGATCGCCGAAGTTGCCCGCCGTTGCGCCATCCCCGGCCCGCGCGTCCCCGGAACGTACATCCAGCGGCAGGTCGCCGGGCAGGTTGTCGGCCAGTTGCCGCTTGCGGGGTCCCGCCGCCGCCCACACCAGCTTGGAGCCCTGATTCAGGCTTATGCCGGTGTAGTCCAGGGTGTCTATGGTGGTGCGGGTGATGAAGTGCAGATCGCGGGTGAAGTCGGTGCGCTCCAGCATGTGCGTGAAGAAGCCGGGGAAGTCGTGCGTGGACAGGGAGGGCGCGTCCTCGTGGGCCATGATCAGCACGTACTTGGAAAGGGATGTCTGGGTGGACCCCAGCAGGGCCATGCCGCAGGTGATCAGTTCCTGCGGCTGGCGTTCACCGGCGTAGGGCACGTAGCGCTCGCTGCCGATGGCCAGCAGCAGCGGGTGCACTCCGGCGGCGTCCACGGCGTGGATTTCGCGCACCCCCGCGAACACCTGGGGCACCAGGTCTGCCGTAAGCTGGTGGATGAAGTCGCCGAACACGGTGTCTTCCTGCGGGGGGCGGCCCACCGTGGTGAACGGCCAGATGGCGTCCGGGCGGTGGTGCACCGCGTCCACCCGCAGCACCGGAAAGTCGTGGGCCAGGCTATAGTAGCCCAGGTGGTCGCCGAAGGGGCCTTCCGGCTTCTGGTACGGGGCGATGGTGCCGCTGATGCAGAAATCGGCCTCAGCCAGCATGGGCAACCCGCCGGGTCTGCGCACCATGGGAATGCGGAACCCCGCCATGGCCCCGGCGAACAGGATTTCGGCAAGGCCTTCCGGCAGGGGCATGACGGCGGCCAGGGTCATGGCGGGCGGCCCGCCCACGAAGACGTTCACCTTCAGCGGCTCGCCCCGGCGCAGGGCCTGGGCGTGGTGATACCCGATGCCACGGTGGATCTGGTAGTGCAGGCCCACCTCGCGGTCCTTCTCGTAGTCCGGGCCGTCCAGTTGCACCCGGTACATGCCGATGTTGGACTGCATGGGGCCGGGCGCGTCGGGGCTTTCGGTGTACACCTGCGGCAGGGTGACGTAGCCGCCGCCGTCCATGGGCCAGGAGACCAGGCGCGGCAGATCGCTGATGGCGCAGCGGTGGCGCAGCACCGGGCCGTCGGATACCGATTTCGGCAGCATGGACCACAGGGCGCGCGGCACGCCGGTGTAGCGCAGGGGGTGGCGGAAGGCGTCGAAGGGGTCCAGCTTCAAACGGAAGATGCCTTCCACGGCGCGCAGGGTGTCGCGGAAGATGAATTTCGTGCGCTCCATGGTGCCGAACAGGTTGGCCAGCATGGGAAAGCGGCAGCCCTTCACCCGGGTGAACAGCATGGCGGGCGCGCCCGCGCGGTAGGCGCGGCGCTGGATGGCGGCGATTTCCAGGTTGGCGTCCACCTCAGCGTCGATGCGCACGAGGTGCTTGTGGCGTTCAAGGTCGGCGACGCATGCGGAAAGATTGCGGTAGGTCACGGGTTCCTCGTCATGACGGCGTGCTGGCCATGGTTCGCGCGGGCCGGGCGGGCGTCCGCAGGGGGCGGAGCGGCCGGGGACGGGGCACGGCGGGGTTCGGGAATGCGACAATGCGACAAGCTTGCCCGCGACGCAAGCCCGGAATGGGGCCGGTATGGACGGAACGGCAAGCGGGACGCGGGGCGGTGTTGGCGGCAGGCGCGGGGCGTGGCGTCAGTCCGTCTCCAGCCGGTAGCCCACGCCGCGCACGGTGCGCAGGCGCGTGCCTCCCCGGCTGCCGGGGGGGGCGTCGCGTTCCAGCGCGCGGCGCAGGCGGGATACCAGCACGTCAACTGCATGGGGTGCATGGGGTGCATGGGGCGCATGGCTGTCCGGCGTCGTCGCGTAATCCAGGCACCAGCGGGCGATGTCCCCCCGCTGCACCACCGTGCCCGCCCGGCGGAGCAGCAGTTCCAGCAGCAGCCGTTCCTGCGGGTGCAGGGCAAGGGGGCGAAAGTCGCGGGTGACGCGCCCGGTGGCCGGGTCGAACACTATGTCGCCAAGGGCCAGCACCCCGGCGGCCAGCGGCCCCCGGCCGGGCGGGGCCACCAGCCCCGCCGCGCGCAGGGCCGCCACCAGCGCCCCGGCGGCGAACGGCACGCGCAACAGGCGGGTGGACGGGGGCAGTCCGGCGGCGCGCACGCGCCGCAGTTCCTGCCGGGCCGTGGCGGCATGCAGCAGGACCACCGGAATGCCCGGCGGAACGGGATGCGGGGGCAACGCGGGGGACGCGTCACTACCTGGCGGGATCAGCAGGTCGAGGTCCGCCACCAGCGCGTCGGGCGCGGCATCGGGGGCAGCGTCAGGCGCGGCATCGGGCGGCGTGACCAGCCGCAACCCGGCCTCGGCCAGGGGGACGGCCATGTGTGCGGCGATGCGCGCATCGGCGGTTCGCAGGTGGATTAGCATGCGGGTGGTGGGGTGGCGGGGTGCGCGTGCATACCCCCGGATACTGCAGCGCGCCGTCGGTGTCGAGGCGCTGCCGCCAACCGGCAAAACGACGGGAGGGCCCCGGTGGTGCACACCGGGGCCCTCCGAAGGGACGCATGGCCCGTGCAGGGGCGAGCTACGCGACCTTGTAGAAAGCGGACGCCGCGGCGTTGCAGATGGGGCACTTGTCGTCGTGCGGGCCTTCGTGGGTGTAGCCGCACACGGAACACACGTAGTAGTCCACGTCGGCCAGGGCCGAGGGATTTTCCAGGGCCTTGCGGTAGAGGTTGGCGTGCACCTCTTCCACGGCGTTGGCCCAGCCGAAGTAGCGCGCGGGCACCTTTTCGCCTTCGGCTTCGGCCTCGGCGATCATCTGGGGGTACATCTTGGTGAATTCGTAGGTTTCGCCGTCGATGGCGGCCTTCAGGTTGTCGAGGGTGGAACCGATCTTGCCCGCGTTGCGCAGATGCCCGTGGGCGTGGATGGTTTCCGCCTCGGCGGCGGCGCGGAACAGTTTGGCGACCTGCGGCAGGCCTTCCTTGTCGGCCTGCTTGGCGAAGGCGAGGTACTTGCGGTTGGCCTGGGATTCACCGGCAAAGGCCGCCATCATGTTCTCATGGGTCTTGCTCATCGATATGCTCCTTTTGGTTTCGTAGTTGGGTTCCTTGTCAGGAACAATTCCTGTTTAGCTTCCATCCATGGACTTGTAAAGTGCTTTTTGAAATTTGCGGAAAGAAATCGTCATGAGCATACGCCATCCACCCGGATGGGGGAAGGGCGGGCGCGTGGAAACGGGGAACGCGCAAAGGCCGCGAGCGGGGCGCGGCGAGGCAGGGAGAGGGCGCAAGGGGCGGGAGCGGAAACGGCACTGCGAATTGCCGCCACGCAGAACGGAGCGGGGCGTGGCGAGGGGCGTCTGGCTAGATGTCTGCGATGTCGGGCGTGCCCGACATGCCCGACATGCCAGACATGTCGGACGGGCCAGACGGGCCAGCTGGCTCAGACGGGCCGGAGGTACCCGGATTGCCCGGGGTGGCATGGTCGGCGCGCGGGGCGGTTTCATCCGCCTGTTGCGGTGCGGGAGTGGCATCCGAAGCCCGGCGAGGTCCGTCGGGCACGAATTCGGGACGCAGACGGCCGCCCTTCAGCACCAGATGCGCCCGGAACGGCTTGCCCTGGCGCGAGGTGAAGTCCATGGCCTGCGCGGTGCGGCCGGTGGCCAGCAGTTCCCGCGCCGTGGGCTCGTCCAGTTCGCGGCCGAAGGTGGTGCGCCAGAGGATGAACGGGCACCGACCGCCGTTGGCGGCGACGGGTTCCGCGCCACCATCAGGCATCGCGCCTTCCGCGTCGGCCTGCTTCGCGCCGCGTTTGGCGCGCGCGGTTCCTTTCTCCGTGCCGCCGTCCCCATCCCCGGCCGCCTTGCCGCGCTTCTTGCCGGAAGAGGCGGGCGGCTGCCCGGTGCAGGCCCAGCCGCGCGGGGTTTCGCGCACCTCGCCGCCGCACAGGGGGCACAGGCCGTCGGGCGTGCGGGCGTACCGTTCGGACGCCGTATCCAGCAAACGATCCAGGTTGCGTCCGCCCACCCGCTTGATGCGGTGCACGCCGTGCCACACGCTTTCGCGTATCCCGTGCATGAATTGCGGGTAGGTGGCGGTGCCCGCCTCCATGTCCTTGAGGGCCTTTTCCCACGTGCCGGTCAGTTCGGGCGAGGCCACGTCGGGCAGCAGCGCCTCGATGACCTCGGCCACCTGCATGCCCCGGTCGCTGGCGATGAGCCGCTTGCCCTGCCTGCCCACGTAGCCGCGCTGGAGCAGCGTTTCGATGACTTGGGCGCGGGTGGCGGGGGTGCCCAGGCCGCGTTCCTTCATGGCCTGGCGCAGTTCCTCGTCTTCCACCAGCTTTCCGGCGGTTTCCATGGCCGCGAGCAGGGACGCATCGGTATAGTGGGCGGGGGCCTTGGTCTGGCGCGTCACCCGGCGGATGTCCCGGGTATGCAGCTTCGCGCCCTTGCGCAGGGGGGGCAGGGGGGTGTCTTCCGCCGCGCGCCAGGGTTCCACGGCCAGCCAGCCCTTTTCCTTGAACACCTTGCCCCGCGCGATGAAGGCGTGCTCGCCCACCCGCACCGTGACGGTGGAGGTGGAGAACCTGGCCTCGGCGCAGAAGGCCGCGATGAACCGGCGGCAGATCATCTCGTAGACCTGCCGTTCCGCCTGCGAGAGGCGGGCCGGGTCGCCCTTGCGGGCGGTGGGGATGATGGCGTGGTGGTCGGTGACCTTGCGGTCGTCCACGCAGGCGAATTTGACCTTGCCGGACTTGATGCGCGTGACCGCCAGCATGGTCTCGTCCGAGTACAGGTGGTGGATGGCCCGGAAGTGGTTGAGGATTTCCGCGAACAGTTCCTTGGTCAGGTGGCGGGAATCGGTACGCGGGTAGGTGATCAGCTTGTGCGTCTCGTACAACGCCTGGGCGTGGGCCAGGGTGTCCTTGGCGGACAGGCCGAAGCGGGTGTTGGCCTCGCGCTGCAGGGTGGTCAGGTCGAAGGGCAGGGGCGGCTGCTGGCTGCCCGCCTTGCTGACGACCGATTCCACCACGCCTTCGCGCCCGGTGCAGTCGGCGGCAATGGCCGATGCCTCGTCCTCGCTGTCCACGCGGGTTTCGCGCAGTTCCGGCGGGCGGTGCCACACGGCGGGAAAGGCGTCGGACGTGCCGGAAGGCGCATCGGAAGGGGCGGCGGCAGCGGCGTCATCGGCGTCGTCGTCTTGCGATGCGCGGGCCTTGGCCGCGCCGGAGGGGGCGAACACCCCTTCCACAGTCCAGAAGTCCTGCGGCACGAATTCTTCGATCTCGCGGCGGCGGGCGGCCAGCAGGCATAACACCGGGGTCTGCACGCGCCCCACCGAGACAAGGCCGCCGGTCTTCACCGTGAACAGGCGCGAATAGTTCATGCCCACCAGCCAATCGGCCTCGGCCCGGGCGAAGGAGGCAAGTCCCAGGTTGCGCTTTTCCGCGTCGGGCAGCAGACGGGCCAGGCTCTTGCGCAGGCCTTCTTCGGTCATGTCGCTGGCCCACAGTCGGCGCACGGGCTTGGCGCATTCGGCCATCAGGTAGATGCGCCGAAAGATCAGTTCGCCCTCACGCCCGGCGTCGGTGGCGTTGATGACGCCGGTGACGCGCTCGTCGGCAAGCAGGCGCTGCAGCACGGCGAACTGGTCCGCCGTTTCCGGCAGCACCCGCAGCCGGAAGCGCGGCGGCAGCATGGGCAACTGGTCCAGGGTCCAGCGACCCGCCCAGGCCGGATCCTGTTCCTCCGGCTCGGCGATGCCCACAAGGTGGCCCACGGCCCAGCTTACCAGATGGTCCGGCCCTTCCAGAAAGCCCGCGCGGCGCTGCGTGGCGCCCACGAGGGGGGCCAGTTCGCGCGCGACGGAGGGCTTTTCGGCGATGATCAGGGTCTTGGGCATGCGGTATCGGGGAGGCGTCAGGGGTGACGGGTGAAATGTTGCAATGCGGGACGCCGGGGCGCGGGGTATTCCGGCAGGCACCTTGACCCGCCACCGGCGGGCGGCTACAGCCGGATGCCATGGCCGACCAGCGTATTTCTACTCCATCCGGTATCCTATCCGGAACAGGGCCGGAAGCGGACGCCGCAACGGGCGAATCTGCACCTGCTGCGGCACGGCGCGCCCCAGCCCGTTATCCGGTGCCCCTGCTGCCCGACCAATCGGGCGGGGCGGGTGCGGCAGGGCTGGAGACGTTGGCGCAGGGGGCCGCACTGGTTCGCGTTACCGGGTTTGCCGGGGGCGTGTACCGGCGGGAAGACTCCATCAAGCGCAGCCGGTTCATCGTCAGCGTGGCCCACGCGCCGGACACGGCCACGGCGCGAGCCTTCATCGAAGCGATGCGCGGCGAATTTGCCGACGCCACCCACAACTGCTGGGCCTTTGCCGCCGGGCCGCCGGGCGACACCGCCCGCATCGGATGCAGCGACGACGGCGAACCCCACGGAACCGCCGGACGCCCCATGCTGCAACAGTTGCTGCACGGCGGCGTGGGCGAGGTGGCGGCGGTGGTGACACGATATTTCGGCGGGGTCAAGCTGGGCACTGGCGGGCTGGTGCGGGCCTATGCGGCCATGGCCCGGCTGGGGCTGGACGGGCTGCCCCAGCGCCAGCGCATCGTGCCCGCGCGGGTGTCCGTGGTGCTGGCCCACGGTCGGGCCGGGGCGCTGCGGCGGCTGCTGCCCGCGTACGAGGCGTCCATCCTGTCCGAAGTGCATGGGGCCGACGTGGAGTGCATCATCGGCCTGCCCGTGGAGCACGCCGCCGCGTTCATGGCCGCCGTCATCGACATGGCCGCCGGTGAGGCGCTGGTGGACGTGCTGCCGCCTGCTGAAGACTGACACGAAGCTGTAAGTCGTTAGCCTTTGGCCGCGCCTTCGTCGACAATCCACACCAGATCCCCATTGGTGGGCTTCACGAACTGCGCGGGCAGGGTGGGTTCGGCCAGCAGGTCCAGGGCCTTTGCCAGTACGGGGTGCTTTTCCCCTCCCGACACCAGGAACACGCAGCAGCGGGCGTTGTTCAGCACCGGCAGGGTCAGGGTAAGCCGGTCGCTCTTGGTGGCCAGCACGTACTGGTCGATGACCAGGCGCGAGCGCTCGGCCAGCCCCGTGCCGTCGGGGAACAGCGACGCGGTGTGCCCGTCCTCGCCCATGCCCAGCAGCACCATGTCGAAACGCGGCCAGGCCCCGTCTTCCAGGTCGAAATGCTCGCGCAGCAGCGATTCGTAGGCGGCCGCGCCCTCCACCGGGTCCATCTCGCCCTTCATGCGGTAGAAGCGGGTGGCGGGGGCCAGGGACAGCAGTTCGCGCCGGGCCACGCCGTAGTTGCTCTGCGGGTTGTCCGGCTCCACGCAGCGCTCGTCCACCCAGTACACGGCAATCTTCTCCCACGGCAGACGGTCGAGCCAGGCCGGGGTGGCCAGCAGCCGGAACAGCGGGATGGGCGTGCTGCCGCCGGACAGCGCCAGGGTGAACACCCCGCGCGCGGCCACGGCGCGCTCGCAGCGGTCCAGCAGCAGTTGGGCGGCCTTTTCGGCCATGGCGGCCGGATCCTTCATGACGTGCAGGGCGAGATTGATGGAACGGTTGGACATGGCGGCTCCGGTGGCGGCGATTCTGGTTGGCGGTTCGTGTGCGGGGGCGGCCCGCGTGGCGGAACTGCTCCCCATGGCGGATATGTTGGCGATGACGAATCTGCCACAGGACCGCCCGCGAGGGAATGGGCAAAGCTGGCGGATGCCGCCCGGCGGCGCAAGTCTACCCCGGAAATGCGGCAGCGCCGTGGCGCCATGGTGGACCATGGCGCCACGGCGTTGCGAAGAAAGACAGGAAACGGACGGGCAGGCACGCGGCGCATGTCGCCGTGCCGGGCAATTAAGGACGGCTAGGCCAGCACCACTTCAAAGGCAGGCGGCGTCATGATGTGCTTTTTCACGGCGCACAGTTCCACGGCGCGCACCAGCGCATCGCGGTATTCGGCCGGAAAGCCCTGCGGCGGCGTGACCACGAAGGTCATGCGGGTGACCTGAAAGCCCTTGGGCGCGAATTCGCAGCCCACGCGGATGCCCAGGCCTTCCGTCGATATCTTGCGCGCCTCGCAGAAGCGCTGGGCGTACACGCCCGCGCAGGTGGCCAGCGATGCCAGGAACAACTCGAACGGGGTGGGGGCGGTGCCCTCGCCGCCGTCCTTCACCGGCTGGTCGGTGCGGATGACGGTGTCCGGGGTGGCGGGCGCGTCCTGTCCGGCTGGGGCGTCGGCGGTGACGGCGGGGTGGAGTACGGCGTCGATCTTCATGCCGCCGTTGAAGGCGACGTCGATGAACTTCATGGGCATGCTGCGGCTCCTGTGGATGTTCCAGCGTTCAGGCGCGGTGGAGCGGGCGCGGGAACGGCGCGCCGCATTCCTGTGCGAATGGTGACGAGGGTCGCGCCGGTCAGCCGATGGTTTCCATGCGGGCGAAGCGCGGTTCGTGCAGCGGGATGACGATGTCCGCCGCCTGCTTCACCTTAAGCATGATGTCGTAGCCCTGCTTGGGGTTGATGCAGGTGCCGGGAGGAATGACCTCCATCTCCATGCCCTTGATGGCAGCGGGCGGGTCCATGTTTTCGTCGATGATGCAGAACCCGGTGATGGCGGCGGCTCCCTGTTCCGTGTCCACGAACACGGTCAGGCCGCCCTCGGTGTGCACCGGGGTATGCACCACCCGGATGCCGGGCAGGATTTCGCGTTCTTGTTCCGTGATCACGCGCAGCTGACCGTTGTCTTCCACGTCGGTGATGTAGTCCTCAAGATAGCGGAAATCCAGCGGATGCGGGTTGTGAATCGACTCCAGTTCCTTCTCGTGCACCCAGATTTCCGCGTTTTCGCACTTGTAGTCGTTTTCGCAGTGATCGTTGTGCAGGTGGGTATGGATGATCACGTCGATGTCCGCCGGGGTGAGCCCATACTTGGCCAGCCCCGCCTCGAAGGTGTAGATCCTGCCGCCCAGCGCCGCCTCGCGGTCCGGGGAGACGATGGGGTTCAGTTCGCCGGTGTCCACCAGGATGCGCTTGTCGCCGCCCTCGATGTACCAGGTGTAGATGGGGATGGTGTAGGGCGTGCCGTAGTCGTGCTGGTAGGTCATCATGCCCTTGTCGAAGACCTTGGAGCCCATGACGATGGGGTGGATGCGGTACTTCATGCGACGCCTCGCGTGCTGACGGTTGCCGGAAGACGCCCGGACCCACGGCAAGCGCGCGGCCGGGCGGGGTGCCGGGCGCGTCCCACATGCGTCCGGCCAATGACGGCGCGCGATTGCCCCCGGAACTTGTCGTGCATCCGTGGGCCGTTGCGGTCCGTGGATGCACTGCCGAAAGGGGCGCGCCCGCCACGGGGCAGAGAGTAAGCACTTCGGCCCCGGTTGTCACGATTTCCTCCCGTTTCGGTGGGAAATGGTCGCGATGCGGGCGACTGCACGGTGCTGGCCGTACGGGGCGGCTCCGCATGGCGCACGCGAAACGCCCCGACATCGCGGGGATGCCGGGGCGTGGAGCGTCTTGCGGGGCCAGAGGCCGTGCGCCGGGTGGCTAACTGCCTTCCTTCAGGTCGCGGATGACGTCCTGCAGTTCCGACGACAGGCGGGCAAGCTCGCCCACCTCGCGGGTGGACTGGGCCATGGCCTCGGCCATTTCCGAAGCGATGCGGTTCACCTCGTCGGTGCCCCGGTTGATCTGCTCGGACGCGGCGGACTGTTCTTCCGACGCGGTGGCGATGGAGCGCACCTGGTCGGCCGTGGCTTCCACGATGGACACGATGCGCGCCAGCGCCTCGCCCGCGCGGGAGGCCAGGTCGGTGCTGCGCTGCACCACCTCGGCCGCTCGGCCCATGCCGGTGATGTTTTCCTGCGTGCCGCGCTGGATGGCGGTGATGGCGTCGCCCACTTCCTTGGTGGCGGTCATGGTCTTTTCGGCCAGCTTGCGCACCTCGTCGGCCACCACGGCAAAGCCGCGCCCGGCGTCACCGGCCCGGGCCGCCTCGATGGCGGCGTTCAGCGCCAGCAGGTTGGTCTGGTCGGCGATGTCGGTGATCACGGTCATGATGTGGCCGATGCCCTCGGCCCGCTTGCCCAGTTCGCCAAGGCCGGTGCTCATTTCGCGGGTGAATTCGTCTACCTTGCGGATGCTGTCCACCACATCGCGCACAATGGTGCCGCCCGCTTCGGCCTCGACCCTGGCGCTTTCGGCGCTTTCGGCCGCGCGCGAGGCGTTGGCGGCAACCTCCAGCACGGATGCGTTCATCTGTTCCATGGCGGTGGCGGCCTCGGCCGTGCGGGCGCGCTGCACCTCCGCCCCGGATCGGGCCTCGTCCACCTGACCGGCCAGTTCGTGCGAGGCGTTGCGCACGTTGGACACGATGCCCTCAAGCCGTTCGGCGGTATGGCGGATGCCGTCCATGCGGGCCTGTTCGCCGCGCAGGCGGGCTTCCTCGGCCTCGTGCAGGGCCTGCTCGGCCTTGCGGGTCTGCTGCTCCGCCTCGGCGGTCTTGGCCTTGCCCGTGGCCAGTAGGTCACCCAGATTCGTCACCATGGTCTTGAGGCTGCTGTGCAGGTCCAGCAGTTCGCCAGAGAAGTGGCGCGCGTCGGGCAGCGCGTCGAAATCGCCGGACGCCACGCGGCCGGAGGCGGTCACCAGCATCTGGATGGGATTGGCCACGGAACGCGCCAGCAGCCACGCCACGATCATCAGCGCCACGGCGATGCCCACGCCCACCATCAGGATGTAGTTCACCACGCTGGCGGACTGGGCGTATACCTCGGCCTTGTCGATGATGGCCACCAGCTTCCAGCCCTGGTAGCCGGTATGCACGGTGACCAGCTTGTCCACGCCGTCCAGGGCCGCCTCGAAGGTGCCGCGCTGCATCTTCATGATCTGGGCAAGGGCGGGGGAGCCGGTG
>NZ_AGFG01000067.1 GCF_000226255.1 Desulfovibrio sp. A2
ATAAGCGCGGTTGAGGCAACTGCGCGTGACTGTGCCTACGAGAGCAATGGACGCATTGGCGTCACCGGCGACAGATCACCCGGAGGCGCCCTGCGCCGAAGGGAAGCTGCCGCCGAAGGACGCCGCGTATAAAACGTCGGGGTTCCAAGGGGCGGAGCCCCTGGAACGCGGGGATGCAAGGGGCTATCGTTCAATGGCCCCTTGCCCGCCGGAGGCATGACGAGATCGAGCGTGGTCAACAGGGCGCGACTGTCTTCGTAGAGGTCGGGCGCAACAATGCACCCCCCTTCTCCTTCCCATTCCTCCACCCACCCACACACGCCAAACAACAGGGGGGCCGCGTTTCCGCAGCCCCCCTCGCACAGCTATCCAATTCCAATCTTTCAATCACGTGCGCGTGTTCACACCCACACCCCACCTATTGCGCCGCAATCCACTCCATGGCCGCGTGCAGGTCGAGGGTGCCGGTATAAATGGCCCGGCCGGTGATGGCGCCTTCCACGCTGGACGTCAGTGTCAGCGGGTACAGCGCCCGCACGTCTTCCAGCGTGGCCACGCCGCCCGCCGCGATGACCGGCACCGGGCACATGCCCGCCAGCCGCTCCAGCGCGGCCAGGTTCACCCCGGTCTGCATGCCGTCGCGATCGATGTCGGTGTAGATGACGAAGGCGGTGCCCGCATCCAGCAGGCGGGGCAGCACGTCTTCCACGGTCAGGCCGGAATCGGCCACCCACCCCTTGGTCTTCAGCCTGCCGCCCTCGGCGTCCAGAGAGACGCCGATGCGCCCCGGAAAGGCGGCACACAGGCGCGCGTACAGGTCCGGTTCCTCCAGGGCCACGGTGCCAATGATCAACCGTTCCACCCCGGCGTCGAGGTAGGCTTTGGCCGTGCCCTCGTCGCGGATGCCGCCGCCAAGCTGCACCGGCACGGAAAGGTCGGCGCAGATGCGGCGGATGAGGCCGAAGTTGGTGGGCATGCCGCTGAACGCGCCGTCCAGGTCGATGACGTGCAGCCACTTGGCGCCCTGGTCCTGCCAGTGGCGGGCCATGGCGGCCGGGTCGTCGGAAAACACGGTCTCGGCGTCGGCGCGGCCCTGCCGCAGCCGCACGCACCGGCCGTCCTTGATGTCCACGGCGGGGAACAGGATCACAGACCGAACTCCTTGATGGCCTTGCGCATCCCTTCCTTGGCCAGGTCGATGGCGGACAGCCACTTGCCCTTGCGGCCCACGAACTTGCCAACTTCCAGCAGGTTGTCCGCGAGGCCCATCTGCTTTTCGTCGTAGTTGGAGCGCATGATCAGGGTGCCGCCCTTCACGTCGATGAGGAAGACATCCATCATGATGCTGGCCGATTCGGTGACGCCCATGTCGCCGCCCTTGCGTTGGCGCAGGTCGACGACCTGCGGCACCAGCAGAAAGTCCACGTCGGCCTTGCGGCCCACTTCCACCCAGTAGGCCAGGGCCTGCGGACGGCCGCCGGTGCGTCCGCCCGCGGTGGCGGCCAGCGAGGGCTTGGTGGCGGCAAAGCTGTACACGCGCTTGGTCTCGGCGCGCAGGATGTCGCCGAAGGCGCGGTCGAGGTCGGCGAAGGTTTCTTCCTCCACCTTGGCCTGGTCTTCGGGGATGTATCCGGCCAGCAGGTCGGCCATGACGGTGGGCTGGGTGAAGGCAGCCACGCCGATGGTGGCGTCTGGCAGCGGAGCGGGGCCGCGCTGCTTCTGGGCGCAGCCGGGCAGCGCGGCAAGCAGGGCGAGGACGAGCAGCGCGAGCAGCGCGCCCGACACCGGGAAGGCGATGAAACCACGATGGGTACGCATCAGTCTAGGCTCCCTTTGGTGCTGAGCAGCGTCTCGCGGTCACGGCGCACCGCCTGCCGCAGGGCAAGTCCCAGCCCTTTGGCGGCGGATTCCAGCAGATGGTGACCGTTCCTGCCGTACAGGAACGAGACGTGCAGGTTCATGCGGGCGGCCGACGCGAATGCCTTCAGGAATTCGCGCCACAGGTCGCGTTCCTGCCCGGCGATGACGGGCGGCAGCAGATCGTCCCCGCGCCATTCAAGCCACGGGCGTCCGGAAATGTCGATGCACACTTCGGCCAGGGCCTCGTCCATGGGCACGCGGGCAAAGCCCACGCGGGCGATGCCCGCCCTTTCGCCCAGGGCCTCGGCCAGGGCTTGGCCAAGGCACAGGCCCACGTCCTCCACGGTGTGGTGGGCGTCGATGTGCAGGTCGCCCGTGCAGGACAGGGTAAGATCGAACCCGGCCCAGAACGCGGCCAGGGTGATGACGTGGTCCGCCATGCCGAACCCGGTGTGCACGTTGACAAGGCCCTGCCCTTCCACCACGAGGTCGAGGCGGATGGAGGTCTCCTTGGTTTCGCGGAACACGGCGGCGCTGCGCTGGCTCATCTCGGGCTCCTTCCGGGGTGCGGGGTTCATGTGCGTGGACCGTTGCCGTTCGCGAGGGAAGGCTAATCGCCCTGCACGATGGTTTCGGGCGTGGGCTTGTCGTTGCCGCCTTCCTCGCCTTCGCCGTCCTCTTCCTCCGTGCCGGGCTTCTTCTTGCCGAACACGGCGGCGACGAGAATGCTTATTTCATACAGCACAAGCATGGGGGCTGCCATCATCAATTGCGAGAAGACATCCGGCGGGGTGAGGATGGCGGCCACGATGAAGATAGCGAGGATGGCGTATTTGCGGGTCTTGCGCATCCACTGCGCGGTGACGAGGCCAAGCCGCGCCAGGAAGAACGCGAACAGCGGCATCTCGAAGATGAGGCCGAAGGCCAGCAGCATCTTCAGGGTGAAGCCCAGGTACTCGTCGAGCTTGGGCATGGGCTCGATGATGTCGGTGGCGAAGCCCACGAAGAACTCGAAGGCGTAGGGGAACACCTGGAAATAGCAGAACGCCGCGCCCGCCACGAAGAACAGGGCCGAGGCCCCGGCAATGGGGATGATGTGGCGTTTCTCGTCGTCGTAAAGGCCGGGCGCGATGAAGGACCAGATCTGGTAGAACAGGTAAGGGCTGGCCAGGAAGGCCCCGGCCACCAGCGCCACCTGCATGTAGACGAAGAACGCCTCTGGCAGCGCGGTGTAGATCAGCTTGCCGCCTGCGGGCAGCGCCTTGGTCAGGGGGATCATCAGGTAGTTGAAGAGCTGTTCGGCAAAGCCGTAGCAGGCGAAAAAGCCCACCGCCAGCGCGATGAGGCAGCGCACCAGGCGCACGCGCAATTCGGAAAGATGGTCCAGCAGGGTCATGGGGCGGCCGCCTTCGGCGGCTTCCTCCGCTTCCTTGCTGGCGCGGTCCACGGCCTCGGCCAGGTCGCGCGGGGGGGCGGAGACCACGGCGGTTTCCGTGGCGTCGGGGGAAGGTGAGGCACTGTCCCCGGCGGATTCGGAGGCTGCAACGCCGGAGTCGGATCCGTCAGGCTCGTATTCGGCGGACGCGGCGGATTCACCGTTGGAAACGGCTTCCGTGGCGTCCCGTTCGAGGGCCTCAAGGGCATCGGCGTTGCGTCCTGCCGCGTCCGGGTCGTAGGCGTCAGGATCGCTCGTGTCAGGAACGGTCGTGCCTGGAGCGCTCGGGCCAGAATCGCTCGCGTTCGGGGCTGGAGCGTCCTGTTCGGAAACGTCCGAGGCTGAATCCCTGGCAGCGTCTTCGCGGTCGCCTTCGGACACCGGCTCCTTGGCGGCAGGGTCCTTATCGTCCCGGCTCATGCGTTCTTCCCGGCGGCTTCGGCGGCGGGCTTGGCGGCTTCGGCCGTCTGAGCTTCAGTCCTTGGGGCTTCAGCCTTGGGGGCTTCGGCCTTGGTCTTGTCGTCGAAGAATTCCTTCTCGGCTTCCTTCTTGCGGCGCTCGTGATCCTCGAGATCGATCTCGGTGTTCAACGTGCGCTGAAAGTCGGTGGAAACCCGGCGGAATTCACCCATGGCCTTGCCCAGCGTGCGCGCGATATTGGGCAGGTTCTTGGGACCGAGGACGATGAGGGCCACGACCATGATGACCAGAAGTTCCGTGCTGCCGATGCCGAACATTGAAGACAGACCGCCTTGGTTGCAGTGCTGTGGGCCGGGGCCGACGGTGCGGCGCTGCCCGGTCGTGCCGCGCCGTGGCGCGGCCCTTCGGCCTGATGCTGCGGGGCGTCGCGGAGGCCTTGCGGCCCCCGCGCGTCCGCCGGGCGTTCAACTAGGCGTGCACTTGGGCTTTCACCTGAGCGAACGCCGTCCGCCTATTCCCATTCGATGGTGCTCGGCGGCTTCGAGGAGATGTCGTAGACCACGCGGTTCACGCCCTTCACCTCGTTGATTATCCGGCTCGAAATACGCTCAAGCAGTTCGGAAGGCAAGCGCGCCCAGTCGGCCGTCATGGCGTCCACGCTGTCCACGATGCGCAGGGCGATGACGTGCTCGTAGGTGCGGCCGTCGCCCATGACGCCCACGGTCTTCAGCGGCAGCAGCACGGCAAAGCCCTGCCACACCTTGCGGTACCAGCCGGAAGACATCAGCTCGGCCTGCACGACCTTGTCGGCCTTGCGCAGGATGTCCAGGCGCTCCTCGGTGATCTCGCCGATGACGCGGATGGCCAGGCCCGGACCGGGGAAGGGATGCCGCCAGATGATGAAGTCCGGCAGGCCCAGTTCGCCGGCCACCTTGCGCACTTCGTCCTTGAACAGTTCGCGCAGGGGCTCGATGAGCTTCAGGTTCATCTTTTCGGGCAGGCCGCCCACGTTGTGGTGGCTCTTGATGACGGCCGAGGGGCCCTTGTGCGACACCGACTCGATGACGTCGGGGTACAGGGTGCCCTGCGCCAGGAAGTCCACCTTACCGAGGGCTTTCGCTTCCTCGTCGAACACCTCGATGAAGGTGTAACCGATGATCTTGCGCTTCTGCTCGGGGTCGTCCACGCCTTCCAGCTTGTCGAGAAAGCGGCGCTGGGCCTGCACGTACTTCAGGTTCAGGTCGAAGTGCTCGCGCAGGTAGTCCACCACTTCCTGGCCTTCGTTCAGGCGCAGCACGCCGTTGTCCACGAAGATGCAGTGCAGGCGCTTGCCGATGGCCTTGTGCAGCAGCACGGCCACCACGGTGGAGTCGATGCCGCCCGAAAGCGCGCACACCACGTGGCGGTCGCCCACGGTTTCGGCCATTTCCTTGATGGCGCGCTCCACGAACGAGGACATGGTCCAGTCGGCCTTCAGCTTGGCCACGTGGAACAGGAAGTTGCTGATGATGCGAGCGCCTTCCTCGGTGTGGTGCACTTCGGGGTGGAACTGCACGGCGTAGATGCGCCGGGCGTCGTCGGCCATGGCCGCCACGTCCAGGGTGGCGGTGCGGCCCACCACGGCAAAGCCGGGCGGGGGCGTCTTGACCTTGTCGCCGTGGCTCATCCACACGCGGGTGGGGGCGGACTTGTCGATGCCGTCCCACAGCGGGCAGTCGCCCAGCAGGGTAAGGTCGGAGGGGCCGTATTCGCGGGTTTCCGAGGTGGCCAACTGGCCGCCCAGGTTGTGCCCCAGAAGCTGCATGCCGTAGCAGATGGCCAGCACCGGCACGCCAAGTTCCAGCAGGCCCTTGTCCAGGGTGGGGGCGTCGGCCTCGCCCACGCTGGCCGGGCCGCCGGACAGGATGACGGCGGCGGGCTTCATGGCGCGCACCTGCTCCGCCGTGACGATGCAGGGGTGGATTTCGGAATAGACGCCAGCCTCGCGCACGCGACGGGCGATGAGCTGCGTCACCTGCGAACCGTAGTCGATGATGATGACCTTGGTCTGTGCTTCCATGTGCTGTCCTCTGTCGCCCGCGCGGGGTGCTTCGGGCAATCGTGATATGCGTTGTGAGGCCGTGATGTCTGGTTGGGCGCTTGCGCGGATGGCTTTTTTGCCTTTCTCCGTCAGTGCGCGACCTTGGCCGCGAAGGGAGTTTCGGTTCCGGCAAGGAAGGCGAGGGGCGGCAAGGGGAGCGTACTCTTTGGTACGTGACCCGCGCCGCCTCCGATGCCTGACGCCGCCGGAACCGGAAATACCGAGCGGCTAGTTGTTGTCGATGCGGTAGTTCGGCGATTCCTTGGTGATGATCACATCATGCACGTGGCTTTCACGAAGCCCGGCGGCGGATATCTCCACGAACTGCGCCTTTTCCTGCAATTCCTTGATGTCGGCCGCGCCCACGTAGCCCATGCCCGAGCGCAGGCCGCCCACGAGCTGGTACAGGCTTTCGGCCACCGGGCCCTTCACGGGCACGCGGCCCACGATGCCTTCAGGCACCAGCTTCTTGCTCTTTTCCTGGAAGTAGCGGTCGGAGCTGCCTTCCTTCATGGCGTCGATGGAGCCCATGCCGCGATAGATCTTGTACGAGCGGCCCTGGTAGAGAATGGTTTCGCCCGGGCTTTCGTCGGTGCCCGCGAACAGGCTGCCGACCATCACGGTGTCCGCGCCCATGGCGATGGCCTTCACCACGTCGCCCGAGAACTTCACGCCGCCGTCGGCGATGATGCAGCGGCCAAGCTCACGCGCGGCGCGCACCGATTCAAGGATGGCGGTCACCTGGGGCACGCCCACGCCCGCCACGATGCGGGTGGTGCAGATGGAGCCGGGGCCGATGCCCACCTTCACGGTGTCCGCGCCAGCCTTCAGGATGGCTTTCGCCCCCTCATAGGTGGCCACGTTGCCCGCCACCAGCTGGCACTTGGGGAAGGCCCCCTTGACCATCTCTATGGCGCGCAGCACGTTGCGCGAATGGCCGTGGGCGGAATCGAGCACCAGAAAGTCGACGCCCGCGCCCAGCAGGGCGCTGGCCCGCTCCTCGCAGTCCTTGCCGATGCCGAGCGCCGCGCCCACGCGCAGGCGACCGTTGTCGTCCTTGCACGAGTTCGGGTACTTCTGCACCTTGTCGATGTCTTTCATGGTGATGAGGCCCTTCAGGCGGTTGCCCTCGTCCACCACCAGCAGCTTCTCGATGCGGTGCGCGTGCAACAGGTCCTTGGCCTCGTCCAGGGTGGTGCCCACGGGCACGGTGACCAGGTTCTTGCTGGTCATCACCTCGCGCACCTGGGTGCCTTCCAGGTCCTTGACGAAGCGCACGTCGCGGTTGGTCAGAATGCCCACCAGTTCGACCCCGCGCACCACCGGCAGGCCGGAGACGCGGTATTCGGCCATCAGCTCCAGGGCCTGGCGCACGGAATAGTCGGGGTCGATGGTCACGGGGTCGATGATCATGCCGCTTTCGGACTTCTTGACCTTCTCGACCTCGATGCGCTGGCGGTCCACGGGCATGTTCTTGTGGATGACGCCGACGCCGCCGTTGCGGGCCATGGAGATGGCCATGCCCGAATCGGTCACGGTGTCCATGGCGGCGCTGAGGAGGGGGATGTTGAGGCGGATTTCGGGGGTGAGCCAGGTGGAGACGTCCACGAGGTCGGGGGTGACTTCGGAATAGCCGGGCTGCAGCAGGACGTCGTCGAACGTCAATGCCTTGCACACGATCTTGTTCATGATCTCTCTCCGGGCGGGTTGGTTGGAGCGTCCGGGCCGCGCGGCTCCGGACCGTTTTCCCCGTCTGCCTCCGAACGAAGGGCGGGTCGTTTGGCTTGGCAGGTTTGACAAATATGTCAAAATTTAATTAATCATCATATCGGGCGAGGTGCCGGATTGTCAAGATTCGGGTTGGTCCGTCAACCAGCCGGCGTGGGCCTGCCGTCGCGGCGTGGGCCGTGCGCCGATGGTTGCCGCAAGGAGCTCCTCCTCGTCGCCTGCACTTCCCAGCCTATCCCGCCGTCCGGTCCGTCAAGTCCTTCACGTCCGTCCGGGTCGGTTCGTCACAGGGCGGCCTGATGGAGAAGCAGGCCCCCAGCCGGCCGTGAATGCGCGGAAGGGGCGGTGTGCCGCCCCTTCCGGTGGTGTCGGGCCAGCGGCCCGCTATTGTTTCTTGCTCTGTTGCGTTTTGTCGCCGTGCACGGCGGATTCCAGTTCCTGTCGGGCTTGCGCCTTGAGATCCTCGGGGGCCTTGGGGTCGTCCACTATGGCCTTCAGGTGGGCGTTGCCCTTGGCTTCGGCCTTCAGATAATGGCGGTACAGGATGCCCAGGTTGTAGCGCGCGGCGGGCTGGGGATCGAGTTCGATGAGCCGCTCGAAGGTTTCCGCCGCCTTGTCGAAGGCTTCCTGCTGGTACTGGGCGATGCCCAGCATGTACAGCGGCTGCGGGTCCGCCGGGGCGGCCACAACGGCGCGGGCCAGAAAGCCTTCGGCGCGGGCCCAGTCGGAGTGGTCCAGAAAGTGTTGGCCAAGGGCGAACAGCGCGGCCGCGTCGTTGGGGTTTTGCTGCACCTTCTGCATCAGCGCGCCGACGATTTCCATCTCGCCCGCGTGTTCTTCCTGCTGCGCGGCGGGCGCGCGGCCCGGCTGCACCAGCGAGGGGTTGGCCAGACGGTACAGGAACGAGGCCCCCAGCATGGCGGCAAGGCCCACGCACACGGACAGCAGGACCAGCTTGCGGCCGCCGTCCAGCGGATTCATGGTCAGGGTGCTATTTGTCATCGCCAAGCATCTCCATGTGGCGGATGCGCCGGTCCAGGGTCTGCTGCGAACGGGCCATCAGGAACAGGTAGGCGCCGATGCCGAGCCATACGGCCGCGTTGGCGACCAGGAGCCATTGGGTACTTTCCATATTTTTCCGAACCTCCTGCCTCTTGCAAGGCTAGATGGTGGTTTCCGTCGCAAGCACGTCGATGCGTGCCGCCATGCGCCGCTGCGCCGCGCGCAGCCCGGTGATCGCCGCCCACAGAAAGCCGAAGGCGACGATGCAGGCGATGACGGTGGTCTTCATTTCCGGTTCCAGCCCCCCGCCTTTCGATGCGAACACGGCGGGGTGGATGGAGCGCCACAGCCGGGCGGACAGGAACACCAGCGGCACGTCGAGGAAGGCAACGATGCCCACCACGGCGGAGACGGTGCCCAGCCGCTCGCGCGGCAGGTCGAGGGTGCGCAGCACAAGGTAGCCCGCGTACACGAACCACATGACCAGGGTGGTGGTCAGGCGCGGGTCCCACGTCCACCAGACGCCCCAGGAGTGGCGGCCCCAGATGGAGCCGGTGATGAGGGCCAGGCCGCTGAACAGCACGCCCACCTCGGCGGCCGCGCCGGACAGCGCGTCCCATTTCCAGTCGCGGGTGCGCAGAAAGGCGATGCTGGCCGCGAACACGGTAAGGAAGCTGATGAGCGACCACCACGCCAGCGGCATGTGGAAGTAGAATATCTTCTGCACGATGCCCATGGTCTGTTCCACGGGGGCGTACACGAAGATCATGTATTGGCAGAGCGCGAGGGCCAGGCCCGCGACAATCCCGACAAGGGGCATCACGGGGGAAAGCCGGTTCGTTTGCATGGGTGCCTCGCTATAAGGGGTCAAGGGGGCCAGGGGGCAGGGCTCCCTGATCAGTTGCTTTCAGCTATTCTTCCCCGCCGTACACGAAGGGAAAGAGCACGATGCCCGCGCCAAGGAACAGCGCGTCGAAGGCGGCCACCAGCCCCAGCCACGACTCCACCCCTTCGGGGATGTCGTCGGCGAAGGCGGCGGCCCCCACCCGGATGCCCGCAAGCAGCACCGGGACAAGAAGCGGAAACAACACGATGCTGAGCAGCGATTCGCGGGCCGCCTGGCCCTGCGACAGGGCTCCCAGCAGCGCGCCAAGCGCCACGATGCCGACGTCCGCCAGCAATACGGTGGCCAGGCCCACGTGCCACAGGGGCGACACGGACTGGCCCAGGAAGACGATGGAGGCGGGCAGGAACACGGCCTGGGCGCAGAGCAGCAGGGTGAACCCGGCAATGCCCTTGCCCAGCCACACGGCCTGCACCGGCACCGGGGCCAGCAGCAGGCCGAAGCGCGCGCCGTTGGCTTCTTCTATGGAGAACAGGGTGTTGAAGATGAGCACCTGACAGAAGGCGGACGCCAGCCAGAAGATGGCGGCGGCCCCCTGCGGGCCCATCACCTCGCCCACCCGCTGGGACAGGCTGAACACGAAGATCAGCAGCAGCCCCAGCAGCAGGGCCTGCACGAGGCCGGTGCCCCGCGAGAGCAGCAGACGCAGGTCCTTGGAGGCGATGGCGAGGGCTGCGTTCAGCATGCCACGGCCTCCGGCACGTAGTCGGCGGCCGGGCCGCAGTAGGCCACGCGCTTTTCGGCGATGGCCAGCACCCGGTCTGCCCGGGCAAGGTCTTCGGCCACGGAATGGCTGATCCAGACGATGCCCGCGCCCCGGTCGCGCGCGGCGGCGATTTCGCGGTGCAGGATGGCCATGGACCGGGTGTCGAGGCCGGTGCCCGGTTCGTCCAGTAACAGCAGCGACGGCGACAGCAGCAGCACCCGGGCAAGGTTCAGCCGCTGGGCCATGCCGCGTGAAAAGCCGCCCGCCCGCTCGAAGGCGAAGCGCTTCAGTTCCATGCGGTCAAGGGCGGCCAGCAGGGCTTCGCCGGAACAGCGTTCCGGCGAAAGGCCGTGCAGGCGCGCCCAGAAGGCCAGGTTCTCGAAGGCGGTGAGTTCCGGATAGATGAAGGTCTGGTGGCCAAGGTAGCCAAGGGCGTCTTCCGCCACGCCGCGCTCCACGCTGCCCGCGCTGGGCCGGGAAAGCCCGGCCATGAGCTTGAGCAGCGTGGACTTGCCCGCCCCGTTGGGGCCGGCCAGCAACGTCACCGTGCCGGGGGCCGCCTCGAACGAGACGTCCTTGATCACCAGCCGGTTGCCGTAGAACTTGGCGACCTTGGTCAGCCGCAGCAACATCACGCGTCCCGCCCTTCTCCGGTGTCGTCGTCCGCATCGCGCAAGGCGGCGGGGCGGCGCAGCCCCAGAAAGGGAGCAATGCACATCAGCGTGCCGCCTATCCACACCCAGTTCACCAGCGGGTTCACGCTCACCTTCAGGGTGGCCGCGCCTTCGGCGTCCACGCCCAGCAGGGTGGCGTACAACTCGTCGCCCAGGCCGAAGATGGTGGCCGCCTCGGCGTATGCCTGGCGGTCGAACTTGGCGTACAGGCGGCGCTGGGGCGACAGCACGCCCACGGGCGAACCCTCGCGGGTGACGTTCAGTTCGGCCTCGATGAAGATGTAGCCCGCGCCTTCACCCTCGTACAGGTTCACGTAGCGCAGATCGTACTTGCCCAGCTTCACCGTGGCGTCGCGGGGAATCTCCACTTCCTGCTCGATCTTGTACGGGCCGGAAAAGGCCACGCCCAGCACCATCAGGGCCAGGCCCAGGTGCACGCCGTGCGCGGCCAGCGAGGCGTTGTTGCGCCGCACGTGGCTTTCCGTGGTCAGCAGGATGACGATGCCCGCCACGCAGGCCGCGCCCGCGCCCGCGCCCAGGGCGGCCATGGGCATGCGGTAGGCGTACCAGGTCATGGCGGTGACGGCGGCCATCACCCCCAGCACGGCCAGCAGCTTCGGCATGCTGCGTACGCCGCCCTTCCAGCCCAACCAGGGGCAGATGGACAGCAGCACGGCAATGCCCGCGAACAGTGGCAGGCACACCCGGTTGTAGAAGGCGGGTTCCAGCCCTATGGGCTTTTCGACCCAGAACTTGCTGAACACGGGCCACATGGTGGCCACGAGGATGATGGCGGAAAGGGCCAGCAGCACCCAGGCCACCAGCACCAGGAAGCCTTCGCGGCTGTCGATGCCGGAAAGGGGCTTGGCGTCGTCCTTGCGCCAGACCAGCGTAACGGCAACGGTAAGCGCGATGGAGGCCAGGATGAAGATCAGCAGCGGACGGCCCACGCCGCCGTCGCCGAAGGCGTGCAGCGAATCCACCACCCCGCTGCGCACCAGGTAGGTGGCGAAGAAGGCGGAGATGGTGGTGAGGGCCATGAGCAGGATGTTCACGCGGTGCAGCTTGCCGCGCCGCGATTCGATGACCGAGGTGTGCAGGAACGCTGTGGAGACCAGCCACGGGATGAGCGAGGCGTTTTCCACCGGGTCCCATGCCCAGTAGCCGCCCCAGCCCAGTTCCATGTATGACCACCAGCCGCCCAGCACGATGCCGGCGGTAAGGAACAGCCACGCGGTGAGGGTGAACGGCCGGGCAATGCCCGCCCACGCGCCCTCGCGGCCATAGCCGTTGCTCATGGCCTGGGCCAGGGCGAGACAGCCGGGGATGGCGAAGCCGCCGTAGCCCAGGAAGAGCAGCGGCGGGTGAAAGATCATGCCGGGGTTCTGGAGCAGCGGGTTCAGGCCGTTGCCGTCGGCCGGGGCCGGGGCGGCGGTGAGGAACGGGTTGCTCCACGCGGTGAGGATGAGCAGGAAGAAGGCCATGACGGCCAGGAAGAACAGCCAGTACCACAGCTTGGTCTGCGGGCTGAGGTCGCGGTAGCCCCCGGTGAGGGCGAAGATGACCCCGAACAGGGCCACGGACCAGCCCCAGAACAGCATGGACCCGGCCTGTCCGGCCCAGAAGGCCGTCATGCGGTAGAACAGCGGCAGCGCGCGGTCGGTGTAGCTGGCGACGTAGACGAGCGAGAAGTCGAAGTTGACAAGGGCGTGCAGCAGCACCACGGATGACAGGGTCATGAACCCGGTCAGCATCAGGTGCGCCTTTTCGATCCACGGCAGCGCCGTGGATCGCCCCTGCCACAGTTGCGCGGCCGCCGCCCCGGAGAAGAAGAGGGCGAAAAGCAGCGACGCGACAAGCAGCAAGTATGCGGAAAGGTGCATGAAGTCTCCTGCCGATATGTGAGGGGCGTGCGAAGGTTGCGCGGTTGGCGGCGTGGGCGGACCCCGGTCAGGGCATGGGCCGGGCTGCCTGGGCCGTGCCGGAATGAGGCCAGGCCCGGTCAGCCGGGAGTCGGGCGACGCCGGTCACCGCGTGGGCTTCGCGAAAGGATGCGGCGCGCGCGAAACGGGCCGGTAACCCGGCCCGAAAGCATGGCGCGCCGTACCGGGCGTCATCCCTTACGGTTTTCTTTTTCGTATTTCGAGGGACACTTGGTCATCAGCGTCTTGGCGCGGAACTCACCGGCGGGCCCGCCCTGGGGCATGCCGCCTTCCACGATGACCTCGACGCCTTCCTTGAAGGTGTCGGGCACGGCCCCGCGGTACATCACCCGCACGGTCTGCCCCCGGTTGTCCTTGTCTTCGAGCAGAAAGCGCACGCCGGGTCCGTCTTCCAGCCTGGCGATGCCCTCCGGGGCAACGGTGCCGAACAGGCGGATGGACTGCAGCTTGTCCGAGGGCATGGCGAGGGCTTCCGAAACGTTCAGGAAGTACACGCTGTTCTGGGAAAAGCCCGAGAACACCAGATAGCCCACCCCACCCAGAAACAGGGCGAGGGCCACCAAGTACAGGCTTTTGCCGTTCTTCTTCGACATGTGTGGTCCTTGTGGCTTCCCTTCCCGCGCCGACGGTTTCGATTCTGTTTCCGACCGTGTCCGGAAAGGAGGGAAGTGCGCCGCCGCATCACGCATAGGCCGGGGGGCTGTGCCCACCCATGCCGTTGCCGGAAGGGCGGTCCCTTCGGCCGTGCGGGGCGCGTTCGTGGTGCAGGCGCTGGTGCGCCGCGCGGGTTGGCTGGCGTGGCCGCCCGCATGATCCGCCGGTCTGGCGACCGGCCGTGAACGGTGTATCGTCTCGCGGCGCCGTGTGGCGGCGCCCGGTTGCATCGGATGCGCTGCCGCGGGAACAATCCTGACCGGAAAAGCCCGGCTCGGAGCGGGGGGCGCAAAACGCCCCGTCACCCTACGGAAATGTCGCGTGCGGCTGCGTCTGGCATACGGCGTTTCCGCCGTCGTGGCAAGGGGGTACGGCACGTGCAAAGGCTTTCACAACAGTGGGCGCGGCAGGGTAACCCGTCGGAACAAAAGCCGATCAGGCATGCCTACAAAGTACTAACAGTAGCCATTACCTGTTCTGCGTCAGTTCATTGCGGCGGCGACGGGCCAGTTCGCGCAAATCGTCCACCCGGTCGGTTTCGTCCACGATTTCGCGGCCCAGGATTTCTTCCAGCACGTCCTCCAGCGAGATGACCCCCGCAAGGCCGCCGTATTCGTCCAGCACCACGAACAGGTGGGTGCGGGCATCCAGAAACTGCAGCAGGGTGCGGTCCAGGGTCTGGGTGTCGGGCACGAAGTGCACCGGCTGCATCACCTCGGCCAGGAGCAGCGCGTCGTTGTCCTCCGCCACCTCTTTCAGCACGCGGCGGCGGGTGACGATGCCCACGATGTCCTCGTTGTGTCCGTCCCATACCGGCACGCGGCTGTAGTGCCAGAAGTCGGGCTGTTCATGGGCCTCGGCCACGGTCATGGCGGCGGGCAGCGAAAAGACCACCGTGCGCGGGGTCATGATTTCGTGGACGCGCTTCTGGTCCAGCGAGAGGATGTTGCGGATGGACAGTTCTTCATACGGCTGGATGCGCCCGGCCCTGCGCGACAGGCTGACGATGGCGCGGATGTCGTCCTCGGTGGCGTGGGGCGCGCCCCCGCCGGGCGGGGTGAACAGCCGGGTGATGCGCCCGCCCAGCCAGATGACCGGCAGCAGCACCAGCACCAGCGCCCGCACCGGCCGGGCCACGTATTCCGACAGCGGCCGGGCGTAGGCCACCCCCACGGTCTTGGGAATGATCTCGCCAAGCACCAGGATGAGCACCGTGAACCCGGCGGCAAAGGCGGCCATGTGGCCGTCGCCCAGCACGTCGGCCGCGTAGGCCCCGGCAATGGCCGCGCCCGCCGTGTTGGCCACGGTGTTCAGGGTGAGCACGGCGGTGATGGGCTGCTCGATGCGCGCGCGCAGTTCGAACAGCACCCGGCCTGCCTTGCGCCCCGATTTGCGCAACTGTTCCACGTGGCTCCACGGCACGGAATACAGAATGGCCTCGGTGACGGAGCAGCAAGCCGAAATGACAAGCGAAAGCGTAACGGCCACGATAAGGGCAAGCATGCAATGTCCTGTGCGCCGTGATGCGGCGTACGTGTGGGGGATGTACCGTTCCGGCGGATGTTCCGGCGGCGGAACCGGCAGATAGTGCGGCGGACGGCGGCCCCGTGTTTCTGTCGGGGCACCGCATTGCTACAGCCTAAGCGGCCCGGCGTCGAATGGCAACGCATGGCCGCCGATTGCTTGGTGGTGCGCCGCCGCCTTGAAAAATGCGGCCCGCCGTGCCACAAGTTGCCCCACCATGAACCGGGCATCAACCACCATTGCAATTCCCCGCGCCGTCCTGCTCGACCGCGACGGCACCGTCATCGAGGACAGGCATTACCTGTCCGACCCTTCCGGCGTCACGCTGCTGCCGGGCGCGGCCCAAGGGCTTGCCGCCCTTGTCGCCGCCGGGGCGCGGCTGTTCCTCGTCACAAACCAGTCTGGCATAGGCCGGGGCTATTTCACCGAGGCGGACCTGCATGCCTGCAACGCCCGGCTGGGCGAACTGCTGGGGGAACACGGCGTGTCGCTGGCCGACACGGCCTTCTGCCCGCACGGCCCGGACGACGGCTGCATCTGCCGCAAGCCCGCGCCGGGCATGTGGCGGACCCTGCGCGACCGGCACGGCCTGTGCGCCGCCGATACCGCCATGGTGGGCGACAAGCCGGAAGACGTGGCCTTCGGACGCGATGCGGGGCTGGGCCACGTGGTGCTGGTGCTGACCGGCAAGGGGCAGGCCGCCGCGCGCACGTTGGGCGTGCCCGTGCCCGAAGGCGATGCCCCCGTGCGCGAACCCGCCCCCGCCGACCTTGCCGCCCGACCGGACTGGCCGCACGCCGTGGCGCGCGACCTTGCCGCCGCCGCCGCGTGGCTGCTGGGCCGCGCCGGTTCGCAGGCAGGGCCGGGAGAATGCGGGAGAACGGCGACGTCCGCGTCGTCTGTATCGTCTGGGCCTTCCGGCCACCTCCATATTTCCACGGACCTTTCGCGGAGCGAACCGTCATGAGCCGTATCGGCGTCTGGAACACAGCCTTTCTGGGCGACGCGGTGCTTACGCTGCCGCTGCTGCGCACCCTGCGCGCCAACTACCCCGACGCCGAACTGCACTTTTGGGTGCGGCGCGGCGTGGGCAGCCTGTTCGCGGCGCAGCCCGAGCTTTCCGGCGTGCACGAGTACGACAAGCGCGGCGGCGAAAGCGGCGTCATGGCCGCCGCCCGCGTGGGGCGGCAACTGGCGCGCGAGAACCATTCTCTGTGGATTTCCGCGCACACCAGCCTGCGCAGCGCCTGCATCGCCCGCTGGACCAGCGCCAAGGTGCGCATCGGCTACGACGCGCCGTGGTTCAATTCGTGGTTCTACACCCACACCGTGCCGCGCCGTTTTGACGAACTGGACGAGATCGAGCGGCTGCTGCAACTGGTGCGCCCCCTGAAACTGCCGCAGATTCTGGACTGGCCGGAACTGGTGCTGCCCCAGCCCGCCCGCGAACGGGCCGCCGCCTTCCGCGCCGCGCACGCCGCCCCCGGCGCGCCCCTGCTGGGCGTCCACCCCGGTTCCGTGTGGGCCACCAAGCGCTGGCCCGCCGAGTACTTTGCCGAGGTGGTCCGCCGCGCTGCCGCCGCAGGCGCGCGCATCGTGCTGTTCGCCGGTCCCGGCGAAGAAGCCGTGGCCCGCGAGGTGGCCGAACGCTCCGGCACCCTCGGCACCCCCGCGCTCATCGACCTGTCCGGCGCGCTCAGCCTCGTGGACCTTGCCGCGCACCTCGCCATCCTCGACTGCTATCTCTCCAACGACTCCGGCCCCATGCACATCGCCTGGGCCCAGCGCACCCCCGTCACCGCCATCTTCGGCCCCACCGTGCGCCGCCACGGCTTCTACCCGCGCGGCCCCAGGGCCACCGTGCTCGAAACCGGGCTGGACTGCCGCCCCTGCGGCCTGCACGGACCCCAGCAGTGCCCCTTGGGTCACCACCGCTGCATGCGCGACATCACCCCCGACACCGTGTGGCAGGACGTGCACGCGAAACTGTTCGGGTAGATAGTGGGTCAACCGGGGGAAGGGGAGAAGCCCCTTTTCCAAAAGGGGCTTCTC
>NZ_AGFG01000066.1 GCF_000226255.1 Desulfovibrio sp. A2
CGCGCCTTGGGCGATCTGCCCGACGGAATGCGAATGTGCACATATCTCTCGCAGTCTTGGCAAAGGTCCGAGGTGTGCCCTTGCCGTTGCGCGGTTTGCGGTGCACCCGCAGCGCCGGAGCTTCCGCCGTCGCGAAGCCTCCGGCGGCGATCTCCGGCAGCGGGCGCAATCCGCGCGGATGTTGTGCTTTGTCTGGGGAGTTTGGCTCCTTGCAGGATGCACAGGTGCGTCTGATATGAATTGCTGCCCAGTTCTTGCCTGAGTGCTGACGCTCACTATTTATCATGTTGGTAGGTTAGAGGCGCGGGAAACCTGTGTGCGGCGATATCTATCCATAGTCGGAGATTGTCACCGGAAGCTTTGCGACGGCGGACGTTTTGGATGTATGGGTGCGTGGGGGACACGGTCGGACTTTCATGGGGTGTTCAAAGGAAATGTCTCGTGCGTAGAAGCATGTGCCGCCGGGCTTTGACGGCGGCACATGCTTCGCAACGAGGGCGTGGGTAGTGGCACCTTCGTTGTGCGATACCACCGGGAGCCATGCGCGCATACGCATTCAGCCGGGCAGATCGCCCAAGGCGCGCCAGCGCCGCAGGGAAGCTGCCCGGCTGAATGCGGCGCAGG
>NZ_AGFG01000065.1 GCF_000226255.1 Desulfovibrio sp. A2
ACGAAGGCTCCATCGTTGTCGAGAAGGTGCGCGAAGGCAAGGACGGCTTCGGCTTCAACGCCGCGTCCGGCGACTTCGAAGACCTGATCAAGGCCGGCGTCATCGACCCCAAGAAGGTCACCCGCATCGCCCTGCAGAACGCGGCCTCCGTGGCCTCGCTGCTGCTGACCACCGAATGCGCCATTGCCGAAAAGCCCGAAGCCAAGAAGGACATGCCCATGCCCGGTGGCGGCATGGGTGGCATGGGCGGCATGGGCGGCATGTACTAGGCCGAAAGGCACGTACAGCCCGCGCAGCATCGCACGTGACTGTGGGCCGGAACCTTCGGGTTCCGGCCCTTTCCGTTTGTTCGGGGGCGGGCAGGCAGGAGGCCGGGAGAAGGCAGCCGGGGCGGGATGGGGCGGCGCATGGCGTGATGGGGGGGAGGGCAGTGGGTGGCGGTGGGGTGGCGCGGACTGAGCCGTTGGCGCGTGCCAGGCCTGCCCCTTACGGCGCATGCGGGCCTTTCCGACTTGACGCGGCCACGCGGCACGGGCACCACGAGGCAGGAGAGGAACCATGGTGAAATCGAAACACGCGGGCGCGGATGGCGCGCCGCACGCCCCCGGCCCCGCGAACCTGCCCGACAGGGCATTGCTGTTGGACTGGGGCGGGACCCTGATGCGGGTCATGCCCCGCTGGATGGGGCCGCAGCACGGCTGGACGGACGAGCAGCCCATGCCCCATGCGGGTGAGGTGCTGTGTTCGCTGGCCGCCAGTTGGCGGCTGGCGCTGGCCTCCAACGCCTCGGAATCGGACGCGGACCCCATTCGGGCCGCCCTTGCCCCCATGGGGGTGGGGCCGTTACTGGCCGGGGTGTACACGTGGCGTTCCGCGGGCGCGCCCAAGCCCTGGCCTCCGTTCTGGGCGCACGTGCTGCGCGACCTGGACCTGCCCGCCCACCGGGTGGTGATGATCGGCGACGACTGGACCGGCGACGTATGGGGGGCCACCCAGGCGGGCATGTTCGGCATCTGGTTCGACCCGCCGCGAAACGGACATGCGCGCGAGGCGCGCAGCGCCCCCCGCGTGCGCACCATGCGCGATTTCCGCGAACTGCCCGACCTTCTGGCCGAACTGGGGTTCGCGGGCTAGCCCGGTAAGGTTCCATGTCCTGCGGGCCACACGCGCCCTGGGCCGTTTTTTACGCCACTTGCCTTGGGCGTGCCCTGTCGCTCCAACGGCCGTATCTGATTGCCCATGAAAATGCCCCCGCCGGTTTCCCGTCGGGGGCATTGTGTATTGCTGTCCGGCTTGGTGGTCCGCCGTGCGCGCGGGCACGCGGGGCGGCGGAGTGGCCGGGATTCGATGTTCGCTGCGTCGGCTTCCGGAACGGGGCACCGGTTCGGTCAGGGCGCGCTGCCGGACGCGCCCGCCGAAGATGCCCGGCTACACCAGGTAGCCGCAGGAATGGATGATGTTCTTGCGCAGGGTGCGCCCCTTCCATACCGCCTCGGGGCCTTCGCTGCGGATTTCCTCGCTCACGATGTCGCGCAGTTCGCGCATCTGTGCGTCGGTGAGTTGCAGGCGCGACATGTCACCCATGAGTTCCAGCGGGTCGGACCAGCAGGTGGGCATGGGTTCATCCTCGTTGTGGTAGAGGTAGTAGATCACGCACTCGCCAACAGGCTGCAACTTCTCCAGAAAATCCTTCATCGTGTCTCCCTTTTTCCGCGAAGCCGTCCGGGCTTCGCGTGGTCAATCCGCCGGGGGCTGGGCCGGCGGACCACCGTGCGCCCTTGGGCTGTCCGCCGTCCCGCCGGATGTTCCGGCTGGGTGTTTCGGCGGCCCCCGTGGCGCAACGGCCTGTTAGCTGCATTTTTTTTCTGTGGGTGCGCAATTGGCCTGAAATCCACCCACATGCACCGTGCGGCTCCAGCGTCCGGACGATGCCCCCAAAACAGAAAAAGCCCCTCGCTAGGAGAGGCCGACGCCGCAAGCCCGCGATCATGATCCCGTGCGCTACACGGTCGGTGTTGGCACCTTGTCCCGACCGACGGCGTCACGTCGGGGCAGGTTGCCGGGCGGTCACAGGGCCGTACCCTCGCGCCTCTCTCCATGAATGGGGCATATCTAGCGGTTGAGTGCACAGTTGTCAATGGATGAACAGGAAATCAGGAAATACTTGTATAGGTGTTTTTTCAGCGTGTTGAATTTCAAAAAAAGTGGTTTCGTATAGTACCACTGCTGAAAAAAATGTGACCGCGCGACCGAAACGCCTGAAAAAGTGCCAGGTGCAGGGGCGGCGTGCCGGACGTGGGGGAAGGCCGGGCGCGGAGCGTGCGCCAGGCGGGGAGACGCCCCAGATGCAGCCCCCGCCCATCCCATCGTATGGTCAAGCGGGGCGGTATGGGGTAGTGGTTCCTGCGTACCGCACGTCCATAACGTCTTGCCCCGCCACAGGAGACCTTTCCCCCGCATGAAGCTGTTCACCCGCACCCAGCAGATGGGCGCGGCCGCCCTGATCATGGCGGCCAGCGTCTTCGTGTCGCGGTTCATGGGGCTCGTGCGCGACAAGGTCATCTCCTACCTGTTCGGGGCCACGGCAGAGGCGGACATCTACTTCGCCGCCTTCGTGGTGCCCGACTTCATTAACTACCTGCTGGCGGGCGGCTATTTTTCCATCACCCTCATTCCGCTGCTGTCGGAACGCTTCGAGCGAGACCCGGAAGACGGCTGGCGGTTCTTCGCCGCCGCGTTCTGGTGGATCACCCTGGCCATCTGCCTGCTGACCGGCGCGGCGTGGTGGTTCGCCCCGGAATTGGCCCGCGTGGCCGCGCCGGGCTTTGACGCACCGTCCACGGTGCGGCTGGTGCGCTTTCTGCGTATCATCCTGCCTGCGCAGGCGTTCTTTCTGCCGGGGGCGTGCGTCACTGCGCTTCTGTACATGCGCCGCCAGTTCGCGGTGCCCGCCATGGGGCCGCTGGTGTACAACGGGTGCATCATCGGCGGCGGCCTGCTGTCCTGGGCGGTGGCCCCGGCGCGCGGCATGGAGGGCTTCTGCTGGGGCGTGCTGGCGGGCGCGGCGCTGGGCAGCCTTGCGCTGCCGTTGCTGGCCGCCGCGCGCGGCGGCGGGGTACGGCTGCGCCCGGTGCTGCGCCACCCCGGCGTGCGCCGTTTCGCCCTGCTGGCCCTGCCGCTGATGATCGGCCAGTCGGTGGTGGTGCTGGACGAGCAGTTCGTGCGCATCTTCGGCTCCATGACCGGCGAGGGCGCGGTGAGCCTGCTCAACTACGCCCGGCGCATCATGCTGGTGCCGGTGGGCGTGGTGGCCCAGGCGGCGGGCGTGGCCTCGTATCCGTTCCTGGCCGCGCTGGCCGCCAGGGGCGAGACGCAATCCTTCGACGCCACCCTGTCCACGGCCCTGCGCAACGCCCTGGCGGTGATCATTCCCCTGTCCCTGTGGATGCTGCTGGCGGCGGAACCCACCATGCGCCTGTTCTTTCAAGGCGGCGGGTTCGCCGCCGCCGAAACGCTGGCCTCCGCGCCCCTGTTGCGCGTGATGCTGTGCGGCGTGGCCTTCTGGGCCGTGCAGCAGGTGGTGGGCCGGGCCTTTTACGCCCATCAGGACACCGTGACCCCGGCGGTGGTGGGCACCCTGGCCACCCTGGCCGCGCTGCCGCTGTACGTGCTGGCCGGGCGCGCGGGGCATGCGGGCACGCTGGGCGTGGCGGCGGCGGGCACGACGGCCGTGGCCGTGTACACCGCGGCGCTGGCCCTGGTGTGGCGCAGGCGGCATGGTGGGACCGGGCTTTCCGGCCTGCTCGGGTGGGGGGCGAAATCCGTTGCCTTGTGCGTCGTCGCCGCGCTGCCCGCGTGGCCCGCGCTGACGTATGCGCCGCTGCTGGTCCCGGCCAGTCCGGCCACCTCGGCCGGACAGTTGTGGGGCGCGTTTCTGGCGTTGGCCGTCAGCGGCCCGGTGTTCGCCGGGGCGTACCTGCTGCTGGCGCGCCGCTTCGCGCCGGATCTGGCCGAGCCGGTGCTGTCGCGGCTGCGGCCGCTGCTGGCCCGCGTGCGGGACAGGTTGCGGGTGGGGCAGGGCCGCTGACAGGCCAGGCGTTTGGCCTCATCCCCCGTTTTCCCCCTTTTTGGCATCCGTTGGCGTGAAAAGCGCGCCACATGAGAAAGCCCCCGGCGCGTTACCGCACGGGGGCTTCGATGTGTCCAGATTCGTGGAACTGGGCCAGGGGCTGTCTCCGAATTAGGATTTTTGTTCGTTGGCTAGGAAAACGAGCCTGCCATGAGGGAGTATACTCTTGTTGTATTCGACCGAAATGGTGGGCGAAGTTTGACGAAGCCAACGGGCAAAAAGACAATTTGGAGGCAGTCCCTACTGTTCGAGGCCGCCTTCACCCTCGTACATCATGCCGCCTTCCTCTTCCATCTCCAGGGTTTCCACCTTTTCCTCCAGCCATTCCAGAACGGCGCGGGCGGTGTGGTAGTTCAGCACCACCTTGGAGCGGATGTGGCGGGTGATGACCTTGAGGTTCTCGTCGTAGGGGGCGACCTCGTGGCCAAAGCTGCCGTCGGGCGCCACCAGGCGTTCGGAGAACGGCGGCATCTTGTCGGTTTCTATGTAGAAGCTCATTTCGATTTCGCCCTGCGGGTTGATGCCGCCCCACACGCCGTGGGCGTACTCCAGCCGCACGCCAGCATCGTGCTCGTATTCATAGCGGATTCGGGTCGGGTACTTCGGGTCCTGACTCATGGACGCTCCTTGCGGAAAGTATGGGGACCGGGCACGGACCTGACGCGGGCGCGTCAGCCGATCAGCGAGACCAGCGAGCCTTCGATGCGTTCCGGCGCCACGAGAGGGCTCTGGCGGCGCACGTCGCCACGCGGGGGCCTGAAGCCCGCACGCATGCGGCGTTCGCGCTCGACCGCCGCGTCGGCCTCCATGTCGTTCATGACGGTCTGGGTCTTGTCCAGAAGGGAAGGGGACGGCGGCGGAACATGGGGCGGGTCGCGCCACGGGTCGAGCGGTTCGGACATGGCCCGAAGCAGATCGACGTTCATCCGGCGCTCACCGGGAAGCTGCGTGACGAGGACTGTGGTCATGGTCGCGATCTCCGGGCCGCCTTCGGTCCTGCTCCGGTTCCTTGGGCGCGCATTCTAGGGTAGTCGCGGGGTGAAGTAAAGGCGCGGCGCGGGTCGGCGGGGCCGTGCCCGCGCGCTCGCATGGTGGAACCTCCCGCCCGCGCGCCGTGCGCGCAGCCGCCACGGGGGCGTGGTTTTCAGGGAGGCGCATGCGCCCCTCGCCTGCATGGGGCGCGAAAAAGGGCCGGACGTTCGTCCGGCCCCGTTGGTTCGACGCGGTGTGCGCGCAATGGAGGGTGCGGCGGCTACACCTTGGCTTGTTGCAGTTCTTCCACCGTGAAGTCCCACACCGTATTGTGCGGGGCCAGCGGTTCGGTGCTGAAGAAGGCGGGCAGCTGGTCGTCCGCCGCGGTGAAGCCGGCCTTGGTGTTGAAGGCGATTTCGTCCTTGAGCACCGAGGTGCCCAGCTTCACGAAGTCGTCCGGGGTGAAGGTGATGCCGTGCCGCGCGGACACCATGTCGCAGATGCACTGCACGGAGTCGGCCGTGTCCAGCACGGCGAAGGCCACGAACAGGCACAGGCCCAGGGCGTCGACGGTGGCGGTGGCCACCTGCAGCGCCTTGGAGGTCTCCACCTGGCCTTCCTTGCCCAGCGGGTTCACGTGGCCGCCCACCTGCAGCATGTTCTGGCAGATGGCGTACCCCGCGGTATGGTCGGCCCCCATGGTGGTGGTGGCGTAGGTAACGCCGATGCCCTTGGCGCTGCGGGGATCGTAGGCGGGCAGCGACTGGTTCTTCACCGTGGGCACGCGGTCCACGCCGAAGGCCTGCGCGGCGAAGCCCACCCCGCTGCCCATGATCTTGCCGAGGTGGTCGTTCTTGTCGGCCATTCGGTACAGCAGCTTCAGCGCCGCCTCGCCGTCGCCCCACGGGATGACCCCGCCGTCCATGGCGATGGCCACGGCGTTGCCGGTCTCGATGGTGTCCACGCCAAGGTCGTCGCAGGCGCGGTCCAGCCGGGCGATGGCGTCGATGTCCTGGATCAGCGCGTTGCCGCCAAAGGCCCACACCGTCTCGTACTCGAAGCCAGAGGTGACGTAGCCGCCCTTTTCATCCACGTAGTTCTGCGAACACTGGATGATGCAGCCGGGGTGGCAGCCTTCCTTGGTCTTGCCGCCGCGCTTTTCGATGAATTCGGCGATGGTTTCGCCGCTGATGCGCGCGGCATGGTCGCAGCGGCCGGTGCGGAAGTTCTTGGTGGGGAAGGCACCGGCCTCGTTGATGATGTTCACCAGCACCGCCGTGCCGAATCCGGGCAGCCCCTGACCGGTGACGGGATGGGCGCGCAGCATTTCGGCCCAGCGCTTGGAGGCGGTCTTGAAGGCTTCCTCGTCGGCGTAGCCGAAGCGGGCCCCGCCTTCGTCATCCAGCACGATGGCCTTGACCTTCTTGGAGCCCATCACCGCGCCAAGGCCCCCGCGCCCCGCCGCGCGGGCCGGGCGGCCCCACGGATCGGAAAACTGGATGGAGGCGGCGGTGAGGCAGGCTTCGCCCGCGGGGCCGATGACCATGCCGCAGGCCTTCTTGCCGTGCCGCTCGGCGATGGCGTCCATGGCCGCGTAGGTGCCCATGCCGGTCATGTCGCCCGCGTCCTCGAAGCGCACGCCGTCCTTGGTGAGGACGATGTTGCAGAAGGGGGCGCCGGGTTCGGGCTTGTCCTCCAGCACCAGGGCCAGGATGTTCAGCCGGGCCAGCTTGGTGCAGAACGAGCCGCCGGAGTTGCTTTCCTTGATGGTGCCGGTAAGAGGCGACTTGCCGCCCACCGAGATGCGGCCCGAGTTGGCCGCCCCGGTGCCGGACAGCAGGCCGATGGACGCCACCAGCTTGTTGCTGGCGCTGAGGGGATGCACGTCGGCGGGCACTTCGTCCAGGATCAGGCGCGAGGTGAGCCCCCGGCCGCCCATGCCGGCGTACTTGCCCGGCTCCTCGAAGCGGTAGCTGCGGTCCTTGGTGTTGATGCGCAGGATGCGTGGGGTCTGGGACATGTGGCACACTCCTTTGGTGCGGTTGCCGGAACATGTGGCCACGAGGCTCTGGCCGCGAACCTGACGTGTTCGCTCTTTTCCCCACTAGCGCTTCGCGCTACAGTGGGTCAAGGCAGATGATTAATTATTACAGCATGTTTTGTGGTGATTTATGGTTTGTTAAAGTCGTTGTTAGGTTTGTGAAAACATAATTGAGGCGCATGATGACCAAGAACGACCTTTGCTTACGCGTGCGTACCCGGTCCGGGTTGTGGCGGCTTCTGCTGCAAGAGGGGGTGTGCGTGCCCAGCAGGGTGGAATGCATGCTGCGCACGGCGCTGGAGCAGGGCATGGGCTTTCCGCGCGAAGACGTGGAAACGCGCATGGAGGCCATCTTTCTGGACGGCCGCCCGGTCGACGACATCGACGCGGCCCGGCTGCACGACGGGGCGCGGTTGTCACTGGCCACGGCCCTGCCGGGGGCGGCGGGCATAGCCATGCGCCGCAACAGTCCCTACGCCGCGCTGCGGTCGGCCATCACCCATCACGAACAGGGCGGCGGCACGGAGGCGCGGAACGCGTCCGCTGACGCGCCGCGCCAGGGGCGGGTGCACCTGCGGCTGTTCAACTTGGTCATGCGCGACCACGCGGCGCGGCTGCTGGCCGCCGGGGTGGAGGCCCCGGCCGGGGGGGTTGCCCGGTATCTGGCCGGGGATGAAGCGGGCGAGGTGTGGCTGGACGACGCCCGTTGCGAACGCGAGGCGGCCTTGCGGCGGCTGGCGGAACACCCCGACGGCTCCGTGCGGCTTGTGGTGGAGATCGCCGAGGCATGACAGGCGGACGGGCCGTCCGTATCGCACCGTGCGCCGCAAGGCGTGCAAAAAGGCCCTGACGCGCGTCGTGCGCGTCAGGACCCTGTGCATGCGGGATGCCGGGCGGGCAGCGGCCCGACCCGGAAAACGCTAGTCCTTGCCCGGCTCGTAGCCGGGCAGCACGATGGACGAGGGCGCGCCCGCCGCGCCGGAGCCCTTGGGACAGTCCTTGAGCAAGCTGCATATCTCGCAGCCGCCCTTGAACGGAAAATGGGTGACCACGGCGTAACGGCGTGACAGGGTGGGGCCGTCGCCGGTGTAGGGCAGGCCCTCGGCTTCCAGCGCGGCGCGCAACTTGTCGGTGGGCTTGGGCGCGGGGGCGCAGCCTACGTCCTCCACCTCGGGCAGCAGGGTATGCACGGCGCTCATGACCATGGTCTGGGCCAGGGAGTTGATGATGAAGGCGTCGGAGGGGGAGTTTTCCCACGCCTCGTCCACGTCTTCCTCCACTGCGGCGTCCAGCCAGACCACCAGGTACTGGATCTTGCCGGTGTCCACGCGCAGGGCGTGCAGCTTGTCCATCCAGGCTTCCCAGCGCTGCATCAGGCGGTTCATCACCTCTCCGCCGATGCGCGTCTCCTGGCTGGTGTTCATCAGCAGCTCCACGTCGAAGTAGGGCTGCACTTCCAGCGTTTCAGCACTATGTTCCGCCATGTCCCTGTCTCCTGGGGTTATGCTCGTGTGGGTGCGCGGTGCGACGCGCCGGGGCGCGTGCCCTTGGGCGCGCAGGCGTCGATGCGGCCGCAGCGCAAGTCGCGCGGCATGGGCCGTCCGGCGT
Organism: Desulfovibrio sp. A2; assembly: GCF_000226255.1. Taxonomy (GTDB): domain Bacteria; phylum Desulfobacterota; class Desulfovibrionia; order Desulfovibrionales; family Desulfovibrionaceae; genus Cupidesulfovibrio. The sequence goes on from NZ_AGFG01000065.1 coordinate 8,751, forward strand.
CGTCGTGGACGAGACTTTGCGCGAAAGGCGCGGGGCGCGTCAAGACACAAGGGCACGAAGAACCACGCGCGCCGCGCGGGGAGCGCGGGCGGAAGCAAGGGGGCGGAAAGCACGCAGGCGGGGCATCCGGTTTGTGCCGGGACCGGTTTGTGACGCGGCGGACAGATGCGCGCGGCGGCGGACACGACAATTCCTTCCGTGCGCCCGCATGACGCCCGGATGCCGCGCTGCGGTCAGCGGCGCGTTGGGTGGCTACTGGACGAAGTAGCGCTCCATGAGGGCATGGCTGCCGGAATCGCCGCCGATGAAGGCCGCGCCCACCCGCGTCGAGCCCTTGCCGCGCTCGTTGCGTGAACTGCGGCAGCGCATGCGCACCGGCGGGTTGCTGTCGTCCAGCCGGAAGATGACTTCGAATTCGCCATCGGCCAGGCGCACGTCCAATTCGGAATTGGGGGGCATGCGAAAGCCCACGCCGTTCAACGATATGTCGTACAGTTCCACGGGCTGGTAGCGGCCGTAATGGCCATCCGGCTCGGTGACGTACACCACCCCCGGCAGGCGGATGGGGTGGCGTTCGAAGGCGCGCCTGTCCGCGTCGTCGCGTGCTTTGGCGTCGCGGCGCAACAGGTAGCGTTCCAGCAGCCCCTCCACGAGGGCCGTCGTGGTGATGCCCATTTCTTCCGCGGCGGAATCTATGCGCTTCAGCAGGTCGTGGGCGATGCGGAGTTCGCGGAATCTTCTCATGACGGCTCTCCCGGGTTGTCTACAAAAGGCAGACAAAGACGCTTGCCGCCAAGACATGAAAAGTCCGTGCCATTCGATGTCGAGGAAAATGCCATTCCAGATTTTATTATTTAAAAGCAACGTGTTATGTGTTTCATGGTGAGCCTGTTTCATCGGTTGAACGCACCGTGCTGGTCCGGCCGGACCACATTTCGTCCGGACAAACTGGACTGCGGGGCGGAATGGGGGCTGTCAGGCGGGGAAAAGGGCGGACAATGTTGTCTGGCGTAAATCTAGACCCCTTTCCGAAAAAATAATGCTGTGGCATAACATATGGACAGCTTCACGCGGGGTTGACCGCGTTGGCTGAAGGGGGGGGCTGCCGCATCGGCGGGTGTCCGGTGCGGCATTTCCGGATTTTCCGGAACCAGAATGGAAGCATCCGGGTTGCGCGGGGCCTGCGGACAGGCCGCGCGGCGCCAGGGCGTACTACGGGGCACGGGCGGCAGCGCCGGTGAAAGGGACCATGGCAGACGTTCTCGTAATAGACCCCAAGCGGCAGTACAGGGCGCAGCTTGCGCCGACCGTCACCGCCGCGGGGCACGCATGCCGGGTGGTCTCGACCTGCGAGGAGGCCGTGGCCAGCGGACGCCGCCGCCCGTGCGACGTGGTGCTGCTGGACGTGGATGCGCTGGGCTCAGAGGGGCTTGCCTGCCTGCCGGAACTGGCGGCCATGCGCGGCCAGCCGGAGGTGCTGGCCCTCACGGCGGAGCGCGCGGGCACCAGGGCGGAAGACGCCATCCGGGCCGGGGTGTGGGACGTGCTGCTGCACCCCTTCACCGAATCCGCCCTGCGGCAGGTGCTGGAACGCTGCCTGTACCACCACACCGCCAAGGTGGCCCTGATCGGCCAGGCCAACATCAAGCGCGGCGACATCATCGGCGCCAGCCTGCAACTGGAACGCTGCCTGCACTCGCTGGGCGTGGCCGCCCGCACCGACACCAACGTGCTCATCCTGGGCGAGACCGGCACCGGCAAGGAACTGTTCGCGCGGGCCGTGCACGAGAACAGCGAACGCGCCGGGCGCGGCTTCATCGTGGTGGACTGCACCAACCTGCCGAGCACCCTGGCCGAAAGCATCCTGTTCGGGCACGAGCGCGGCTCGTTCACCGGGGCGGATTCCGCGCGCGACGGCCTGTTCAAGCAGGCCGATGGCGGCACCATCTTTCTTGACGAAATCGGCGACCTGGACCTGTCGGTGCAGAAGTCGCTGCTGCGCGTGCTGCAGGAACGCACCTTCCGCCCCATCAGCGCCCGCAACGAGGTGCGCAGCGATTTCCGCCTGGTGGCCGCCACCAACTGCGACATCGAGGACATGGTGCGGCGCGGAGCCTTCCGCAAGGACCTGTACCACCGCCTGAAGACCCGCATCATCCAGCTGCCCGCCCTGCGCGAACGGCGCGACGACATCGAGCCCCTGGCCCGCCACTACGTGGACCGCATCTGCCGCCAGCACCGGCTGGCAGCCAAGCAGATGTCGCCCGACTTCGTGGACGCGCTGCAACTCTACCACTGGCCGGGCAACGTGCGCGACCTGATCAACGCCCTGCACTACGCGGTGCAGGCGGCCTTCGCCGAGCAGCGGCTGTACCCCCAGCACCTGCCGGTGGAAATCCGGGGGCACGTCATGCGCGCCCGGCGCGATCCGTCCCCCGTCCGTGAGCCGGCAGAAGAGGTGCACGCCCCCGCGCCCCAGGCCGGGGGCAACGGCAGCGGGCCTTCCTCGCTGGCGGGTGCTTCAGGCATGCAAGGCACATCCAGTGCGCCCGGAGCGTCCGTGACCTATGGCCCCGGCGGTACCGCCGGTACCGCTGGTCCCGCCGGTGGGGGCGGAACGTCGTCATCCGGCCCTGGGGGCTCGCCTGCGGCGCAGTCCTCCACCTGCCCGCCGCCCGCCCCGCGCGAGGGGTTTGGCTTCGCCAACGAGGTGTTTCCCTCGTTCCGTTCCGCGCGCGAGGTGACCATGGACCGCATGGAATCGGCCTACCTCGTGGAACTCATCCGGCGCAGCCGGGGTGAAATAGCCTCGGCCATCGCCTTGTCCGGCCTTTCGCGCGCGCGGCTCTACGAGCTGTTGCAGAAGCATTCCATTTCGTTGCGCGGGGGCAACTGACGCATCCGCGTCTTGCCCCGGCTCCGGCTCCGTGCCCGCTCCCGGTCTGATTCCCCCTTCGCCGCCTTTCCATATGCGGGGCTGTGCCGCACGCTTCGCCCATCCCCCCCGTCCCGCCCAAGCCCCAATCCGTCAGTCCGCCAGGCGGCCAATCCGTCCGGTCTGCCCGCGTTTTCCGCCCCGCGCCTGCTCCCGGCATGCCCGGCCCGCCGCCCCCCCCCCGCGCGCGGGGCTTTCGGTGCATGGGGCGCGACAACCATCAGACATTTCTGTTACATGAAGGGCAAGGCTGGCCGTCGTCCGGCTGCCGTCCCCGATGCGGCCATGCGCCTGAAGAACACGTGTTCCCTAATGTTCGTGAGCAGTTGTCCGATAAGTGCAGTACACACTCATCCTGTTACAGTGCGAGGCGTGCATGAAGCTGACGATTCTTCGCAAATTGCTCGTCATGGTCATCTGTATAGTGCTGCTTACGGCAGCCGCCATTTTCGGCACGGCCCACCATTTCATGACGCGCGGCTTCGCCGATGAATCGGCGCAGGCGGTGACCCGGTTGCGCGACGTGGTGGCGCGCAACATTGGCGACCGGTCCAGCAAGTTTCTGGAGGAAGTGAACCTGGTGGCCCAGCACGCGGAATTTTCCGCGGCCGTGGCCGAGGGCGATGGCGCGCGCGCGGCGGAACTGGCCAAGCGGCTGATGCGCGACGTGGGGTCGGACTTCATGACCGTCACCGACGCCAAGGGCAACGTACTGGCGCGCGGGCATTCGGACAAGACGGGCGATTCGGTGCTCGACCAGGACACCGTGCGCCGCGCCCTGCGCGGCGAGGCCAGCGTGGGGGTTATCGCGGGCACGGTGGTGCCGTTCACCCTGCGCGCGGGCGCGCCCATCCGCAGGGACGGCAAGGTGGTGGGCACGGTGGCCATCGGCGCCTCGCTGGTGCGCGAGGGCTTCGTGGACGACATCAAGTCGTTCACCGGCCTGGAGGTTACCGTGTTCAAGGGCGACACGCGCGTCATGACCACCATCGTGCGCGACGGCAAGCGGGCCATCGGCACGCGCATGGACAACCCCAAGGTGATGGAGACGGTGTTCAACGCGGGCAAGACGTTCCTTGCGCGCAACCTGATCCTGGGCAGCGAATACGAGACGGCGTATTGGCCCATCCTGGACATGGAGGGCAAGACCATCGGCATGTGGTTCATCGGCATGCCGGTGGCCAGCATCATCGCCGCGCAGGACCGGGTGACCCATTCCTCGCTGGTGGTGATGGCGGCGGTGCTGCCGGTGATGATCGTGGTGGCGTGGCTGTTGGCCCGCGCCCTGTCGCGGCCCATTTCGCGCACCACCGCCTACGCCACGGCCGTGGCCGCAGGAGACCTGGGGTCCGAACTCACGGTGCGCACCGGCGACGAGGTGGGCCAGTTGGCAGACGCCCTGCGGTCCATGGTGGGCACGCTGAAGGACAAGATAGGCGAGGCGCAGGAACAGAGCCGCCTTGCGGCGGAAGAGACGGAAAAGGCCCGCCAGGCCATGGCCGACGCCGAGGCCGCCCGCGCCCGTGGCGAACAGGCCCGGCGCGAAGGCATGCTGCACGCCGCGCGCGAACTGGAAGGCATCGTGGACATCGTTTCCGCCGCGTCGGAAGAGCTTTCGGCGCAGATAGAGCAGTCGTCGCGCGGGGCGGAACTGCAAAGCCGCCGCACCGGCGAGACCGCCGTGGCCATGGAAGAGATGAACGCCACGGTGCTGGAGGTGGCCCGCAGCGCCGGGCTTGCCGCGGACACCGCCAACGACGCCAAGGCCAAGGCCACGGCCGGGTCGGGCATCGTGGACGCCATGATCGACGGCATCGGCGTGGTGCAACGCCATTCCGAGGCCCTGAACCGCGACATGGATTCCCTGGGCAAGAGCACCGAGCGCATCGGAGCCATTCTGGGCGTGATTTCGGACATCGCCGACCAGACCAACCTGCTGGCGCTGAACGCCGCCATCGAAGCCGCGCGCGCAGGGGATGCCGGGCGCGGCTTTGCCGTGGTGGCCGACGAGGTGCGCAAGCTGGCCGAAAAGACCATGACCGCCACCAAGGAAGTGGGCGAGGCCATCGGCGGCATCCAGCAGGGCGCGCGGGTAAGCATCGCCCAGGTGGGCGAGACGGCTCGCGAGGTGGAAAGCGTTACCGGCAGGGCGCGCGAAGCGGGGCAGTCGCTGGGGGCCATCGTGGCGTTGGCCGATTCGGTGTCCGACCAGGTGCGTTCCATCGCCACCGCCAGCGAGCAGCAGTCCGCCGCGTCCGACGAGATCAACCGGGCCGTGGAGGAGGTCAACCGCATCTCCACCGAGACCAGCGACGCCATGCGTCAGTCGGCCCAGGCCGTGACCGAGCTTGCGGCCCAGGCCCAGCGCCTGAAGGCCATCATCGAGCAGATGCAGCGCGAAAACGCCTGACGGGGCGCGGAGACCCCATTGGCTCATGGCAGCGGGCGGGGCAAGCCCGGCGCGGTTTTGAAGAATATGGAAACAACGACCGGGGCCGTCCCTTGCAAGGGGACGGTCCCGGTCATGCATTGGCGGCGCGGGCCAGGGGGGCGCCGGAATCTTTCGTTGTTCGCGGGGTGTGCGCCGCGTCGTACTCCGTTGACCGTGCAATTCCCGCCAGGGTTCGCCCGCGCGGGCGTGGGGACGGCGAGGGCCGGGCGGGCTGGCTAGCCCCCGCCAACGGCGGGGAACAGGCCCAACTGGTCGCCTTCGGCCAGGCGCGCTTGCGGGGTGACGTGCACCCCGTTGACGAAAAGTATCTTCACGTCGTCCGGCGCGATGCCAAGGCGCTGCATGGCCTCGGCCACGTCCGCCCCTTCCGGCAGGTCCAGCGTGCCGCCGGGCGGGCTCTTGCGGGCCAGCGTGGCGAAACATTTCACATGGATGAGCATACGGCGTGTCCGTTCTTCAGTTGGCGCAGCACGGCGGCCACGTCGGGCAGGTCGGCGTGGTTGCCGCGCAGCAGTTCAAGGCAGGCGTCCACCGCATCCGGGTCGTACAGTCTGCCGCTGTTGTTGGAAAGTTCGTCCATGGCCGCCTCCAGGCAGTGGGCAGGGCGGTAGGGGCGGTGCGAGCACATGGCCTCGGCCACGTCGGCCACGCCCAGGATGCGCGCGCCGGGCAGAAGGTCGCCGCCCGAGATGCCGTGCGGGTAGCCCGAGCCGTCCAGCCGTTCATGGTGCTGCAGCACCATGCGCGCCACCGGGTGGGGAAAGGGGATGCTTTCCAGAATGTCGTGCCCGAACTGGGGGTGCTGGCGCAGGAAGGCCATTTCGTGGGCGTCGAGCACGGTGGGCTTCAACAGGTACTGGGCGGGGATGCACAGCTTGCCGATGTCGTGCAGCATGCCCGCCACCCGCACCGATTCCACCTGTTCGTCGGTCATGCCCAGCCGCCGGGCCATGGCCGTGGCCAGTACGGTGACCCGTGCCTGGTGGGTGCCGGTATAGGCGTCCTTCAGGTTGGTGACCCGCGACAGGGAGTCCACCGTGGCTTCCAGCAGGCCGCTGAGCTGGACGTAGGCGGCGCTGAGTTCGCGGGTGCGGTCTTCGATGCGCGCCTCCAGTTCGGCCCGGTAGGCTTCGTTTTCGGCCAGCAGGCGGGAACGCTCGAGGCAGCGTTCCACCGTGTGCTCCAGCGCCCCCATGTCCTCCACGGGTTTGGTCAGGTAGTCCCAGGCCCCTTCGCGCAGCGCGGCGACCGCGTCGCGCAGCACCCCGGTGCCGGAAACAACCACCACGGGCGTGCCCCGGCCGGAAGCCGCGATGGCCCGGATGACCGACAGGCCGTCCAGCACCGGCATGCGCAGGTCCACCAGCACCAGGTCCGGCCTGTACGCTTCCCACGCGTCCAGCCCCGCGCGGCCGTCCCCGGCCTGCAGCACCTCGTAGCCGCTGTCCGACAGGAAGTCGGACAGCGAACCGCGAACCTGCGGGTCGTCGTCGATGACCAGGATGCGGGGCGGCGTGGACATGGCGTGTTCCGTGGCCGTGGCGGGTTGGGGGAAGGGCGCGGCCCATGGCCGGAGATGCGGGACATGCCGGGCCGGGCCGGACCGAGCCGGGCCGTAGCCGGGGCTGATTGACCGGAAGCGGGGCACATGCCCGCGAGGTCCGTGATACTCGGGCGAGTATCGAGTATGCGAACCCTAGCAGGGCGCGGCGCACGCCGCAAGGGGCAGATGGAGCAGGCAAGCGGGCGCGCGGCAAAAGGCCGCGCCTTGGGGCGTCCGCAGGGCGCGCGTCACGCAGAGCATGCACGTCACACGCAGCGGGGCGGGGTGCTTGCCGCGCCGAGTCAGCATGCCTGGCGGGAGGTCACGCCGTGGGGCGGCGGCCCAGCACTCCGCGCAGGCCGGTGCACAGACCCTCGTGTATGCACGGGGTAAGGTGCATCACGGCCGGGAAGGTGGCGCCCGAGGCGTGCATGGCCTCGCAGGCCAGCGCGGCGGGCTGGCCGTTGCGCAGCGTTTCGGCGATGGCGGCGGCCATGCGCGGCCGGTCGTCCGGTGCCAGCAGGTCCAGCAATCCGGCCGACGGGGGCAGGGCCGCCGGGTCGAGCCCGAACTGCGCGGCGGCGGCGCGGTTCAGCGAGCGCAGGATGCCCGCCGGGTCGGTTTCGAACACGGTGACGGACAGCGTGTCGATGAATTCGCGCTGGCGGCGTTCGTGCTCGCGCAGCAGGCGGTACAGCTCGAAGCTCTCGATGGCGTTGGCGCAGTGCTTGAGGATGAGCGAGAGCAGCGAAAGCAGGATGCCCGAAAGGTTCTTTTCGGTGCGCGGCATGGCCCCGATGAACATGCCCCGCACGCGCGAGGTGGTGGCCAGCACGCTGAGCACCAGCCTGTGGCTGTTGTCTGAGGAATATACGGTGATGGGCCGGTTTTCGCGCACGGCCAGGGCGAACACGCCCGTCTCGATGAGCCGCTCCACCTCGTGCTCGATGGCCGGGCCTTCCTCGCTGGGGCGGCACAGCCCCAGCACGAAGTCCGAGGTGTGCTCGTCCACCAGGTAGAAGGCGGTGACGGAAAACTGCACCAGTTCGCCGATGCGGGCCACCGCCTCGTCCAGCAGGGCGGAGGGTTCTTCCAGCCGGTTGATGCTGGTCTGGAAGTCGCCGAGGTTGAAGGCCATGTCCAGCACGTCGAGCGTGAACCGGGCCTGGTCCTCCAGGTGGCGCAGCCGGGCGTGCAGGCCCGCGCTGCCGAAGGTGGGGTCGTTGTTACTCATGTGTTTCCAGGAACCTGATGATTTCCAGCACCTGATATTCCATCTGGTTGGCCGTCTGCACCACCGCGCCGGGGGGCAGGCCCAGGGCCGTCCAGCCTTCGTCGGACAGCGGCGGCACCAGCACCTCGCCGCTGGTGCCGTAGCACAGGGCGTTGGCCAAAAGGTCGGACACGGCCATGATGGCCGGTTCGCTGCTGCCGCTCGTGCTTTCCGGCGTATGGTGGCGCTGCACGTTGCGTTCGAGCGAGACCGGGCATTTCCATTGCCGCAGGATGGCCCCGCCCATCTCGTCGTGGGTGAAGCCGACGATGTCGCGTTCCAGCGAGCGCACGGTGGTCCCGCGCGAACGGGCCTCTGCCAGCAGCAGCCGCCCGTGGTCGGGCAGTTGCCCGTAGATGGCCAGCCGCCCCATGTCGTGCAGCAGCCCGGCCACGAAGAACCGTTCGCTGTTGCTCATGCGGTGCAGCCCGGCCAGAATGCGCGCGGCAACGCCGCAGGCGATGGAGTGCGTCCAGAAGGCGCGCATGTCCACAAGGTCCTGCGGCACGCCCCGGAAGGCCGTGACCACGCTGACCCCCATGGCCAGCGACACCAGTTGGTTGGTGCCGATGATGGACACGGCGCGGGTGATGGTTTCGATGCGCGCCCGCAGCCCGTAGTAGGCGCTGTTGGCGATGCGCAAGAGGCGCGCCGAAAGGTCGGTGTCCTTGGAAATGATTTCTGCCGCGTCGGCGGCGGAACTGCGCGGGTCGTTGACCACCTCTACCAGGCGGTGGAACACGCTGGGCAGGGTGCCGAAGCGCATGTCCTCGCGCAGCACCGCCTCCAGGGTCACCGGCCGTGGGGCCGGGTCGGGCCGCATCGGGCAGGGGGCCTCGCCGGGGGCGGGGGGCCAGGGTGCGGGCGTTGCGGCCAGGCGCAGGGCGCAGTGGCGCATCAGCGCGGCCACGTGCGGGTTGGCGGCGTCGTGCAGGCGGAAGTGGGCGCGGGTGCGCTCCATGGCCTCGTCGAAGCGGGCGGCCACGGTGGGCGGCATGCCTCCCTCGCCATCCTCCTCGCCGATGACGGCGGCCTCGGTGACGCCCCATATCTTGAGTATGCGCAAACCCGCGGGCGACAGCACGTCGCCGCACTTGAACAGCAGCCTGCCGTTGCCGTCGCGGATGTCGTCCGCCACGCGCATGCCGGGCTTGAGGTCGGTGATGCTGATGCGTGTCATGCGGCTCCGTGCGGGGCTCCGTTCGGTGTTCCGTCGTGTGTGGGCTTCCGGGCGGGCGGCCGCCTGCGTGGTGATCCTGCGCCGTCCGGCGTGGCGTGCCCGGCGAGGGGCATGACGGGCGACACGGACCCAATGCATACTACAGGAAATGGCCGGGCGCATGCAACCGCGTTGCCGCACGGCGCGTTGCTTCCCCTTCGGGGCGAGTTCTGGTAGGTACGTGCCCGGAGTGCGTGCCCCGGCATGCATATCCGAAATCCGTCGCGCGCAGCCGCGAGGCACGGCGGGCGGCGTCACCCGGCGGGGCATTCTTTCATCGCGCATCCTGTACGCGCCGCGTTCGTGCCCGTTTGCAACCGGTTGCAAACGGGCGCCACCGGCTCGCCCCATTCCATCGTCCCAAGGAAAGCGAATGAATTTCAACATGCTGGACGCAGCATTCCTGATCATTGTCGGGCTGTTCGTCCTGCGCGGCCTGTTTCGCGGCTTCGTGGAGGAAGTGGCGGGCCTGGTGGGCGTCATCGGCGGGTTCATCCTCGCCAACCGCCACCACGGCGACGCCGCGCCCCACGTGGCCAAGGTGGTGGGCGACCCCGGCTGGGTCAACGTCATCGCCTACGTGGGCGTGTTCCTGGGCGTGCTGCTGGTGGTGGCCATCGTGGCGCGCATCATCCGCAAGCTGCTGGTCATCACCTTCGCAGGGTGGCTCGACCACATGGCGGGCGGGGTGATGGGCGCGGCCAAGGGGCTGCTGATCTGCTCCATTCTGCTGGCCGTACTGCTGCACTTTCTGCCCGACGCCGCCTTCGTGCGCGATTCGCGCGTGATACCGTATCTTTCCATGGTCACCGGCTACGTGAAGACGTTCCTGCCGCAGCAACTGTTCTAGGAACGCCGCGCCGCCTGTCCCCACCCCCAACGTCCGGCTTCGCCGGAGCCCCACGGATTTTCGCCCATGAGCACCGAACCCACGTCCCCGTCCTCTTCCGCCGGTTCAGGCGGTCTTCAGGCCATCACCGACGTCATCGACCGCCTGCTGGCCCCCGAAGGCTGCCCGTGGGACCGTGAACAGACCCCGGAATCGCTGGCCGACTACGTCATCGAGGAATGCTTCGAACTGGTGGAGGCCATCCGCTCGGGCAAGGTGCACGACGTGCGCGAGGAACTGGGCGACGTGATGTTCCTGCTGGCGTTTATCGGCCGGCTGTACGCCGACAAGGGCGCGTTCACCCTGGACGACGCCATGGAAGGCAACGCCGCCAAGATGATCCGCCGCCATCCGCACGTGTTCGCCGAAGGCGAATGCGCCAGTCGCGAGGAACTGCTGCGTAACTGGGAGCGCATCAAGCGCGAGGAAAAGGCGGCGGCCATGGCCGCCGACGGCGACGATGGCAACGGCGAAGCCGCCGAAGCGACGTCCGGCGATGCTCCGGGGGGCGTGTTCGACAGCCTGCCCAAGGGGTTGCCCCCGCTGGTCAAGGCCTACCGCCTGCACTCCAAGGCCGCCCGGGTGGACTTTACCTGGGAGACCGACGAGGACGTGGAGCAGCAGGTGGAAGCCGAGTGGCTGGAATGGCTGGACGCCTCGGCCAGCGGCGACAAGGAGCGCCAGGAGCAGGAACTGGGCGATTTTCTGTTCACCATCGTGGAGCTTGGCCGCCGCAAGGGCATCAAGGCCAACGCCGCGCTGGACTACGCCACGCTGAAGTTCCTGCGCCGCTTCGAGGGCATGGAGGCCCTGGCGCGCGAACGCGGGCTGGACTTCCCCAACCTTTCCTTCGAGGAAAAGGACGCGCTGTGGAACGAGGTGAAGGCCGCCGAAAAGGCCTGATGCCCGGCCGCCGCCCGGCTGTCGCTGCGTCACGGCCCGGGGGACGGGGCGCGCGCCTTGCGGCCTGCGGCGGGGCGCTCACCGTGCCTTCCCGCCAGAGGCCCCCGGATGTGACGGGAATGCCGACCGCCGTCCCTCCGGATGCCGCCGCCCCGGCCCATGCGCGGCCCGCATCGGGAGGCCCGGCGGCAGAGCCCGGTGCCGATCAGGTCGCCGGGGTTGCCCCCCTTGCCCGGCGCATTGCCGGAGTGGTGAGGCAATGGCTGGCCACCGGGTTGCGCCTGGGGCCCGCATCCTGCGCGTTTCTGGAAGCGCAGCTGGGGCTGCCGGGGCTTGCCGGGCTGCCGGGGGCGGAAGCCGCCGCGTGTCTGGCCCCGCTGCTGGCGGCATCGCCGGAAGGGCAGGCCGCCGCCGACACGGAAAGCGCCCTGGAATACCTGCTGTACCCGGATACCGTCCTGCGCCTGGCCGTGGAACGGCTGCTGGCCGAAAACGATGCGGCCGCACCCGGCGAGGAGAAGGCAGACCCCGCGTTCGTCGGCACTACCCCGCCATCCGTTGCGGATTTCCATGTCGCCCCGTGCGAGCGGCAGCCTCGTCTTGCGGACGAGGTGTTGCGCCTGCTGTCGCCGGACGCCACCGCCGTGCTGCACGTTCCTGACGCCCCCGGCGCTTTCGGGGGCGCCCCCGCGTTTTCCGAAGCCCCCGATTCCGTCGCCACGGACACGGCCGTCCGCCTCGCGTTGCCGGTGCCCCCGTGGGCCATGGCCCTGCTGGTGCGCCGGTTGCGTCTGGACCGGTCCATCCCCGCGTGCATCGCCGACGCCGTGGCGCGTCACCTGTCGGAACCCCAGGCCCTTGCCGTGCGCCTGGCCCTGCGTGACGCCCGGTTCGACCTGGCGGAGCTTTCCGCCGAATCTTCCGCCCCCACCGCCGCCCGTTCCGGGGGGCAGGCCAGCGAATTCCGCGCCGATCTCGTGCTGCGGTTCATCCGGCGCATGCCCCCGTCGGACCCCGGCTACGTCGAGGCGCTGGATATCTGGCTGGATCTGCTGCACGACCTGCCGCCCGGCAAAAGCGCCCATGCGGCCCTTTCCGTGCGGCGTGAACGCCTGGCCCGCGCCGCGCGCGAGGCGGACGAGTTCTCCGCGCGTCTGGGCCGCCTGAACATGGAGATACTGATGCTTCAGGGGGTGCACGCCCCGGCGCTGGACGCGGACGAGGCGCGCCGCCGGGTGCGCCTGATGGACCGGATGAGCCTGGCCGTGCTGGGCCGCCCCGCCGCGTCGGACCAGACGGAGGAGGGCATGGCACCGGATTCGCCGGTGGGGCATGACCTGGGGGCTTTCGACCCGGCCACGGGGCTCGACGACCTGATGCGCCTGCTTTCCTGATGCCCCCCGCTTGCCGCGATCTTGCCGTCTCCGCAAAAGGTCGGGTGCGCCGCCACGGGAACATCCCGCCACGGCGCACCCCGGTGCCCATCGGCGCCCGCGCGTCAGACGCTGACGTCCACGTGCTCCCCAAGGCCGCGCACGGCCACGGAGGACTCGGTCTGCGTCTGGCCCGCGTCCCGGCGTTCCTGCCGGGGAAGGGCGTCGGCCTGAATGCCCGCAAGCTGCTGCCCGTCCTGTTGCATCAGGCGGGTCTGCTCCAGCACGTTCAGGATGCCCTCCGCGCCACCGCTGAACTGGTCTATCCGCATGGCGCACCTCCTTTCACGGGGCATGCGTCACCCCGTATCCGTCCTATCGGCAGTTGATGAGCTTTCCACAGGGGGGCACGAAAACGGATGCATTCCGGGGCTGTCTTGCGTATCATCCGGAACAAGCGCGGGCCGGTTCGTGCCCGCACCGGAGGTCGCCATGCTGATGCCGCAGAACGAGGCCAAGTTTCGCTACTGTCCCTTCCTGAAGACCAGCGACGACAAGATGCGCTTCTGCGTAGGCGCCCAATGCATGATGTGGCGCTACAAGCACCCGCAACGCAACGAAGAGGGCGACGAGGGCTATTGCGGGCTGGCCGGCAAGCCCGCCGGGGCCATGTAGCGGGCGCGCCCGTCCGGGCGGCGTATCCGCGCGTCATTCCACCACCGCACCCATCACCGCATCCACCGGACACGCATCCATGAACACCACTCCGGCCAAGGGACAGCGCACGCTTTCGTCCCGCAACCTGTTTTCGTACTTTCTTTTCCTGCTGCTGGTGCTGGCCCTGTGGCTGGCCTACCGGCTGGTGGACCCCTTCCTGCACACGCTCATCCTGGGGGCGGTGTTCTCGGCCATCTGCTACCCGCTGTTCCTGCGCTGCAAGGCGCTGCTGCACGGCAACGCCATCCTGTCGGCGCTGCTGGTGCTGACCGGGCTTGTGGTGTGCATCGTCATTCCGGTGTGCGTGTTCGTGGCGCTGCTGATTCCGCAGGGCATGCAGACGGTGACGGCCATCAACAAGTGGTTGAGCGGCGGCGGCCCGGCCGCGCTGCTGTCGGAATCGAACCTGGAGCCGTGGCTGGAATGGGTGCGGGTGAACCTGCCGTTCATCGACCTGGGGCACATCGACTTCCAGGCCAGCCTGCTGGAGCTTTCACGCACGGCGGGGCAGACGCTGATCCAGTGGGGCTCGTACGTGCTGGGCAACACCATGTTGTTCTTCCTGCACTTCCTGCTGCTGCTGCTGGTGATGTTCTTCATGCTGAAGGACGGCAAGCGCATGGTGGAAGGGGTGAAGTACCTGTGCCCCCTGCGCGAGGAACAGGAGGACATGATCATCCAGGGCCTGCGCCGCGTGGCGCGCGCCGTGCTGGTGGGCGGGCTGCTGGTGGCGGTGGTGCAGGGGGTGCTGGGGGGCATCGGCATGGCCATCGTGGGGTTGCCCGGCATGTTCTGGGGCACGGTGATGGCCTTTGCCTCGTTGGTGCCGGTGGTGGGCACTGGTCTGATCTGGGGGCCTGCCTCCATCTACCTGCTGCTGATGGGGCAGTGGAAGGGCGCGGTGTTCCTGGCGCTGTGGAGTTCGCTGGTGGTGGCCGGGGCCGATTCCATCTTGCGGCCGTACTTCATGCGCGGCAGTTCCGGCGCGTCGGTGTTCTACATCTTCATCTTCATACTTGGCGGGCTGAAGGCCTTCGGCATGGCGGGCATCATCTACGGCCCGCTCATCCTCAGCTTCACCATGGTCATGCTGACCCTGTACGGCGAGGAATATCGCGACATCCTGGCCCCGCGTCCCCTTGACGCGGCCGATCCGGACGCCTGCCCCGCGCCCCTGCCGCCGAACCGTGGCGGCCCGGAGGCCCCCGACGGGAATGGCCCCGGAAACTGACGGGCGGGGCGAAGGCACGCCAGGGGGCTCCCTCCCGGCAGGCAGGGGGCGGGAAACGCACGAATGCCGTACTCCGGCAGCCTTCTTGCCATTTTTCCGGGTTACCGGTAGGCGGTGAACTGGACATGGCGGTAATCCGCCCGTCGCGAGGGGACACTGCGGCGGTTGGAAGGTGCCATGCCATGCCGCCGCAGCCCGTCCGAGGTCTTGCGGACAGTCGGCGGCTTGTTGGTGGCCATTTCGCGGGCAGCCAACTGCTTGGGCCATCCGTGTGACGCCATGGGGCGTCCATCCGTGCTGGACGCCGGGCCTTGCCGGTGTTGCCCGGCATGCATCGCAAACCGTCGATAGGGCGGGTTCCGGCCCGCAGGGGGAGACGTGTTGCGCGAACCTTCCGGTCTTGAAGCGCCCTCCGGCACGGCGGAACCCTGTCACGATTCCGAACGCTCCGGCATGGCGGAGTCCATGGTCCACGTGAACCCGGATGCGCCTTCCGCCCGGCTGATGCGGCCTCTGCCGCCGCTTTCGCACGCCACCTGCGCGGCGGGCGATGGCCTGTTCGCCGGGTTGCCGGACCTTGCCGCCATGCTGGGCAGGAGCGCCCCGCACGCGCTGCAGGAAGAACTGGGCGCACCGCTCGAAGGGTGCGCCGAGGCGGACGACGCGCGGGGCAATGCCGTGGGCGATGCGCCTGCCGACGCCGATGCCGCGCCCGCCCCGGAACCGGCGCGGGCCGCCGCACCGGACTCCGGAGTTTCCCCCGCCCCCCGCCCCTCGCCCCATGGCGACCTGGCCGCCCAGTTCGGGGCGGCGGGCATCGGCGTGAGCGTGTTCGACCCGGCGGGACAGCTGCTGTACATGAACGGCCGCATGGCCGACCTGCTTGGCTGCGCGCCGGAGGACATCCCCTCGCTGTTCTGCGCCCGCATGGTGGGACTGGAAGGCACCGCCGACGTGCTGGCGCTGTTCCTGCGCGTGGCGTCCGGCCAGGACGAAGGCGGCAGCGTGCGCAAGCGGTTTCTGCGCGGCGACGGGGGCACCATGCTGGCCTCGGTCACCCTGTACGCGGTGCACGACGCCCACGGCCTGCCGCTGCACGTGGTGCATCTGGCCCGCCCGCTGGAACGGCCCGACCGCACGGACCGTACAGACAGGGGCAACGACCGGCCGGACACCCAGGCCCGTCGCCGTTTCGACGACGTGCCCTTCCCCGTGGGCTGGTCCGGCGCTGGCGGCGCGCCCGCGCCCGGCACGCCACGGCCCGACCGCTACCGCGCGGCGTTGCACCTCATCGCCCATGCCACCCTGCACGAGACGGAGCCCGACGGCCTGGCCGGGGCCTTCGCGCGCATCTTCCGTTCGCTGCTGCCGGGCGAACCGCCGCAACTGGTGGTCTACCCCGGCGACGGCAGCCGCGTGGCGCATTCCGCGGCCGACCCGGCGGGACGCAGGGACGCCGCGCCGCCGTGCGACCTCGCGGCGCGGGTGTACCTGCGCGGCGAAACCGTGCGCGTGGACGCCGACGAACTGCGCGAACTGGCCGAACTTGGTGAATGTCTGCTGCCCGACCCCGTGCCCGACCACTGGCTGGGCGTTCCGCTGCGCACCCGCACCGGCGAGGTGCTGGGGGCCATCGTGTGCCGGGTGGAAGGCGAGGACGGCGTGCCCTGCGCTGCAACGCAGCCCGGCACTCCCCCCGCCCAGCGCCTGGCGCCCGTGCGGCCCCGGCCGGGCTTTTCGGCCGAGGACCGTCGCCTGCTGGAACTGGTGTCCGGCCACGTGGCCGACGCGCTGGCCGCCCGGCGCGACGTGGGCCGCCGGGCCATGGACGAGGTGCGCTTTCGCGCCGCCTTCGCGCATGGCGCGGCGGGCATGGCCTTGCTGGACGCCGGAGGACGGCTGCTGGCGGTGAACCGCGCCTTCGAGGACGCGTTCGGCTATCCTGCTGGCGTGCTGACCGGCACGGAACTGCGCGACCTGCTGCCGCCCGACGTGGCCGGGCAGGCCCTGCGCGAGTTCGGCGGGTTGTGGCTTTCCGTTTCGGCCATCCGGGCGGCCACGGGGCAGGGCGATGCCCCGGACAGCATCGTGCGGACCTCCTGGCCCTTCCTGCGGGCCGACGGCGAAAAACGCTGGATGCAGCAGAGCCTGCGCATCCTGCCCGGTGAGGCGGGCCACCCCCCGTGCGCGCTGTTGCAGGTCACCCCGCTGGAGGGCGGCAACGGCCGCGCCGGGCGCGACCCGGCCGCCCGCGACGAGGAGCGCATGACCCAGACCGCCTTTCATGACGTGCTCACCGGCCTGCCCAACCGGGTGCTGCTGCTGGACCGCGTGGAAAGCGCCCTCAAACGCGCCCGGCGGCACGACCATTACCGCTTCGCCGTGCTGTTCCTGGACATCGACCGGTTCAAGGTGGTCAACGAAAGCCTGGGCCATCGCGCGGGCGACGAGTTGCTGCGCCTGTTCTCGGACAGGGTGCTGCCCTGCCTGCGCGAGGTGGACACCCTGGCCCGCTGCGGCGGCGACGAGTTCGCCGTGTTGCTGGACGACGTGGAGGACATGGCCGAGGTGGGCACCATCGTCGAGCGCATCCAGGATTCCCTGCGCACCCCCTTTCCGGTGCACGACACCGAGGTGTACATGGCCGCCAGCATCGGCGTGGTGGTGCGCGCCCGGCAGTACACCTCGGCAGAGGACATCCTGCGCGACGCCGATCTCGCCATGTTCCGGGCCAAGGAATCGGGCAAGGGGCGCTATGAGCTGTTCGACGAGGAGGTGGTCCCCGCCGCGCCGGACAAGCTGCGCCGCGAGAACGAACTGCGCCGCGCCATGGAGCGCGGCGAGATAGAACTGTACTTCCAGCCGCTGGTATCGCTGCGCACCGCACGCATCACCGGGCTGGAGGCGCTGGTGCGCTGGAACCACCCGGAACTGGGGCTGTTGACCCCCTCGGAGTTCATTCCCCTAGCCGAGGAATCGGGGCTGATCTACCACCTGGACCGGCACGTGCTGGAGCTGGGTTGCGCCTCGGTGCGCGCCCTGCGCGAGCGGGCCGGGCCAGCGGCGGAGTTCGCCCTGAACCTGAACATTTCCGCGCGCAGCTTCCGCCGCTGGAACATGGTGGAAAGCTATTCCGCCGTCATTCTGGAATCGGGCTGCAACCCGCTGGACGTGCGGCTGGAGATTACCGAAAGCCTGCTGCTGACCGGCGTGGATGCCGTGACAGACAAGTTGTGGAAATTCAAGGAGTTGGGCGTGTCCCTGGTACTCGACGACTTCGGCACCGGCTATTCCTCGCTGAACTACCTGCGCCAGTTCCCCATGGACATGATCAAGATCGACAAGTCGTTCACCAGCCGCGTGCACGAGGAAAAGGCCGCCTACGGCATCGTGCAGTCCATCGTCAGCCTGGGCCGGGGACTCGGCCTCGGCGTGGTGGCCGAAGGCATAGAACAGCCCGAACAGGCCGAGGTGCTGCTGGAACTGGGCTGCCTGTACGGCCAGGGCTTTCTGTACTCCCGCCCGCTGCCCTTCGAACGCACCGTCAAGGTGCTGGAACGCCGCTGCCCCCTGCCGCTGTCGGCAGGGTAGGGAGACTGAAATTGAGGAAGGCAAACGGGGGAAGGGACCCTTTGCGGCAGCCGTTAGGTGAGCACGAAGTGCGAACCTTACGGATGGCGACCGCAGAGCGAAAAGGCTCTCCTTCCCCCGTACCCCCAGCGTTGCTGTCTCCATCCGTAAGGTTCGTGCTGCGCACTCACCATAACGGCTGGGGCTCCCCCCAAACTTTTTAATTGGGGTCCGTAACCGCCTGACTTTTTTGTTGGTTGCGAGCAGATAACTAAAGCAAAGGGCGTGGAATGATCCGCGCCCTTTGCTTTTTTGACGTCGTCCACGATGGAAAAGTTTTGGGGGGAGAGGGTGGGGGGCCGGGGGGAGGGAGAGGACCCCTTTTCCAAAAGGGGTCCTCTCCCTCCCCCCGCTATCTTTTTTCTAATCTTTCGGAAACGCCAGCGGCAGCAGGTCGTCGATGTGTGCCACGGGGTGGACTTCGATACGGCGCAGCAGGTCGGCGGGGATGTCTTCCAGGTCCTTCATGTTCTGGCGCGGGATGATCACGTGCTGCATGCCGCGCGCCACCCCGGCGAGGATCTTTTCCTTGATGCCGCCCACGGGCAGCACGCGGCCGCGCAGGGTGATTTCGCCGGTCATGCACAGGTCGTTGCGCACGGGCTTGCCGGTAAGGGCGGAGAGCAGCGCGGTGACCATGGTCACCCCGGCCGAGGGGCCGTCCTTGGGGGTGGCCCCGGCGGGCACGTGGATGTGCAGGTCGAGCTTTTCCGAGAAGTCGGGTTCGATGCCCAAGCGTTCCGCACGGCTACGCGCGTAGGAAATGGCGGCCTGCGCGCTTTCCTTCATCACGTCGCCGAGCTGGCCGGTCATGGTCACGCCGCCCTTGCCCTTCATGGGGGTGACCTCCACATGCAGCACCTCGCCGCCGTAGGGGGTCCAGGCCAGGCCCAGGGCCACGCCGGGCAGCAGTTCCGTTTCCTTTTCCTCATCGATGAAGCGCGGCGCGCCCAGAAACTTTTCCAGCATGCGCGGGGTGATGCGGAAGGGGCCTTTTTCTCCCTCGGCTTTGCGGCGGGCCACCTTGCGGCACAGCGAGCCGATTTCGCGTTCCAGGTTCCGCAGCCCGGCCTCGCGGGTGTAGCCGGTGATGATGCGCTCGATGAGCGCGTCGGGCACGGTCACTTCGCGCGGGGAAAGGCCGTTTTCCCTTGCCTGGCGCGGCAGCAGGTAGCGGCGGGCGATGGCCAGCTTCTCCTGCATGGTGTAGCCGGGGATGGAGATGACCTCCATGCGGTCGCGCAGGGCGGCGGGAATGGTGTCCAACTGGTTGGCGGTGCAGATGAACATGACCTTGGAAAGGTCGAAGGGCACGTTCAGGTAGTGGTCGCTGAACGAGAAGTTCTGTTCCGGATCCAGCACCTCGAGCAGCGCGGACGACGGGTCGCCCCGGAAGTCGGACCCGATCTTGTCGATTTCGTCCAGCATCAGCACGGGGTTGCGCGTGGCCAGCTGCTTCAGGCTCTGCACGATGCGCCCCGGCATGGCCCCGATGTAGGTGCGCCGGTGGCCGCGGATTTCCGCCTCGTCGCGCATGCCGCCCAGCGAGATGCGCTGGAACTTGCGGCCCATGGCCCGGGCGATGGAGCGGCCCAGCGAGGTCTTGCCCACGCCGGGAGGCCCCGCGAAGCACAGGATGGGCCCCTTGGACTTGGGGTTCAGCTTGCGCACGCTGAGGTATTCCAGGATGCGGTCCTTGACCTTGGCGAGGCCGTGGTGGTCCTCGTCCAGGATTACCTTGGCCTTGTTGATGTCCAGCCGGTCGCGCGAAAGTTTGGCCCACGGCAGTTCCGCCAGCCATTCCAGATAGGTGCGCACCACGGTGGCCTCGGACGAATCGGGGTGCATGGAGGCCAGGCGGCGCAGCTGCTTGTCCGCCTCCTTGCGCACCTCGCGGGGCAGCCCGGCGCGCTCCAGCGAGCGGGTGAGGTCTTCCAGTTCCTCGTCCTCGTTGCCCGATTCGCCAAGCTCGCGGCGGATGGCCTTCATCTGCTCGCGCAGGAAGTAGTCCTTCTGGGCCTTGTCCATGCCCTCGCGCGCCATGCTCTGGATCTTGGCCTGCATGGAGGCCACTTCCACTTCCTTGACCAGTTGCTCGTTGACCAGGCGTAGCCGGGCGTCCGGGTCGGTGCATTCGAGGATGGCCTGCGCGTCGGAGACCTTCATGCGCAGGTTGGCGGCGATGAGGTCGGCAAGGCGGCCGGGGTCGTCCACGGAATTGAGCACGGCCATGATGTCCGATGTGGCGATGCCGCGCAGCGAAAGGATCTTTTCGCTCTGCTCGCGGGCGGCGCGCATCATGGCTTCCTGCTCCACGGTGGGCGGGCCCAGTTCCGGCTCGGGCAGGGTTTCCACGCGGGCGGTGAGGTAGCCGTCGCCCACGCCGAAGGATTGCACCTTGGCGCGGCTGATGCCCTGCACCAGCACCTTCAGCCGGTTGTCGGGCATCTTCAGCATGCGCATGATCATCACCACCGTGCCGGTGGCGTGCAGGTCTTCGGGGCCGGGGTCGTCCACCGATTCGTCGCGCTGGGTGCAGATCATCAGGTAGCGGCTGCCGTTGAGGGCGGCGTCCACGGCCTGCACCGACTTTTCGCGGCCCACGAACAGCGGCAGGATCATGTAGTTGAACACCACCACGTCGCGCACGGGCAGCACGGGCAACTCGTCGGGCAGCACGGGCAGTTCGGGGCCGTCAGCGGGATCGGGGGAATCGGCGGAATGCGCCTGATCATCGCCCGCCACGTCGTCGAAGTCGAGGGCGTGGGTGTCGTCACCGGCCCGGGCCGGGATGGAGACGGGCACGTCGATGTCGCCCGCGTCCTCCGTGTCGGCGGACCGGATGTCGCTGACGGCGCCTTCGGTGTCGTCAGCGGTGGCGTCCTGCCTGTCCGTTCCGTCGGTCGGGGGCTTCGTGGCGGTGGTGGAGGCGGGCTTTCCGGCCCCCTTGGGGGTGCCGTCGTCGTATATGTCGTCGGTCATGCGGGGTGCTCCTCGCGTGTCAGAATAGGATATGAAAATCGTGGGGCGTCGTCGGCGCGCCCGGTGTGCCCTGCGTGGCCTGCTGCCCGTCGCGTAAGTCAGGCGCGTTGCGGACGGCCGGCGCGGCGGGGTGTTCGTCCACGCTGGTGACCCTGGCGAACGCGGGCCCGCGCCACAGGGCCTCGCGCAGGGCGTCCATGCGTTCGTCCGGGCCTTCGGCCTCCAGTTCCACGCTGCCGTCGGGCATGTTGCGCACCCACCCGGCAAGCCCCAGGGCGCGGGCGGTGCGGCCGGTCCAGGAGCGAAAGCCCACCCCCTGCACCCGGCCGGTGACCCTGAAGCGGCTGCGTGTCATGGGTGCTTCCTCCCCGTCGGGTCAGATCAGGCCGTCGTCCTTCAGGCTGTAGCAGGCGTCGTCGGTGACGATGACGTGGTCCAGCAGGCGCATGCCGATGGCCTTGGCCGAAAGTTCCAATTGCCGGGTGATCTCGATGTCTCCCGCCGACGGCGACGGATTGCCGCCGGGGTGGTTGTGCACCAGGATGATCGAGGCCGCCTTGTGCCGCAGGGCGAGTTCCAGGATTTCGCGCGGGTACACGGCGGATGCGTTCACCGTGCCGCGCGAGGCGCGTTCCCAGGCCACCATGCGGTTCTGGGTGTCCAGCAGGGCCACCCAGACCTCCTCGTGGGGCGAGGCGGCCAGACGCACCCTGGCCATTTCCGCGACAGCCTGCGGGCTGCCCAGCACCTCGCGTTCGCGGGCCGGGGTTTCCACGTAGCGGGCCATCACCTCGCGCAGCAGAGCCCAGAAGTCGAGCATGGCCGGGCCGAAGCCCTTCACCGTCAGCAATTCCGAGGGCCGGGCGTCCAGCACCCCGCGCAGGCTGCCGAAGCGGGTCAGCAGTTCCTTGGCCAGCGGCTTGGTGTCGCGGCGCAGCAGCACGTGGCCCAGCAGCAGTTCCAGCACTTCATAGTCGGGCAGGGCGGCGGGGTCGTGGCGCAACCGGGCGCGCACCCGTTCACGGTGCCCGTGGTAGTGGGGACCAGTGGTCATAATAAGCAGTCGTGCGGGGCGTGCAAGCCCGTTGTACGCGAGGGGACGGCGTGGGCTGGCTGGCTGCCCTGCCGGGGAGGTGAGGCCGCGGGGGAATGCACGTCCCCTTCCCGGGCGGGAAGGGGCGGTACCGCCTGCCGATGTTGCGTCGCGGCGGTCACGTCAGCTCCTGTATCCGCCCGGCGCATGGGCCGGGGGACGCGGTCTGCCTCCCTGCGGAGTCCCGCCGGGCTGGGCGCGCCGACTGCGCGCGAACAGGGTGAACAGCCCGGCCGCCAGCATTTCCATGGCCTGTTCGGGCGAGCGCTCGCCGCTCTTGATGCCCAGTTCCGCTTCCAGGGCCAGGTCCCATATCCGGGCCAGCCCGGCATGTCCCAACTGGCGGGCCAACTGCTGCTTGGCGGGCAGCACCGAGGGGGGCAGGCGCACCTGCTCGCCCGCCAGCAGTTGCCACAGGATGCGCGTTTCGCGCAGCAGCATGCCCAGGAAGGGAAAAAGCATGGAATCGCCGCCCAGGCGGTCGCGCAGCACCTGCCGCCACACGGTCATGGGGGCGTTGCCCGCCTGCAGGGCGCGCATGAAGGAAAAGATGTCGATGTCCGCCGCATGGTCCACCAGCGCGGCCATGGCCGGGGTCACCTCTCCGTCGCCCGCGGCCAGCGAGAGTTTTTCAAGCTCGGTGGCGATGGCGGTGGCGTCGGGTGGGAGGGCGGCGCAAACGGCCTCCAGCGCGCCCGGCGCGAAGCGGATGGCGTGCGATGCCGCATGCTGGCGCACGAAGGTGGATACCCCCCGCTCATCCAGGCCGGGCGAGCGCCATATCCATTTCTTCGATTCCGCGAAGTCCAGGCAGCGCAGCCTGGCGATGTGCACGGGCACCTTGGGCTGGCCCTTGTCGAAGGGGACCTCCAGGCACAGGAACGGCCAGGCCAGCGGGTTGGGCTTGGCCAGGGCGGCGGAAATGCGCTTCCACGTTTCGGCGGGCAGGTTCTGGGCGTTGCGCACCACCAGCGCGCGCGGCGTGGCGAACAGCCCCTGCAGGGTCAGGTGTTCCCAGAAGGCCGAGGGCAGCGGCTCGTCGCCCCAGAAGGCCTGGCGGTCCCATTCCGCTGGCGCGGCAGGGGCAAGCCCGAGGCCTCCGGAGCTCCCTTCGGGAAGCGCGGGCGGGTGGGCGGCCAGCAGCGCGTCGATGCGGTCGCGCATCAGGCGGGCGTCGGGGCAGATGCAGATGGTGAAGCCGGGTCTCGTCATGCGGGCACCGTGGGGTTGCGGGGAGGGAACGGCAACGAGAAGGCCCGAAGGGATCGCCTCCCCTCGGGCCGTTTATATCCGGGCCGACGCCTGCGGTCTAGAAGTGCTGGCGCATCCTGTCCACCAGCCGGCGCACCAGTTCGGTGCCCACTTCTTCGGCGGCGTCCTGCTCGTTGTAGGTGTCGTAGGAGTTGGAGTAGGACACCACCTTCGATTCCCAGACCACGGCGTTGGTGGCGCCGTCGTACACGGTGGCCTCCGCCGACATGGAGGCGGTATACAACTGCGTGTTGTCGTCGGAGTCGCGCACGTCGCCGCGCAGGCGGAAATGGCGCACGCGCAGCTTGATCTCGTAGTCCGCGCGGCCGTCGTCCTTCCACACCCCCAGGCTGCGCGCGCCCACTTCGTCGCGCAGGGCCGAGCGCAGCAGGTAGGGCAGCCACGGGTACATGGTGGGGTTGTCCACGCCCTTGATCTTGATGGTCTTGGTTCCGTCGCCGAAGATGCCGGTGTCTTCGGTGGTCAGGCGGTAGCCCGCGCAGCCGGACAGCGTCGCCAGCAGCACCGCGAACAGCGCCACGGCCGTCACCGCGCGCACCACGCGCCGCGTCATGCGGGACAGGTGTCCGCCGTTGCGGCCCGCGCTCGGGCCAAGGTTCATGAAGGACGCGGCGGCCATGGCTAGCTCACCACCACGTTGACGAGTTTTCCGGGAATGACGACGACCTTGCGCACGGTGACACCCTCCAGGTGGCGGGCCACGTTGGGTTCCGACAGGGCCGCGGCCTCGATGGCCTTGGCGTCCGCCCCGGCGGGCACGCTGACGCGGCCGCGCAGCTTGCCGTTGATCTGGACCACGATGGTTTCCTCGTCACGGGCCAGGGCTTCCTCGCTCCACTGCGGCCACGGCTCGTCGGTGATGCGGCCCTGGTTGCCGATAGCGGCCCACAGTTCCTCGGAGAGGTGCGGGGTGATGGGCGAGAGCAGGGTGAGCGCGGTGGCCACGGCGCTGGAGAGCACCCGGTGTCCGCCCTCGTCGCCGGACAGTTCGTCCTTGGCGAGGTACAGCGCGTTGACCAGCTCCATCACCGCCGCGATGGCCGTGTTGAACTGGAACCTGTCGCTGATGTCCGCCCCGGCCTTGCGCACCGTGGCGTGCTCCTTGTTGCGCAGGTCCCTGGCCTGGGGCGTCTGTGCGTCTGCCGCCGTGGCCGAGCAGGCCTTCACCGGCATGAGCACGCCGGAAAGCTCGTCCGCCAGACGCCAGATGCGCCCGATGAAGCGGTAGGAACCCTCGATGCCGGTATCGCTCCAGTCGAAGTCGCGTTCCGGCGGCGCGGCGAACAGGCAGAACAGGCGCACCGTGTCCGCCCCGTAGCGGGCGATCGTTTCGGTGGGGTCCACCACGTTGCCCTTGGACTTGGACATCTTGGCCCCTTCCTTCAGCACCATGCCCTGGGTGAGCAGGTTGGCGAAGGGTTCGTCCAGGTCCATGTAGCCGCAGTCGCGCAGGGCCTTCACGAAGAAGCGCGAGTAGAGCAGGTGCAGGATGGCGTGCTCCACGCCGCCGATGTACTGGTCCACGGGCATCCAGTACTTCAGCGCGGCGGGGTCGAACGCGCCGTCGTCCTTGCTGGCGCTGGTGTAGCGCGCGAAATACCACGAGGACTCCACGAAGGTGTCCATGGTGTCGGTTTCGCGGCGGGCCTTGCCGCCGCACTTGGGGCAGGCGCATTCCGCGAATTCGGGGGTGTCGGGCAGGGGCGAGCGGCCGTCCTCGTGGGTGCGCACCTCCAGCGGCAGCAGCACGGGCAGGTTCTCGTCCTTTTCGGCCACCACGCCGCAGGCGTCGCAGTATACCACGGGAATGGGCGCGCCCCAGTACCGCTGGCGCGAGATGTTCCAGTCGCGCAGGCGGTAGTTGACGGTGCGGCGGCCTTTGCCGGAAGCCTCCAGCGAATCGGCGATCTTCTGCTTGGCGGCCTCGTTGGGCAGGCCGTCGAATTCGCCGGAATTGACCAGCTGGCCCGCCTCGGTCCATGCGGCCTGCATGGCGGCGGTGTCCAGCGCCTCGCCTTCCGGCTGGATGACCACCTGCATGGGCAGGTCGTACTTGCGCGCGAACTCGAAGTCGCGCTGGTCGTGCGCGGGCACGGCCATGACCGCGCCGGTGCCGTATTCGGCCAGCACGAAGTTGGCCACCCAGATGGGCATGCGGCGGCCGGTGAAGGGGTTCACGCAGTAGGCCCCGGTGAACACGCCTTCCTTTTCCAGGTCGTCCGACTGGCGCACGATGCGGTCCATGTTGCGGATGCGTTCCACGAAGGCGCGCACCGCCGGGGCTTCGGGCTTTCCGTCAATGAGCTGTTCCACCAGCGGGTGTTCCGGCGCAAGGCTCATGAAGGTGGCCCCGAACACGGTGTCCTGCCGGGTGGTGAACACGGTGATGGAACTGTCGGCATCCGCCAGCGGGAACACGATCTCCGCGCCGATGGACTTGCCGATCCAGTTGCGCTGCATGCTCACCACGCGCTCGGGCCAGCCCGCCTCCAGCTTGTCGAGGTCGGCCAGCAACTCTTCCGCGTAGTCGGTGATGCGCAGGAACCACTGGGTCAGGTTCTTCTGCTCCACGGCGGAATCGCAGCGCCAGCACAGCCCTTCGATGACCTGCTCGTTGGCGAGCACGGTGTGGCACTTGGGGCACCAGTTCTGCGGGGCCTGCTTGCGGTACACCAGCCCCTTCTCGAAGAAGCGCAGAAAGAACTGCTGCTCCCAGCGGTAGTATTCGGGCGTGCAGGTGGCCAGCTCGCGCCGCCAGTCATACGAGTAGCCCAGACGGCGCAACTGGGTGCGCATGTTGTCGATGTTGGAAAAGGTCCACTTGGCGGGATGGGTGCCGTGTTTGATGGCGGCGTTTTCCGCCGGCAGCCCGAAGGCGTCCCAGCCCATGGGGTGCAGCACGTTGAAGCCCTGCATGCGCTTGAAGCGGGCCACCACGTCGCCGATGGAGTAGTTGCGCACGTGCCCCATGTGGATGTTGCCCGAAGGGTAGGGGAACATCTCGAGCACGTAGTACTTGGGCTTATCGGAGTGGTGGTCGCAGTGGAAGGCGCCGCTTTCTTCCCAGATGCGCTGCCATTTGGTTTCGATGGACTGGGGATCGTATTTCATGCCGCGTTCGGGTTTCATGCCGCGATGGTCCTTGTGGGCTGGTCCGTGTGAGCTGGTCCCTGTGAGCTGGTGCGGGGCCGCCTGCCGTGCCGTTGGTGGCCGGTGCCTGTTCCGACCGCCGGTGGTGGCGAGTATCTGGTCCGGTATCTGGTCCGGTTCTGATCTGGCGGGCGCGCCTGCCGGGAAGACCGAGGGCGCGAGCCCGTCAGACCGTAGCCTTTCGGACGCACGCCTTCAAGTGCCAATTGCGCATTCGCGGGGTGATTCCGGGCGGTTAAGCGCCGCCCGGCTCCCCCGTCAGCACCGGGGCCTACTGCCCCTTGGGCGATAGTCGGCCCGATTCCACCGCGCGGGCCACCGCGTCGAGAATGCCGTTGATGAAACTGCGCGAGTTGTCGTCGCCGAACTGCTTGGAAAGCTCGATGGCCTCGTTCATGGCCACCTTGGCGGGCACGTCGTCGCGGAACAGCATTTCGTACACGGCGATGCGCAGCAGCGTCAGTTCCACGCGGCCCATGCGCTCCACGCGCCAGTTCTGCGAAAAGCCCGATACCGCCTCGTCCAGTTCGGCCTGGGTCTTCCACACGCCGTGGATGACTTCCCACGCGTAGCCCTGCGGGGCGGTGGCGGGGTCGTGCCGTGCGGACGCATCGCTTTCGGCGGCCCGGTCCGCGACGTCCGGCGAGGCGGCGTAGGCCGCGCGCAACGCCCCTTCGCTGGTGGCCGGGGTGAAGCTGAGCCCGTACAGCACCTGAAAGGCCAGCGCGCGCTCGCTGCGCCGGGTGGGTTTCTTGCCCTGGTTGGCCATGGGCTTACAGCTGCTCCATCACGCGCACGGTTTCCAGCACGGCGGCGGCGGCGTCCACGCCCTTGTTGCCAGCCTTGGTGCCCGCGCGTTCGATGGCCTGCTCGATGGAATCGGTGGTCAAAAGGCCGAAGCCCACGGGCACACCGGAATCGAGCGAAATGTGGGCCAGGCCCTTGGTGGCTTCGTTGGCCACGAAATCGAAGTGGGGGGTGGCCCCGCGAATGACCGCGCCCAGGGCGATGATGCCGTGGTAGCGGCCGCTCTTGGCCAGCTTCTGGGCCACGATGGGCATTTCGAACGCGCCGGGAACGCGGACGATGGTCAGGTCCTCGCGGTCACAGCCGTGGCGGGCAAGGTAGTCCACCGCGCCGCCCACCAGGCGGTCCACGATGAAGTCGTTGAAGCGGGTGGCGAGGATGGCGAACTTCAGGCCCTTGGCGTCGAACTGGCCCTCGATGGTCTTGACGTGCAGCATTGGGGGTCTCCTTTTCCGGCGGCGCGCCGGGGCGTGATATGGGGCCGTCCTCCGCCCGCGCCGGGTGGTGCCTGGCGCGGGCGGGGCGGTTGTGCGTTAATTCGTCATTCCAGAGTCTGTCGCCAAATCAGGTTTTTTGTCCGTTGGCAAGGCAAACGAGTCTGCCATAAGGGAGTATACTCTTATCGTATTCGACCGGCATGGCAGGCGAAGTTTAACGCCGCCAACGGGCAAAAGGACGATTTGGAGACAGGCTCTAGATTTCGCTCGGCGCGTCGGTGTGCTTCAGTTCGAGAAGATGGCCCATCTTCTCCTTCTTGGTGCGCAGGTACGCCTCGTTGAAGGAGCAGGATTCCAGCTCCACGGGCACCCGTTCCACCACCTCGATGCCGTAGCCTTCAAGGCCGATGATCTTCTTGGGGTTGTTGGTCATCATGCGCATCTTGCGCACGCCAAGGTCCACCAGAATCTGCGCGCCGATGCCGTAGTCGCGCAGGTCCGCCTTGAAGCCCAGCTTGTGGTTGGCCTCGACGGTGTCGTAGCCCTGGTCCTGCAGCGCGTAGGCGCGAATCTTGTTTGCAAGGCCGATGCCGCGCCCTTCCTGGCGCATGTACAGCAGCACGCCCTTGCCCTCGCCCGCGATCTGGCACATGGCCGCCGCCAGCTGGCCGCCGCAGTCGCAGCGCATGGAGCCCAGCACGTCGCCGGTCAGGCATTCGCTGTGCACGCGCACCAGCACCGGCTCGCCGGGGGTGATGTCGCCCTTGACGAGGGCCAGATGGGTTTCGTCGTGCAGTTCGTTCTCGTACGCGATGACGCGGAACTCGCCGTACTTGGTGGGCATCTGCGCTTCGGCCACGCGCTTCACGGACAGCAGGCCCGACTGCATGCGGTAGCGGATGAGATCGCGGATGGTGGCGATCTTCATGTCGTGCTTCTTCGCGAATTCGATCAGGTCGGGCATGCGGGCCATTTCGCCGTCGTCGCGCATGATCTCGCAGATCACCGCCGCGCCCTTCAGGCCGGCCAGCTTCGACAGGTCCACGCTGCCCTCGGTCTGCCCGGCGCGCACCATGACGCCGCCCTTCTGGGCCCGCAGGGGAAAGATGTGGCCGGGGGTAACCAGGTCTTCGGGCTGGGCCTCGTCGGCCACGGCGGCCAGGATGGTGGTGGCGCGGTCGGCGGCGGAGATGCCCGTGGTCACGCCCTTGCGCGCCTCGATGGACACCGTGAAGTTGGTGCCGAACTTCGAGCCGTTGCGGCGGGTCATCATGGGCAGCTGCAGCTTGTCCACCTGCGCCGGTTCAAGGGCCAGGCAGATCAGGCCGCGCCCGTGCGTGGCCATGAAGTTGATGATCTCGGGGGTGATGTGCTGGGCGGCGATGGTCAGGTCGCCCTCGTTCTCGCGGTCTTCGTCGTCCACGAGGATGATCATCCGACCCTTGCGGATTTCTTCGATGGCTTCCTCGGTCTTGCAAATGGGCATGGCTACCTCTGGATATGCGACGCCGCCCCGTGCGGGCGCGGCGTTCTGGTCGTTCGACACGAATGAAGACCCGGCTCCTGTCCCCTGCGACGGGACCTAAAAGCCGTGTTCCTTCAGAAACTCCACGGACAGCCCGCCACCCCCGCCGGAGCCGGAGGCGGCATGGCCGGTGGCGGATGCGCCGCCCTGCCATGCCGAAAGCATGCGCTGCACGTACTTGCCGATGAGGTCCGTCTCCATGTTCACGCGGACTCCGGGCTTCCACCCTGCGATGGTGGTGACCCGCTGCGTTTCGGGGATGACGTTGACCTCCAGAAAATCCGGGCCGCAATGATTAACCGTCAGGCTCACCCCGTCAAGGGCCACGGAGCCCTTGGGGATGACCTGGGGGCCGAATTCTTGCGGAAAAGTGAGCCGGTAGCGGCGCGATTCGCCTTCCGGGCGGATGTCCGCCACGGTGGCCACGCAGTCCACGTGGCCCGCCACCATGTGTCCGCCCAGGCGGTCGCCCATGGCCAGGGCTCGCTCCAGGTTCACCTTGTCTCCGGTGCGCAGGTCGCCCAGGGTGGTCAGGCGCATGGTTTCGGCCGAGGCGTAGCAGGTGTACCACGCGGTGTCGCGGGTTCCGCCGTGGGTTTCCACGGTCAGGCACACGCCGTTGGCCGCGATGGATTCGCCCACCACGATGTCGGACAGGGCGAACAGCGGCCGGATGCGCAGGCGGGTTTCCTTGCCCGCGCTCTCCACGGCCACGATGCCGCCCTGTCCCTGAATGATGCCGGTGAACATGAACTCTCTCCGAGGCGGCGTGCCGCCGTTGTCTGGGATATATCACACAACCTGGGGGCTGTTTCTAACGCAGGACTTTCGGCCGCTGGCAAGGAAAACGAGCCTGCCATGAGGGAGTATACTCTTATCGTATTTGACCGACATGGCAGGTGAAGTTTGACATCGCCAACGGCCGAAAGGACAAGTTAGAAACAGTCCCCGGGGCGCAGGGTGACGATGATGTCCTCCCCGCTGGGTGCGGTGGCGGCCACGCGCAGGCCCAGCGCGTCGTCCATGCGCAGGGGGGCGCGGCCGTCGAACAGGGGGCGCGCCGCGTTGTCGCCCAGCACCTTGGGGGCCAGGTGCAACTCGAATTCGTGCACCAGCCCGGCTTCCAGCAGGGCCAGGCCCAACTGCCCGCCGCCCTCGCACAGCACGTACAGGCAACCGGCCTCGGCCCGCAACCGGGCCAGGCCCGCGCGCAGGTCCAGCCGTGCGCCAGCCGTGTCGCTAGTGCCCGTCGTGTCGCTTGTGACGGGCAGGCCCCATACCCGCGCGCCCGTGGCGCGCACGGTATCGGCTGCCAGGGATGTGGCGGCGTGTTCCGTGGTCCAGAAAATGGTGTCGCTTGCCCGCTGTTGCAGCAGGGCCAGTTCTCCGGCCCGCGCTGCAACTTCGTCCATGCGCGAGGTGACGGCCACGGCCAGCGGCTGGCGGCGCGGGGCGTCCGCACCGTCAACGCGGGAGCAGTCACCTTGGGGAGCGGCGGGAAACGCATCGGAAAAATCACAGCAGCGGGCGGTCAGCAGGGGGTTGTCGGCGAACAGGGTGGTGCCGCCCACCAGCACCGCGCCACCGGCATGGCCCGCGCCCGCGCGGATGCCATGCACCCGGCGGCGCGAGGCCGCGCAGCTTATCCACTGCGAATGGCCCGCGCGGGTGGCGATGCGCCCGTCCAGCGTGCTGGCCAGCTTCAGGATGACGTAGGGCTGGTCCGTCAGCTTCCAGGTGACGAAGTCGGCCACCAGGTCGCGGCAGTCCTGCTCGCGCACGCCCACGTCCACCCGCACGCCGTGCTGGCGCAGAAATTCCGCCCCGCCCTGGGCCACCGGGTTGGGGTCGGCCATGCCCACCACCACGTGGCGGATGCCCGCCGCCAGCACCGCCTGCGAGCAGGGGGGCGTCTTGCCGTGGTGGTTGCACGGCTCCAGCGTGACCACCAGCGTGCACCCGGCCGGGTCCACGCCGTTTGCCGTCGCGTCGCGCAGGCATTCCACCTCGGCGTGGGGCATGCCGCAGGCCGTGTGATAGCCGCGCGCCATCACCTGACCGTCGCGCACCAGCACCGCGCCCACCGTGGGGTTGGGCGCTGCGCGCCAGCGGCCGCGCCGGGCGAGGGCGATGGCCTCGCCCATGAACGTGTGGAACGGATGCGGCCCGGTCATCTGGAACCTACCTGCCCCCGCAGGCGCAGCCGCCACCGCAGCCGCCGGTGGTGCCCCCGGTGCCGTCCGGCGGACTGGGGAGGTTCGGCGGAACGCAGGGACTGCCCGCGCGCGGGGTGAAGGGCAGCACCTCGTACCGCACGCCCGATTCGCGCAGCATGTCCTCGGCCAGCGGGTCGGGGTACGATTCCGCGTAGCGGATGGCCGTGACGCCGCAGTTGATGAGCATCTTGGTGCAGATGAGGCAGGGCTGGGTGGTGCAGTAGATTTCTGACCCGGCAAGCGAAATGCCGTGGATGGCGGCCTGCACGATGACGTTCTGTTCCGCGTGCAGCCCCCGGCAGATTTCGTGGCGCTGGCCGGAAGGCACGCCCAACTGGGTGCGCAGGCAGCCCACGTCCAGGCAGTGGGCCACGCCCGAGGGCGCGCCGTTGTACCCCGTGGCCAGGATGCGCTTGTCCTTCACCGCGATGGCCCCCACCTTGCGCCGGGTGCAGGTGGAGCGCTCGGCCACGAGGTAGGTGATCTCCATGAAATACTGGGGCCAGGGGAGGCGGGACAGCGTGGACATGGGTACCTCTGCGGCTAGGGTATACACGGTGTCGGCACAAGGCGCCTTTTGGCCCCTGCCAGCGTCAGTCCGCCTTTTCCATGCCGTCACGTACGGCAAGAGTACGTTCCGTCATGCAAAGGCGTCCTTCCTCGGCAGGGACCAAAAATCCCTCTTGTGCCGACACCTCGCACAGAGGTTCCGCCGCGTGAAAAAACGGTGGACGCGCCGTGCTCGGATAAAAACGGGAAGGGAGCCGTGTCAAACACCGGGGCGGTTGTCCGCCCCGGTGTCGTCGGGGCGTCAATGCGGGCGGTGCGGCTGGCCTACCAGGCGAACAGCGGAAACTGCCGCGCGAAGACTTCCACTTCGCGGCTGATGGCCGCAAGGCGGGTCTCGTTGTTCACGTTGGCCAGGGCGTCCACGATCCACGCGGCCACCTTTTCCATTTCCGCTTCCTTCATGCCGCGCGTGGTCAGGGCGGGGGTGCCCAGGCGCACGCCAGAGGTCACGAAGGGCGAACGGGTCTCGAAGGGCACGGTGTTCTTGTTGGCGGTCATGCCCGCCTTGTCCAGCGCGTGCTCGGCGTCCTTGCCGGTGATGTCCTTGGCGGTCAGATCCATCAGCATCAGGTGGTTGTCGGTGCCGCCGGAGACCAGGTCGTACCCGGCGGCGGTTAGGCAACCGGCCAGCGTGGCGGCGTTCTTCACCACCTGCTGCTGGTAGTCGGCGAAGGTGGGGCGCAGCGCCTCGCCGAAGGCCACCGCCTTGGCCGCGATGACGTGCATCAGCGGGCCGCCCTGGATGCCGGGGAATATCTGGCTGTTCAGGACCTTGGCGTTGTCCTCGTCGGAAAGGATCATGCCGCCGCGCGGGCCGCGCAGGGTCTTGTGGGTGGTGGTGGTGGTGTAGTGGGCCTGCCCGATGGGGGTGGGATGCAGGCCGGTGGCCACCAGGCCCGCGATGTGGGCCATGTCCACCATCAGCTTCGCGCCCACCTCGTCGGCAATGGCGCGGAACCGGGCGAAGTCGATGGTGCGCGGGTAGGCGCTGGCCCCGGCCACGATCAGGGCGGGCTTGTGCTCGCGGGCGAGGGCGGCCACTTCGTCGTAGTCGATGTAGCCGGTTTCCTTCTTCACGCCGTAGAACACCACGTTGTACAGGCGGCCGGAGAAGTTCACCGGGCTGCCGTGGGTCAGGTGCCCGCCGTGCGAAAGGTTCATGCCCAGGATGGTGTCGCCCGGCTTCAGGCAGGCGAAGTACACGCCCATGTTGGCCTGGCTGCCGGAATGGGGCTGCACGTTGGCGTAGCCGCAGCCGAAGATGGCCTTGGCGCGGTCGATGGCCAGGTTTTCCGCGATGTCCACGAATTCGCAGCCGCCGTAATAGCGTTTGCCGGGGTAGCCTTCGGCGTACTTGTGGGTCAGCACGCTGCCCTGGGCCTGGCGGACGGCGGCGGAGACGAAGTTCTCGGACGCGATGAGTTCGAGCTTGCCGGTCTGACGTTCGATTTCAAGAGTGACCGCGCGACCCACTTCCGGGTCTTGAATCAGCAGTTCGTCCATGGTTCGCCTCCGTGAATGGTTGCGGTCGCGCGGCGTCAGGATGCCGCGCGACCTCTGGAAATATCGTTCTCCCGCGCCCGATGGGGGGAGGGAAATATATGACTCCGGGCTTTGGCGCCACAGCAACACGGCGATACCGGAGCCCTCATCCCCCTGGGGGGACTTTTCATACGCGCGACACGCCCACATATGAAAAGTTTTGGGGGGAGGGGGCCGGGGAGGGAGACCTTTTTCAAAAGGTCCCCTCCCCGGAAATTCATCCCGTTATCCCTTCCAACGCTTGTAGAGCATGCAGCAGTTCGTCCCGCCGAAGCCGAACGAGTTGCACAGCGCGTATTCTGCCTGGTGCTTTTCCGAGCCGCTGGCCATGTAGTTCAGGTCGCACTCGGGGTCCGGGGTTTCGCGGTTGATGGTGCCGGGGATGATGCCGGTGTGCAGCGTCATGACGCTGAACACGCCCTCCATCCCGCCCGCCGCGCCCAGCAGGTGCCCGGTCATGGACTTGTTGGCCGTGATGCGGATGTTCTTGGCGTGGTCGCCGAACACCTTCTTGATGGCCTTGGTTTCGCACAGGTCGTTGAGGTGCGTCGAGGTGGCGTGGGCGTTGATATGGTCCACGTCCTCGGGGCGGATGCCCGCCTCGTTGATGGCGGCCAGCATGGCCTGCGCCATGCCCAGGCCGTCCTCGTGCGGGGCGGTCATGTGATAGGCGTCGCCCGATGCGCCGTAGCCCACCACTTCGGCGTAGATGGTCGCGCCGCGCGCCTGGGCCGATTCCAGCGATTCCAGCATCAGGAAGCCCGAGCCTTCACCGATGACGAAGCCGTCGCGCTCGTTGTCGAACGGACGCGACGCCTTGGTGGGGTCGTCGTTGCGGGCGGTGGACAGGGCCTTCAGGGCGGTGAAGCCCGAAACGCCCATGGGCGTGATGGTGGCTTCCACCCCGCCGGTGATCACCGCGTCGCAGCGGCCCATGACGATGTCGGTGTAGGCATAGCCGATGGCATGCTGGCCAGAGGCGCAGGCGCTGGTGGTCACCAGGTTGGGCCCCTTGGCCCCGGTGAAGATGGAGACCTGGCCGGGGGCCATGTTGGAGATCAGCATGGGGATCATGAACGGCGAGACGCGGTTGGGCCCCGACTCCACGAGCTTGGAGTGGAAGACCTCGATGGTCTGAAGCCCGCCAAGCCCCACGCCCAGCAGCACGCCCACGCGATGGGCGTTGGAATCGTCGATGACGAGGCCGGAATGCTCGACGAGCATCTTGCCGGACGCCACCGCGAACTGGACGAAGCGGTCCATGCGCTTGGCCTGCTTGGCCGGGATGTGCTGTTCCGGGTCGAAACCCTTGACCTCGCCGGCGATGCGCGAGGTGTACTCCGAAGCGTCGAAGTGGGTGATGGGCCCGATGCCGGACTTTCCGGCCACCAGGTTTTCCCAGCTTGTCGCAAGGTCGTTACCAAGGGGGGTGATGGCCGCAAGGCCGGTCACGACGACACGCTTTCCGGTCATTAAGATTTCCTCTTGGCGGTAGTGGGGCCGAGTTCGCGCGAACGGGGTGGATGTGGAACGATGGCGAGTGGTTGCGCGCCGTTCGCGTGGTTTCGGCCGTGCGGAAGAAAAGCGCGAGAGCGTCTTATGACCTCGTCATAAGACGCCCGCATGCGATCTTCGTTACGTGAAGAACAAGCCCTACTGCTTGCTCTTGATGTAGGCGATGGCGTCCTTGACCTTGAGGATCTTCTGGGCATCGTCATCGTCGATTTCGGTGCCGAATTCCTCTTCCATGGCCATTATCAGTTCGGTCAGGTCGAGCGAGTCGGCGCCAAGGTCTTCCACGAAGGAGGCTTCGGGCTTCACTTCTTCGGCGGACACGCCAAGCTGATCCATGATGATCTTCGTGATTTTCTCTTCAACGGACATGGTCCCTCCAATGCTGTTTTTCTCGTTTCGGTGCCGGTCGGTGCTGCGTACGCGGCGGGGAACTAGCAGTACATGCCGCCGTTGACGGCGATGACCTGCCCGGTGATGTAGCCCGCCTTATCGGAAGCCAGAAAGGCCACGGCATCGGCGATGTCCTGGGGCAGGCCCAGACGCCGGAGCGGGATGGCTTCGATATATGCCGCGCGAATCTCGTCGGTGAGCTTCGCGGTCATGTCTGTTTCGATGAAGCCGGGGGCCACGGCGTTGACCGTGACGTTGCGCCCGGCAAGTTCCTTGGCGGCGGACTTGGTCATGCCGATCAGCCCCGCCTTGGCGGCGGAATAGTTGATCTGCCCGGCATTGCCCATCTGGCCCACCACCGAAGTGATGTTGACGATGCGGCCCCTGCGCTGCTTGGTCATCAGCTTGGCCGCCTCGCGCAGGCAGGTGAACGCGCCGGAAAGGTTCACGTCCAGCACGCGGTCGAAGTCCTCGTCCTTCATGCGCAGGATGAGCCCGTCCTTGGTGATGCCCGCGTTGTTCACGAGCACGTCGAGGACGACCTTCTCCCTGATTTCTTCCTGAAAGAACGCGGCCACGGCGGCTGCGTCGGAAACGTCCAGCCGGAAGGCGCGCGCCGAACCGCCCGCAGCGTTGATGCCAGCGGCCACGGCTTCGGCTTCCTCGGGCTTGCTCACGTAGGTGAGGTAGACCTGAAAGCCCTCGCGGGCCAGGGTTTCCGCCACGGCCTTGCCGATGCCCCGGGAGCCCCCGGTGACCAGCGCGGTGGAAGTGAGTTCGCTCATTCGGCCTTTCTCATGTTGCGGGTTGCAAAGGGCACCGCCTTATACCGCAAAGACAGTGGGACTTCAATTGGCCCGTTCCGGGGTGCCCCGGGTGAAGAATGTCGTCTTTTCTTCCGGCATCCGGCGATTCGTTGGCAAACGGATTTTTTTCCGCTGGCAAGGAAAACGAGCCTGCCATGAGGGAGTGCCCTAGCCGTTAGGCGAGCGAAGCGAACCTTACGGATAGGGACCGCAACGCGTACTCTTGTTGTATTCGACCGAGCCTTAGCCGTTAGGCGAGCGCGCAGCGCGAGTCTTACGGATAAGGACTGCAGGGCTATGGCAGGCGAAGTTTGACCGCCCTGCGCTCAATGCCCGTAAGGCTCGCAGACTCGCCTAACGGGCACGCTACGCGCCCTTCGGGTCGGTCCGCCAGCGGGAAAAGGGCCGTTTGCCAGTTAAAAATGCAACAGCGCGGCACCCCAGGTAAACCCGCCGCCGAACGTGGCCAGCAGCACGCGCATGCCGGGGCGCAGCACGCCCTTGGCGCGCGCGTCGGCGATGGCCAGCGGCACGGACGCGGCCGAGGTGTTGCCGAATTCGTGCAGGTTCACGAACACGCGCTCGGTGGGGATGCCCAGGCGGTCGCCCACGGCCTCTATGATGCGCAGGTTGGCCTGGTGCGGAATGAGCAGGGCCACGTCGTCGGTGGTCAGCCCGTTGCGTTCCAGCACTTCCTGGCTGATGGCGGCCATGTTGCGCACTGCGTGCTTGAACACGTCGCGGCCGTTCATCTGCACGAAGAAATCGTCGCCGATGGGGTCGCCCTTGGCGTAGGGGGTACTGGTGCCGCCGCCGATGGTCAGCAGGCCGCCCAGGTTGCCGTCGGACGCGCAGCGCACGTCTTCGAGCAGGGCGCCTTCGCCGTCGGCAGTGATCACCGACGCGCCCGCACCGTCGCCGAACAGCACGCAGGTGGAGCGGTCGGCCCAGTTCAGGCGGCGGGTAAGCGCCTCCGTGGCGGTCAGCAGCACGCGGGCTTCGGGCTGGGCGGCCACGATGGCGCGCGCCATGGACAGGCCGTACACGTAGCCCGAGCAGGCCGCGTTGAAATCAAAGGCCATGGCCCCCACGATGCCCAGCTTGGCCTCGATGAGGCAGGCGGTGTTGGGGCACAGGTAGTCGGGGGTGCAGGTGGCGTTGATGACGTGGGTGATCTCGCCCGGCTCCATGCCCGCGTCGGCCAGGGCCAGGCGGGCGGCCTCCGCCGCCGCGTCCGAGGCGTTCTGCCCCTCGGCCAGGCGGTGGCGCTGCTTGATGCCGGTGCGGGTGGTGATCCACTCGTCGGTGGTCTCCACGATCTTTTCAAGGTCGAAGTTGGTCAGCACGTCCACGGGGGTGTACGCACCGAATCCCCTGACCCGGCAGGCAATATCGCGCGATGCTGTCATGTGGCTGGTTCCGGTGGGCGCGCAGGGCGCGCCATGTGGCAGGGTGGGAAGGCTAGGGCATTTCACCATCGAAGGGGGCCTGCTGAGAATGCTCTGGCGGCACGGGCAGCGCCGTCACGCGCCGGGTGGGCGTTTCAGGAAATGTCCTATTTGATCGCCTTGCCGTAGCGGGTGAGCTCCTCGTTGGCGCTGATGGCCTTAATGAGGCGTTCGTTGGTTTTCTTTTCCACGAAGGTGGCGGCCAGCTTGACGGCGCTGCGCACGGCCTTGGCGTTGGACTTGCCGTGGCAGACGAAGGCGATGCCCTGCAAGCCCAGCAGCGGCGCGCCGCCGTATTCGGCGTAGTCCACGAACTGGGCGAAGCGGCGGAAGGCGGACTTGGCGAGCAGGGTGCCGATCTTGGGCAGAAAGCCGGAAAGCAGTTCGCGCTTCAGCACGCGGCCCAGCGACGAACTGAGGCCCTCGCTGAGCTTCAGGGCCACGTTGCCCACGAAGCCGTCGCAGACCACCACGTCCACCTCGCCGCTGAAGATGTCGCGGCCTTCCACGTTGCCCACGAAGTTGATGCCGTTCTGGGCCAGCTTGAACAGTTCGTAGGCTTCCTTGACCTGGGTGTTGCCCTTGCCCTCTTCCTCGCCGATGCTCAGAAGGCCGATGCGCGGCGAATCGCACCCCAGAAGGTCGCGCGCAAAGGCGTCGGCCATGAGGCCGAACTGGAACAGGTGATGGGGCTTGCAGTCCACGTTGGCCCCCACGTCCAGAAGGACGATGGGGTTCTTCTCGGTGGGCATGATGGAGGCGAGCGCGGGCCTGTCCACGCCGGGGATGCGTCCCATGATGAACATGCCGCAGGCCACCGTGGCGCCGGAATGACCGGCGCTGACGATGCCGTGGGCCTGCCCGTCGCGCACCAGGCGGCAGGCCACCTGGATGGAGGCGTCCTTGCGGCGGCGCAGGATGTCCGAAGGCTTTTCGTCCATGCCCGCAACCTCGCTGGCATGAACAATATCATAGGCGACGCCGTCAAGCGGGAGTTTGGCCAGTTCCGCCTGCACCTTCGCCTGGTCGCCGACCAGCAGAAGGGCGATCCCCTTGTCGCGCGCCGCCTCTATCGCGCCGGGGACCACCACGGAGGGGCCGAAATCCCCCCCCATGGCATCCACGGCGATGATGGTGGCGTTATTCATTAGGCTGAGCGACCACCTGACGGCCCTTGTAGGTGCCGCAGCTCGGGCAGGCGCGATGCGGAACGGTGGGCTCGCCGCAGGCGCAGTACACGATGGTGGGCACGGCCACGCGGTCGTGCGAACGACGCATGCCCTTCTTGGACTTGGACTTCTTGTTCTGCTGAACGGCCATGACGTTCCTCTCCTGGATGTCCCGCCGAGGGCGGCGGGGGTTGTGCTACTTCTTTTCGATGGTAAGGCCGCGCAGGGCGGCAAGCCTGGGGTCGCCCTCTTCGTTCTTGCAGGCGCACGAAGAGGTGTTCAGGTTGCTTCCGCACGACGGGCACAGGCCCTTGCACCCGGTGGAGCACAGCGGCTTCACCGGCAGGGCCAGCAGAAATTCTTCCCACAAGAGGCCGGACAGGCTCACTTCCACGCCCTGCCCGGAAGGGGAGATGCGCATCACGGCCTCGTCAACGTCCTCGAATTCTTCCGCCGGGGCCTCCGGAGCGGAAGCGACCGCCTTGCCGTGCCCGCGCGCGTCCTCTTGCTGGGGGCGCTGGGGCTGGGCGGGAAACGGCTCGAAGCTGTCGAAGGAATGGTCGATGACCATTGCCGCGGGTTCTGCGCAACGGTCGCAGGGCGCGCTGATGCGCCCCGTGAGCCTGCCGCGCACAAGGCAGCCGTCGTCCTGCGGCAGCAGGAACACCGAGCCGCGTAGCGGCTCGACGATGGTGTACGGCAAAGCGAATTCGGCGATGGGGCCCTGCCAGACGGACTGGTCGTCAACCTCGTACTCGCCGCCGCCCGCCGGAATGTCCTTGAGCGGAATCCAAATCTGGTGCATGGCTACCTCGCGAGCAGCGATTACTACATGCGAACCCTTCGGGCTGTCAAGAAAGGGGTTGCGTTTTTCGGGGCGGCGGTATAAGACTCCCATCTCTCGCGGCGGCAAACATCCAGAATGCGTCCGGAACGTGCCCGGCACATCGGTCGACGCCCGCCCCGCGCAGCGCCCCGGCGGCGAAACGCCACCGGCGGCACCCCAGAACGACCACGCGAACTTTGCACATATACGGAGGAAAGTCATGTCCAAGCAGTGCGATGTGTGCGGCAAGAAGGCCCAGGTCGGCCACCATGTGAGCCACTCGAACATCAAGACCAAGCGTCGTTTCGAGCCGAACCTGCAGAGCGTCCGCCACCAGTACCCCAACGGCGAAGTGAAGACCATCAGCGTCTGCACCCGTTGCCTGCGCTCCGGCGCGGTGGTGAAGCCCGCCGTCCGCAAGGTCGCCTAACGCTTTCCGACCCATGCGCTCAAAAGCCCCGGTGGTTTCCGCCGGGGCTTTTTGTCGTTTCCGCCACGCGGGTCCGGTGCGCCCCTCCGACACCCGAACGTCACCGTCAGCCCGGCGCATGGCGCTTCCCGTGCGGGGCGCGCCGGGGTAGGATGGGGCCATGTTCTGGATGTTCCCCGCCCTGCTGGCGGCCCTGCTGGCCGCGCTGGACGCCGCCCTGTTGCGCCGCTTCGCGGGTGACCTGCCCCCGGCGCGCATGGTGGCCTACCCGGTATTCTGGAGCATGCCGCCGTTTCTGGCGCTGCTGGCGGCGCGCGGACTGCCCGACCTGCCCCCGTCCTTCTGGACCGCCACGCTGGCGGCGGTGCCGGTGAACATGGCCGGGCATTTGCTCACGGCGTGGGCGGTGCGCCTCTCGCCGGTGTCGCGCACGGTGCCCTACCTGTGTTTTTCCCCCGCCTTCGTGGTGCTGAACGAATACCTGCTGCTGGGCGTGACGCCGCGCCCGGCGGGCGTGGCCGGGGTGTTGCTGGTGGTGGCGGGCAGCTGGGTGCTGAATGCGGACGGCAGCGGGGGTGGCATCGGGGGCGGCGGAAACGGGGCCGCCAACGGGAGCGACGCCACCCTTTGGGTCCGCGTGCTGCGCCCCTTCCGCACCCTGGCGGCGGAGCGCGGCTCGCTGATCATGCTGGGGGTGGCCCTGCTGTGGAGCCTGGGCAGCGTGCTGAACCGCCAGATGGTGCTGCACGCCCCCCCGGCGGTGGCGGGGGCGGTGTTCTTCGCCATCTACGGCCCGGTGATGCTGGCCGCGCTGATGCTGTTCGGCGGGGTGCGCCCGCGCATGCTCTTCGACCGGCCGTTGCGGGGCATGACCATGGGGGCGGTGCTGTTCCTGGCCTCGTACGTGCACTTCACGGCCATGAGCCTGACCACCGCCGCCAACATGATCGCGGTGAAGCGGCTGGACGGGGTGTTCGCCGTGCTGTTCGACCGG
This sequence comes from Desulfovibrio sp. A2, assembly GCF_000226255.1. Classification (GTDB taxonomy): domain Bacteria; phylum Desulfobacterota; class Desulfovibrionia; order Desulfovibrionales; family Desulfovibrionaceae; genus Cupidesulfovibrio. The sequence goes on from NZ_AGFG01000065.1 coordinate 50,088, forward strand.
TTGGCCGCGCGCGTGCGCGGGGCCGGACGCGATGTGGCGGCGGGGACGCAGGTGGGGGGCGCGGCGCGCCCGCCCCGCGATGGCAGGCTGCCCGGCGCGGCCCTGATGGCCGCCGGTGCCGCGCTGGTGGTGTTGGCCTCCTGACCGGGGCCCGGCGCGCATTCAGCGCATTTTCCCGGCGGGATACGTCTTGCCGCCGGGCTTCGCCGTGACTATCCTAAAAAGAATGGACGCACGGAAGCCCGTCGCGCCCCGCGCCGCCTCCTTCCCGTCCTCCTGTCCCCGTTTCGCCGTGCCTCCGCGCGCCCCGTTTTCCGCGTCTTCGCGCCGGGCCGTGGAGGCCCCGTTCCCACCGCAACCATCCCGGAGCCCCCATGCCCCGTCTTGGTCTTGTCCTCTTGCTGGTCCCCTTTCTGGAATTCTACGTGCTGGTGGAGGTGGGCGCGCGCATCGGGGCGTTCAACGCCGTGCTGCTGGTGATCCTGTTCGCCATGGCGGGGGTGTGGCTGGCCCGCACCCAGGGCATGGGCACGCTGGCTCGTATCCAGCAAAGCCTGGCGCAGGGGGTGCTGCCCGCCGACGAGATGCTGGACGGGCTGTTCCTGCTGCTGGCGGGCATCCTGATGGTGTTCCCCGGCTTCGTGTCCGACGTGTTCGGCGTGCTCCTGCTGCTGCCCCCCGTGCGCAGGCTGGCCGCGCATCTGCTGCGGCGGCAGATGAACGCCACCATGCAGGCCGAAGGCCGCACGGGCCAGGCGGGTGACCGCGCGGGCGGGCCGTCGGTGCACGTGCGCACCTGGTATTTCGGCCCCGGCGGGGCACGGCGCAGCGAAACCTTCGGTGGCGCCGGTCCCATGTTCGGTCCGGGGCAAGGCGGTCCCGGTGGCTTGGGCGGTCCCGGTGCGCCTGATGGCCCGGACGGTTTGAACGGCCCGGACGGCCCGGACAACGCGTATGGCGGCGGTCCCCATCCCTATGGTCCCGACCATGGGGGAGGCGGCATCGGGAGCGGCCAGGACGCCCGGCAGGAACCGCGCCGCACCGTGATCATCGACTGCGAACCGGTGAAGCCGTCCTCCCCGGCCGATGGAGCCAGCCCGTCTGACCAGACTGGCCAATCAGGCCAATCAGGCCAGTCTGGCGGCACGCCCGGCAGCACGTCTGGCGGCCCGGCGAGCGGTTCGGGCGCGCGCTGACCCTGGCGCATCCAGTCCACGGTTCCGCACATCCCATGGCATCCTCCAACGGATCAGACCGCTTCCGCCGTTCCCGTCCGGTGCGCTCCGGCGGCGCTTCCGCCCAAGCGGGGCGCGGCGTGGCGGCCACCGGCCTTTCGGCCGGGCCGGAACAGGTGGCGGCGGCCCTGCGCCGCAGGCCCACGCTGCCGCCGTGCTGGCGCGACCTGACCGTGCCCGCCCCCCCCGCAATGAACGAGGCGTTGCCCGCGCCGTTGCCCCCGCTTCCCCCGTGCACCACCCAGCGCCTGCCGCGCTGGCGGCTGGTGCTGGAGGCCCGCAACATACCGTACATGGCCGTGCGCCGGGGAGACCGGCAGCACCTGTTCGTGCCCGCGCTGCATGAACGGCTGGCCCGCCTGGAACTGCTGGACGCCGAGGGCGAGGACGCCGCCGCTCGCGCCCGTCCGCCCGCGCTGCCGCCCGCCCCCTTGCGGGCCAACGCGCACCTGACCCTGTTGGGCCTGCTGCTGTTGGCCCTGTGGCACGGGGTGCGCATGGGCTGGTGGTGGGACCTGAACCTGCCACTGCCCGACCTGGACCCCGACGTGTGGCGCGACGCGGGCGCTCTGGATGTCTATTACACCGTGGCGCGCGGGCAGTGGTACCGCGTGGTCACGGCGCTGACCCTGCACGCCGACAGTCCGCACCTGTTCGGCAACATGCTGTTCGGCAGTTTCTTTCTGGTTCCCCTGTGTCGCCGCGTGGGCATCGGGCCGGGCTGGCTGCTCACCATCCTGGCGGGCGCAGGCGGCAACGTGCTGAACGCGCTGGCGCGCCCGGCCTCGCACGTCAGCCTGGGCTTTTCCACGGCGCTGTTCGGCGCGGTGGGCGTGCTGTCCGGGCTGCTGGCCGTGGAAGGCGGCTGGAGCGGTTGGCGGCGCATGGTGGTTCCCCTGGCCGCCGGGCTGGCCATTTTGGGCATGCTGGGCAGCGAAGGGGAACGCACCGACCTTGGCGCGCACCTGTTCGGCCTGGTGGCGGGCATCGTGGTGGGCATGGCGGCGCAGTGGCTGCGGGAACGCTGCGGCCCGCCGCCGCGCTGGGTGGAATGGCTGGCGGGCGCGGCCTGTGCTGCGCTGCTGGCGGGCAGTTGGGCGGTGGCCCTGCGGTAGCGTGCCCACCCTGTCGGGGGGAGGGGGGGCGTCGGAATGTTTTTTTGCCGGAACGGTCTGGCCTGCAACGCAAAACGGCCGTGGAGTTGCCTCCACGGCCGTCGTGTTTCTTGTCGCGCGGGTTCCGGCTACTGGGCCTGCGCCGTTGCCGGGGCAGGCGTTGCCGGGGTGTCCGTGGCCCCCACGCCGGGCGGCGGCGGGGGCGGGGTGGGCACCGGCAGGGGCTGGGGCGCGGCCGGGACGTTGTCCTGCGGCTGCGGGCCGGGCAGGGGCACGGCCGGGGCCGCGGGCTGTTCGCCTGGCTGCTGCGGCTGGGGAGTTGCGGGCGTGGCCGGGGCAGGGACCGCGCCGTTCCCGGCGTCGCCAGGGGCGGGTTGCGGCAGGGCCGGGGCGTCCGGCGCGGGGGCCTGATCGCCGGAAACGCCGGGCGCGGGCGTTGCCGCGTCCCCAGGCGTTGCGGGCTGGACGGGCTGGACGGATTGGACGGGTTGGACGGGGCCGGAGCGCTCCGCCAGCACGTATTCGCGGTCCACGATCCACTGGCGGTGCACCTCGCGCAGGTCGGCGGGCTTGTCGGCCCACTCCGCGAAACGGTCGGCGCGCATGGCCACCACCAGTTGCGGGAACACGGCCACGGCGGCGCGCAGCGATTCCTCGTCGGACAGTTCCTCGATGTTCGAGCCCGCGTAGTAGGTGTACGTGCCGGAGTACACCTTGTAGCTCACCGGGTGGTAGCCCTTGCGGATGTACTCGCCCATCAGTTCGCCCTGGGCGCGCGGGCTCATGACCGGGTCCAGCGAGGGCGCGGTGAACAGGGCGGCGGGCACGATGAGCGCGGTGACGAAGGCGGCCAGGGTCAGCAGGCCGCCTTCCGGGCGGCTGCGGTCCACGGCCTTCCACAGCAGCACGGCGAAGACCACGGTGACGCCCGCCAGGATGGGCGCGCCGCGCGCGATGTCGAGCATGGCGAGCACCTGCGGCTGAAAGCGCACGCGCACCATGTCCGGCGCCCACTGCCACAGCGATGCGGCCCCGAGGCCCAAGGCAACCGCCAGCAGCAGGAACGCCGTCAGGCCGAAGTACATGCGGCTGCCGAAGCCGTTCAGCCGCAGCAGGGCGCGGGCGGTAACCACGGCCAGCAGCGGGAACAGCGGCAGCAGGTAGATGACGATCTTGATGCTGACCACGGTCAGCAGGGCGAACGAGGTCAGCAGCGCCAGCCAGATGTAGGCCATGCCGTCGCCTTCGCCCTTGCGGGTGGCCAGCACGGCGCGCAGGGAGGCGGGGGTGAAGGCCCGGCCCCACGGCAGGAACAGCAGCACCGGGGTGAACGGCAGCCACGCGGCGGGCAGGGTGGCCAGGTAGTGCCACCACGGCTGCTCGTGGTGCCACGCGGCGGTGGCGCGATCGACGATCTGGTGGCGCAGGATGTTGCGGATGAGATCCGCGTAGCCCTCGAACCATACCGCGCCCACCCAGGCCAGCAGGGTGGCCAGCATGATGCCGCCGCCGATGGCCACGTCCATGCGGTTCAGGCGGCGGGGCATGCCCCGCCACAGCCCGTAGGCCAGGCCCGCCAGCAGCGGGAAAGCCAAGCCGAAGGGGCCCTTGATCAGCGTGGCCACGGCGGCCAGGGCGAAGGCCGGAAGTATCCAGCGGAAGGCCAGGGGCAGGCGCAGCCCCCGGTACATGCACACGTGGGCCAGGGTGATGACCGCCGCGAACAGCAGGTCCATGCGGGCGTAGTGCGTCACGCCCAGGAAGTAGAAGCCGCACAGCAGCACCAGGCCCGCCGCGAACGATTCGCGCTTGTCGCACCCGGCCACCAGGCGGGCCAGGGCGTAGGTGGCCCACAGCGCCAGCAGGCCGGAAACGGCGGCTCCCAACTGGAAGACCATGGGGCCGTCCACGCCGGGGATGGCGTCCAGCAGGCCAAGGAACCAGAAATATACGGGTGGCTTGTCCGGGTAGGGGGTGCCGTTCAGGTGCGGCACCAGCCATTGCCCGGTGGCCAGCATGGTTTCGTAGACGTTGCCGTGGCGGATTTCGTCCGAGAACCACAGCGCCCGCGCGTCCAGGGTGAAGGCCGTCTGCGCCGCGTAGATGAGCGTGAGCGGCAGCAGGGGGAACAGGGCCAGCAGGTCGTACAGCCGGGACAGGATGCCCCTGGCGCGGGGCGGCGGACAGGACCCGGCGGGCTTGTCATCGGTCTTTCCGGGGCCGCTCGGGGCAGGACCGTCCTTCGCGGGACCGTTTTGGGCGCTGCCGGAAGCGGCGGTGCCGCCGGGCGGGGTTTGGGGGGCGACCTTGGATTCGGAGGCGGCGGTTTCGGGCTTCGGCTCGGTCATGGGGTGGCGGTCCTGTGGGTGATGCGGTGTATGACGAAGGCGGCAAGGCTGCCCAGCAGGAGCCCGGCCAGTACGTCGCTGGCGTGGTGCTGCCCCAGCAGCACCCGCGAATAGCCCACGGCGGCCACGAAACAGCCGAGGGCCAGGGAGGCGGCCGCGCGCTGCCAGCGCATGGCCAGCGGCGCGCACGCGCCGACGATTTCCGTGGTGTGGCCGGAAGGCAGCGAATTGTGCGGCCCGTCGAACGAAAACGGCATCCACGGGCCCGCCACGCCGGGCCGGGTGCGCCCGGCGGCGATCTTGACCACCCGCACGAGCAGGAACGAAATCAGCAGCTGCACCGCCACGTAGACCATGACGAAACGCACGGTGCGCGGGTCGTGGTTGCGGCGGGCGCGCCACACGAGCGCCGCGTAGACCACGTACATGGCCGGGTTGCCCCAGTCGGTCAGCACTCGCACGGCCACGGTCGCGTCGGGGTGGGCATGCCGCCACGCGCGCCAGAACGCCGTCACCTCGTCCCCGCTGCCCAGGCACAGGGTGGAAACCGCAAGCAGCGCCAGCAGCGGCAGTGCGCACAGCACATGGTGCGAAAGAGGGTACGGCTGACGCATTGCCGCCTTATAGGGTGAAACCGGAGTGAAGGGAAGGGCGCGTGCGCGCCGCGCAGGGCGTTGGCCGGGCATTTCTTTGGCCCGGCGTGCCGACGCCCCATTTTCGTGCGGCGCGCGCCGCGAACGGCAAGCGGGGAAACGCCGTTGCGCCTGCAACGTGCCATTCCCCCCTTACCTGGCCTGATCTGACGTGACCTGACCTGACGTGACGTGACCTGACGTGGCATGGCGGTGCTGGGCGCGGCCATCTTTTTCGCCGCGTACCGTGTCTCGCGGCCAGGGTGCCTTGACGTCACTTTTTCGCTAGGCTATTCGTTACAGCTTTTCCGCAACACGGACTGTACGTCACGGAGGATGGAATGTTGTCGAAGATGGTGGCAGGCATCACCGGGCGCTGGAACGCGCCGGGCGGGTACCGCGAGGTGCTCGGCGTCAGCCTGCCGCTGGTGGCCAGCATGGCCTCCACCACGGTCATGGAGTTCACCGACCGGCTGTTCCTGAGCCATTACTCGGTGGAGGCCATCGCGGCGGCCACCCCGGCTGCCGTGGTGCATTTGCTGTTTCTGCTCACCTGCATGGGCATCACCGGGTATTCCGGGGTGTTCATTGCCCAGTACATCGGTTCCGGCGCGCCACGCCGGGTTGGCGCGGCCCTGTGGCAGGGCCTGTACATGGCGCTGGCCTTCGGTGCGGGCATGGGCCTCTTGTGGTACGCCGCACCCGCCATTTTCGCCTTTGCCGGGCATTCGTCGGGGGTGCAGGCGGGCGAGGTGGCCTATTTCCGCATGCTCACGGCGGGTTCGGTGCTGCCGCTGGTCAACAGTTGCCTGGCCGGGTTCTTTACCGGGCAGGGCCGCACCCGCCCGGTGCTGGTCGCCAACCTGGCCGCCATGGCGGTGAACATTCCGCTGGACTACGCCCTGATATACGGTGTCTGGGGCTTGCCGGAGATGGGCATTGCCGGGGCGGGGCTGGCCACGGCTACCGGGTGGGGCGTGGGCACGTTGCTGTTCGTGCGGATGGTGTTCACCGCCCGCAACGAACGGTGTTACCGGGTGTGGAGCGGGCGCGGGTTCGAACCGGAACTGTTCCGGCGCATGGCCCGCTACGGCCTGCCCAGTGGCATCAACGGCTTTGCCGAACTGTTCTCGGTGACGTGGTTCGTGTTCCTGGTGGGTGAACTGGGTGAAACCGCGCTGGCCGCCACCAACATTACCTTTTCCATCAATATGGTGGCCTTCCTGCCCATGATAGGCATGAACATAGCCGTGGGCAGCATGGTGGGGCAGGCCATGGGGCGGGGCAGCCCCGCCGATGCCGAACGGGTCACGTCCAGCACCCTGCATATGGCCATGGCCTGGATGTTCGCGCTTTCCCTGCTGTTTTTCTATGCGCCAGGCCCGCTGTACGGGCTGTTTCTGGACGGCAGCGCCCACGATGCGGCCATGGCCGCGCAACAGGCAGAAATCCGCGACCTTGGCGTGGTGCTGCTGCGCTTCGTGTGCGTGTACTGCCTGCTGGACGGGGTGACCATTGTCTACACCGGCGCGCTGAAGGGCGCGGGCGACACGTGGTTCGTCATGTGGAACATGCTGTTGGGCTGCCTGATCGGCCTGGTGCTGCCCACGCTGGCCCTGCGCGCCTCGGGCCTGATGACCCTGAACTCGCTGTGGGCGGCGTTCACCGCGTTCATCCTGTTGCTGGCCGTAATATCGTGGCTGCGTTTTCGGCGCGGCGCGTGGAAGCGGCTGCGGCTGGTGGAGACGGCCCACCCCCTGCCAGCGCCGGAAGGCGCACGGGGGGCTACGCACGGGCAAGGACCGGGCTGCGGCGGGGAATAGCCCCCCCGCCCCCCGACCATTCCCGTGGGGCTGGCCAGCGGAAAGAAAACGGAAAGGGCCGCGCGGCGATTGCCGGGCGGCCCTTTGCTTTTGGGTGGGTAGCTTCAGTCTGCGCGCAGCTTTGCCTGTACCGAGGCCACCTTGCCCGCCATGCGGCCGGAGGGGCCCTTGCGCAGGTCCACCTTCAGGGTCATGTACACCCGGTCGCAATCCTCTTCCAGCGCGGCCAGGCAGCGGTCGGCCACCTGCATGACCTCTGCCCGCTCCCCTTCCACCGTGGTGCCCATGGGGCCAAGCTGGTACGGCAGGCCGCTTTCCTGGATGACGGCCAGCACGCGCGCCACCCACGGGCTGACGCTGCCCCCCTTGTCCATGGGAAAGACGGCGATTTCGGCAAGAACGCTCATGGTGCCTCCGTGCGGTTGTGTCCGATGCCGCATGATGCACCCGAACGGCTTGCTACGCCACCCCCGGCATGCGGGGGGGGACGGCCACCAGCACGCCGCACGCCGCACGCCGCACGCCAAAGAAAACGGGGGCCGTCCTTGCGGATGGTCCCCGTCGCCGTTCGCGGAAAGCGTTTGCGGGTTGGCTAAGCGGCCTGCTTGTCCGGGGCCGAGGCCATCACCTCGTCGATGCGCCGGATCTTGTCCAGCACCCGCCGGGCGATCTGCCGGAATTCCGACATCTGCGGCAGGCTGTACCGGTCGCGACCGTGCACCAGCCCGGAAACGTCCATGATCTCGTTGTACAGGTAGGGCGTGCAGATGGGGTCCTGGCGCAGGAAGAAGTGCACCCGGCCGATCATCTCCACGATTTCCGCCGCGTGGCGTTCCGGCTTGCGGAACAGCGTTTCCAGCCGCTTCTGGGCGTTGCGCAGCGAGGTGCGCCAGTGCGGCAGACGCGGGGCGAACAGGGGCTGCGCGCAGGGGGTCATGGCTTCGTCCAGCCGCTGGCGGAACGAAGAAAGGGGGTCGGAAAGGCCGGTCAGGCAGTCCGGGCCGTCGGGGCCGGACGCTTCCGGCAGCTCGCGGGAAAGTTCGTCCGGCGCGATTTCTCGCGCGCCCCGGATCAGCGCGCCGCCGCCGTACAGGTTCACCACGTCCAGATTCAGGGTGCGGATGTCCTGCTCCATGTCGCGCAGGGCGGTGGCGTAGGGCAGGGTGGACCGCACCGGGCCGTCGCGCCCCGGCAGTTCCAGCGTGCCCACGGTGACGGCTGCGGCGTGGTGCCCGGCGGCGTGCGAGGCCTCGCCCCGCCAGCCGAAGTCCTGCCCGGCCAGCACGATGCGCCCCGCGTCCAGCCAGTGCAGCAGGCGCAGCAGGGCCACGCTGACGTTGCCCGCCGCGTCCAGCACCAGGTCGTCTTTGCCCGCGATGAAGGTGGCCATGCCGCCCACGGTCCACAGCGGCAGGGTGGGGCCGGGGTAGCGGCGCACCACGTCGGGCTGGACCTTTGTGGAATAGATGAGCGGCACGTGGCGGGCCCATTCCGGGTCCAGCCGGTCGTATACGCGGGCAATGCCGTCGCTGTAGTCGATGCACAGGGCGATATCCGGCCGGATGCCCACGGCCTGCATGGCGGGCAGGGTTTGCAGGGCCGAGGTGACCAGAGCCCGGCCACGCAGCGCGGCCACGGCCGGGGCCGATGCCGCCAGCGAGGGGCCCGCGCCCGCGATGACGGCGGGCAGGCCGTTCAGCGCGCCGCGCAGCGATTTCATGTCGCCGTCGGCCAGGGCACGCCGGAAATTGGAAAGTTCGTTGCCCACCATCACGTCCTGCGCCCGGCGCAGGGTGGCCAGTTCCACCGAGAGGGCGTCGAGCTGTTCGCGGCAGATGCGCGTCCAGTAGGCGTAGGCGGGGCCGATCTGCTGGCTGGCAAGGTCCGCCTGAAGCAGGATGCGCCCGAACAGGAACTGCTTGTCGCACCCGCGTACGGCGGCCACCAGCGCATCGAACTGCGGCGCCACGAAGGTCAGCCTGCCGGATTCGATGAACGGCCGGTAGTCCGTCATGCCGATGCACAGGGTGAGCATGGCCGGGTCGGGCTCCACCACTAGCAGCCGGTGGCGCGGCGGGGTGTTTTCCAGCATGTGGTTGATGCCGTAGCCCAGGTTGGCCCCCACGATGATGGTGGCCGATCGCTCCGCCTGTTCGGTGGGCGGCCATGACCGGTATGCGAACAGCGGTGGAAAGGCGTCAAACAACCGACGACCGTCTTCCAGCTCGATGTCCAGCATGTTCCAGCGGTTCAGGCGCAGGCGGGCGGCCAGCGTTTCGGGCGCGGGAGCGTTTTCGGCAAGCCATGCGGCCACTTTGGGCTGCGCGGCGGCCAATGCCTTCGTGTTTTCGGCGAGGAACTGGGTGTGGTTCATGTCGCAATGCATGCATGATGCATGCCGAAAAAGTGCGGGAATATGGTGGTGGCGGGTGCGGGTACGGGCGCGGCGGACGAGGCCCGGCGCATGGGCCGGAATATTGGGCCGCCCCTTCGGCGCGCTGGCGCGGAAGGGGCGGCGGAAGCGGAAACGCATGCGGGCGGCGGCCCGCATGCGGCACTGGTGCGTTTAAGGGGCGGCGTCCGGCTGCGCGGCGGCGGGCTCTGCCGGAGCCGTGGGCAGCGGGGGCACCGTGATGGGCGCGTCGAGGGTTTCCGGAGCCACCCGCAGGGGGGGCTTGTAGCTGAAAGAACTGTCCGTCGGGGTATCCAACCGGATGGGACCGTCCAATGTTTCCGGCGCGGCGCGGCGTACGGGCTTGTAGGGAACAACGCCGCCGCCGGACGCGCCCTCGGGCTCCACGGGCAGTGACGGAACGACGGCATCCACCTGCGGGGCGGGTGCGGCCGATTCCGGCGCGGTCGGGAATGCGGGCGAGGGGCCAGGCTCCGCCAGCGCCGGAGCTTCCGGGGCCGCCACCGGGGCACGGACTTCATGAGGCATGTCCGGTGCGGACTGCGGGATCACGGGCGCGGATTCCGGGGCGATGGCCGGGGAGGAAGGTTGTGCGGCGGCATCCGGCACGGCGGGGTCAGGCGCCACCGGCGCGAACGTGGGCGATGCATCGCCGGGCACAGGCGTGGCCGGTTCAGTGGCGGGCGGCAGGGACACCGGCTCCGTGGGGGTGAGGTCCGGCGCTGGCGTGAGGCCCGTGGCTTCCGGCGCGGGAGTGATCGGAACGGTGGCTTCGTGCGCCGGCGTTCCGGCCGTCCCGGCGGTGGCGGCCTCGGATGTCGCCTCCTCCGGGGTGCCCGGCGCGGCGTCCGGCGTGAGGGCTTGTGTGCTCTCCGCTTCGGCCCCTGCGGGCGGCGCGATGCGGATGGTCAGTTCCGGCGCGGGCGCGGGGGGCACCGGCGGCGTCACCGGCTTCGCCACCACGGGCGGCGGGGCGACGGGCATGGGCGTGGCTTGCCTGGCTGGCACGAACGGCCCCTTGGGCTGCTCGGCGGCGGTTGCCGCGCCGATGGACTTGGCGTCGCGCCCCACGAGGATGGCGCGGGTTTCCCAGGGCTCCAGGCGCAGCACCATGCGGCCGCCTTCCAGCGGCACGGGCGCACCTTCTTCCAGGTCCACGGCCGGGTTGCCCGAGCCGAACAGTTCCAGCAGCTTCGGCGTGGCCGCCATGTCCAGGCGTTCGGTCACGGCCTCGCGTCCGAAGTTGGTGACGGCCACCACCATGCCGCGCCCGCCGGGCAGTTCCACGGCCAGGGCCACGCTGCCGCGCCCCTGCGTGCGCAGGCGGGCGGCCACGCGCCCGGCGGCGATGCCGGTGCGCTCGCGTATGGCGGTGATGGCGTGCACCCCGTTGAGGAACGAGTGCGGGTCGTGCAGTTGCTCGTCGGGCGAGGGGTAGGCCATGGGGGCGCGGGGCATGCCCTGCTTTGTCAGCACGGTGGTGCGGGCGGTGCGGTACAGGGCGTATGCGCCGCGCGGGGCCAGGGCCGGATCCCAGCGTTCCTCGGAATCGGCCATGCTGTGCCAGTCCAGCGGCAGCGCACCGGCCAGGTCCTGCCCGTGCAGCACCAGCAGGCCGGGCTGCATGGCCTTGAAGAAGACAAGGGCCTGGTGCCCCTTGCGGATTTCGTCCCGTGCATCCGGCTTTGCCGCATCGGCATGGCCGAAGCCCGCGCCCAGCGCGGCAAGGCCCGCGCCGGTGACGGGCAGCAGGTCGCCCGCGCCGCCCAGCGGCATGGTGGAGGCCCACAGGGACGCGCGCGCGCGCATGGCCGACCGCATGTCGTCCGCGAGGCCGGGCAGGCCGTCGCCCGCCGCCGCACCGGGCGGCAGCATGCCGGGGGCCAACTGCGGCAGGGCGTAGTCCACGCCCTCCGGACCGGGGGTGGCGTGCACCAGGCGGCGCATGTCGATGCCAAGACGCAGGGCGTCGTCCAGCAGGGCGCGCAGGGGGCGCGCGTCGCCGGTGAGCAGGGCGTGCTCGGCGGCGGGGCTGGTGACGGTGTCTTCGGCCACGTCGGCCGATTCGTGCAGGGTGCGGGCCAGCAGCGGCAGGGGCAGCCGGTCGCGCTGCCAGGTCCATCCGCCGTAGCGGCGGGTTTCGCGACCCAGGGCAAGGGCGGCGGAGGGGGCGGGCTCCAGCGCGTGGGCAGGGCCGGGCTCACCGTAGGCGGCGCGGGGCTGGGGATCGAGCCCGGTCAGGGGTTCCACCCGGAAGCCGGTCAGGGCCATGCCGCGCAGGCCGATCTGCTGGATGATGCTGGACGACAGGATGCGCCGCGCGGCGGCCGAGGGGTCGTCCCAGTGCAGCACCGGCATGTCGTACCGGCCCGCATGGCGGTAGGCCCAGCGGCGCAGGGTGCCGTCGGCCCCGCGCACCTCGCCCGTGACGGCCCAGCCGCCGGGCCGCGCCCACGACAGCAGGTCGCGCGCGAGCGCGGCGGGCAGCAGCCCCTTTTCGGCCAGCAGGTCGTGCTGGGCGCGGGTGAGCGGGCGGGCCTGCCATTCCGATTCGCACATGGGCAGGTATGGCCAGAGATCGCGCGGGATTTCCACCAGGCAGTATGCGCCGGGGTAGTCGCGCACGTTGCGCGCGGCCAGAAAGAAGTCGGGTCCCATGCCGGTGGCGGCGGAGATGATGTCCGTGCCCAGCAGCAGGCGGTTGCCGTCGGCCATGCGGCGCAGGCGGGTGTATTCGTCGTCGGTGCCCGCCGCCTCGGAAAAGGCGTGCTGGATCGTGTCGTCGCCGGTCAGGGTGGCGCTGCGGTCGTAGGCCCAGATGGCCCCGGCCCCGCCCGCGGGGGTGACGTACAGCCCGCGCACGCCGGTGCGGCGTAACAGTTCCAGAACCCTGGGCTGGGCCAGGATGGCGAAGGCCGAGGGGGTGCCGTCGGCGATGAGCGCCATGGGGTGCACCAGCAGCCAGGTGTCGGCGGCGCGCAGCAGGTTGTCCGGGTCTGGCGGCAGGGAGGGGGCGCGCCAGCCCAGTTGACTGCCGGAGACCACGCGGGTGGATTCCGCGCCCGCGCCGAGCAGCGACTGCTTTTCCAGCCATTGCATGTATCCGGGGTCCGCCCGGGTGACCGAGGGGCCTTGCGGCAGCAGCAGGGATTTCTGTTTGGCGGACGGCCCGGCGCATCCCGACAGGAAGAGGGCCAGAAGCAGGGCCAGCGTCGGTATGCACGGGGCCATGCGCGCCATGCCGGAAGCATGGGCCGGGACGGCGCGCGGCGCGCCGGATTGCGGGCGGATGACGGGCAGGCTGCGGAGCATGAGGGCAAATGTATGGAGCGCGGCGCGGTTCGGCATGCGAGTCTCCTTTATCATGCCGACATTACAGGGGGCTGGGGGGGCTGTCAAAGGCGGTATTGCGGCCGCGCGACGCCATTTTCGCTTTACACGCGGCGTGAAGCGGGGCAAACCGGCACCTGTGGCCATTCGGGCCACGGATCACAGGGAGGAAGTTCATGCCGTTTTTTGAAGTGGACGCGCAGAAATGCAAGCGCGACAATATCTGCATCGATGAATGCCCCATCCGCATCCTGATCGCCGACAAGGAAACCGGCGTGGCCAAGATGCGTCAGGGCGCCGAAGACGCCTGCATCCGCTGCGGCCATTGCGTGGCCGTCTGTCCGAGCGGGGCCGTGCGCCTCGCGGGCATGCCCTTCGAGGAATTCACCCCGGTGAACCGCGAACTGGCCGTCACGGCCGACGCGGCGGAACAGTTCCTGCGCGGCCGCCGGTCCATCCGCACCTTCAGGGAGCAGCCGGTGGAGCACGATGTGCTGGCCCGGATCGTGGACACCGTGCGCTGGGCCCCCACCGCCAGCCACCGCCAGCCGGTGCGCTGGGTGATGGTGGAAGACCCCGGCCGCACCCGCGAGATCGCCGCGCTGATCATCGACTGGATGCTATACCTGCGTGAACACGACCCGGAAACCGCCAAGCGTCACAATGTGGCCGGGCTCATCGCCGGGTCGCGCAAGGGCGTGGACCTGGTGCTGCGCGGCGCTCCGCACATCGCCGTGGCCTGCTGCGACGGGGCCGCCACCTGGCCCGCCGTGGATTCAGCCATTGCCCTCACCTATCTGGAACTGGCCGCCCATGCCCACGGCGTGGCCGCCTGTTGGGGCGGCTACTTCACCTACGCGGCCAACGCCTATGCCCCCCTGCGCGAATTGCTGGGCCTTGGCGAGGACGAGCGGGTGCAGGGCGCGCAGATGCTGGGGTATGCCAAGTACCGGTATCGCCGGATACCGTGGCGCAGACCCCTCCCTGTCACCTGGAAGTAGCCCCCGCGCACTGGCCGCGCGGATCGTGGGCGATTGCTGCGTCAGATATCGTTTCCGCTCAGGTCATGTACCAAAGAGTACACTCCCCTCGCGGAAACAATATCTTCCTTGCCCTCGCCGCACGCTGCGCACGGCCAGAAGACCGTGATGTGACGGGTGGTTGGAAAGAATGAAGAAATGAAGCCGCCCCGACCGGAAGTTCCGGTCGGGGCGGTTGCTTTGGGAGAAGTGGAGGAGAGGAAACATCCTTCCCCGTTGCCTTCAGGCACGGGCGGCAGGCGGTGCGATGTGTCCGAGGGCAAGGAAAACGGCGATGCAACTCGGTATGTCTTCGATTTTTCGCCAGGGCGATGCCCGGGCAAACGGCGGGTGTTGGCCCGGCACGCAAGGAAAGCGGCCCCGGCGCGAGGGGAGTGTACTCTTTGGTACATGACCCGAGCGCCGGGGCCGTTTGACGCAGTGGTCGCGGCCAAGGCCCGCCGTTTGTCAACGCATGCGTGCCATGACGACGCGGAGCGCCTCCGCCTGTTCCGCCAGCTCCGCCACGGCCCGGGCTGCCTCGCGCATGGCCTGCACGGTCTCGCCAGAGATGCGGTCCACCTCGCCGGTGGCGCGGCTGATCTCCTCGCTGGCGGCGGACTGCTGCGAGGCGGCGGTGGCGATGGCCCGCACCCGGTCGGACGTGGCCACGGCAATAGTGACGATACGTTGCAGGGTTTCGCCCGAGGCCCCGGCCAGCTCTGCGGACCGGCCAACGTTGCGCGCGGCGTTTTCCGTGGCCTCCAGGTTGCGGGCGGCCCCTGCGCGGATGCGCGTTACGGCCTCGCCCACCTCGCGGGTGGCCCCCATGGTCTTTTCGGCCAGCTTGCGCACCTCGTCGGCCACCACGGCAAAGCCGCGCCCGGCGTCACCGGCGCGGGCCGCCTCGATGGCGGCGTTCAGGGCCAGCAGGTTGGTCTGGTCTGCGATGTCGGAGATCACGTCCATGATCCGGCCAATGCCCTCCACCTGCGCGCCCAGTTCACGCATGTCGGTGCGCAGCGCTTCGGCGTCGGCGGCCACGGCGGTGCTGGCGGCCATGGATTCGCGGGTGATGGACGCGCCGTCCTCGGCCCGCGTGCGAGCGTCGTCGGCGCTGGCGGCGGCCTCGTCGGCGGCGCGGGCCACCTCGATGACCGAGGCGTTCATCTGCTCCATGGCGCTGGCGGCTTCCCCGGCGCGGGCCTTTTGCAGGTCGGCCCCGCGTTCGGCCTGCTCCACCTGGCGCGAGAGCCCGGCCGTGGCCTCGGCCACCACCTGCGAGATGCGGTCGGCCTCGGCGGCCACCTCGCCGATGAGGGTGTTTTTGGCTTCCATCTCCTGCTGGTGGGCCTTGAGGTCGGTGAGATCGGCGAAGATGGAGAACGCGCCGATGAGGTTGCCGTCCAGGTCCAGCAGGGGGGCCGTGTCCAGCCGCGCGTGCACCGTGCCCCCGGTGCGGCGGGTGAGGGTCAGCTCCGTGTTCAGGATGGCCCGGCGCTCGCGCATGCAGCGGCCCACCACGGTGTCGCGCCCGGTCTCGCCGTAGAAGAACAGGGCCACGTCCGTGCCCAGGTGCTCTTGCGGCGTGCCGGAAACGCCCAGCAGGTCCAGCATGGCCTGGTTCAGGTAGCTGATGCGGTTGTCGGTATCCACCACGTAGCTCGGCATGGTCATGCCGCGCAGGATGCCGTTGGAAAAGCCCAGGCGGAGTTTGATCTCGCCCACCATGGCCCGCACGCCGCCGATGGTGCGGCCGATGTCGTCGTCGGCCGCGTAGTCGATGGCGGCGTCGTAGTTGCCCTTGGCCACCTCGGCCGTGAAGCCGCGCAGGGTGGCCAGGGGGCGCGACACGGTGCGCAGCAGCCCGAACACGAAGACCAGGGCCAGGCCCAGGGCCACCACGGCGATGACGGCGGCGCTCTGCAGGAGGTGCGTGTCCAGCCCGTGCACCATTTCGGAGCGGGTCATGCGCACGGCCACGCGCCAGTCCCATGGCTCGAAGTGGCGCACGTAGGCGCGCAGGGGCACGCCGTCCATGGTGTATTCCACCTGCCCTTCCTTCACGTCCTTGAAGAAGGGGGCGATGCGCGCTTCCTCCAGCGTCTTGCCGCGCAGCGTCGGATGGTGGAGAATCATGCCCGAGGCATCGTAGACGAAGGCGTAGCCAGCGCCCGCCACGCGGACCTTGTCCAGCATTTCGATCAGTTGCGGCGTGCGGATGGGGCGGCCCACGAACAGCACGGCGATGATGGCGCCATCCTCGTCGCGCACGGGCCTGTAGGCGGTGATGTACCAATCGTTCACCACGAAGGCGCGGCCGGTGTAGGTTTCGCCGCGCATGACCGCCTTGTAGACGGGGCTGTCTTCCGGAATGTAGGTGCCCACGGCGCGCTGGCCGTCGGCCGTGCGCACGTTGGTGGCGATGCGCAGGAGCTTGCCGGGCAGCACCTGGAACAGGGTGGCGGCCCCGCCCGCCATCTGCTGCACGCGGTCCACCACTTCGTTGTTGTCGCGCATGGGCTTGCGGCCCAGCAGGGAATACTGGAACAGGCCGGGCAGATCGATCGTTTCCTTCTGTTTGGTGATCTGGTTGACCACATCGACCTTCTGCACGTCGCCCTTGCGCACCATGAGCGGGCCGTCCGCCAGCAACTGCGATTCGAACAGCGTGAGGTCGGAGGTGACCTTTTCCTGCGTGATGGCGTGCTGCATCTCGATGGTGGAGACAAGATTGTCCGTGGCGGACTTCAGGTTGAGCTGCCCGAGGTCCACCAGGTCGCCCCGCACGACGACGGTGAGCACCACGGCCATGAACGCCACGGTGCACGCGACGATGGCGGCGCTGCCCAGATAGAATTTGGTGCTGAAACGCATCCGCTGGAACATGGATCCCCCCATGGTCTGGCGGCCGCACGACGGCGTCACGCGCTGGTGGCGCGTGGTCCGAGTGTGGCCCGAGTGTGTCATGCTGCGCCAGTATTCACCGGAGTGGCGATAAAATCAACATGATACGACATGATAAGGAGTACGGGATGAGCGGAAGGGATGAAAAGGATCGGTTCGACACCACGGGGTTCGTCATGCGCAAGCAGGAGGTGGGCGAGGCCGACGCGGTGATGACCGTTTCGCGCACGGGGCGCAGAGCCCCCTTCGACCCGGCTGCGGAGCGCATCGTCATTCTGGGGCTGCCGGGCAGCGGCAGGCGGCGGTTGGCGGAACTGGTGGCGGAGCGCTTCGGCATGCAGGCGGCAGCGCCCGAGGACGACGCAGCGCCGGAGGTGGTGACCGAACTGTGCTGCCGCACGGGGCTGGTGCTGGCGGCGCCCGTTTCCGCCGTGCGCGACGAGGCGCTGCGGGCCTGCCTGCGCGACGGGGCGCGGGTGTTCTACATGATGGCCAACCCGGTGCGGCTGGCCAACGAACTGGGGCTTTCCGGCGAGGCTGGCGAGAAGTTCTGCCGCGAAGCGCTGGAACTGGAAACCCTGTGCATGGGCGTGCTGCACTTTTTGCTGCCCGACGGGCGTTCGCCGGAACAGTTGGTGGACAACGTGTGCGAGAATCTGGGCGTGAGGTAGCCCGCGCGTCTTGTGGTCTGTCCGTGTCGGCCGGGGACCGTCACGGACGGGAGCATCGGGAAGGCATGTGGGCAGCGGGTAGGGCTACCACGCGGCCACGCAGCCGTCGCCGCGCGGGTCGGCCGCGCCTTCCAGCGTGCCGTCGGGATGGCGCACGATGGCCCCGGCATGGCCCATGACCGGGTCGTAGTCGTCCACCACGCGCACGGGGTGCCCTGCCGCGCGCAGCCCGTCAGCCACGGAGGGGTCGAAGCGTCCCTCCAGGCGCAGCGATACCGCGTCGTCCCCCCAGGTGCGTCCCAGCAGCCAGCGCGGGGCGCTGACGGCCCGCTGCAACGGCTGGCCGAAGACCACGTGGCGGGTGAACACGGCGGCCTGGGTCTGGGGCTGGCCTTCGCCGCCCATGGTGCCGTAGGGCATGACCCGGCCGTCGGCCAGCAGGGCCATGGCCGGGTTCAGGGTGTGGAACGGCTTGCGGCGGGGGGCGAGCGCGGCGGGACCGGCACCGCGCAGACTGAAGCCGCAGCCCCGGTTCTGCCAGGCGATGCCGGTGCGCGGCAGCACCACGCCGGAGCCGAATTCGAAGAAGATGCTCTGGATGCAGCTGACGGCGCGGCCCTGCGCGTCCACCGCGCCCAGCCATACCGTGTCGCCGCCGGAGGGGGGCGCGGGCCACGGCAGGGCGCGGGCCATGTCCACGTCGCGGGCAAGGGCGTCCAGCCGGTCGGCCCGCAGGGCTTCGGCCGCCGGGAACGGGGCGTGGTCCGGGTCGCCCACCAGGCCGTCCCGCATGCGGAAGGCGCGCTTGGTGGCCTCTACGACGGCATGGACATGCGTGAACGTGTCCGGCGCGATGTCGGCTCCTGCGCGGCGCAACCGCTCGAAGACGCCGAGGATGCACAGCGATGCCACCCCCTGCGAAGGGGGCGGCAGGTTGAACACCTGGCCTTGCGGCAGGCGCAGGGACAGCGGCGCGACCAGCGATGCCCGGTGCTCCGCGAGGTCCGCCGCCGTGAGGGGGGAGCCCGCTTCGGCAAGGTCGGCGGCCATGGCGGCGGCCAACTGGCCCCGGTAGAAGTCGTCCAGCCCCCGTCGGGCTAAGGTGCGCAGGGTGTCGGCCAGGGCGGGCAGGCGCAGGGTGGCCCCCTCCGCCGGGCACGTTCCGCCGGGCAGGAACTGCGCGGCAAAGCCGGGCTGGGCCGACAGCGTTTGCAGATTGTCCCGCACCAGCGCATGGTGCCCGGCGGTGACGGCAACGCCGTGCCGGGCGTGCCATTCCGCCTCTTCCAGCAGGCGGGGCAGGGGCAGGGCAGGCCCCCAGGCGCGGGCGTGGTCCAGCGCCGCCGCCCAGCCGGACACGGCCCCAGCCACGGTGATGGCGGCCAGCGGGCCGCGCCGGGGAACTTCGTGGGCGTGCCCCGCCGCGCGCAGCATATCCACGGTCACGGTCGCGCCGGAGCGCCCGCTGGCGTCGATGCCCACGGGCACGGCCGCACCGGGTTCGTGAATGAGCCAGAAGCCGTCGCCGCCAAGGCCGGTCATGTGCGGATAGACGGCGCACAGGGTGGCGGCGGCCGCCACCACGGCCTCCACGGCGTTGCCGCCCTCGCGCAGGATGGCCAGCCCCGCCTGCGAGGCGAGGTGGTGGGGGGTGACGACCATGCCCCTGCGGGCGCGCGGCGTGTGCAGCATAACGAAGCTCCATGGCGCTGAAATTTCAACGGGCACCCGCTGTTGGCCATGCCGCCAGCCTGCCCGTCATGTGCGCGGCCTTGCGCCGTCTGCATCCACCCCTACCAGAAAGTTTGAGGGAGGGGATGGGGGTCCGGGGAAGGGGAGGGTACTTTTCAAAGTACCCTCCCCTTCCCCGGTTTCTTTCTCCCCCTGCCTTCTCCGCCTAGGCCCGCAACCGCAGATAGTTGCGGAACAACCGGCGGCTCATGCGCGACCAGGTGTCGAAGTCTGCGGTGGATTCCAGCCCGGGCACCAGCGCCTTGACCACGGGGAATTCGAGGTCTTCGCGGGTCAGTTCCACATACACGGGGGCCATGCGGTTGACGGCGAACAGCCCTTCCAGAAGCGCCAGGTTGCGCTGGGGTGATTCCAGGGTCAGGTCGGGCAGATCTTCCAGCCTGCGTTCCGGCAGGCCGCGCACGCCGGGGCCGGAGGGGCCGCCGTTGGGGTAGGGGAAGGGGGTTTCGGTCATGGCGGAAAGCACGGCGCGGCGGCCGGAAAGGCCCGCGCCGGTGCCGCGCGCCACCTGGCCGCGCGGCCCCACCACGAAGCATTTGTAGCAGGGCACGCCGAATTCTGTGGTCAGGTCCTGGAACTGGATGTGGATGCCGCGCGCGGCGTAGTCGTCCAGCAGGGATTGCAGCCGCGCGTCGTCGGTGACCAGCCGGAAGCACTGCGAGCGGTCGTAGGGCATGGTGGCTTCGGCGTCGCGCTCGATGATTTCGGTAAGCGCGGCCACCTTGGCCTCGGCCATGATGTTGCCGGTGGCGAGGCCGGTGGAGCCGGAGGCCGAGAACAGCGCGATTTCGTCCAGATTGCAGAACAGGTAGGCCATCTGCGCGGGCACCAGCACCGGGCGCGAGCCGCCTTCGTCATCGGGGGTGTGCCCGGTGAGCCAGTACAGGGGCTGGTCCTGGTAGGGAGCTTCCAGCGGGATGGCCTGCGGGGCCAGCGCCTCACGGCCGTCGGCCAGCAGTTCGGACAGGCGGGCGCGCAGCAGCGGCTGCGGCGTGGCCCGGTCGAGCACATGCAATTGGCCGTCGATCTCCCCGACGGAGACATACGACGAGGCGCGCTCCACCATCTCCATGGCGTACGAGGCGCGCGCATCGGCCAGGGACAGGCCGCGTCCGTAGGTGGTGCCTTCGCCCTTCAGGGTGTAGTCGAGCGCGCCGCAGCGCACGGTCATGTCCACGTTCCAGCGGCGCAGCAGGGCGATGGGGGACAGGGACGCCTCGTGGCGCATTTCCTGGCCCGCGATGATGCCGTTTTCCACCAGCCGTTCCAGCGCGAGGGACGCCGTTTCGTGCGACGGTGGGCGTTGCCACGGGGAGGATTCCGCCGGTTCCAGCGCAAGGAAGGCGCGGATGTCGGCGGCGGTGACCACCGGACGGTCCGGGCCGTCCAGGGTTTCGGCCGGGTCGTACAGCGGGGGGATGTCCATGTCTTCGAGCTGCGGCAGCATGCGGTGGTTGTGCATGTTGTCGCGGAACACCTCGCACCAGGCGCGGTGCAGGTCGCGATCAGGCTGGGCGTGCCAGCGCAGGGCGATGTGCGGGGTGGCGGCCTCGATGGCGGCAAGGACTTCCGGCGCTGGAGAGGCATCCGCCGTGCGGATGAGGTCGGAAAGATCGGGGTTCAGCAGGCACGCCTCACGCAGCAGGGCGGCGGTGGCGGGGCGGGCGGCGCTGTCCAGGTCGTCCAGCAGGGCGGACATGCGTTCGGCCGGAAAGGCGGCGGCAAGGCGCAGTAGATGGCTGTGCAGGAATTCATCGAGGGGCGCGGCTTCCAGCCGGGCGAGGCCCTGCTCGAAGGTCATGTCCGCCGGGGGCTCGCAGGCGAAATAGCCGGTGGTGGCCTCCGTGGAGGTGTGCGTGTAGCGGTAGTGCAGGGTGGGGAGGGGGGCCGGGCTGGCCGTGGGCTTGGTCGGGTCGGGCATTGGTCCTCCGTGAGTGTGCGTGGGGATGGCATAGCGTATGGGCGGTGGAGGGACAACCTTATTGAAAGCGGCCTCTACGAAGACAGTTGTGCCCCGTTGGCCACGCCCGATCTCGTTATGCCTCCGGCGGGCAAGGGGCCATTGAACGATGGCCCCTTGCATCACCGCGTTCCAAGGGGCTGCGCCCCCTGGACCCCCGGCGTTTCTTGCACCGCATTCTTGCGCCGGGCAGCTTCCCTGCGGCGCTGG
>NZ_AGFG01000064.1 GCF_000226255.1 Desulfovibrio sp. A2
GCGCCCTCCGCCAGGCGGTTGTTTACAGCGGGGTCCGGCTTGCGGCATCGTGGCGCGCATCCCGTCATCATCCGCAGTGCAGAGGAGACACCCGCATGACCACGCCCGCCGCGCATTCCGCCGTGACGCCCGTTGCCTCATCGCGCCTGCCGGAAGTGCTGGCCGCCGTGTTCGTGGCGGTCTTCGTCCTGCTGGGCATCGCCCCGTACGACCGCACGGTGTGGTTCATGGAATGCACGCCCGTGGTCGCCATATTCCTGCTGCTGGCGGGCACGGCGCGGCGTTTCCGGTTCAGCGACGCGGCCTACCTGCTTATGGCGGTGTGGCTGTTCTGGCATACCGTGGGCGGGCACTACACCTTCTCGCGGGTGCCCTTTGGCTTCATTACCGACGCCTTCGGCTTTTCGCGCAACCACTTCGACAGGGTGGGGCATTTCAGCGTGGGCTTCTACGCCTATGCCTTCGCGGAACTGCTCACGCGCCGCCGCCTGGCCGGGCCGGTGGTTTCCGTGCTGTTCGGGCTGTTCGCCATCATGGCCGTGGCCTGCGGGTGGGAGATACTGGAATGGCTGGTGGCGGAGGCCGAGGGCGGCGACGCCGGGCACGCCTTTCTGGGCAGCCAGGGCGACATGTGGGACGCCCAGAAGGACATGCTGGCCGACACCCTGGGGGCGATCTTCGCGCTGGCGCTGTTCCGATTGTGCGGCAGGCGCTGGGGCAGCACGGGCCCGGCGTAGGGCGGGCTGGCGGCGTCGGATGCAGGCCGCTGCGGCGGGATGCGGCCAGGCATGCCGGGATGCGGGGGCACCGGCCCGGAGTGCCGGTCCGTTTGGACAGCGCCAGGGAAATGCCGTATGCCGGACGGGCGCGCCGCGCGGCGCATCCGGTGTTTCTGCCGCCGGACGCTGGCGGCCGACGTCATTTTTTCCGGAGCTTCGTCATGACCGCCTGCAATCCGCAGTTGAACCTTCAGGGGCGCGGCCGCCTGAAGCGCATCGTCGATTTCCTGAACGAGGCGGGCATGCTGCGCCTCACCCCGCGCACCGGCTATCAGTTCTTGGGCACCGGCAACGAGAACGTGGCCGAGCACTCCTTCCGCACCGCCATCATCGGCTACGTGCTGGCCCGCATGGCCGGAGCCGACCCCTCCCGTACCGCCATGCTGTGCCTGTTCCACGACTTTCACGAGGCGCGCATCGGCGACTTCAACTACGTCAACCGTATCTACAATACCTCGAAGCCGCGCGATGCCGTGGTGCACGCCGCCGAGGGCACCGGCCTTGAAGTGGACATGCTGGAATTCTGGGACGATCTGGAAGCCTCGCAAACGCCCGAGGCGCAACTGGCCCACGACGCGGACCAGCTGGACCTGATCCTGAACCTGAAGCGCGAACTGGACCTGGGCAACAAGTACGCGGGCAAGTGGATGGAAAGCGCGCTGGAAAGGCTGCGCACCGAGGAAGGCCGCGAGCTTGCCCAGACCATTGCCGAGACCGACCACACTGATTGGTGGTTTCTGGGGCCGGACCGGGCGTGGTGGGAGAGGAAGAACGGGAAGGAATGAGGGGGGAGGGCGCGTGCCCAGCCGCGCACACCCCCTCCCCCTCTTCCATTCCCACTAGCTACTCAGGATTCCTGAGCACCTCCAGCACCTCCACCCGCGATGCCTGCCACGCCGGGTACGCCCCGGCCATCAGCCCCAGCAGCACCGATGCCACGCAGGCCCCGACAATCAGCAGCGGGTCGTACAGGTACGGAAAATCGCCCACGGCGTACACCACGGTAACGATGCCCACGGCGGCCAGCACTCCGGCCGCGCCGCCCACCCCGGCCATCACCCCGGCCTCGGCCAGGAACTGGCGGATGATCACGGTGCGGCTGGCCCCCACGGCCCGGCGAATGCCGATCTCCAGCCTGCGGGCGCGCACCAGCAGGATCATGATGGACAGGATGCCCAGCGCCCCCACCGCGAACGAGATGGACGACGACAACACCCCCAGCGTCCACACCAGGTCCAGCGCCTGGTTGCGCAGCTTGGCCGAATCGCGCGCCGAGATCACCGAAAAGTCGTCCTTGCGGGCGGGCCCCATGTGGTGGCGGCGGCGCAGGATGTCGGTGACGGCGGCCTTGGCCGCCTCCTCGTCCTCCTGGCCATGCAGGTTCATGAACACGCCGCTGATCCAGTCTTGATTGGAAAAGCGGCGCATGTACGTGGACAGCGGGGTGAACACCATCTCGTCCAGGTTCGTCCCGGTCACGTCCTGTCCCTTTTCGGGCAGCACGCCCACCACCAGCACGTTGGCCCGAAAGAAGAACACCTGCTTGCCCACGGCCTCGGCCGGGTCGCCGAACAGGCGTTGAGCAATGGCGTAGCCCAGCACGCAGACCTTGGCCTGGGTGGCTTCCTCTTCCTCGTTGTAGAAGCGGCCGTGCTCGGTTTCGAGCAGCCGCACCTGCGCGTAGGCCGGGGGCGATGCCATGAGCTGGCTGCCCGTCTTCACCCGGCCGTAGCGCACCGGTATGGACCCGCTGGCGTAGGGCACGCCCAGGCGCACCTGGGGCACGCTGTCCAGGATTTCGCGCGCGTCTTCCAGGCTGAATGTGGTGGTCATGCCCGTGACGCGGGTGGCCCCTTCGCGGCGGAAGCTGGCCTGCCCGGAAAGGGCCTGCAACAGGTTGGGGCCAAGGCGCTGGGTCTCGATGTCGGCCTTCTTGACCATGGCCTTGGAGATGTGCAGCACGGCCGTGAGCGCCAGCGCGCCCAGAAAGACCCCCAGCATGGCCAGCGCCGTGCGCATGCGGTGCGCGGCCAGCGAACGCAGGGCGATGCGCAGGCGCTGCATCACTCACCCCCGCGCAGGGCCTGGATGGGGTCCAGCGCGGCGGCCTGCCGCGCCGGGCGCAGCCCGAACACCAGCCCCACCGCCGTGGCGGCGGCCAGGGCCAGCAGAAACACCTTGGCCGACAGCACCATCTCGATGAGCCCCAGCCGTTCAAGCGCCTGGCCCATCAGCGCGCCCAGCACCACGCCGCCCACGGCCCCGCACAGGGTCAGGGCCAGCGATTCCATGAGGAACTGCAACAGGATGGCCCGCCCCGGCGCGCCAAGGGCCTTCTTGAGGCCGATTTCCACCCGCCGCTCGGTGACCGAGAGCAGGAACAGGTTGGCCAGCACGAAGCCGCCCACCACCATGGCGGCGGCCGCCGTCACCCCCAGGAACAGCACCAGTCCGCCCTTGATCACGGCCAGGAACTTCAGCACCTCGCGCGCGGTGAGCACGGTGAAGTCGTCCGGGTCTTCGGGGGCCAGGCGGTGCAGGTGGCGCAGCAGGCTGCGCAGATCCTCCACGTGGGCGTCCATGCCCGCCGTGTCCTCGAACTTGACCCGCAGAGCGCGAAAGTAGCGGCGGTCCATGTTGAAGCGCTGGGTCAGCGTGGTGATGGGGATGACCACGCGGTCGTCCACGTTGCCGCCGCCGCCGGACATGCCCCGGTACTGCAGCAGGCCCACCACGGTGAACGGCACGCCGGACATGAGAAAGGTGCGCCCCACGGGGTTCGCGTCGCCGAACAGTTCGCGGGCGGGCTTGTCGCCCATCAGGGCCACGCGGCCGCCGCGCTGCACGTCTTCCGCCGTCAGGTCGCGCCCTTCCACCAGCGGCCAGTTCCAGGCTTTTGCGTAGTTTTCCGTGGTGCCCGCCACCAGCGGCACGTCGTAGTTGTTGGATTCGTGCTTCAGGCGCACGTTGCCCTTGGAGCGCATGGGCAGCACGATGTACGCGCCCGGCAGCGACTGGCGGATGCGCGCCGCGTCTTCCCAGGTCAGGGTGAGGGTGCGCGCGCCCACGGCGCGGTTGACGATGTTGCCGCCGAACACCAGCACGGCGTCCGGCCCGAACATGTCGGCGATCTCGTCGGCCTTCTTGGACGCGCCGTCCACGGCGGCCACGATGACCGTCAGCGAGGCGATGCCCAGCGACACGGCGGCGATGACGAAGAAGCTGCGCAGCCGGTAGGCCAGCAACGCGGACAGGCCCAGCACGGCGGCGCGCCAGGCTTCGCGCAGCAGCCCACGCAGGCGGGCAAGTCCGCTCCGTCCGCCCGGTCTGACGAAGCCGCCGGGAGCGGGGCCGGATGCCGTGGCAGCCGGGGAGGTCATGCGGGGGCCCCGGGGCCGGACGTGCCTGAAGACGGCCCTGCGGATGGTCCGTCGGACGGCGCGCTGGCGGATGCCGCGCCGGGGGGCGGCACGGCCCCGTCGCCGTGCAGGCCGTCGCTTTCGATGACCCCGTCGCGGATGACGATGCGCCGCCGCGCGCGGGCGGCGGTTTCCGCGTCGTGGGTCACCACCACCACGGTTTTGCCGGTGCGGTTGATGTCCGCGAGCAGATCGAGGATGTCGGCGCTGGTGGTGGAATCGAGCTGGCCGGTGGGTTCGTCGGCCAGAATCAGCGCGGGGTCGTTCAGCAGGGCGCGGGCCAGGGCCACCCGCTGCTGCTGGCCGCCGGAAAGGCGCGCGGGCACGAAATCCATGCGGTCGCCAAGCCCCACGCGGTGCAGCAACTCCTCCGCCCGCCTGCGCTGGGCGCGCAGGTTCTTGTGGCTGTACAGGCCGGGCAGCAGCACGTTGTCCAGCGCGGTGGCGTAAGGGATGAGGTAGAAGTTCTGAAACACGAAGCCGGTCAGCTGGTTGCGCGCCTCGGACCGGGCGTCGTCGTCCAGGTGCGAGACGTCGTGCCCGTCCAGCACGTAGCGGCCCGTGGTGGGGCTGTCCAGCAGGCCCAGGATGTGCAGCAGCGTGGACTTTCCGGAGCCGGACGCGCCCTGGATGGCCACGAACTCGCCATGGGCGATGGAAAAGCTGACGCCGCGCAGCACGTCCACGGTCAGGTCGCCCTGCCGGAAACTGCGGGTGATGCCGGAAAGCTCGACGAGGGTGCCGGGCGATCCGGACGTTCCGGATGCGCCAGACGTTCCGGGCGTGTCGGTCGCTCCGGGCGCATCGGGCGCGCCGGGTGCGGCGAGGTGTGTGGTGGTCATGGTCGCACCGTCCCGCCTAGCGTGCCGGGCGTCCGGCGGGCGGTCCGCCCGGGCCGCCGGGACCGCCAGCCGTCTGCTCAGGCCGCGAACCGCCGCGCGAGGGCGGCAGCACCACCCGGGTGCCCACCACGTCGCCTTCGGCCAGCCCTTCCAGCACCTCGCTGGCCTCGGCCCCGGCCAGGCCGATGCGCGGGCGCACCTTGCGGATGCCTGCGCCGTCCTGCACGAACACCACCTGTTCGCCGCCCACCCATTTCAGCGCCTCGTTGGGCACGGCCAACACGTTGTCCTTCTGCTGCACCACGATGCGACACTGGGTGGTCATTTCCGGCCGCAGGTCGGTGGAGGTCTGCGGGGTAAGGCGCACCAGCGCCCGGTAGTACACGATGTTCTCTCGGATTTCCGGCTGCGGGTAGATCTGGTTCACCGTGCCGGTGAAGGTGCGGCCCGGCAGCGAATCCACGCGGAACTCCACGGCCATGCCGGGGGTCACCTGGCCCACGTCGGTCTCGTCCACGTATATCCACATTTCCAGTCGGGTGGGGTCCAGCACGGTGATCAGGTTGGCCACCTGAAAGCCCGCCACCACGGTTTCGCCGCCCTGCGCCGTGACCTCGCTGACCACCCCGTCCAGCGGGGCGCGGATGACCGAGTAGGAAAGGCGCACGTTGGTGGCCTCCAGCGCGGACGTGGCCTCCTTTACCGCTTCGCGGGCGCTTCTGATGGCCAGGGAGGACTCGCGTTGCAGGCGGTCCAGTGTGGCCTTGCGCGCGGCCAGGGTGTTGGCGGTGGTTTCCGCCTGCTGCTTGGCCTCGTCCAGGGTGTTGCGGGCGTCCAGGTCCTGGTCCACCAAGGTGCGGCGGCGCTTCAGGTTCAGGGCGGCGTAGTCGTAGTCGGCCTGCGCGGCGGCCACCTGCGCTTCGGCCTCGCGAATCTGCAACGGGTACGAGGACTCCACCTTGGCGCGTTCGGCCTCGGCCTTGCGCAGGGTGGCCTGCGCCTGTTCCTGCTGGGCGCGTTGCTCGCGGTCGTCGATTTCGGCGATGATCTGCCCGGCCTTCACCTTGTCGCCCACCTTGACGTGCATGGTGCGGATGATGCCGGTGAACCGGGTGCCGGTCTTCACGATGGCGCCCACCTCGGGCTTGATGATGCCGGTGGCGTCCAGCACCTTGCGCACGGTGGCCCGGCCGAGGGTGGCCGTCTGAGTGATTTCGGTGCGGCCTTCGCGCCGCGACAGGAAAAAGGCCGCCGCAAGGGCCACGGCGAGGGCGATGGCGAGGCCGATGATGATCTTCTTGCGCATGGGGTTCCCGTGTCCGTGACGTCTGGGCGGTCCGTGCAGTTCGTGCAATCCGTGCAACGTGGAAGGGGGCGGGTGGTCCGGGCGACTCCGTGCCGGGGTGCCGGTCCGTGTCGGCCTGCACCGGGGGCGCGGCGCGTGGCCAATCGGGCCAATCGGGCCAGTCGGGCGGGGCCGCCGGGCAATGCCGGGACTATAAGGATTCGCGCGGCGAAGGGGAAGGGCATGCGCGCCACGGAACGGGAGTTCGGGCACTGGCGGGGGACGGTGGGGCAGGGATGCGCGTCACGGCGATCTGGCGCTGGCAGCCTCGCCCGAACCGCGTCGTGCCGCCCGACCGCCGGACCGTGCCCGGCGGCCACGAGCCCCGTGCGGGGCGGGAACCCCGGCGCGTCAATCGCCGGGCTTGAGCGCGGTGAGGCCGTCCGGGCCATCGGCCAGGCGCAGGCCGAAGCCTTGCCACAGCGCGGACAGCAGTTCCACGCCGGGTGCCATGTCGGGCGAACCGGCCACGTGGCGGTTGCGGAAGAAGGCGTGCAGGTCGCGCGCAGCGGCGGGCAGATCGGCCCGGTGCAGCAGTTCCGCGCCTGGGGCGGCCATGTCGGGGAAATGGTCCAGGGTGGCCCAGGCATGCGAGAGCGCAAGGGAAAGGCGCATCACCAGCGGGCGCACCGCGCGCAGGTAGGTGGGCGTGTCGCCGCTGCGGGCGTGGTCGTCGGCCAGCATGCGCAACCAGGTGCGCGCGTCGGCCGAGGTGGCGTGCCCCAGGTCGGCGGCAAAGGCGTGCAGCAGCGCGGTGCGGGCGCGTTCGGAAAGCTCCTGCCGCAGCACCTTGCGCAGCAGCGCCTCGCGAAAGTCCCACGCCTTGCGGGCGGCGTCGTATTCGCCGAACAGGCGCGAGACGGCGGTAAGCAGCACGGCGTGGCGTCCCTGCGGAGCGGAACCCGGCGCGTCGCGCAGGGGCACGGGCAGCCGCCCCCGATTCACCAGCCGGGTCAGTTCGCGCCAGTACAGGGCATAGCGCATGTGGGCGTCGTGTTCCGGCCCGTAGATGCCGGGGTGGAACAGCAGCACCCAGCCCCGTTCGGCGGGGACGGCGGCCGTCATCGCAGAAGGGGCGGAAAGGGCGGAAGACGGCTTGCGCGTGGCGGCCGGGGATGACGCGCGGCCCGCATGCCGGTTGGGGGCAAGTTCGGCCAGCGCCGCGTCGAAGTCGGCGGGCACCACGATGCGCTCGATGCGCACCACGTCGGAAAGTCCGCGCGCCGCCCCGGCGATGACGCCCAGTTCCTCGCGCGCGGCCTGGGATCCCGTGCCGCCTTCGGGCCCGCGCAGGGTGTCCGGCAGGTTCGCTTCCACATCCACCGAAATGCGCATGGGGTGCTCCTTGCGTCGCCGCGCCCCCACGGAATGTGGGGGCGCGCCCCACCATGTAGAGGATGCACGAAGCCGGGTCAACCGTCCGGCCGGAAGTCGCTTTTCAAGCCCCGGCGCGGGCTGCCGCCACGGGGCCTGAACCCGGAGGCGTTCACCCCGGTTTCGGGCGCCCCGGAAATGACGCGCCGTGAAGTGCGCACCTGGGGTGTTGACACCGCCGCAGACCGATTTAGCTATTTTCCGGAAAGGGTGCGGCTCCATTCCGGCCCATTCCGGAAAAAGCCCACTGCGGCAGTGGAAAATCATGACCGTACCAGACCAAGGAGGTGCCATCATGGTGATAGACTTCAGCACACTGTATGACATGCCGAGAAGTTTCGAGAGGATGTTCGACGAAATGTCGCGGTTGCATTCGTTCAGTTCGCGGCGCACTGCATACCCGTTGTTGAACGTGCACGAGAATGACGACGGCTACACCGTGGATGTCAGCGTTCCCGGTATTGCTCCCGGAGACGTGGAGCTTACCCTCACCGACCGCAACCTGATCATCAAGGGCGAGCGCAAGGCCACCGAGGGCAGGTATTTCAGGCAGGAACGCCTTTCCGGCTCGTTCCAGCGCATCCTGAGCCTGAACGTGCCCGTGGACCGCGACCGCGTTTCCGCCCGCAGCGAAAACGGCATTCTGCGGGTGACCCTGCCCAAGGCCGAAGCCGTGAAGCCGCGCAAGATCGCCATAGAAGCGCCGGCAGGAGGTGTGCAATGATGCCCGACACGCCCGATACGGTAGACATCGCCGAACGCAACGCCAACGTCGAGACCACCGGTGCCGGGCGGTCCCCCTCGGCGCGCCAGGGCGAACCCGCTCGCATCGAGCGGGTTTCCCCGGCCACGGACATCATCGAGCAGGCCGACGGCTTCCACATCCTGATGGACCTGCCCGGCGTGCCGCCCGAAGGGCTGACCATCGACCTCGAGGAGAACGAGGTCACCGTCACCGGGCGCAGCAGCTACGCCCCGGCGGGCAACGACCGGCGCATGCACGCCGAGTTCGACGCCGTGGAGTTCGTGCGCACCTTCACCCTGTCGGACATGGTGGACAGGGAGCGCATCCGCGCCGTGCTCAAGGATGGGGTGCTGAACCTGTTCCTGCCCAAGGCCGAGGCCGCCAAGCCAAGGCGCATCGAGATTACCCAGGGGTAGCGCATCCGCACCGTCGCAATGGAAAGGCCCCCGGCAATGCCGGGGGCCTTTTGTCGTCGCACAAGGATGCGCCTGGTGGACAATCTGTCGAAACTCCGCGCCTACCGGAACCAGCCGCGCTTGTGGAAGAACCACATCATGCCCACGGCCACGGCCAGCATGGCCGCCAGCACCGCGTAGTAGCCGTAGTCCCAGTCCAGCTCCGGCATGTGGCGGAAGTTCATGCCGTAGACCCCCGCGATGACCGTGAGCGGCATGCATACCGCCGTGAGCACCGTGAGCACCCGGATGCGATGGTCGGTACGGCGTTGCAGCACCAGCAGGCAGAACTGGTACAGGTCGCGCAGGCGCATTTCCAGCCGGGCCTGGCTGCGCGCCAGGTGGTTCTGGTTGTCCATGATGTCGCGCAGGCCCTCGCGCTGGCTGGTCAGGGGCAGGGCGGTGGCCTGCAGGGTTTGCAGGGTGGCCAGGCAGTAGAACTGGTCCTCGAACTGGATGGACAGCCGGGTGATGGCGCGCTTCAGCGGCAGGATGTCGTCGGGGGTGACGGCGTCGGGCGTGTCGTCCAGCATCTCGGCCAGTTGTTCCACGCGCGAGCGCGCCTCCATGTAGAAATGCACGTTGGCGTCGATGCAGGCATCCAGCAAAAAGATGAGCAGGGCCTGCACGCTGGCCTGGAGCGGGGCGTTGCCGGAGCGGATCATCTGCACCAGCCGGTCCAGCAGGGGAATTTCCTCGTCGTGCAGGGTGATCATGCGGCCGGGCAGGCAGAGCACCGTCAGGTAGCGCCCGTGAGAGGCGTCCCATACATGGCGGGTAGGCAGGTGCACCATGATGCCCGAGGGAAACACGCTGACCTCGGGGTAGCGGCGCGGGGCAAGGCAGGCTTCGGTCACGTCGTCGGGCAGCTCGTAGGGGGCGAGGAAGCGGCCGAGGTCGTCGCGCGAGTGGGTGGTCACGTCCTGCCAGATGACGGCGGGCCTCGCGGGCTCGGCACCGCCTAGCCAGACGCCGGAGGGCCTCGGCGTCTCGGCCCCGTTCGCCCCCGCGTCGGCGGGTTTCGCGGGTTCGGTTCCGTCCGCCCTCGTGTAGGCGGGCCTCGCGGGCTGGGCCTCGCCTGGCCCGGCCGTGGTGCGAGCCGTTTCGCCGGAAACGCCGGATGGCACGGCGGCGATGGTGCAGTCCGGGGCGAGGTGCAGGGTGCGCACGCGCAGGCCGCCCTCGGGGGCGTCCTGCGAGGCGTCTTTGGGGGGCTTGATGGGGGCATTCGTGGTGGATGCGCTCATGGGGGCGTGTGTACCACCATTCGCGGCGATGCGTAAGGGCATGTTGTCGTTCGTTCCGCGCGTATGCGTTGCCTGAATGTGGGGTGGGTGCTATCATGTTCCATGCTCTGGCGGCAGCCCGGACGCGGGACCGGCGGAGCGCGAGCGACGAGGGGGAATGCGGCATGGAATGCAACGGACGGGAACCCGGCGGCAAGCTGCGGGTGCTCTTCGTGGACGACGAGCCCAATGTGCTGCACGGGCTGCGGCTTGCGCTGCGGCACATGCGCGAGGCGTGGAGCATGTCTTTCGCGCAGGGCGGGGCGGAAGCGCTGGACATGCTGGCCCGCCAGCCGCACGACGTGGTGATTTCGGACATGCGCATGCCCGGCATGGATGGCGACAAGCTGCTGACCGAGGTGCAGCGCCGCTTTCCCGACACCCTGCGCATCATCCTTTCCGGGTATTCCGACTATGCCATGATCATGCGCACGGTGAAGCCCGCCCACCAGTTCCTGAGCAAGCCGTGCAGCCACGAGGACCTCGCCCGAACCGTGAACCGCGCCCTGCGCCTGCGCGAGGTGCTGTGCAACCCCGGCATCCGCAACCTGCTGGGGGCCGTGGGGTCGCTGCCTTCGCTGCCCGAGGTCTTCGCCGCCCTGCGCGAGGAGATGGACAAGCCGGAACCCTCGCTGCAACGCATCGGCGACCTGGTCTCGCGTGACATGGGCATGACCGCGTCCGTGCTCAAGCTGGTCAACTCCTCGTTCTTCGGGTTGCGCAGGCACATCGCCACGCCGCGTCAGGCGGTGGTGCTGCTGGGGCTGGAGACGGTGCGCGGCCTGCTGCTGCTTTCCGAACTGTTCCGCCAGTTCGTCCCGCCGCCGGAACTGGGCTGTTCCACCGACCTGTTGTGGCGGCACTGCACGGGGGTGGGGCGGTTCGCCCGCGTCATCGCTGCGGCGGAGGGACTTTCGGCGGCGGAGCAGGACGACTGTTTCATCGCGGGGCTGCTGCACGACGTGGGCAAGCTGGTGCTGCTGTCGCAGATGCCGGAGGAATACGGCGCGGCCCTGGCGCGCGTGCGCGAGGAGGGCGTGACGGTGCACGACGCCGAGCACGGGGCCTTCGGCGCGTCGCACGCCGAGATGGGCGCGTACCTGCTGGCGCTGTGGGGCCTGCCCGACCGCGTGGTGGAGGCGGTGTACCGACATCACGCCCCCGCCTGCGGCAGCGCGGACACGGCCTGCGTGGCCGCCGTGCACGCCGCCAACGCCCTGCATCATGAACTGGTGGTGTTTTCGCCGGGCCGTGCGCCGCGTCCGGTGGACGACGGCTGGTTGGCAGCCTGCGGGCTGGCCGGGCGCATGGCCGTGTGGCGCGACGCCTGCGTGGGCGCGCTGACCGAGCAGGAACCGGAAGAGTAGCCGCTGTCGCGCCACGTCCGCTTTCGTGCCGCGTGGCCGGTTCCTGGTCTGGCTATGCCTTTTGGGCTTGCCTTCGCCGCCCGTGGGGGGTAAGGAGTCCCTTCCGCAACAGCCCCGCCCGACCACAGGTGCCAGCCTGTGGTTTTTTTGCGGCGCGGGGCGTTCCGCCACGGCTTTGCCGCCGGGCTTCCATGTTCCCCATCAGTTGCGTTCACGGGCAGGCTCCGCCGCACCCGGACCCCGCGTCCGGGGGGCCGTGCGTCGCTCGTGCGACGGCAGCCGCGTCACGGAATGCAGGCCGGGACGGGGGAGCGGAAGCCGGGCAGACGGGAGTGACCGGCAAGGCCGCCGAAGCGGCGTTGCGGAAAAGTACACGGATGCGGGCATGCGCCCCGCCGGATGCCGTGCCGTCCCCTTGCCGGGGGCCGGGCGGATTGTCCCGCGCGGGGTGGATTCATTTTTTCCGGGTTGCGCGCGCGTTTCCGGCGGCATGGTCCGCCGGGGGGGAATGCGCCGCCCGTGGCGCCGGGCGCAGGCCCGGCGACGGAACCGACAAGCGAAAGGTGTGTTGATGCGTAGTACAGGACTTGCCGCCGGGACGATCATCGAAGCCAAGTGCACCCGATGCAACGACATCACCGGCCACGTCATCGTGGCCATGGTCGGCGGTGAAGTGGTGAAGGTCGAATGCCGGGCCTGCGGCTCGGTGCACAAATACCGTCCCCAGAAACAGGACGCCCCGCGCAGCGCCGCGCCCTCGGTGCGCAAGGTGCGCGCCGGTTCCACCCGCGCCGAGGCCGTGGACGTTTCCGCCTCGCGGTCCGAGGCCGCCCGCAAGGCCGCGGCCACCCGCGCCCAGCAGCGCGCCGCGCGCGACGCGGAGGCCACCGAGGTGGCCTGGAAGGTGGCCATGACCCGCAACCCGGCGGAAACCAACCGCAAGTACAGCATGAACGAAGGCTACGAAGAGGGCGAAATCATCGACCACCCGGTGTTCGGCCCCGGCCTTGTGCGCGCCGTGGTGCGTCCCGACAAGGTGGAAGTGCTCTTCCAGGAAGGGCTGAAGGTGTTGCGCTGCGTCTGCTAGGTGCTATCTCCAAATTGTCCTTTCGCTCGTTGGCTTCGTCAAACTTCACCTGCCATGTCGGTCGAATACGATAAGAGTATACTCCCTTATGGCAGGTTCGTTTTCCTCGCCAACGAACGAAATGCCTGCTTTGGAAACAGCCCCTAAGGCATGTGCGTGGCGAGCCCTGTGCCTGCCCAATCGCACGACAACGAAAAACCCGGACCTTGGTCCGGGTTTTTTCATGCCCCGTGAACGGGCCGATGCATGCCGCCATGTGTCAGGATGCGGCCGTTCCGTTCGCGCCCTGGAGCGCTGGATCCGCCCCGGCCTCGATGATCCCCGCCGCCCGCGCCTCGTCCACAGGGCGCGAGAAGTGGTAGCCCTGCACCGCGTGGCAGCCAAGCTCGGCCACGATGGCGAACTGTTCCGCCGTCTCCACGCCCTCGGCCACCACGTGCAGGCCAAGGCTGCGGCCCAGGGTGACCACGGTGCGCACGATCTCGCGGTTTTCCGCGTCCCCGGCCACGCCCGAGACGAACGAGCGGTCCACCTTCAGGGTATCCACCGGAAAGCGTTGCAGGTAGGCCAGGGACGAATAGCCGGTGCCGAAGTCGTCGATGCCGATGCCCACCCCCAGCCTGCGCAGGGCTTCCAGCCGCTGCAACGCGCCGTCCGGGTCCTTCATGATGGCCGTTTCGGTAATCTCCAGTTTCAGAGCTTCCGGCGGCAGGCCGGTGTCGGACAGCACGCGGGCCACCCGGCCGGTAAGATTGGGCTGGGATGCCTGGCGCGCCGAAAGGTTCACCGAAACGTACAGGCCGCGCGCAGCGGGCAGTTCGGCCCGCCAGCGGGCCAGGGTGGCCGCCGCCTGTTCCAGCACCCACTGGCCGATGCGAAGGATGAGCCCCGTCTCTTCGGCCATGGGGATGAACCGGGCTGGCGGCACCGCGCCCTCGGTGGGGTGCCGCCAGCGCACCAGCGCCTCGAAGCCCAGCAGCGCCGGGCCGTCCACGGCGAACACCGGCTGGTACTCCAGGTACAGCTGCTTGCGGCGCAGGGCCAGGGAAAGGTCGCCCTCCAGGGTCATCATTTCCATGGTGTGGCGGTGCATGGACTGGTTGAACACCCGGAACCGCCCCTTGCCCTGGGCTTTGGCCTGGTACATGGCGATGTCCGCGTCGCGCAGCAGCGCGTCGGCGGTATCGTACCCCTGGGTGCGCAGGACCATGCCGATGCTGGCGGACGTGCGCACCACCTTGGCCCCCATGCGCACCGGGCGTTCCAGCGCGGCCAGCAGGCGGCGGGTTATCTGCACGATGCGCCGGGGCGAGTCCACGTCCTCCAGCAGCAGGGCGAATTCGTCGCCGCCAAGGCGGGCCACGGTGTCGCCCGCGCGCACCACCGGGCGCATGCGCCGGGCCACTTCCACCAGCAGGTTGTCGCCCGTGGTGTGGCCGTGGCTGTCGTTGATGAACTTGAACCGGTCCAGGTCCAGCATCAGCACGGCGAAGCGGTAGCTGTCGTTGCGGCGGCGGCGCTGGATGGCCCGGTCGATGCGGTCCAGCAGCAGGGCGCGGTTGGGCAGGCCGGTAAGCGGGTCGTGCAGGGCGAGGTGGGTCAGCATTTCCTCGCCCTGCTTGCGTTCTATGGCCACGGCCACCTGTTCGGCCACGGGCACCATCAGTTCCGCGTCGCGGGCCGAGAAGAATTCCGAATCCTCGTAGTGCTGCACCACCATGGCCCCGATGACCTTGCCGCGTGAACGCAGCGGGGTGCCCAGCCAGGCCGCCGGGCGAGAGCCGAACACCGGCCGCGCCTCCATGTCGCCGCCGTGCAGGTGCAGTTGCCTGCCGGTGCGGATGACCTCCAGCGTGGGGCTGCGCACTTCGGGGTCGGAGATGTGCTCCACCGGGCTGTAGCGGGCGTCGCGCTCGTCGGCGAAGTAGGCGAAGTCCAGGCGGTCTTCCGGTTCGTTGACCAGGGCGATGAAGAAGTTGGGGGCCTGCACGTGATGGCGCAGGGCGGCGTGGATGGACAGGAACAGTTCGTCCAGGTCGCGGGTTTCGTTGATGGCGTTGGCGATGTGGAACAGGATGCCCGCGATGGCTTCGCCCTGCTTGCGGTCGGTGATGTCGGCCAGGGCCCCGGCCACGCGGGCCAGGCGGCCGCCGGGGGCGCGCCGGGCCGCGCCGCGCGCCAGCACCCAGCGCCACGTGCCGTCGGTGTGGCGCATGCGGAATTCGTGCTCGAAGCGCTCGGCGTCCTCGCCGGTGATGCGGCGCACCTCGGACAGCACGCCCAGCCGGTCTTCCGGGTGCAGGATGGCCGCGACATCCATGGGCGACAGTATCTCGTCGGGCGCGCGGCCCATGATTTCGAGGCAGCGCGGCGAATGGTACAGGGTGTTGGTGGCCAGTTCCCATTCCCAGATGCCGTCGTTGGTGGCGGAAATGGCCATGTCGTAGCGCTGGCGGCTCTTTTCCAGTTCCAGCACCTGGTTGCGGCGTTCGGTAATGTCGCGGATGGTCTGGATGACCCCGGCAAGGCGGCCTTCGCCGTCGCGCAGGGCCGAGGCCACGGTCCACACGTACGCGCCCCGGCCATGGTACAGCGACGGCACGTAGGCTTCCGCCGTCAGCTTGTCGCCCTGTTCTCCGAACAGGGTGTAGTGGCTGGGCAGCGGCAGATCCGGGGTGAAGAAGCGGTCGCCCAGCAGGGGAATGCGCTCGCCGTAGAAGGGCAGGGCGTACTCGAAGTTGCCGCGCCCCAGCATGTCGCCCGCGCTGTGGCCGGTCATATCCTCCATGGCGCGGTTCCAGGCGGTGACCCTGCGGTTCGCGTCCAGCACCAGGGCCGCGTCGGGCAGGAAGTCGATGATGTCGCGCAGCCTGCGCCAGGCCTCGGAAAGCTGGTCCTGCATCACCTTCTGTTCGGTGATGTCCAGCACGAAGCCGTCGATGAACTCCGCCTCGTCTTCGCCGATACCGCCCAATCCGCCGGACCCGCCGGTATTCGCGCCCGTGGCCGGGCCGCGCACCAGCCGCGCGCTGACCAGGCCCCAGAACTGCGAACCGTCGCGACGTTTCAGCCGCAGTTCCATGCGGTCCACGCGGCCGGTGGCCCGCAGCGCGTTCACGAAGCGGCGGCGGTCGTCCGGGTAGGCGTACATCTGCCGGGGAATGTCGGTGACGCACTCCAGCATTTCTTCGGTGGTGGGGCAGCCCCAGATGCGCGCGTATTCCGGATTGACGTTCTCGTAGCGGC
Organism: Desulfovibrio sp. A2; assembly: GCF_000226255.1. Classification (GTDB taxonomy): domain Bacteria; phylum Desulfobacterota; class Desulfovibrionia; order Desulfovibrionales; family Desulfovibrionaceae; genus Cupidesulfovibrio. The sequence continues at coordinate 15,946 of NZ_AGFG01000064.1, forward strand.
CTTCCGGCGTCACGCGGAAGATGCCCACCGGCGCGCTGGTGAAGATGGCGTGGTACTGCTCGCGGGCGTGGTCCAGGGCGTCGGTCCCGCTTCGGGCGGCGGCGTCCTGTCCGGCGGGCGAGGGCGTGGCGGGGGATGGCCCGGCCCCGTCGGCTGGGCCGGAACGGCCGCCGCGCCGCAGGTACAACCCCGCCAGAAGGCCCAGCAGCCCGGCCAGCAGAGCGGCCACGAGCCCGCCCGGCAGTTCGCCGGGCAACCCATCGGGCGCGCCCGCCGTCAGCGTGGTCGCGGTCTCGGCCGCGCGGGCCGCGCTGGCGGCAAGAACGAGGCATGCGGCGGCAACGGCCGAAAAGGTGCGCGCGGGGAGCAGGCGGGGTGCGCGGGGCAGGTGGAATTGCTCCCGCGGTCGGCGGCGCGGGCAGCGAGGAACGGCTTGATGGCGGACGGCGGGCATGGAGCCCGGCGGGGCGGTATGGTTGCGGCGGCGCGGGCAGGGGGCTGGCGCGCGCGAGAATGCGCGCGGTGAAGCCTGCTGCGGCCATGACGCCTTGCGGCGGGTGGTCATCTGAGGCCCTTGGGAAGACGGGTTGAATTCAAAAAGGATAGAGGATTCCGTGCCGTTTGAAAAGCGGCCTTTGGGAGCATGTGCCTGATGTAATGGAGTATTGACCTGGCCCGGCGGCCGGGCCGCGCGCAAGCGCGCCCTTTGCGTTGCATGCACGCAGGGTGGCACCACCCTTGATGTTTCCTGTTGACGGATGGCCCCGCATGGGGCAAGGGCAGAAACTGGGGCCGCGCAGCAGGACATCGGTCCTGTCCCGATGAAACGGCGCGGGAGTGTTCCATTTTTAGTGAGAGGTTTTTCGCATGGCCAAGTCTATCTACGTCGGCAATCTGCCTTGGTCCGCCACCGAGGACGAAGTGCGCAGCCTGTTCGGCACCTACGGCAATGTGCTTTCCGTCAAGCTGGTCACCGACCGCGAAACCGGGCGCGCCCGGGGCTTCGGCTTCGTAGAGATGGATGACGCCGCCGCGGCGGCCGCCATCGAAGCCCTGGACAACACCCCGTTCGGCGGGCGCAACCTGCGCGTCAACGAGGCGCAGCCCAAGGCTCCCCGCCCCCCGCGCTACTAGCCTTGCCGCAGAACGCTTTTCCGCCCACGGGCGGTTGCAGGCCAAACTCTGCAAACGCTGCCAATTCTGCCAATTCTGCCAATTCTGAATGACGCCGCCGTCCCGAAGCCCACGTTTCGGGGCGGCGTTCCACATTGCCCGGCGGGTGGCGCGAACGTGGGCGGAACGCGCCATGTTGCATCCCCCGTCCGCAGGCTGTATATTTGGATAGGAAATCGCGCCGTCATTCCCGGCGGCGTGGCAAACGATTCCGTCTCAAGACAAGGAGAACGAGATGCGTCAACTCAAGGCCCTCGTGGCGCTGCTGATCGTCGGGCTTGCCCTTTCCGGCTGCGCCCAGACCTATGGCGGCGGCACCTACAAGGGCGGGCAGACCCGCATGTCGCACACCGTGCAGTACGGCACCGTGGAACAGATCAACGACGCCGTGATCGAGGACAACGCCACCGGTCTCGGCGCGCTTGGCGGCGCGGTGGTGGGCGGCGTGCTCGGCAACATGATCGGCGGCGGCAAGGGTCGCACCCTGGCCACGGTGGGCGGCGCGGTTGCCGGTGGCGCGGCCGGGTACGCGGGCGAAAAGGCCATGGCCACCAAGAAGGCCATCGAAATCACCGTCAGGCTCGATAACGGCCAGATGATGTCGGTGGTGCAGGAGCCGGACGAAACCTTCATGGTGGGCGACAAGGTGCGCATCCTGACGGGCAGCGACGGTTCCGCCCGCGTCCGTCACTAAGAAAGGAGCCGTTGCTCGCGGGGCGGAAACCTTCCCTCGTGTGGCAGGGGTCCGCCTGCCGGGTAGTAGGGTAGCCGGGGAGCCGGTCCGGGCGGGTCGCCTCCCCCCATTGTCACCCGCCCGCTGTACACCGGAAGACAAATGCGTATACTGGACCCGTCCCGGCCTTCCAGGGCGGGTCTTCCTTATTCATGACGTGTCCGTCGGGATGGTGCCCGCCGTGCACGTCGCACGACGCCACCACACCGCGCCGGCGGCGGGCCGGCCTTCCACGAACGCGACGGAGGATACCGATGCTTGATCCCAGGGAATGCATCCTGTACAGCGGCGGCGCCGCCGGGACCGAAGCCTGCTTCGGCGTCACGGCGGAAGCGTATGGCCTGCAGGAGGTCAACTACAGCTTCGAGGGCCATCAGGTGGAACGCATGCGCGGCGTGCGCGTGCTGACCAGCGAGGAACTGGCCCTGAAGGACGTGAGCCTGACCTACGTCTCGCGGCTGATGAACCGCCAGTACACCCGCGCGCCCCTGTTCCGTAAGGTGCTGCAATCCATCTGCTGGCAGGTCAGCAGCGGCCACGAGGTATTCGTGGTGGGCGAAGTGATGGACGATTCCACGGTCAAGGGCGGCACCGGCTGGGGCGCGGAATTCGCCAAGATATGCAACAAGCCCTTGTTCGTGTTCGACCAGGCCAAGAACGGCTGGTTCCGCTGGGAACAGGACGCCTGGCTGCCCGAAGCCGCGCCCCGCATCACCCACCGCCATTTCACCGCCACCGGCACCCGTTTTCTCGAGGACACCGGCAAGGCCGCCATCGAGGCCCTGTTCGCCAGATCCTTCAGCCGGTAAGCAACGACCCAGCGCATTTCCGGGGGCCGTCGGCGACGGCCCCCTTCGTTTTTTGGGCGTCCGCCGACTCCGCCGTGCCTCCGGGCGACGGGGAACATCCGCGCCGCCCGGCCTGTCGTTTCCACCTCATCGGGGCGGGTTCGCACCCCGCCGCCACATGCATACGGAGCCGTCATGTCGCCGCAACCGGAGCAACGCACGACGCGCGCGGGCCTTTGGGGAGCCCTAGGCGCGTTCGGGCTGTGGGGCCTGCTGCCCCTGTACTGGAAGCTCGTGCAGCAGGTGCCCCCCTTTGAAATCCTGTGCCACCGCATCGCCTGGTCGGTGGTGGTCCTGCTGCCGCTGGTGCTGCTGGGGCGCCGCCTGGCGGAAGTGCGCGCCGCCGTGGCCTCGCGCCGCAGCCTGCTGACCATCATCGGCAGCAGTCTGCTCATCGGGGGCAACTGGTTTTTGTACATCTGGGCCGTGAACTCGAACATGGTGCTGGAAACCAGCCTCGGCTACTACATGACCCCGCTGGTCAACGCCCTGCTGGGCGCGCTGGTGCTGGGCGAGCGGCCAAGCCGGGTGCAGCTCGTGGCCATCGCCATCGCGGCCACGGGGGTGCTGTCCATGCTGGTCTCCTACGGCAGGCTGCCGTGGGTGGCCCTGGTGCTGGCCGTGTCCTTCTCGTTCTACGGCCTGTTGCGCAAGCTGGTGAAGGTGGAATCCATCCCCGGCCTGTTCCTGGAAACGCTGCTGCTGGCCCCCGTGGCCGTCGGGTACCTGGGCTGGCTGGCTTGGCAGGGGGGCGGCGCGCTGGGGCACCAGGCCCGGCTTACCGACCTGTTGCTGGTGGGAGCGGGCATCGCCACCTCCACCCCGCTGGTGTGTTTCGCCTTCGCGGCGCGGCGGCTGCGCCTGACCACGCTGGGGATCATGCAGTACATCGCGCCGAGCATTGCCTTTCTGCTGGGGGCCTTCGTGTTTCGCGAACAGGTAACCCCGGCCCACATGCTGACCTTCGGGTGCATCTGGACGGCCCTGGCCCTGTACACGGCCGAAGGCCTTCGCGCGGCACGGAGCGCGCACCGCCACGCCATTCGGTGACAGCGGCAGCGTTTTGGAGTAGCTTGGGATACGTGGTCGCGCGACCGTGACGCATGCGTAACGTGGCGCTGTCATTACGGGGGCCACGCCCCGCGCGTGGCGTCGGGACTGGCGTGCGGGCGGCAAACCCATCATTCTCGGAGGCTGCAAATGACGAAGAAGCTGTTGTCGGTGCTGTCGATGATCACGGTGCTGCTGCTGCCCTGCCTGGGCCAGGCCGCGCCCAAGGAGTTCCGCCTGCTGACCTGGAAGGGCTACGCCCCGGCGGAACTGGTGGAGAAGTTCGAGAAGGAGACCGGCTACAAGGTGCAGGTGACCTATTCGAACAACGAGGAAATGATCGCCAAGCTGCGCGCCACGCGCGGCGGCGGCTTCGACCTCGCCCAGCCGAGCCAGGACCGCATCTCTTCGGTGCAGGAAAGCTTCGGCCTGTACCAGGCCATCGACTTCGGCCGCATCGAGGCCCCCCGGTTCATTCCCTCCATGCTCGACGCGGTGAAAAAGAACACCCTGGTCAAGGGCAAGTCCTACGCCGTGCCGTTCTGCTGGGGCACCGACGGGCTGATCGTGAACCGCAAGTTTGCGCCCGAGGCCAAAAGCTTCGCCGACCTGCTTGATTCCAAGTACGCCGGGCGCGTCAGCTACCGGCTGAAGCGCCCCACCCTCATCGCGCAGGCCTTCGGCATGGGCGTCGACCCCTTTGCCCTCTATGCCGATGAAGCCGCCTACCAGAAGATGCTGGACCAGGTGGAAGGCAAGCTCATCGCCGCCAAGGGCGTGGTGAAGAACTACTGGACCAACGGCGACGCGCTGCTGGAATCCATGCGTTCGGGCGAGGTGCACATCGCCCAGGCCTGGGACAACGGCGGCTTCAAGCTGCACGCCGAAAACCCGGACATCGACTTCGTGGCCCCCACCACCGGCGCGCTGGGCTGGATCGACACCTTCGCCATTCCCGCCAAGGCCGACAACGTGGACGCCGCGTACAAGTGGATCAACTTCATGATGCGGCCCGAGAACGCGGCCGTGTTCACCAACGCCGAAGACACCCCCACCGCCGCCGTGGGCGTGGGCGAACGCCTGAAGCCCGCGTTCCGCGCCGACTTCGAACGCTGCTACCCTCAGCAGGTCATCGACAACATCAAGTGGTACCCGCCCGTGCCCGCCAAGCTCGAAGCCATGGAAGGCAAGGCGCTGGACCGGGTGAAGGCCGCCCAGTAGCAGAACGCCGGGGCGCCGCCGCTGCCGCAGTCCGGCAGGGCGACGCCCCGCTTCCGTTTTATCCGGAACAGGACACGCCGGGCATGCAGGGCCCGGCGGTTTCGCCCCTGCGCGGCACGGGGGGGAACCGCAACGGATACCGGACGGCCCCGGCAGAGGGGGCCTGCCAGACGCGCCGCGCATGGCGGCCGCGTTCCTCGTCCTGCACGGTCCCGGCAGATGGCTGCCGGAACGGCCGATGGAGGGCGGGCGCGCGGCCCTGCGCGGCGGGAGTGCACGACCAGATGTCCCCAGATATTTTCCCCGACCTTTCCGTCGGCAACGTCGTCAAGCGCTTCGAGAAGTTCACGGCGGTCGATGACGTGTCGTTCGAGGTGGAGCAGGGCAGGTTCTTTTCCATCCTCGGCCCTTCCGGCTGCGGCAAGACCACCCTCTTGCGCATGATCGCGGGGTTCGAGTCGCCCGATTCCGGCGTCATCGCCATTCGCGGACGCGACATGGCGGGCATTGCCCCCAACCGCCGCCCCGTGAACCTGATATTCCAGCATCTTGCGCTGTTCCCCATGATGTCCGTGGCCGAAAACATCGCCTTCGGCCTCAAGCGCCGGGGCATGGCCGGGGGCGACATCGCCCGCAAGGTGCAGGACGTGCTGGAGCGCGTGGGGCTGCCCGGCTACGGGGCCAAGATGCCCGCCCAGCTTTCCGGCGGGCAGCGCCAGCGCGTGGCCATCGCCCGCTGCTTGGTGCTTGAGCCCGCCGTGCTGCTGCTGGACGAGCCGCTGGGCGCGCTGGACCTGAAACTGCGCGAGCAGATGAAGGTGGAGCTGAAGACCCTGCAGGCCGAGGTGGGCACCACCTTCGTTTACATCACCCACGACCAGTCCGAGGCGCTGGTCATGTCCGACCACGTGGCGGTCATGAACGCCGGGCGCTTCGAGCAGGTGGACACCCCGCGCAACCTGTACCGCCGTCCGGCATCGGCCTTCGTGGCCGGTTTCGTGGGCGAGACCAATGTCTGGACGGGCACGCTGGAAGAGGTGGCGGGCGATGCGGGCGTGGTGCGCACCGACGAAGGCGCGGTGTTCCGCGCCCGGGTGGCCGCCGGGCTTGCCAGGGGCGCTCGGGTGGACATGTTCATCCGGCCCGAGGCCGTGCTCATCGACCCGGACGGCGCGGCGTGCGTGACGGGTGATGCGCCGGACTATGCGCCGGACTATGCGGAGGACGCCGCCCCCGGCGGTGACGCCCCCCTGCCGCCGCGCGGGGCCTGCGCCAACCGCGCGTCGGTGCAGGTGCAGGCCATCCTGTTCGACGGCGCGGCCAGCCGCCTGCTGACCCACCCGGAAGGCTCGCGGCGCGAGGTCATGGTGGCATTGCCCCAGAACCGCCTGTACGACCACATCAAGCCCGGCGACCGCATTACCGTGGGCTGGGACGACCGCGCGGGCATCTGCTTCGCGGCCGGGAGCGGACGATGAGCGCCGTGGCGGCTTCCAAGGCCGGGCCGGGGCTGCGCCTGACCCTGGCGCTGTTCCTGACCCCGGTGGTGCTGTGGCTGGGGCTGCTCATCGTGCTGCCGCACATCGACCTGCTGATCATGTCCTTCCGCATGGACCCGTCCTTCGGCGACGAGGGCTGGAGCTTCGAAAACTACCGCCAGTTCTTCGCGGAACCCATCTACTGGCTCACCTTCGTGCGCACGGCCGGGTATTCGGTGCTGGTCACCCTGCTGACCTTTCTGGTTTCCCTGCCCGTGGCCTTCTACGTGACCAAGGTGGTGGCGCGGAACACCTCGCGCTTTCTGCTGACCATGCTGCTGTTGCCGTTCTGGGTGAGCGAGCTGGTGCGGGTGTACGGCTGGATGATCCTGCTGCGCGAAAGCGGCGTGCTGAACCACTGGCTGACCGGGCTCGGCATCACCGCCGCGCCCGTGGAGATGCTGTACAACGACGCCACCATGATCATGGGCCTTGTGTACACCTCCATGCTGTTCATGGTGGTGCCGCTGGTCTCCGTGCTGGAAAGCCTGGACGACAGCCTCATCGAGGCCGCCTACGACCTTGGGGCGGGCCCCTGGACCATCATGCGCACCATCGTGGTGCCGCACTGCATGCCGGGCATCATGTCCGGGGCCATCGTGGTGTTCATGCTCACCCTCGGCAACTACCTGACGCCCAACCTGATGGGCGGCAAGAACTCGCTGTGGTTCACCGAGCAGATCTACAACCAGTTCATCGCCAGCTTCAACTGGAACCAGGGCGCGGCCTTCGGTTTTCTGCTGCTGGCGCTGTCGTCGTGCATCATCTGGCTGGGGCTGAGGCTGACCGGCCAGAAACTGAGCAGGGTGGTGCAATGATCCGTTCGCTGCCGCGCTCGCGCGGCTACACCATGGGCTACGGCCTGTACGTGGCGCTGTATTTCGTCTTTCTGTTCGCGCCGCTGGCGGTCACCTGCGTCCTGGCCTTCAACGATTCGCAGTTTCCCTCGCTGCCGTGGAAGGGCTTCACGCTGGACTGGTTTCTGGCCGACCTGCCCGCGCGCACCGGCATCTTTCACGACCGGGGCAATTTGTCGTCCATCCTCACCAGCGCCCAGACCGCCGTCCTGGTGTCCGCGCTGGCCACGCTGGTGGGCACCTGCGCGGCCTTTCTGTTCGAGCAGGAGGAGTTTCCGCTGAAGGGCGCGCTGTACTTCCTGATGCTGGCCCCGCTGGTGGTGCCCGGCGTCATTCTGGGCATTTCCATCCTCATCGCGGCCACCACGGCGGGGACCTTCATGGAAGACGTGCTGGGCATTGACGTGGGCATCCTGCGGCCCGGCTTCTGGCTGGTGGTGCTGGGGCAGTTCTCGTTCATCACCACCTTCGTCACCCTGGTGGTGTCCGCGCGGCTGAAGAAGTTCGACCGCACCCTGGAAGAGGCCGCGCTGAACCTGGGGGCCACCCGGCTGGAGGTGATCCGCTACATCACCCTGCCGTTTCTGCGCACCGCCATCATCGGCGCGGGGGCCGTGGCCTTCCTGATGTCGTTCGAGAACTTCAACACCACGCTGTTCCTGGTGGGCTCGGAACCCACCCTGCCCATCAACCTGTACCTGCAGGTGCGCGACGGCTCCACCCCGGTCATCAACGCCATCTCCTTCCTGCTCATCGTGGGCACCTCGCTGGTGGCGTGCGTGAATCTGTATGTGGGGCGGAGAACTGAAGTCAGTAGTTAGAGAGTGTTGGAGATGAACCGGGGGGAAGGAACCTTTTGCGGCAGCCGTTAGGTAAGCGCGGAGCGCGAACCTTACGGATGGCGACCGCAGAGCGAAAGGGTTCCTTCCCCCCGGCCCCCCCAACCTCCCAAACTTTTTATCCGGGGTACGTAGTCCATGCAGGGAGTCGTGCCTTTGCTAGAATTTTCAGGAGGTCAGCATGTCCGGCGCAACCACGCCCCGTGAAGGATATTTCGCCCCGCGAGCAGGGCGGGTACTGTGCATCGCCCATCGCGGCGCGCGCTCCGTGGCGCCCGAAAACACCATCCTCGCCGCCCAGCGCGGGCTGGAGGAGGGCGCGGACCTGTGGGAACTGGACGTGCAACTCACCGCCGACGGGCATCTGGTGGTGGTGCACGACGACACCCTTGAGCGCACCACCGACGTGGCCTCCCGCCCGGAGTACGCAAACCGCGCCCCGTGGCGGGTGTGCGACTTCACCCTGGACGAGGTGCGCGGGCTGGACGCGGGCGGCTGGTACCATGCCGCCGACCCCTTCGGGCAGGTGGCGTCGGGCGGCGTGACCGCCGACGACCTGGCCCTGTTCCCCGGCCTGCGCATTCCCACGCTGGACGAGGCCCTGGCCTTCACGGCGGACCACGGCTGGCGCGTCAACGTGGAGATCAAGGACATGACCGTCAACGCCGACGGCAGCCCCGGCAGTCCCACGTATCCGGGGGACGCGGCGGTGGTCCGCGCCGTGCTGGAATCCATTCGCGCGCACGGCCTGACGGAACAGGCGATCCTGTCATCGTTCCGGCACGACTACCTGCGCCACGCTGCGGCCATGGAGCCCGCGCTGGCCCTTGCCGCGCTGGTGGAGGACGTGCGTCCGGCCGACCCGGTGGCCCTGTGCCGCGACCTTGGCGTGGTGGCCTACCACCCCGGCGACGACATCGTCACCGAAGCGGACGTGGCGGCCCTGCGGGCCATGGGCGTTGCCGTCAACGTCTGGACCGTGAACGAAGAGGCGGACATGCGCCGCTTCATCGATTGGGGCGTGTCCGGGCTGATCACCGACTTTCCGCTGTTGTGCTGGGGCATCCTGCGCGAGAAGGGGCTGGCCTGATTCCGGCCCGTCGGCATGGCCTCGCCTCTCCCGCCGGTCGCCGTGCCGCGCCGCACGGTTGACCCCGCGCGCCGCAGGGCGTAGGGCGTGGGCGTGTCGCGCTGCTCTCCGTGAGAGCGTGCGCTCGGGCAGCCCGCCGCCACAGGCGCAGCGCGCCGCCGCCGCGTTGCCGAATGCCGGGCGCTGCCCAAGCAGACGCCGCGCCGCCCCCGTCCCGTTCCACCCGTCCGCACAGCGGAGGACCCGCATGCCCGCCTTCGGGACCGGCGAAATCGCCGCCCTGTCCACCGCCGCCCTCTGGGCGGTTTCGTGCCAGATCCACGCCATCCTCTCCCGGCGTCTCGGCGCCCACACCCTGATCCTGCTGCGCCTGCCCATCTGCATCGTCATGTTCGGCGCGTGGTGGGGGGCGTCCGTGCTGTTCTTCGGCGGCGGGGTGATGACCGCCGGCGCGCCCGCCCCAACCGGGGCGGGCGGGGCAGGCGGCCCCAGTCCCCTGGCCCTGGCCGCGTTGGCCCTTTCCGGGGTGTTCGGCGTGGCCCTGTGCGACCTGCTGTTCTATTCCGGCGTGGTGCAGGTGGGCGCGCGGGTGGCCCTGCTGGTGCAGTCGCTGTCCACGGTGATCACCGCCGTGCTCGGCTATCTGTTTTTGGGCGAGACCATCGGCCCCATGGGCATGGCGGGCATTCTCATCGCCACGGCCGGGGTGGCCTGGGTGGTGGGCGACGGCGGCACGGTGCCGGAGGGCGCGGTGCCCCCGTCGCGCAAGGTGCGCATGCGCGGGGTGGGGCTGGCCCTGGCCTCGGCGCTGGCGCTTTCCAGCGGTATGGTGCTGTCCAAGCAGGGGCTGGCGGAAGGCGTGGACCCGCTGTTCGCGGCCCTGCTGCGCATGGTGGTGGCCATGGGCGTGTTCTGGCCCACGGCCATGCTGACCGGCCGGTTGCGCCCCGCGCTGTCCGTGGTGCGGGGCACCGAGCAGGACCGCCGTAACTTTCGCCTGCTGCTGGTGGCCTCGCTCATCGGGCCGGTGGTGGGGGTGTGGCTGTCGCTGGTGGCCATTGGCGCGACCAAGACCGGCATTGCCGCCACGCTCATCGGGCTGGAGCCCATTTTCATCATTCCCGTGGCCGCCATGGTGGAGCGGCGCTGGCCCACGCCCCGCGCCATTGCCGGGGCGGGCATTGCCTTCGTGGGGACGGCTCTGCTTTGCTTGCGCGATGTGTGGTGAGCCACGATATCCATCAGCAAATGAAAGCGCGCCCGGTCGTCTGACCGGGCGCGTTCGTTTTTCTGGGGGGACGGAAATCCGGCGGCTGCCGGGCTACACCTCGCCCACGGCCATGTCCATATCGTCGCCGGGGCCGCCGCCGTTGGCCGGCGCTGCGGCGCGGGTGGTGCGCCCGGTGTCCGAGGTGCCGTGCCGCGCCTCGAAGGCGTGGCCCCATTTGCACATCTCGGACAGCACCGGCAGCACGCTGCGGCCAAGCTCGGTCAGCGAATATTCCACGCGCGGCGGCACTTGGGGGTATACCTCGCGGTGCAGCACGCCGTCCGATTCCAGTTCGCGCAGTTGCTGGGTGAGCATCTTCTGGGTGATGTTGGGCATGATGCGCCGCAGTTCGCTGAAGCGCAACGTGCCGTCCTGCCCCAGCCGCCACAGGATGATGGGCTTCCACTTGCCGCCGATGACCTGCAGGGTCAGCTCCAGCGAGCAATAGTATTCCTTGCCCGCGCAGTGCTTGAGGGTGCATGCCGTGACCATCTGGTACCTCCGCCCGAAACATAGTACCATGCGCGGTATCTTTCAAGGCCCTATGGTATGCAGCAGGATACTATGCCACAAAATGGTGCGTACTTGATGAAAACGCCCAAGTAGGTATTTTGACACCACCGGTCGCCCGTCTCCCCCAATCATCCGGACCTGCCGGGCAAGGGCGGCCCGAGTCGCCACCAACCATGCCGCATCAGGCGCAGGAGGTTTTCATGGACGTCTTTTCCGCCATCCACGGGCGTCGCTCCATCCGCAAGTATACCGAGGCCCCCGTTGCCGCGTCCGACGTGCGCGACATCCTGGCCGCCGCCATGGCCGCGCCCAGCGCGGGCAATGCCCAGCCGTGGCGCTTCGTGGTCGTGGACGACCGCGCGTTGCTCGAGGCCATCCCCGCGTTCAGCCAGTATGCCGCCATGTCCGCAAAGGCCCCGCTGGGCATTCTGGTGTGCGCCGACCTGACGGCGGAAAAGTACCCCGGCTACTGGGTGCAGGATTGCTCCGCCGCCGTGCAGAACATCCTGCTGGCCGTGCATGGCAAGGGGCTGGGCGCGGTGTGGACCGGCGTGCACCCCATGAAGGACCGCGAGGACGGCTTCCGCCGCCTGCTCGGCCTGCCGGACAACGTGGTGCCGCTGGGGTTCATCGTCATCGGTCACCCGGCGCAGGAACTGGCCCCGCAGGACCGCTACGACGAAGCCAAGATTCACTGGAACGGGTGGTAGCATGCCCATCATCAGCGTTGTGGCCAACCACATGGAGACGGACGACAAGCGCGAACTGGTGCGCGAACTTACCGCCACGGCGGCGCGCGTCATGAAGCTGCCGCCGGAAACCATCACCGTGCTCATCGACTGCCGCCAGCCGGAAGACATCGGCGTGGCCGGGGTGCTGCTGGCCGACCGCAAGAAATGACGGGGGGCGGCACCCCGCCGCCCTTTCTCCCCGGCGTTTTTCTCGGCATCTCCCCGGCATTTGTCCGGTATTCGCCCGGCATCCGCCCCAATACTTCATCAACATCTTCGCGCCGTTTCCCATTTTGGGGCAGGGCGGCGCGCTACGGAGACCCCATGAGCGCATCCATTTTCGCGCCCGTGCGCATCGGCAACCTGGAATCGCCCAACCGCTTCGTCCGTTCCGCCACCTGGGAAGGTCTGGCCACCGACGACGGCCTGGCCACCCCGGCCCTGGCCGAGGTGCTGGGCGCACTGGCCAAGGGCGGCGTGGGCGTGGTCATACCCGGCCATGCCTATGTGGAAAAGCGCGGGCAGGCGGGACCCCGCCAGCTTGGCATGCATGATGACGCGTGCATTCCCGGCCTGCGCATGCTGGCAGACGCCGTGCATGCGGGCGGCGGGCGCATCGTGGCCCAGCTGGCCCACGCGGGCGGCCTCGCCCACACTCCGGCCACGGGCGAACCCGGCATGACCGCCACCCCCTTCGAGCGCGAAGGCTTTCTGCCCATGCGCGAAATGACCGAAGCGGACCTCGACGCAGTGGTGGCCGCACTGGCCGCCGCCGCGCGCCGTGCCGTGCAGGCGGGCTTTGACGGGGTGCAGGTGCACGGGGCGCACGGGTACCTGCTGAGCCAGTTTCTGTCGCCCGCGCGCAACAAGCGCACCGACCAGTTCGGCGGCAGCCTGGAAAACCGCATGCGTCCCCTGCTGATGGCGGTGCGCGCCGTGCGCGAGGCCGTGGGGCCGAGCTTTCCCGTGTGGGTGAAGCTGAACAGCTCCGACTTCATGGACGGTGGCTTCGAGGTGGACGAGATGCTGGAAACGGCCCGGCACGCCGTTTCCGCCGGGGTGGACGCCGTGGAAATGTCCGGCGGCACGGCCATGAACCCGCCCAACCGCATGCCCGCCCGGGTGACCCGCATCCGCACGCCCGAGGACGAGGCGTGGTACCGCGAGGCCGCCCGCCGCTTCAAGTCCGAGATGGGCGCGCCGCTGATCCTGGTGGGCGGCATCCGCACCCCGCAGGTGGCGCAGCAACTGGTGGACGAGGGCACGGCGGACATGCTTTCGCTGTGCCGCCCGCTGATCCGCGAACCCGGCCTGGTGCGCCGCTGGGCGGAAGGCGACGATGCCCGCGCCGCGTGCATCTCGTGCAACAAGTGTTACGGCCCCCTGCGCGAGAACCGTGGCTTCTACTGTCCCGTGGCGCGCGGCGAGGTTGCCGGGGAATAGCGGGGCCTACCCGGCGGCAGGTGGCCGGTCGAGGAGGGGGGGGGCTGGGGCGCATGCCCGGCATTTACCCCCGTGCGGCAGGCCACTAGGGCCTTGAGCGAGACGGCGAAACCGCGTACCCGTCGTGGACCGGGTGCAACCCGAATTCCACGAGGAGCCGCGCATGAAGATTCTCGCCATCGACAAGGTTCGCGAAGACGCCACCCCCGACGTCATCCGCGCAAACTTCCTGAAGGAAGTGGCCCATACCATCAAGATGTACCTCGCCGACGTGGTCCGCGAGGTGTACTTCCGGCAGGACCGGTCCGGCACCGTCATGGTGCTGGAAGCCCCCTCCATGGAAGAGGCGCAGTCGCTGATCAACACGCTGCCCCTGGTCAAGCAGGGGCAGATAGAGTTCGAACTGATTCCCCTTGGCCCGTACGTGCCGCTGGGCCTGCTTGTCGAAGAGGCCGACGGCCCGGCGGAAGAAACCGCCGCAGGCCCCGCGCAATAGCCCGGATACGGGTCGTGCGCTCCAGCTTCGTTCCGCCTTCCCTGGCCGGAGCGGGCAGGGCGCGCGGCCCAGCCTCCGGATGGTGTGCGGGCCGTGCGACCCCCACCATGTCCCCATCCCAACCGGAGGATATTCCCATGCATGTCGTCGTTTTCAACGGCAGCCCCCGCAAGAACGGCAACACGTCCATCCTGCTCGGCACCGTCCGGCGTGAACTTGAGGCCGCGGGCGTCACCACCGAGGAATTCCGCGTGGGCGGCAAGGCCGTGCGCGGCTGCATCGCCTGCATGAAGTGTTTCGAGAAGCAAGACGGCCAGTGCATCCAGACCGGCGACCCCATGAACGAATGGATCGCCGCCATGCACAAGGCAGACGGCGTCATCCTGGGATCCCCCACCTATTTCGCTAACGTCTCCACCGAAATGAAGGCCCTCATCGACCGCGCGGGCATGGTGTCCATCGCCAACGGCGGGGCGCTGCGCATGAAGGTGGGCGCGCCCGTGGTGGCCGTGCGGCGCGGCGGCGCGCAGCAGGTGTACAACGGGCTGATGGCCTTCTTCGGCATCGCCGAGATGGTGGTGCCGTGCTCCAGCTACTGGAACGTGGGCATCGGCCTGGCCCCCGGCGACGTCAACGGCGACGAGGAAGGCATCCGCACCATGGTCAACCTGGGCCGCAACATGGCCCATGTGCTCAAGTGCCTGAAGAGCGGGCCGGAGGCGCCTGCTTCCTTGAAGGGCGGCGAAGTCTAGGAAGTGACAGGTGGGGCGCAGTGCGTCCCGCCGGACCATACGCATGCCACGCGGCGCGGCCGGGCTTTTCGTCCTGTCCGCGCCGTGTTACGTGGCGGGCAGGGTGGAACCGTGCAGGGGAGGGACGGGTAACGGCGCATGGCTGACGATACGCGGGAATTTTCGGCTGGGCTGCTGCGGCAGGCGGCTTCGGGCGGCTACGGGTTGCTGGCCCCCGAAGAGGCGTGGCGGCGCGCTCAGGCGGGCACGCTGAGCGTGGTCGACGTGCGCGATGCGCCGGACTACGAGGCCGGTCACGTGCCCGGCGCGCTGTGCTTTCCCCTGCCCCTGACCTGGGTGGCGCGGCTGCTGCGGCGCTGGTGGCTGCACAAGGTGCTGTGCGCCGCGCAGTGTCCGTCCGTGGCCTTCGTGTGCGAGGGGGCCACGTCCACCCGCAGCGATTCCGCCGCCCGAGCCGCCGTGGTGCAGGGGTTTGCCGTGGCCTACCGCATCGCGGGCGGCATGGACGCCTGGCACGCCGCCGGGCTGCCCGTGGAATTCGGCCCCTGCGGCCCTTGCGCGCCGCCGGGCGACGACGGCGTGCCGAAGCAGGAAGCCCCGCCCCGCTCACCGTGCACGGGGGGCGGCTGACGGCTGCGCTGATGTGGCGCGGCGCGCCACGCCTGATGTTCCGGCCTTCGGACATTCCTTCCGAGGGTTTTACCAGCGGCCCGGCCGCTTTCATGCAGGACTGCACCCGATGCCCGATTTCCGGAAACACGGCTCCCCGACATCGTCCCTGCTGGCCTGGTGGGCCAGCCACCCCTGGCGGGTTGCCTGCACGCGCTGTGCGTGGGGGCTGGCCGTGGCCGTGGTGGTGCGCCAGTCGCTGATTCCCCAGCCGGACATGCTGCTGGACGTGCCGCAGATCGACAAGCTGTGGCACGCGCTGGCCTACCTGCTGCTGGCGCTGCTGGCGGCGGAGTCTTTCCGGGGCCGCCAGCAGTTGCCTTCGCCATCCGGGTCGACCCCGGCGGCGCGCCGGGCGGCGTGGTCCATGGCCCTGCTGGGCGTGGGGCTGGAGTTGGCGCAGGCGTATGTGCCCGGCCGGGTGGCCTCTGTTGCGGACATGGCCGCCAACGCGGCGGGCACGTGGCTGGGCGTGCTGCTGGCCGGGCATCTGGCCCGCCGGGTGGCCGCGTGGGCGCAAACCGTAGCGGACGTCACGGACACGGGCGCGCCGGACCGTGGCCGACCGGCATCCCCCGCATCTCTTGCATGCAGCGCCATCGGGCAATGCCGCCACAAGCCCGACGCCTGAACGGAAAACCGGTGGACGGGCTGCCCCATCCGCCGTTCACATGAAAGCCGCTACAGGTAATGTGGCGGCGGCCCGGTATCCTCGCCGCCGTCGTCCTCCATCATCTGGGTCAGCGAGCGCAACCGTTCGCGTGCCGCCGCCAGCAGCCGGTCCGTCTCGTCCAGTTGAGCCTGCTGGCGCACCAGCGCGTCGTTCAGTTCGCGCAGGGCCTGTTCCTGAAAATAGACGGTCTCTTCCAACCGGGCCAGCCGGTCTTCCAGTTCCTTGGTCATGGGGCGTCCGTGGGGTGATTGCGGGTATGTGGGGGCAGGGCGCCCGATGTCGGAGTCGCCGGAGTCGCCGGGGCTGCCATGTCTGTCAGGGCTGCCAGGGCTGCCAGCTCTGTCGGACCTGCCGCCTATGCGTCGGCGTCGGCCAGGCGCAGCACCGTTGCGAATTCCAGGGGGCTCACCGGCTGTACCGACAGGCGGCTGCCCTTGCGCAGAAGCTCCATGTCCGCCAGTTCCGGCAGGGTGCGCAGTTGGGCCAGCGGCACTGGCCGGGCAAAGGTGCGCACCAGCCGCACGTCCACCATGAACCAGCGGGGCGCATCCGGCGTGGAGGCCGGGTCGAAGTGGCGGTCCTCCGGGTCCCATGCGGTGTGGTCGGGGTAGGCCTCGCGCACGATTTCCACCACCCCGGCCACCGAGGGGTTGGTGACGCTGTGGTAGAACAGCCCAAGGTCGCCCAGGCGCATCTCGCGCATGAAGTTGCGGGCCTGGTAGTTGCGCACGCCGTCCCAACTGGAGGTTGCGCCGGGCAGGGCGGCCAGGTGGGCGATGGAGAAGCAGCCGGGCTCGGTCTTGAACAGCCAGTGGCGGGGCATGTCGCCTCCTTGCGGGATGTTTCCGGACAGGCGGAAACGATACCCGCGCCGCGCGCCGCCGTAAAGTCCGCGCCGCGCATCGCGCTTGGCGGCGGCTGCATTTTGGCGTAGGTGGCGGTAAGGGCGGGAACCCCCTTGGAGGCCCCATGAAGGAGCGCAGGCCACCCCACCGCAAGGTGCTTCCCTTCCGCCGCGCCCGGCGCATTGCCGGAAGCGGCGGTGGCGGCGATGCGCCCGGCGGGCAATCACGCCTGTCCCCAGGGGCCGCAGGGTCTGGCGAGCCCGGCGGGTCTGGCGGGGCGGGCTCGTTTGTTGCCCCGAGTACCCCGAATGCGCCGGGGGCAGAGGACGGCGGATTCCCTGCGCCCGAACTGGTGGTGGTGCAGGGAGGCGGCAGGAGCCGCGTCCCCCGTTCCCTGGGGGCCGGAGTTCTCGGTTTTCGCGATGTTCCTCCGGGCCGGGCTTCCTCCGGCCAGCTTCCCCCGGACGAGCCAGCCGGGCCAGCCGGGCCGCTCGGCCGCGTGCCCGGCCCGCTGCGCTGCACCGATGGCCTCACCGGCCTGCGCGACCTGCTCCCCCGCCCCGGCGGCGGGCTGCCGGTGTTGCGCCGTCTGCCGTTGCTGGAACGCATCGTGCGCCGCTTCGCCGACGCGGCGGCCCGGCGCATGGGCGCGCTGTGCGGGGTGGGCTGCGAGGTCATCCCCGGAGAGACCCGGCTGTACGACATGGCCGGTTGCGCCGGGCTGCTGGCGCGGCCCGCCATGCACCGCTTCGGGGTGGTGCCGCTGGAAGGCACGGCCGCGCTGCTGTTCGACCATCCCCTGCGCGAAACGGCCACCTGGCTGGCGCTGGGGGTGGACCCGCGCGTGATGGCCGGGGCGTGGACCGGAACCGACGACGACTCCATGTCCCTGCAGCCGGGGTCGCCCGGTTCGTTCGGTTCCTTCGGTTCGTTCGGGCCGCTCGGCCCTCCCGGAACTTCCGGGTCCGGGGGGCGCAACGGCTGGCGGCCGGGTCATGCAGAGGCCGGGCTGTGCGCGCACCTTGGCCGCCAGTTGCAACTGGACCTGGAATGGGCCTTCCTGCCCTATTTCGAAATTGAGACCTCGGGCTGCGACGCGCTCCCCGGCGAGCCGGGCCAGCCCGTCCACGCGCGCGAGGCGTTGCGCCCCGACTGGACGGCCCTTGGCGAGCCGCTGGTGGCCACGCCCTTCGAGGTGGTGCTGCACTGGCCGTCCCCCGTTTCCCCCCCCGCGCCTTCCCCGCCGTCCATTCCGCAGGAACTGGCCCCCCCGGCGCGGCGTGGGCCCTGTGCACCTTGGGGTGGCCACCTGATGCTGGCGTTGCCCCTGGCCATGCTGTTGCCGCTGGCGGACCTGCTGGCCGACGAGGCCGTGCTGCTGGCCCCGGAGCAGACCGAAACCGCCGAATCGGCCCATGATCGGTTGCAGGTGCTGTCCGACGCGGAACTGGCCAAACATCTGGCAGGGGGGCATCCGCAGACGGCGGCGGTGGTGGCGGCCCGGCTGGCCCCGCTGCGGCGCGACGCCGTGCTGGCGTTGCTGGGGCCGGAGCTAGGGGCCGAGGTGCGGCGGCGCATGGCCCGGCGGCGGCTGTTCCGGCAGGTGCTGTCGCCGGAACAGCGCTTTGTGGTGCGCACCCTGGCGCTGGGCGAGGTGCATGCCGCGCAGACCCTGGCGGCCCTGCGTCCCGAGGCGGCGGCCCGCTTCGTGAAGGTGATGCGCGGCCTGGGTTCGCTGTACGCGGAGCAGGTGGAGGCCGTGCTGCGCGACGACGGCGCGGGTCTGGCCGGTGCGGAGGACCTGGTGCTGGAAGGCGAGGCGCAGGTGCGCCGCCTGCTCATGCGGGCGCTGGGGCCGGACGACATGCGCGAGGTGCGGGCCTGCCTTGATGCGGCAGACGCGGCAGACGCTGCGGCGGGGTCCGCCGGAGATTCCGAAGCCAACGGGACTGCCGAGGCGGAAAGGGACGGCGAGGCTGCGCCGGGCAGCGGCCCCGGAGACGGACAGGCCCGCCGTCACGGTGCGGATGCGTCGCATGGCGTGGAGCCCTTCGCGCTGCTGCTGGGGGTGCCCGCCGTGACCCTGGCCCGCCTGCTGACGGCCGAGGGGCTGGCCGTGGCCGTGGCCGTGCTGCGCCACTTGGCCGTGCGCGATGCGCGGCGGGCGGCGGCGGTGCTGGGCGCGTTGCCCACGGCGTGGGCCGGGCCGGTGGCCGTGGCCCTTTCGCCCGAAGGCGGACCGGTGGGAGAAGGGGGCGCATGCCCGGTGCGGGGGCGCGGGCCCGCCCGCTCCTCGACTGGTGCAATGGGCGCAATGGGCGCGGCGGGATCGCTGGAAGCGCTGCTGGTGGTGGAAAACGCCTTGTGCCGCGCCCTGCCGGAAGAGCATTCCTGCCGGGTGCTGGCCATGCCCGCGCGGCGCGAGGAGGCGGGGCGGGATGCGCCGCCCGCCACGGCGCTGGCCGCGCTGCTGCGCCATGGCGGGGACGCCGTGCGCGAGGCCGCATTGCATGCCCTGCGCCGTCACCGCGCGGGCAAGCTGGGGTCCGAGGATCGCACGCGGGATGGCGCGCGGCCAGCAACGGACGGCGCGCCGCCGTTCCCTTCCGATGACGATGTCTGCTGAATGCTCGGCCTGAATGTCCCGCCTGACGGGCGGCCTGCCCGCCGAACCTGCTGAACCCGCTGAACCTGCCGGATATGCCGGATCTGCTGCCGTTGCGTGCCGGACGTCCCGTCAGGCCGGGCGGCGTCAGCGCCCGCCCTTGCCAAACCGTCCCGCCTTGCCGTTCCGCCCCGCCTGTCCGCTCTGTCCGTCGCTTCCAGCGTCGCGGTTTCCACGATTCCCACGCCCTTCAGGGCCGGACCTGCCCCCCGGCCTGTCATGCTCACGCCTCGCGTCGCCGGGGCTTCCGCCCCCGGTTTCGGACCGCCCGCCCTGCCGCGAGTCCTGTCGTCCGGCCTGCCGTCCGGAACGGCCGGTTCTGTCCGTTTCGCAGCGGTCGTCCCGGTTGCCCTGTCCTTCCGGTCGTGGCCCCCGTCCCGGCCGCCGGTCAGGTCGCCGGTCGGGGCGTTCGTCGGCCCGGCCCTGCGCGCGCCCGTCCTTCCTGCCCCCCGCGCCGGGCGGCAGGCCGAAGTCGGGTATCAGGATGCGATGCTGGCGCAGCCGTTCCGCGTCGGTGCGGGCCACGGGCACGGGCTTGCCCTCGGGGTCGATGCCCGCGAAGAACATGGCCGTGGCCACGGTGCCGGGGGTGGGAATGAAGCATTGCACCTGTTTGGGCGACCAGCCGCGTGCGGCCAGCCAGCGGGCCAGGGTGCGCATGTCGTCGTCGGTGCAGCCGGGAAAGGCGCTGAGCAGGTAGGGCACCACGTACTGCTCCTTGCCCGCCGCCGTCGAATGGTCGGCGAAGGCCGTCAGGAACCGCTCGAACACCCCGAGGCCGGGTTTGCGCATCAGGTTCAGCACCCGGTCGCAGATGTGCTCCGGGGCCACCTTCAGCTGGCCGCCGGTGAATTCCATGGTGTAGGCGCGCAGGGCTTCATCGTCGCGCAGGGCCAGGTCGAAGCGCACTCCGCTGGCCACGCGTACGTGGCGCACGCCGGGGGTGGCGCGCACCGCGCGCAGTAGTTCCACGGCCTCGGACTGGTTCACGGCGAATCCGGGGCACACGCGCGGGTGCGTGCAGCTTGCCCGGCGGCAGCGGGCCGGGTCCAGCGTGCAGCGGGCGTTCCACATGTTGGCGCTGGGGCCGCCCACGTCGCTGATGGAACCGTTGAAGCGCTCCATGTCGTTCAGGCGGCGGGCCTCATCCAGCACCGAATCGCGGCTGCGCGAGGCGATGTGCCGCCCCTGGTGCAGGGCCAGCGAACAGAACGAGCAGCCGCCCCCGCACCCCCGGTGGGTGGTGATGCTGGTGCGGATCATTTCCTCGGCGGGGACGGGTTCGCGGTGGGACGGGTGCGCCCGCCGGGCGAAGGGCAGGGCGTACAGCGCGTCCATTTCCCGTGGCGACAGGGGCGGCGCGGGCGGGGCCAGCAGCACTGCGCGGGCGGCCCTGAGGTCCGGGGTGTCGTCCACGGGCTGGATGGCCCGCGCGTCGCCACGGTGCACGTGGCGCTCCAGCAGCAGGGTGGCGCGCATGAGCAGGCGCGGGTCCGCCGTGATGGCGGCGTGCGAGGGCAGGCGCATGACCGGGGCGGCGGTGTCGTTGCCTTCGTCGCCGCCGTCGCCGTCGTCAGGCTGGTCGGCGCTCTCCCGCGCGGCATCGTCCGCCGGGGCCGCGTCCCATTCCGCCACGCGGCCCATGCGGGCGGTGCCGGGAATGGCGTCGAAAATTTCCGCGAGCGGGGGCAGCAGGGCGGCGTCGTATTCGTCCGCGCCCACCGCCTCCACGGCTTTGTCCAGCGCGCAGGCCGCGTCCAGCAGGGCGCGTTCGCCCATGCCCCACACCAGCAGGTCGGCCTTGGCGTCCAGCAGGATGGGCCGTCGCAGCGCGTCGGTCCAGAAATCGTAGTGGCTGATGCGCCGCAAGGATGCCTCTATGCCGCCCAGCACCACGGGCAGGCCGGGAAATGCCTGGCGCGCCAGATTGGCGTAGACGATGGCCGCCCGGTTGGGGCGCGCCCCGGCGCGGCCGCCGGGGGTGAAGGCGTCGTCGTGGCGCTTTTTGCGGAAGGCGGTGTAGTGGGCCAGCATGGAATCCAGCGCGCCCGCCGAAATGCCGGTGAACAGGCGGGGGCGGCCCATGCGGGCCACGTCGTCCGTCTGATGTGGCGCGTCCCAGCGGGGCTGGGCCACGATGCCGGTGCGAAAGCCGTGCGCCACCAGCCAGCGGCCCAGCAGGGCCACGGCAAAGGTGGGGTGGTCCACGTAGGCGTCGCCGGAAACGAGCAGCACGTCCAGCCGGTCCCAGCCAAGCTCGCGCATCTCGCGCGTGGTTGTGGGCAGAAAGGCGGGCTGGGGCAGGGGCGTGCGGCCCCGCGTGGGCCGGTATGCCGCAGGTTGCGCGCCGTCGCAGGTGCGGGCGCGCTGGCTGTCGTGGCTGGAATGTCGCATGCGCGGACTATAGTGGCGGGCAGGGGGGCACGCAAGGCGCATGCGCCGTTTTGCCGCGCGGCGGGTGGGCCCGTGCGGGGAAGTGCAGGGCCGGACAGTGCCGGACAGTGCCGGAGAGGGCCGCCCACCGGCCTGGTCGGCCAGCCCGCCCGTTGCCCGGGACGCCGTGCGGCGGTTGCGTTTGGCCCCGGTTTCGCGCACTATGCCGGTTGCCCCCCGGACAACGGGGGAACCCCGTGAGGACGCCATGCGCAAGGACGATGCCGACGGGGCCGCGCAGCCCCGTTCCCGGACCCCGGACCAGACTCCCGCCACGGAGTGCGGCCATGCGATGCTCCGCGTGGCGCGCGCCGGCGCGCGTCCCGGCCCCGTTCCCGGCGCGGAGCCCTGCACTGATGACATGACCCGTCGCCTGCGCCATCTGGAGGACGAGAACCGCCGCCTGCGCGAGGCATTGGGGATGCCCCCCGACGTTCCCGTTCCGCCCGCCGTGTCTGGTTTTTCCGGCATGTCCGGCATGTCCGGCACGTCCGCCACGTCCGCCAGGCCCGGCGCGGCCTGCGCCGATGCGGGGCAGCCCAGGCCGTCCCCGCCCCAACCTCCCATCCCCGGTTATTGGGCGGGCAGTTCCTTTTCCGACGACCACACCACCGAGCCCTTCGTGGAAATGGCCGCCCCGGCCGTGGACGGGCTGGTCTGCGCCTATCTGTCGGATATCGACACCCACGAGATACTCCACGTCAACGCCGCGTTGCGCCGTCTTGTGGGCGACTGCGAGGGCCGCCCCTGCCACCAGGCGCTGCAGGGGCGCGACACCCCCTGCCCCTTCTGCAACAACGCCCGCCTGCGCGAAGAGCCGGAAAAGGCCCACGTCTGGGAGTTCCGCAACCCGGCCCTGAACCGCTGGTTCCGGTGCATCGACAGGCTGGTGCCGCTGGGCGGCGGGCGGATGGCCCGCTATGAACTGGCCGTGGACATCACCGACATGAAGGAGACGGAAGAGGCCATGCGCCGCTTCCGCGCGGCGCTGGACGCCACGGCCGAAGCCATCTTTCTCATCGACCCGGTGACCGGGCTGCACGTGGACGTGAACAGGGGGGCCTGCGCGTTGCTGGGGCTTTCGCGCGACCAGTTGTTGACCCTGGGCCCTTGCGACATCAACCCCACCCTGACCCCGGAGCGCTGCTCGGAAATTTCGCGCACCGTGCTGCAGGGAGCGCCGCTTCTGGATCAGGAAGCCCGCTACTGCCGGGCCGACGGCACCCTGGTGCCCGTGGAGATAAGCACCAGCGCGTGGCATTCCTCGCGCGGGGACCTGATCGTGGCGGTGGCGCGCGACATTTCGGACCGGGTGCGCGCCCGCAACGAGATGCAGCTGCGCCTGCTGTACGACCGGGTGCTGTCCAGCTGCGCCCGCGACCTGCTGTCGCGCCCCTGCACCGACGAGACGCTGCACGCGGTGCTGGAAAGCCTGCGCGAGGCGGCTGGGGCTTGCCGGGTGTACATCTTCGAGAATCACGAGGACGCCCAGGGCGGCCTGTGCTGTTCGCAACGCTACGAGCGGTGCGCGCCGGGGGTGCCGCCCCAGATCGACAACCCGTTGCTGCACGGCGTGCCATACGCCACCACCATTCCCCGCTGGCGGCAGGAACTGGAGGCGGGCCGGGTGATCCGGGGGCCGGTGTCCACCTTCCCCGATTCCGAGCGGACGGTGCTGGAGTCGCAGGGCATCCTTTCGCTGCTGGTGCTGCCCATCGTGGCGCAGGGGCGGTGGTACGGGTTCATCGGTTTCGACGACACCCGCCGACCCAGGGTGTGGGAATCGGTGGACCTCAAGTTCTTGCAGACGGCGGGCGAGATCATCGGGGCCGCGCTGGAGCGCCGCAGGACGGAACTGGCGCTGGCCGAATCGGCGCGCGGCCTTCATGAGGCCAGCCGGGCCAAGAGCGAGTTTCTGGCCAACATGAGCCACGAGATACGCACGCCGCTCAACGCCATCATCGGCCTGACCGAACTTTCGCTGCAAGAGCGCCTGCCTGCTGACGTGGCCGAGAACCTCCGCGCCTCGCTGGTTTCGGCCGAGGCCCTGCTGGGCATCGTCAACGATCTGCTGGACCTTTCGCGGGTGGAGGCGGGCAAGCTGCGCCTGGAGTGCATCGACTTCGCCCCGGCCCGGCTGGTGCGCGGGGTGGTGCGCGTCATGGGGCACACTGCCGAGCGCAAGGGGCTGGCCCTTACCCTGCACATCGACCGCGACGTGCCCCGCCGCCTGCGCGGCGACCCCGGCAGGCTGCGCCAGGTTTTGGTGAATTTCATCAGCAACGCCATCAAGTTCACCGACGAGGGCGGGGTGCATGTCGTGGTCTGCCGGGCCGAGCCGCCCGGCGGTTTCGGCGGCGATGCGGAGTGTGCCCTGCCCACGGGCATGCCGGATGCCGTGCCCACGGGCGACATCCACTGGCTGTGTTTTTCGGTGCGCGATACGGGCATAGGCATTCCGGAAGACAAGCACGAACTCATCTTCGAGAACTTCCGGCAGGCCGACGCCTCCACGGCGCGGCGCTACGGCGGCTCCGGCCTGGGCCTGGCCATCTGCCGCAAGTTCACGGACATGATGGGCGGGCGCATCGTGCTGGACAGCACGCCGGGCCAGGGCAGCGTATTCCGCGTGCTGCTGCCCTTCGGCGCGGGCGAGGCCGCGCCCCATGCTTCGGCCGCCTTGTCGGAGGAGGGCGGCGCGGCGCGCGCGCGGGCCGGGAAGCAAGCCCCGCCCCGCATCGCCCGGGGGGATGGTTCGCCGCTTGCCGCCCCGCCCCGCCTGATGCCCGCGCAGGAACTGCACGTGCTGCTGGTGGAGTCCGACGACGTGAACCGCCACGCCGTCAGCCGCGCCCTGTCGCGGGGCGGGCACCACCCGGTCACGGCCGCCACCGGGCGCGAGGCGCTGGCGGCGGCGCGCGCGCAGCGTTTCGACCTGGTCGTCACCGACGCGCACCCGCGCGACATGAACGGCACGCAGGTGCTGCGCGAACTGCGCCGCCTGACCGATGCGGCCACCCCCGCCGACGTGCCGGTGCTGCTCATGACCGGTGACCCCACGGCTGTGGACCAGTCGGCGGTCGATGCGGCGGGCGGAGTGGCCGTGGCGCTCAAACCGGTGCGCCTGAAGGCGCTGCTGTCCGCCGTGGATGGGCTGGTGTGCGGCGGGTCCGGAGAAGAGGCCATGCGCCGTTCCTCGCCAGCTCCGGTGGAGGAGCCGCCGGTGTTCAACGCGGCCACGCTGCTGGTGGGCGGCGACGAGGCGTCGCTGCGCTTCCTGCGCCAGTCGGGCACGCTGCGCGAAAGCCTGTGGTCGGCCATGGACCGGGGCAGCCGCGTGGAACTCATCGCCCTGTCGCATCTGCTGCGGCTGGAGGCAGAGGCCATCGGCGCCGAACGGGTGCGCCAAATGGCCGAGCGGATGGAATTGCGCACCAGGTCCACGGGCGCGGAGGAAACGCGCCCGGTGTTCATGCTGCTCATGGACGCCCTGAACCAACTGGAACACGAACTGCGCAAGATGCAGCGCGGCGCGCAACCGACCAGTGGAGGGGCGGGGCGCTAGAGCCTCGCGGGGCTGTCCGTGGCGGGCGCGGCTACCGGCAGAATGGCCGGAAGGTGGGTCCGAGCTGGCGTGACCGGCCGTGGAGGTGTGCGGGTTTTTCCGCAATTTTCGCCGTAGGGCAAAAGGAACGGGCCGGTGTCATACCGGCCCGTATCGCGTCGTGCGCATTGCGCCTGCCTGGGGCGTGCCGCGCCATCACGGCGCGCGGCCCCGGCACGCGGAGGCTACTTGGAGGGGGGCTGCACCAGCGGGGTGGACCCCATGCCGCCCATGCCCTTGGGCATTTCCTTGCCCTGCATGTCCTTGGGCCCCATGCCGCCGCCCATGCCCATGCCGCCCTGGCCGTGATGGGCGCGGAAGGCGTCCCATTCCTCGTGCGAGAGGGCGCCGCTGGTGTCGGTGTCGATGGCGTCGAAGGCGGGCTTCTTCATCTGCGGGAACGCGGCGGAGAATTCTTCCCAGGTCACGCTGGCGTTGCCGTCCTTGTCCATGGCGGAGAACTTGTCGTCGGCCTGGGCCGTGGCGGCGCACAACAGCAGCACGGCGGCCGGAATGATGCGTTTCATGGTGCCTCCTGCGGGCTTCGGGTTGCGGGCGCGGGCATGCGCCCCGTGAGGTGGGTGGGGCGCGGTGCGTGGTCCGTACCGCCATGTATAGGCCCGTGGCGGTGTTGGTCAACCGCAGTAAGCGCAAGGCCGCATGATCGCAGGGGCCATGGCGGCGGCGTGAAGGCCGCGCCTGCCGCCGCGCGCGCGGGTTTGAATGCCTTCGGGGCACGCCGACATGGCCGGAAAAGGGGCGGAAAAGGGGCGAGAAAAGGCCGGGACGCGGGCATCCCCGTCGTCCCGGCCTTCAGGCGTGCCGGATGTCCGGTGCGGCTGCTTACGCGGCCGTGGCTTCCTGCTTCATGGCGTCGATGACCGTCTTCATGGCCTGCGACTGGCGGGCCAGTTCGGTCACGGCCAGGGACGACTGGCGCATGGCGTCGGAGGTTTCGGCCGAGATGCGGCTGATGTCCTCGATGGAACGGTTGATTTCCTCGCTGGTGGCCGACTGCTGCTCCGCCGCCGTGGCGATGGAACGCACCTGCTCCGAGGTCACCTCCACCAGTTGCACGATGGCCTGCAACGCGTCGCCCGACTTGTTGGCGAGCCCCGTGGCCGTGTCGATGAGGTGCACCGCCTGCTCCACGTTGTCGATGTTGCGGCGGGTGCCGTGCTGGATGTTGCGGATGGCGTCGCCCACCTCGCGGGTGGCGTTCATGGTCTTTTCCGCCAGTTTGCGCACCTCGTCGGCGACAACGGCAAAGCCGCGCCCGGCATCCCCGGCGCGGGCCGCTTCGATGGCCGCGTTCAGCGCCAGCAGGTTGGTCTGGTCGGCGATGTCGCTGATCACGTTCATCACCTGGCCGATGCCCTCGGCCTGCGCCCCCAGGGTTTGCATATCCTCTTTCAGGGACAGCGCCTGGGTCTGCGCCTCGCCGATGCTGCGCACCGCGTCGGTGACCACGGTGGCCCCGTCCTCGGCCCTGCCCCTGGCGTTCTCGGCCGATTCGGCGGCTTGCGAGGCGTTGCGGGCCACCTCTATGACCGTGGCGTTCATTTCCTCCATGGCGGTGGCCGTCTCGCCCACGCGGGCGCTTTGGCCTTCCGCCCCCTTGCTGGACTGCTCGACCTGCGCGGAAAGTTCTTCCGACGCGGAGGTGACGATTTCCACCACGCTTTCCAGCTTGGCCGCGGCCTGCAACATGCCTTCGGCACGGGCGCGTTCGGCGGCGGCGCGGGCTTCTTCCGCATCGCGTCCGGCCTTTGCCGCCCGGGCGGATTCCTCGTTGGCCATGCGGGTCTTCTCGTCCGCCTCGGCGATCTTGCCCTTCAGGCTGTCGACCATGGTGCGCAGGCTGTCGGCCAGCTTGCCGATCTCGTTGCGCTGGGAAAGGTGCAGGGTGTTGTCCAGGTTGCCCGCCGCCACGTCCGATGCATAGGCTTCCAGCTGCTTGATGGGCCGTACGGCCATGCGGTCGAGGGCGAACAGGCTGACCCCGATGAGGGCCAGCACCGCCACCACGCCCAGGGTGATCATGTGGTTGCGCTGTTCCACGGCGGGCGCGGCGATTTCGTCCATGTCCATGGTCACGCCGAGAATCCAGTTCCAGTTGGGCACGCGGGTCCAGGTCAGCATCACTTCGCGACCGTCGCGGGTAAAGGTGCCCTGGCCTTGCGGCGCGGCGATCATGGCGGCGATGCCGGGTTCGGCGGAGATGTCCTTGAGGATCAGCGCGTCGTCGGGGTGGCCGATGACGATGCCCTTGGGCGAAAGGAAGAAGGGATGGCCTGTGGTGCCTATCCTTACGGATTCCACATAGTTGTCCACAAGGCCGTCGATGGCGTAGGACATGCCCACGCCACCCAGCACCTTGCCCGCCTCGTCGAAGATGGGTGCTGCCACGCTGATGATGAGCTTGCCCGTGGCCAGGCTTTTGGTGGGGGAGGAACTGTAGCCCTCGTTTCCGGCCAGGGCCGCCTTGATGTATTCGCGGTCGGCGAGGTGGTTGGGCTTGCCCACCTTGCCCTGCGCCCGCAGGATGACCTGGGTGCCCTGCGCGTTGAACAGGTAGAAGGTGTTCACCCCCGGCGCGGCCAGCGACATGGAGGTGATGACCTCTGCCGCCGCGCCTTCCAGGGCAGTGTCGCCCAGCAGGAACTGGCGCAGCACCGGCACCCTGGACGTGCCGCGCATCATGTCCACCTGGCGCAAGCCGAAGTCCGAGGCCGACTTGGAGATGGTGTCGGCCATCAGGGTCATTTCGTGGCTTCTGGAGGCCATGCCGTCGTCGAAGCTGGATTTGGCCACCATCACGATCAGGGCCGACTGTATCAGCAGTACGACGCCCCCGATGATGACCAGCATGGCAGTGCGAATGCTCTGCGAGACCATGTCTGCCCTCTCCCTGGTTCGGTAGGTGAGTGTGTCATGTACGGAATGGTCTTGTATCTAACATCGCACTTCGGGCAATGTCTATAGACTGGTGCCGTGCGCAATCGCTCGTCGCTTCTGGTGCGGCGTATCAAAGAGCAGTCGATTGTCATGTGTTCCGGTAAGATGCAGTTCCGGCACATCTTCATGAGAGCGGGAGGAAAAGTGTAAAGCCAGGCGCGGGGAGACGCTCGTGGGCGGAAGAAGGCCGTGGAGCTTCGCGCGACGGGCGCTGCGATGGACACGGGCGTGGCATTGCGGATGGGCGTGCCTGCCCGCAACGCCCGGAACGGCAAGCGAAAAGGGCGCATGACCTTGGTCATGCGCCCTGTGCGTTCTGGCTCCCCGGGACGGACTTGAACCGCCAACCTAGTGATTAACAGTCACCCGCTCTGCCAATTGAGCCACCGGGGAACGTGGCCGTGGTTACGGCGAAGAAGGTGTGTATGGTGAAGCGGCGTCTTTGTCAAGCACGCGCACGGGGTTTCGCGATGGCGGTCCGGCCGGTGGCGGGGCGCGTCCGGCGGCGTCATCAGTCCCCGGCCGGGGCTGGCGGGGCGGCGCGCAGCACCAGCCAGCCGCATACGCCAGCCACCAGCGAGGCGGCAAGAATGCCCACCTTGGCGTAGTCCAGCGTGCGCGCGTCGGCATAGGCCAGTTGCGCCACGAACAGGGCCATGGTGAAGCCTATGCCCGCCAGCAGGGCCACGCCGTACACGTGCCGCCAGGTCATGTCCCTGGGCAGGCGGGCCAGGCCCAGCTTCACCGGCAGCCACACGGCGACCAGCACGCCCAGCTGCTTGCCGAAAAAGAGCCCGGCGGCCACGCCCAGCGTCACCGGGTTGCCAAGGCCCCCCAGCAGGTCCGCGCTGATGGCCACCCCGGCATTGGCCAGGGCGAATACCGGCATGATGCCCCAGGCCACCCACGGGGTCAGGGCGTGCTCCAACCGGAGCAGGGGCGCGGAGGCATGGCGGGCCGCGGTTTCCATGGCTTCCACGGCGGCGTGGCGGTGGCCGTCCGCCAACAGGCGGGCGTCGGCGTCGCCGCGTTCCACCATGGCCAGCAGCCGCCGTGCCGCTTCAACGAGGTCGCCGGGGGTGGCGCGCGCACGGGCGGGAATGCAGAAGGCCAGCAGCACGCCTGCAACGGTGGCGTGCACGCCCGACTTCAGAAAGGCCACCCACGTCACCGCGCCCGTCAGCACGTAGAACAGGGTGCGCACCACGCCAAGCCGGTTGCCCAGCGCGGCCACAGCCAGCCCGGCAAAGCCGATGCCCAGCGCCGCCAGCGAAATCTCCGCCGTGTAGAACAGGGCGATGGCCAGCACCGCGCCGATGTCGTCGGCGATGGCCAGCGCGGTCAGGAACACCTTCACCGACAGGGGCACCCTGTCGCCCGCCAGCGAAAGCACGCCGAGGGCGAAGGCGATGTCCGTGGCCATGGGCACTGCCCAGCCCTGCGCGATGCCGGAAGGGTGCCCCAGGTTGAAGGCAAGGTAGAGCAGCGCCGGGACGGCCATGCCGCCCACGGCCGCCAGCACGGGCGGCAGGGCCTGCGCGGGCGAGGCCAGCTCTCCGGCCAGCATTTCGCGCTTTATTTCCAGGCCCACCAGAAAGAAGAAGATGGCCATCAGGCCGTCGTTGACCCAGAGGATCAGCGGCTTGCGCAACTCGAAGCCCTCCGGCCCCACGGCGAAGGGGTGCTGCCAGAAAGCCTGCCAGGCCGGGCCAAGGGGGGAATTCGCGGCGATGAGCGCAAGCACGGTGCAGGCAAGCAGCAGCAGGCCGCTTGCGGCCTCGATGCGCATGAAGGAACGGAAGGGGTCGAGCAGGCGATCGGCAGGGGTCGCAGGACGTGCGTATGAGGCGCGCAGGTCGTGACCGGTGTCGTGCGTCATGGAGTATCCTTGTGGTCTTTTATTGGTTTAACTGAATATATTATGCGTGTGTTGCGTACAGTCAAGAAAAATAATCTTGAAATTTGTTTCCTGCAGCAGTTCGATGCACGCGCATGGCGGCAGTTTTGTCGTGATACGGCATGCGCATGAATTTCGCGCGAACCGCGAAAAAAGCGGCGCTCGGAGCGCCTGGGGCTTCCCTGATGCCGCCTGGTTCGGCTATGCTGCAGACGTGGAAAACCCTTCCGCACGGAGGCGTCGCCATGAAGCATGAATCTCTTGAACTCGCGCACGACGGTTCTTCTTCCCCGCCGTCCGGGGACACTGGCGAAACCGGCGGGCATGGCCGGGAAATTCCGGAGCGGCCGTGGGACGGAGCTGTCCAGTGGGGGCCCGGCGCGCAGGAAAACGGTACGGACGTCACCATCCCCCACGTGGCGCCCACCCCCGAGGACGAACGCGCCGACGGGGCGGGGCAGGAAGAGCTTTCGCTGTGGGGCGCGGGGCCGCGCATCGTGGTGCCCGCATTGCTGGCGCAGCTTGGCGGGGCGGGGCTTACCCTGGCCCTGCCGGGGCCTTTCGGCATGGAGATGCTGCCCCACTGGGCCTGGGTGCTCATGGGGCTGTGCGCCCTGCTGCTGGGCACGCTGACCGTGCGCCGCGCCTGGGCGGAGCTGAAGCCGGGCCGCCAAGAGGGGCGGCTGGTCACCCACGGCCCGTACCGGATAACCCGCAACCCCATCTATGCCGGATGGATCCTGGGCATCCTGCCGGGCATAGCCCTGTGCTTCGCCTCGTGGCCCATGCTGGCCGGACCGGTGGTGGCGTGGGCGCTGTTCCGCGAGACCATCGTGGTGGAGGAATCGTTTCTGGCCGCCCGTTTCGGCGAGGAATGGGACGGCTACGCCATGCGGGTGAACCGCCTGTGGCCCAATCCGTTCCGCACGCGCGGCGGGTAGCCTGCCATCGTCACGACTGAACAGGAGGGGAACCATGTTCCCTGTCTTGCGTGCGCTGTTCCGCCCCCGTCGCCCCCGCTGGGACTGGGTGCAGGTGGAGGTGACCACCCGCTGCGACGCGGCGTGCGCCTATTGTCCGCGCACCGCCTGCGGGAACGGCTGGCGCGACGCGGACATGCCGCAGGCGCTCTTCCGGCGGGTGCTGCAAGCCTGCCGGGGCGCGCGCCGCGTGCATCTGCAAGGGTGGGGCGAACCGCTGCTGCACCCCCGCTACCCGGACATGCTGGCCGAGGCCGTGGCGGCGGGCTACGAGGTGGGGCTGACCACCAACGGCATGCGTCTGGACGCGGACATGGCCCGGATGCTGGTAGCCGTCGGGGTGGACATGGTGGCCTTGTCGCTGGCGGGAACCGGCCCGCGCAACGATGCGGTGCGGCGCGGCGCGCCCGTGGCCCGTGTGCTGGAGGCGCTGGACAGGTTGCGCGAGGCCAAGGCCCGCGCGGGCGGCGCGCTGCCCGGCGTGCATCTTGCCTACATGCTGTTGCGCTCGGACGCCGACGGCCCGGAGGGGCTGCCCGCGCTGCTGCGGGGGCGCGGCGTGGAAACAGTGGTGGTGTCCACCCTGGACCACGTAACCGCACCGGAACTGGCCGGTGAATCCTTCGCCCATGCGGGCGCTGAGGAACTGGCCGCGCTGCGCCGCAGGCTGGAACGGGCGGAGGCCGCGGCGCGCGGGGCAGGCATCCGCATGGTTTGGCGGTTGCCGCAACCCGCCGTGCATGCCGCGCCGGGCGTGGCCATGGACGCGCACGCGCGGGACGAGCACCCGCTCTCTCCGGCGAGCAGCCCGCCGGAACTCTGGGATATTCCCGAAGACATGCTGCACGCGCTGGCGGCGCGCGAGGGGGATGCCTGCTGCACCGAAAACGTGGGCCGCGCCGCCGTGGTCACCGTGGACGGCATGGTGGCCCCGTGCGTGTTCGCGGCGCTGCCCAAGTGCGGCGGCCGTGCCCGTGGCGGCGCGAACGAGGTGACGGCGCAACGCATGTTTTTCGGCAGCGTGGCGGACGCAACCCTGGCCGAAGTGTGGCGACGCCCGGCCTACGCGGCCTTCCGCGCCGCCCACGCGCGCGGCGTGCCGCCCCCGCCCTGCGAGGGATGCATCAAGCTGCGGGTGCACTGAACCGGTTTTCGCCCGCCCGTGGCCGTCCGTTCTCGCTCGTGCGCGGCCATGCGTGGCCGCGCCAGCCGATACCCGGCGTCCCTTGCGGCAACCTCCCCGCCAGCCTCCCCGCCAGCCTTCCGGCCGTCCGCCATGCGCCCGAATCAGCCCCGCGCCGTCCCTCCCTGTCCCCCCATGCGTCTGCGAATGAACACCTTGGCCACTTCCATGGAGGCGAACACAGCCGCGCCGAACGCGGCGATGATGGCGATGGTGCGTGCATCCGGCATGTGGATGCCGAACGCCTCGCGCACCGGGTCGAACTGCATCAGCACCACGATCAACGCCACCTCCCACGCGATGGCCAGCAGCAGCCAGCCGTGCGGCAGGGCCTGCACGATGCTGAAACGCATGGAACGGAAGTTCAGCGCGATGATCATCTCTATGATGATGAACAGGAAGAACATTTCGGTCCGTGCGGCCTCGATGTCCGACAGGTCGTGCAGGAACAGGCCGAAGAACAGCGGAATCTCTATGCATACGGCCAGCAGCACGAAGGTCATCACGTCCTTGGTGAACACGCTTTCGCGCGGGTCGCGCGGGGGGCGGTCCATGATGTCCGGGTCCGGCGGGGCCACGCCCAGGGCCAGCGCGGGCAGGCCGTCGGTGGCCAGGTTGATGTACAGGATGGCGGCGGGCAGCAGGGGCAGGTATTCCGGCCCCAGCAGCAGCACCGTGCCGCCGATGACGGCCACCTCGGTGATGTTGCAGCGCAGCAGGAACGTGAGATATTTCTTGATGTTGTCGTAAATCCACCGGCCAAGCTCGATGGCTTTCACGATGGACGCGAAGTTGTCGTCGGTCAGCACCATGTCCGCCGCCTCGCGCGCCACCTCGGTGCCGGTGATGCCCATGGCCACGCCGATGTCGGCCTGCTTCAGGGCCGGGGCGTCGTTCACCCCGTCGCCGGTCATGGCCACCACGTCGCCGCGCGCCTTCCACGCCTTGACGATGCGCAGCTTGTCCATGGGCGAGACGCGGGCGTACACGCTGACCCTGTCCACCATGCCCGCGAAGGTGGCATCGTCCAGCGCGGCCAGCCCGTCGCCGGTGAGCACCACGTCGCCCTCGCGGTGGATGCCGATCTCGCGGGCCACGGCCTCTGCCGTCAGGCGGTGGTCGCCGGTGATCATCACCGGGCGGATGCCCACCTTGCGGCAGGTGGCCACGGCGTCCTTGGCCTCGTCGCGGGGCGGGTCCATCATGCCCGCAAGGCCCAGCAGCACGTGGCCGTGTTCTGCCGCGTCCTCGGTCATCGGCTGCGCGCCGGGGCGGCCTTCCAGCGGCAGCATGGACAGGGCCAGCACGCGCAGGGCGCGGCCCGCCATGCCCTCGGCCGCCGCCAGCACGGCGGCACGGTCCGCGTCCGTCAGGGGGCGCACCTCGCCGCCGGAAAGCACCCGTTCGCACCGGGCCAGCACCACTTCCGGCGCGCCCTTCATGAAGGCCGCGAGCGGCGCGCCCGCCACCGGGGCCGCCTGCGCCGAAAGCTCGTGCAGGGTGGTCATGCGCTTGCGTTCCGAACTGAACGGAAATTCCTCCACGCGCGGGTTGGCCGTTCGCACGGGCAGGGCGCATCCGGCGTCGGGCGTCTGGTCTCCGGCGGCCAGCCACGCAGGGCAATCCGCCGCGGCGTTTCCGGCGCCGGGCGCGCGCAGCTTCAGCGCGGCCACCACCAGCGCCGCCTCGGTGGGGTCGCCCCGGATGGCCCACTGCCCGGCGTCGCCGGGGGGGAGCAGGTCCGTGTCGTTGCACAGCAGGCCCGCCAGCAGCAATGCCTGCACCTCGCGCTGGGGCGGGCCAGCGGCGGTTTGCGCGGCCTGCCCGGCGTGGCGCAGACCGCCCCTGGGTTCGTACCCGGAGCCGGTGACCTCGGTCTCGCCGCCGTCCGCCGTACCGGGCGCGGCGGTGGCGGGCAGCGTGAAGATGGCGCGCACGGTCATTTCGCCGCGCGTCAGGGTGCCGGTCTTGTCGGTGCAGATCACCGTGGTGCAGCCCAGCGTCTCCACGGCGGGCATGCGCCGCACCAGCGCCCCGCGCCGGGCCATCTGGCGCATGCCGATGGCCAGCGCCCCGGTGACGATGGCCGCCAGCGCCTCGGGCACGGCGGCCACGGCCAGCGACACGGCGAACATGATCATGGACACGATGAAGGCGAAGTCGACCTTGCCGTGCACGGCCTCGCGCGCGATGCTGAACCCGGCCACCAGCACGCAGATGGTCAGGGCGATGATGCCCAGCCACTTGCCGATTTCCTCGGTGCGCTTTTCCAGCGGGGTCTTTACCGTTTCCACGGTGGCCACCTCGCGCGCTATCTGCCCGAAGGCGGTCTCCATGCCCGTGGACGTGACCACGGCGCGTCCACGCCCGTAGGTGACGGTGGTGCCCGTGAAGGCCATGTTGCGCTGGTCGGCCGTGCCCGCATCATCGGGCACGGGGTCTGTGGACTTGCCAACGGGCACCGATTCGCCGGTCAGGGGGGCCTCGTCGCAGCGCAGGGAATGCGCCTCGACGATCCGCGCGTCGGCCGGGACGCGGTCGCCCGCCTCCAGCAACACGATGTCGCCGGGCACCACCTGCGCCGAGGGAATGCGCGCCTCCGCGCCGTCGCGCAGCACGCTGGTGGTGGGGGAAAGCATCTTCTTCAGGGCGTCCAGGGCCTGTTCCGCCCGGTATTCCTGCACGAAGCCGAGCACCGCGCAAAACAGCACGATGACCAGGATGATGGCCGCGTCCACCACCTCGCCCACGGCGGCGGAAAGGGCCACCGCCGTCAGCAGGATGACGATCAGCACGTTGGCGAACTGGCCCAGGAACATGCGCAGCGGCGAGGCGCGCTCCTCGTGGGCCAGTTCGTTGGGGCCGTGGCGTTCAAGGCGGGCGGCCGCCTCGGCGGCGGAAAGGCCGCGCGCCGGGTCCGCGCCCAGGGCGCGCGCGGCGTCGTCCGTGGTCATGGCGTGCCATGCGGGTTGGGTCATGATGCGCTCCCGTGCGGGGGTGGCGTGATGCGCGCCGGGGACGGCAAGCCCCCGGCGCGGTATTCCGTCCGTCCGCATGCTCGCAACGTTGGCGCGGGCATGCGGACGCGTCGCATGGTCCGTTACATGGGCGGCGGCGGGAACAGCGTGCCGCCGAAGATCAGGTAGGCGAGCACCAGCGTCCAGATGATGTTCACCCCCTGGCCGACGACGAAGGCCAGGGCGGGCTTGCCGCCGCCAAGGCTGGCTAGTTCGCTGAAGCGCGTTTCAAGCCCGATGCAGGTGAAGGCCAGGGCGAACCACCAGGTGCGCAGCCCGCTGAGGGTGGACTTGGTGGCGCTGACCATGGCGTCGGGCAGGAAGAACGAGAACAACACCGACGCGGCCATGAACCCCAGCACGAACTTGGGGAAGCGGTCCCATATCTCCATGGCGCTGGGCTTGGCCCCGCCGGGCAGGTGGGCCGATTCCTTGTAGGCCCACCACACGGCCAGGAAGAACGCGGCAAAGCCGATGAACACGTTCTGGCCCATCTTGACGATGACGCCGATCTTCATGGCCGTTTCGCTCACCAGCGCGCCCGCCGCCACCACCGAGCCGGAGGTGTCGAGGGTGCCGCCCATCCACGCGCCCGCCACCAGGTCGGGCATGCCGGTCATCTTGGCGATGATGGGTTGCAGCACCATCATGGGCACCGCGCAGATGAGCACCACCGAGGTGACGTACGAGAGCTTCTTGGGGTCGCCCCGCACCGCGCCGGATGTGGCGATGGCCGCCGACACGCCGCAGATGGACACGGCCGAGGAAAGCATGGCCGAGAATTCGTCGTCGATGTCCAGCTTCTTGCACAGCCAGAAGGTGAAGTACCATACCACCACGATGACCAGCAGGGCCTGCACGATGGCGTACATCCCGGCCTGCACGATTTCGCCGAACAGGATGCCCGCGCCCAGTATGACCAGGCCCGTCTTGATGTAGTACTCGGTCTGAACCGCCGGGCGCATCCATTGCGGCAGGCCAAGGATGTTGCTGACGGCAAGCCCCAGGAACAGGCACCACAGCACGTATTCGATGCCGTAGTCGTTGATGGTGAAGTTGCCCGCGATGAACTGGGCCAGCCACGCCAGCACGAACACCGCGGGAAAGCCCACCAGGAAGTTGCCGATGTTGCGCCCCAGCAGCACGATGCCCACCGAGGCCACCGCCAGCAGGCCCACCAGCAGGGTGAATGAGCCGGTGAGGTTGGCGGCGGCGAACACCTTGGGCAGCAATGCGCCCGCGTTGTCGCCCAGCAGCTTGGCGATTTCGCCGCCCTTCTTCTTGATGTCCTTGTCCTTGGCGGCCTTGGCGGCGTCGCCCATGGCCTTGGCGGCGTCGCCCACGGCCTTGCGGTCCTTGCCCGCAAGGGCGGCCTGAAGCAGGGCGGCGGACGTGGCCACGCCCGCCTCGCCCTTGGCGGTGGCCTGCAGGGCGAACGCCGTCACCTCGGGGGCCTTGCCCTCCGCCAGTTGGGCGAATTCGCCGTCGGTGGTCCATTTGAACTTGGGAAGGGTGACGGTGAGACCGCCGAGGATCAGGATGATGATCAGAAAGCCAAGCCAGACGGCCAGCCAGTCCTCGGTCTTCCAGAGTACGGAAATCCCCAGCTTGTTTTCCCCAGCCATGCGAAGTCCTCCTCCGTGTCTTGCGGTGGGTGAAGCGTGTGGAATCCATGGTCTGCCCCCGCAGGTGCGGCCCGCGCCAGTGGCGACGGCGCGGAGCAGGTGTTTGACGGGGGTCTGTAGGGCGGGAAGCTTCCTCCTTGTCCGGTTGCGCGCGGCATGGACCACGTGGCGTGGCCTGCGGGCGGGTGGCGCGCGGGTGCGCGCGTTGTGGACGCGACCGCACTGGACGGGGAAGGGCGCGAACGAGGCGCGTGGGGAAGGGTGCGGCGCGGTGCGGGCGGAACGGCGAGGCCCCGCCAAAACTTTGCCTATGGATATATTGATATTAAATGCGCGGCATGATGTCCAGCGCCCGTCCGACCGCCGATCCGCGCGCGGGGCAGGGGGCAACGCGAAAGGGCGCATGACCTTGGTCATGCGCCCTGTGCGTTCTGGCTCCCCGGGACGGACTTGAACCGCCAACCTAGTGATTAACAGTCACCCGCTCTGCCAATTGAGCCACCGGGGAACGTGGAGCGCCGAACGTTTTCCGGCGCGGAGGGTGAAGTACCCGCAACGGGCCGGACGGTCAAGCGAAAAATCGCGCAGCGCGAAAAAACGGTTGACGAACTGCCGCCTTGGGCGTTTCTTGACTGCCGCACTCAATTGGCATACCCGTAGCAGTCCGGCAGACGGCAGAATCAACAGGTCCACGGAGAACGTCCTTGAGCAGTCAGGAACAGTCCAAGCGCAAGAAGATCAAGCTTGCCACCAAGTCCGAGCGGGCGGAATATTTCATGCCCATGCTCGAAAGCCTAGAAGCCCGCGACGAACTGAACGAAGTCGTCAAGAACCGGGTGGTCAAATCCTGCGAACTGCTGGACGACGGCGTCTCCCTGTACCCCAACGGCTTCGTGAAGCAGCACGACGTGGCGGCCATTTCGGCCGAGTACGAAGGGCTGACCGCCGAGGAACTGGAAAACGTCGACGCGCGCTTCACCTGCGCGGGGCGCATCGTCTCGTTGCGCTCGTTCGGCAAGGTGACCTTCTTCCACCTGATGGACAAGAGCGGCCGCCTGCAGTGCTACACCGCGCGCGAAGTGCTGGGCGACGACCCCTACCGCAACTTCAAGAAGCTGGACATTGGCGACATTCTTGGGGTTTCCGGCACGCTGTTCCGCACCAAGACGGGCGAACTGACCCTGTCGTGCGACCAGTGCACCCTGCTCACCAAGTCCATCCGGCCCCTGCCTGAAAAGTACCACGGCCTGAAGGACGTGGAGACCCGCTACCGCCAGCGCTACGTGGACCTCATCGTCACGCCGCGCACGCGCGAGATTTTTCGCAAGCGCACCCTGATCGTGCGCGAGTTCCGCCGCTTCCTGGAGGAAAAGGGCTTCATGGAGGTGGAAACCCCCATGATGCAGCCCATTCCCGGCGGCGCCACGGCCATGCCGTTCATCACTCACCACAACGCGCTGGACATGCAGCTGTACATGCGCATCGCGCCCGAGCTGTACCTGAAGCGCCTGCTGGTGGGCGGGTTCGAGAAGGTGTTCGAGATCAACCGCAACTTCCGCAACGAAGGCATCTCGACCCGCCACAACCCGGAATTCACCATGTGTGAGTTCTACTGGGCCTACGCCACCTTCGAGGACCTCATGGACCTCACCGAGCAGCTGTTCGCCCACGTGGCGGAAAAGGTGTGCGGCTCGTACGTGGTCACCTATCAGGGCCAGGAAGTGGACCTGACCCCCGGCCGCTGGACGCGCCTTTCGTTTCACGATTCGCTGGAGAAGATCGGCGGGCACAAGCCGGAATTCTACAACGACTACGAAGCGGTGCGAAAGTACATCCGCGAACGGGGCGAAAAGGTGGTGGACGGCGAGAAGATGGCCAAGCTTCAGGCCAAGCTGTTCGACCTCGACGTGGAAGGCAAGCTTATCCAGCCCACCTTCATCTATCATTATCCCACGGACATCTCGCCGCTGTCGCGCCGCAACAACGAGCGGCCCGACGTGACGGACCGCTTCGAGCTGTTCATCACCGGGCGCGAACTGGGCAATGCCTTCTCCGAACTGAACGACCCCGTGGACCAGCGCATGCGCTTCATGGACCAGGTGGCCGAAAAGGAAGCGGGCGACGCCGAGGCGCACTTCATGGACGAGGACTACCTGCGCGCCCTGGAATACGGCATGCCGCCCGCGGCGGGGCAGGGGGTGGGCATCGACCGGCTGGTGATGCTGCTGACCGACTCGCCCTCCATCCGCGAGGTCATCCTGTTCCCGCTGCTGAAACCGGAAAGCTAGGCCCCGCCGCATGAGCTTCGAACTGTTCGTGGCCTTGCGCTACCTGTTCGCAAGGCGCAGGCAGACCTTCATTTCCGTCATCTCAGTCACCTCCATCCTGGGGGTGGCGCTGGGCGTCGCATCGCTCATCGTGGTGCTGGGCGTCATGAACGGCTTCACCACCGACCTGCGCGACAAGATCCTGGGCGCCAACGCCCACGGTATCGTCATGTCCGCCGACCGTACCGGCCTTACCGACGCGCCGCATCTCATCGACAAGATCAGGCAGGTGGAAGGGGTGCGGGGCGCGACGCCGTTCATCTATTCCGAAGTCATGCTCTCCACCCCCCACGGGGTGAAGGGGCTGGTGCTGCGGGGCATAGACCCCCGGACCGCGCCTTCGGTGCTGGGCATCCTTTCCAACATGAAGAAGGGCGACGTGGCCGACCTTGCGCCGCGCGTGACGCCCGAAGGCATACCGCAGGGCCCGCCCGGCGTGATCATCGGCGAGGAACTGGCCCAGCGTCTGGGCGTGGTGGTGGGCAGCCGGGTGAACCTGCTGTCCCCGGCGGGGCAGAAGACCTCGGCCGGGTTCGCCCCGCGCATCCGTCCTTTCATGGTGGTGGGCGTGTTTTCCACCGGCATGTTCGAGTACGATTCTTCGCTGGGTTTCGTGTCGCTGGACGCCGCGCGCGACGTGCTGGGCCTGCCGGACGGGGCCGTTTCCGGCGTGGAACTGGCCGTGGACGACGTGTACAAGGCCGACGCGGTGGCGGAGCGCGTCACCCGCGCGGTGGGCGGCTACCCGCTGTACACCCGCCACTGGATGGAGATGAACGCCAACCTGTTCGCCGCGCTGAAGCTGGAGAAGACGGCCATGGCCGTCATTCTCGTGCTGATCGTGCTGGTGGGCTCGTTCTCCATCATCACCACGCTGGTCATGCTGGTCATGGAAAAGACGCGCGACATCGCCATACTCATGTCCATGGGGGCCACCAAGGGCATGATCCGGCGCATTTTCATGCTTCAGGGCACCGTCATCGGGGCCATCGGCACCGGGCTCGGCTACGTGCTGGGGCTGGGGGTGGCCTGGCTGCTCCAGAAGTACCAGTTCATCGAGCTGCCGCACGGGGTCTATTCGCTGGACCACCTGCCGGTGCTGCTGCAATGGACCGACATGGTGGCCATAGGCGCAAGCGCCATGCTGCTGTGTTTCGTCGCCACCATCTACCCGGCGCGCCAGGCTGCCAGCCTGGAGCCCGCCGAAGCGCTGCGCTACGAATGAGCACCGGCACCATCCACATGACCGCCCCGGCCGGCCCGGCCGGCCCAACCGGCAAGAATGCCGGGGGCGGCGAAAATAACGCGCCGTTGTACCGCCTGGTGGGCGTGGACAAGGCATACGAAGGCCCGGCGGAACAGCTGACCATCCTGCGCGGAGTGGACCTTTCCATCGGGCGCGGGGAGTCGGTGGCCATTGTCGGGGCATCCGGTTCCGGCAAGTCCACCCTCTTGCATCTGCTGGGTACCCTTGATACTCCCTCACAGGGACAGGTGTTGTTTGAAGACCGGGACATGGGGGCCATGTCTCCGGACGAGAAGGCACGGCTGCGCAACCGCGAAATAGGCTTCGTCTTCCAGTTCCACCACCTGCTTCCGGAATTCGATACGTTGGAAAACGTGGCCATGCAGGCCATCATCGCGGGAATGCCGCGCGCAGAGGCCTTGGCCCGGGCGCGCGACACGCTGGCCCTGGTCGGCATGGCCGACAGGACAGGGCACCGGGTGACCACGCTGTCGGGCGGCGAGCGCCAGCGCGCCGCCATCGCGCGGGCCATCCTGATGCGGCCCAAGGTGCTGCTGGCCGACGAGCCCACGGGCAACCTCGACGCGCGCACCGGCGACGTGGTGGCGCGCCTGCTGCTTGATCTCAACCGGGAACTGGGCATGACCCTCGTCATCGTGACCCACAACCGCGAATTGGCCGACATCATGGGCAGATGCCTAGAACTCAGAGCCGGAGAGCTGTATGACCAGACTCGCTAGATGGGGGCGCATCCTTGCGGTGGCCCTGCTTGTGCTCGCACACGCGGCAACCTCTCCGGCCCAGACGCCGAGGGACACCACCGTCATCGTCCTGCCTTTCCAGGTGAATGCCGGTCCGGACCTCGAATATCTCAACGACGATCTGCCGGAACTCATCTCGCAGCGCCTGGTGGCGCGCGGGCTTAACGTCATCGCCCGCAAGGACGCCCAAGCCCTGGTGCGCGACCAGCGCGTGACCACCCTGGACGTGTCCATCGCGCGCGATCTTTCCGTGCTCGCGGGCGCGGGTGTTGCCGTATACGGCAGCTTCAACCAGGTGGGCGAAGGCTTCAGCATCGACGTGCGCGTTGTGGACGCCTTGGGCATCCGCGCGGCGCGGCCCTTCTTCATCCAGAAGGAAGGGCTGATCAACGTCCTGCCCGCCGTGGACGAACTGGCCGAGCGCATCGCCTCCGACCTTCTGCGCCGCAATACCCTGGCTGACGTCAAGGTGCGCGGCACCAAGGTGCTGGACCCCGACGTGGTGCTGATGCGCCTGACCACCCGCAAGGGCGACCCGGTGGACCCGGCCGCCATCAACCGCGAAGTGAAGCGCATCTGGGACCTTGGCTACTTCAGCGACGTGCAGGCCAACGTGGAGCAGGACGGCGAAGGCCTTGTCCTCGTCTACACGGTGAAGGAAAAGCCGCGCATCGAAAACGTCGCCGTCGAGGGCTCGGACAAGGTGGACGTGGATGACATCCTCGCCGCCATGAGCACCAAGACCGGTTCGGTCCTCAACGAAAAGCTGCTGGCCCAGGACCTGCAAAAGGTCACCGAGCTCTACCGCAAGGAAGGCTACTACCTCGCCAAGGTCTCGCACCGCGTGGATTCGCGCGCGGGCGGGGCGGGCGCCAGCCTGGTGCTGAAGGTGGAAGAGGGCAAGAAGCTGTACATCAAGAAGGTGGCCGTGGAAGGCGCCGAAAAGCTGGACGCCGATGACCTGAAGAAGCAGTTGGCGCTTTCCGAGCGCGGCATGTTCTCGTGGATCACCGGGTCCGGCGTGCTCAAGGATGAACACCTTGAGCGCGATTCCGCCGCCATCACCGCCTACTGCATGAACCACGGCTTCCTCGACGCCATGGTGGCCGCGCCCAAGGTGGACTACGAGGAGGACGGCATCATCGTCACCTTCGCCATCAAGGAAGGCCCGCGCTACAAGCTGGGCGAGGTGACCTTCGCCGGCGACCTCATCGAGCCCGATGCCCGTCTTGCCGAGATCGTCAAGCTGGACGACGTGAAGCAGGAAGACGGCTTCTTCCGCTTCAACGTGATGCAGGAAGACAACAAGGCCCTCACCGATTTCTATTCCGACTACGGCTATGCCTTCGCCGAAGTGAACGCCCGCACCCGCAAGCACGAGGACGAACCCGTGGTGGATGTGGCCTACACCGTGAACAAGCGGCAGAAGGTGTACATTCGCCGCGCGCTGG
Organism: Desulfovibrio sp. A2; assembly: GCF_000226255.1. Taxonomy (GTDB): domain Bacteria; phylum Desulfobacterota; class Desulfovibrionia; order Desulfovibrionales; family Desulfovibrionaceae; genus Cupidesulfovibrio. The sequence continues at coordinate 58,834 of NZ_AGFG01000064.1, forward strand.
TGGAAGGCAACGACAAGACCCGCGACAACGTCATCCTGCGCGAACTGCGCATCACCGACGGCGACATGTTCGAGGGCAAGAAGCTGCGCCGCAGCGCCGAACGCCTGAACAAGCTGCAGTACTTCGAAGCCGTGTCCACCGAACTGGTGCCCACCGAGCGCGAAGAGGAAGTGGACCTGAAGGTGAAGGTGAAGGAGAAGAACACCGGCGCGCTCATCGGCGGCATCGGCTACTCCACCTACTACGAGTTCGGCGTGTCCGGCACCATCATGGAACGCAACCTGTTCGGCAAGGGGTACCAGACCTCGCTGATGGCCCTGTTCTCCGGCCGCCGCACCGCCTACCAGTGGTCGTTCACCAACCCGCGCTACAACGACACCAACCTGTCCGTGGGCTACGACGCATACAACATCCGCGACGAGTACACGGACTTCAGCAAGAACACCATCGGCAACACCATCCGCTTCGCCTACCCCATCGGCGAATACACCACCGTGGGTTGGGGCTACCGTCTGGACTTCTACAAGCTGTACGACATCGAGGACGACGCGGCCGACATCATTCAGGAACGCGAAGGCGACAACGTGTCCAGCGTCGTGCACGGCCGCATCACCCGCGACACCACGGACAGCAAGGAAAACCCGACCCGGGGCAACATCACCAAGATATTCACCGAATACGGCGGCGGCATCCTGATGGGCGACGACAACTTCTTCAAGCCCACCGCCCAGACCGAGCAGTACTACCAGATCGCCCCCAACCACGTGCTGCACGGCCGCGTGCGCGGCGGCGTGGTGCTGGAAACCAGCGATGAGGAAGTGCCGGTGTTCGAGCGCTTCTACATCGGCGGCATTGATTCCATTCGTGGCTACAGCTCCAAGGACCTCTCCCCGCGCGATCCGGATTCCGGCGACCGCATTGGCGGCGACCGCATGGCCTTCGCCAACATGGAATACATCTGGGTGTTCCATTCCGAGCTTGGCCTTGCCCTGGTGCCGTTCTTCGACGTGGGCTTCAACTCCGACTCGCGCGACGAGTTCAACTGGGACGACGAGATCAAGAAGTCCGTCGGCCTGGAACTGCGGTGGCGTTCGCCCATGGGCGACCTGCGCTTCGCCTACGGCTACCCGCTGGACGAAAACCGCGAGGGCGACAAGACCAACGGCCGCTTCGAGTTCTCCATGGGTCAGTTCTTCTAGCCCGGTTGAGCGCCCCACGGGGCGGCGGCGTCCGCCATGGACGCACGGAAAACGCATGATGGGGGGCGCGGCGAAAGGCCGCGTCCCTTTTCTCGTGGGGAGCGTAGGCAGGCGCGCGCCACAGCGCGGGGTATGGTCTTGGCGGACGCCCCAATCCCGGCGGGCAGGCTTGGGCGTGCCGCTTGGCTGTCTGCTGGACGGGGGGCGCGCTCCCACCCGGAGTGCACGGGTTGCCAACGGGGCGCGGGTTGAGATAGGGTTTACCGCCGCTGGTGTCCGAAACCGGACCTCGACGGCGCACTGCGCCGTGGCCGCCCGGCGGAACCCAGGAATGGACATGCACAGGTTTTTCTCCCTCCTTCTGTTTTCCCTCATATTCGCTTGCTGCCTCGGCCTCCCCGCATCGGCGGGGGCCGCCGATGCGACGTCGGCGTACGCGGCCGCCAAGAAGGAACTGGCGTCCCTGAAGGGGGACGACCGGCGCGGATCCCTGCGCGAACCGTGGGAGCACCTGGTTGCCCGCTTCGATGGGGTAGTCCGGCAGTACCCGAACTGGGGCAACGTGCCCGCCGCCATGTTCCACGGCGCGTTGGCCGTGGAAGAGTTGGCCAGCCGTTCCTTCCGCAAGACCGATTTCGAGGACGCGGCACGCCGTTTCGAGAAGCTGGCCGCCAGATACGCCTGGCACGTGCTGGCTGACGACGCACTGCTGCACGCGGCCGACATCCGGGGCAACCGCCTTGGCGATGCCGCCGACGCCCGCAAGTTGCTGGACACCATCCTTACCCGCTACCCCGGCGGCGACATGGCCGAATCGGCGCGCGACCTGCTGGCCTCGCTTTCCGGCGCGCCCGGTGGCGATGCGCCCAAGGCCCCAGTGGCCGTGGGGCGCTCCGGCCGCCTGGAGCAGGATGACGACGCTCCCGCCGCCAATGCCGCGAGCACTTCCGCACGTTCCTCCCGCGCAGCCACTCCCTCCACCGACGGCGGCGGGGTGGCCGTGGCCTCCGCCGCCGACGGAGTGCCCGCCGCCAAGGCTGTGGCCAAGCCGAAAAAGAGCGCGCGCAGCGACCCGGCCAAGGCCGCGAAGCTGTATGCCGAGGCCCGCAAGGAACTGGACGCGCTGCGCGGCGACGCCAAGCGCGCCGCCCTGCGCGAGCCGTGGCTGCGGGTCATGGCGTTGTATGAGGGCGCGCGCGATGCCGCGCCCGAGGGCGAACTGGCCCCCAATGCCCTGTACGGCGTTGCCGTGGCGCAGGAAGAACTGGCCTCGCGCTCGTGGCGCAAGGACGACTTCACGGCGGCGGTGGCCCGCTACAACGACGTGGTGGCCGCCTACCCGGACGATTCGCTGGCCGACGACTGCATGCTGCGCGCCGCGCGGCTGCGGGCCAACCGCCTGGATGACGCCGATGGCGCGCACCAGTTGCTGGAGGCGCAACTGCGTCGTTACCCCAAGGGCGACATGGCCGGAGAGGCGCGCGCCCTGCTGGCGGACCTGACCGCCGCGCGCATCACCGCTGCCGCCCAGCCGGGCAAGGCGGCCCAGCCTGCGCCCGTCGCATCCGCCGCATCAGGCGCGCAGGCGTCGCAGACCCCGGCCGCTCCCGCCAGGGGGGGCAAACCCGCCGTGCTGCGCCAGGTGTCGTGGCGGGCCGACAACGACCGGGCCACCATCACCATCGAACTTTCGCGCGAAACCGAATGGCGCAGCCAGTACGCCGCGCCGGACGGCGCATCCGGACGTCCGCCGCGCCTGTACATCGACTTTTCCGAAGCCTTGCCCGACGACGCGGTGAAGCCCGGCGCGCGGGTTTCCGGCGCGTTGCTGACGCGGGTGCGCTCCGACCAGCCCTCTTCGGGCCACACCCGGGTCATCCTCGATTTCAAGGCCCTGAAGCGCTACAAGGTGCAGGCGGTGCGCAATCCGTACCGGGTGGTCATCGAGGTGGGAGCGACGGACGCCGCGCTGCCCGACGGCCAGCGCCCCGACGATTCGCGCGTGTCCGTGCCCGTGCGCGAGGCAGACAAGGCCGCCCCCGCCACGCCGCCCAAGGATCTTGTGGAACAGCTGGGCCTTACCGTGCACACGGTGATGATCGACGCGGGCCACGGCGGCAAGGACCCAGGGGCCATGGGCAACGGCATCACCGAGCGCAACCTGACCCTGAAGATGGCCAAGATGGTGGGCGAACGCCTGCGCCGCATGGGCTTTTCGGTCATCTACACCCGCGACAGGGACGTGTTCGTGCCGCTGGACAAGCGCACGGCCTTCGCCAACGACAAGAAGGCCGACCTGTTCCTGTCGCTGCACATCAACGCCAACACCGACCCGCGCATCTGCGGCTTCGAGACCTACTACCTCGACCTTGCCCGCTCGGACAGCGCCACCCGGGTGGCGGCGCGCGAAAACGCGGTGAGCGAGAAAAGCCTCAGCGACCTGCAATTCATTCTCACCGACCTCATGCTCAACGCCAAGACCCAGGAATCGCGCGACGTGGCCAACTTCGTGCAGGATTCTGCCCTGGGCCAGTTGCGGCGCACCGGCTTTCCCGCCCACGACAACGGCGTGCGTTCCGCGCCGTTCTACGTGCTGATGGGCGCGCGCATGCCTTCGGTGCTGGTGGAGCTTGGCTATTGCACCAACCCCGACGAGGCGCGCCGCCTGGCCTCGGAGAAATACCTGTCCACGCTGGCCGACGGCATTGCCGAGGGGGTGGCCTCGTACAAGCGCAAACTTGCCCGTTTTTCCCAGAGATGACGCGCCGCTTGACGCCCCACCCGCAAGGGGATAACTGACCGGAACCCCCGCATATCGCGCGCCCCTCGCGCGGCGTGCGGCAGGCGTCGCGGGGGCGGCGCGGACCGGACGCCGGGCGGCGTCCAGCACCGCCGCGAACCCCGGGCCATGCATCACCACAAGCACACGCCGGGCCTTCCGGCTGCCAATCATCCCGTAAGGTTGTTTTTAAAGGAGTCGCTTCGCATGCGTAGAGTTCTCATCCTGGCCGCGGCTTTCGTCCTTGCCTGGACCACCGCCGCCGTCGCCGCCGACATGAAGATCGCCATCGTGAACATGCAGGCCATCGCCTCCCAGAGCGAAGCCGCGCAGGATGCCCAGAAGAAGATGAAGACCACCTTCGGGGCCGAGAAGGACCAGCTGGAAAAGCAGGCCAACGACCTGAAGAAGAAGGCCGAGGACATGAAGGTCCAGTCCGCCGCGCTGTCTTCCGAAGCCAAGGAAGACAAGAAGGTCGAGTTCATTCGCCTGAAGCGCGACCTGGAAGACAAGACCCGCGCCTTCGCCCGCAAGGTGGAAGCCGCCGAAATGCGCGTGCGCCAGGAAATGGCCGCCATCATCCTGAAGGCCGCCAAGGAATACGGCGAGAAGAAGGGCTACACCATGATTCTCGACGGCGCTTCGGCGGGCGTGGTGCATGCCGACAAGTCCATCGACGTGACCAAGGAACTGCTGGACGAAGTGAACCGCGTGTACCGCGCGGGCAAGAAGTAGCGGGGGGCCGATGGCCAGACTGCTTTCCGAGATAGCGGGGCTGCTGGGACTCGAACTGCGCGGCGAGGACCGCATGGTCGAGGGCGTGAACACCCTTGAGGCGGCAGGCCCCGCCGAGGTGAGCTTTCTGGCGAACCCCAAGTACACTCACCTGCTGGCGGCAACGCGCGCTGGCGCGGTGATCGTGGCGGCAGAGCACGCGGATTCCGTTCCGTGCGCCCTGATCAGCGCCAATCCCTACTTCGATTTCGGCCGCACCCTGGCCCTGTTCGCGAAACAGCAGGGCAGCCTTTCGGGCGTGAGCGACATGGCGTTCGTGCACCCCGAGGCGGAACTGGGCGAAGGCTGCACCGTCTATCCCTTTGCATTCATCGGTCCCCGCGCGCGTGTCGGCGCGGGGACCGTCCTGTTTCCCGGCTGCTACGTGGGCGAGGACTGCCGCGTGGGCGCGGGCTGCCTGCTGTACCCCAACGCGGTGCTGATGGCCGGAACCGAAATCGGCAACGGCTGCATCCTGCACGCCGGGGCGGTGCTGGGGGCCGACGGCTTCGGCTTTGCCCGCACCGAATTCGGCATCCAGAAGATTCCGCAGGTGGGCACCGTGCGCCTTGGCAACGACGTGGAGGTGGGGGCCAACACCGCCATCGACCGTTCGGTGCTGGGCGTGACCACCGTGGGGGATGGCACCAAGATCGACAACCTGGTGCAGATCGGCCATAATGTGGAGATGGGGCGCAACTGCCTCATCGTCTCGCAGGTGGGCATTTCCGGCTCCACCAAGGTGGGCGACGACGTGACCATGGCTGGCCAGGTGGGCGTTGCCGGGCATCTTTCCATAGGCAACGGCGTGACCCTGGGGCCGAAGTCGGGCGTGGCCAAGAGCATTCCCGACGGAGAAACCATGGGCGGCGCGCCCGCCGTGGACAAGTCCACCTACATGCGCACCCTGACCGTCATGCCCAAGCTGCCCGACATGTACAAGCGCATCGGCAAGCTCGAAAAGGAGCTTGAGGAACTGAAAAAGCTCGCCGCCAAGGAATGATATGACCGACCCCGCACAGAACATCCTCGACATCCGCCAGATTCTGGGCCTGTTGCCCCATCGCTATCCCTTCCTGCTGGTGGACAGGGTGACGGAATATGTCCCCGGCGAGTACATCAAGGGCTACAAGAACGTGACCATGAACGAGCCGTTCTTCGAGGGCCACTTTCCCGGCGTGCCCGTGATGCCGGGCGTGCTGATCATGGAAGCCCTGGCCCAGGCCGGCGGCATCCTGGTGGTCAAGAGCACCGACACCCCCGTGGAGGACAAGCTGTTCCTGTTCACCGGCATCGAGTCGGTGCGCTTTCGCAAGCCGGTCTACCCCGGCGACAAGCTGGAACTGCACTGCCGCCTGCTGCGCCACAAGCTGAAGCTTTGGAAGATGGAAGGCTTCGCCTACGTGGACGGCAAGCTGGCCGCCGAAGCGGTGATGACCGCCGCGGTGACCAACCGGGAGGACATGTAGTGGCCGCGCAGGTGCATCCTTCCGCGTTCGTGCACGAGAGTGCACGGCTTGGCGAAGGCGTGGTGGTCGGCCCCTGCGCCGTCATCGAGGAGGACGTGGTCATCGGCGCGGGCACGCGCGTGGACGCCTTTGCCTCGGTCAAGCGCTACACCCGCATGGGCGAGCGCAACCACATCCACTCCTACGCCTGCGTGGGCGGCGAACCGCAGGACCTGAAATTTCATGGTGAAGCCTCCGTGCTCGAAATGGGCGACGGCAACACCGTGCGCGAATTCGCCACGCTGCACAGGGGCACCGAGGGCGGCGGCGGGGTGACCCGCATCGGCAACAACAACCTGCTGATGGCCTACACCCACGTGGCGCACGACTGCATCCTCGGCAACCACATCGTCATGTCCAACGGGGCGACCCTGGCCGGGCACGTGCACGTGGGCGACTACGTGATCATGAGCGGCCTTTCCGCCGTGCACCAGTTCGTGCGCATCGGCGGTCACGCCTTCGTGGGCGGCATGAGCGGCATCGCGCAGGACCTGCCCCCGTTCATGCTGGCGGTGGGCCACCGCGCCGGGGTCCACAGCCCCAACCTGGTGGGCCTGCGCCGCATGCAGGCCTCGCGCGAGCTCATCGGCGCGCTGAAGAACGCCTACCGGCTGATCTGGAATTCCGAGGTGCCCCGCAAGGAGGCCTTGGAACAGCTGGAATACGAGCTTGGCAACTACCCCGAAGTTCTTCTATTCGTAGAATTCATTCGCGCCAGCGAGCGCGGCATTCTGCCCGCTGCGCAGGGAACGGCCGTATAGCCCACCCGGAATGCATCGCCATTCCGCCGAAGGGGGAAAGCGGGCCGTGGCCCCTTTCTCCCTTCGGCGTTTTTGGGGGAACAGGGCGGCAGACGCGGCACGAACCCGGCACCACGCCCGGCGGCACGGCAACCATACGCACGAAACACACGCACACGGCACAGGCCCGCACGGGAGCAGCATGAGCAACGAATCCATCGGCATCATCGCAGGCAGGGGACAGTTTCCGGCGCTGGTGGCGCGCGGCGCGCGCGCCGAAGGGCTATCCGTGATCATGTGCGGCTTTCACGGCCACACTGACGAGGCGCTGGAGCACGAGGCGGACGCCTTCGCCATGCTGCACCTGGGGCAGCTCGGCAAGCTCATCGATTTCTTTCGCGACAACGGCGTGCGCCGCCTGTGCCTGGCCGGGGCCATCAGCAAGCCGCGCGCGCTGGACCTGCGGCCCGACCTGCGCGCGGCCAAGGTGCTGTTCCGCCTGCGGGCCAAGGGCGACGACGCCATCCTGCGCGCGGTGATCGACGAACTGGAGTCGGAGGGCCTTGCCGTGGTGCAGCCCGCCTCGCTGGTGCCCGGCCTGCGCGCGCCCGAAGGCGTGCTGACCAAACGTCCCCCCAGCGACGAGGAATGGGCCGACATCCGTTACGGCTGGCCCATCGCCCACGTGCTGGGGCGGCTGGACATCGGCCAGTGCATCGTGGTCAAGCGCGGCATGACCGTGGCCGTGGAGGGCATGGAAGGCACCGACGCCACCCTGCGCCGTGGCGGCGAACTGGGCGGCGAGGGCTGCGTGGCCGTGAAGGTGGTCAAGCCCGGCCAGGACGACCGCATTGATCTTCCGGCCCTTGGCGCGGGCACCATCCGGGTGCTGGCCGACTACGGGTACACCTGCCTTGCGCTGGAAGCGGGCAAGACCCTGTTCTTCGACCGCGAGGAAAGCCTGGCTCTGGCCGACAAGCACGACATTTCGATCATTTCCATGCCGGAAGGGTTCATGGCCGGTGAGGATCCCGAAGTCACCAACTGACGCCCGTCGTTGCGTGAATACGGACAGTCTTGCTGGTTTCACCGCGTATTCGGCAGACCCCACGCGGGCCGGTTGCCCGCATACATACGTGCCGTCCGAAGGGCGGCGGAGGATTCAGCGATGCGTCTTGCACAACGCATGGAAAGCGTGCCCCGTTCCTACATCCGCGAAATCCTGAAGGTGACGGCGCAACCGGACATCATCTCCTTTGCCGGGGGGCTGCCGCATCCGGCGTCGTTCCCGGTGGATGCGGTGGCCGATGCCGCCGCCCGCGTGCTGGAGGAGGCCGGGCCGGAAGCGTTGCAGTACACCACCACCGAGGGCTTTCCGCCCCTGCGGCAGTGGATTGCCGACCGCTACAAGCGGCAGGGCATCCACGTCTCGCCCGACGACATCCTGATCACCACCGGCTCGCAGCAGGCCCTGGACCTGGTGGCCAAGGCGTGCATCGACCGGGGCGGCAAGGTGGTCATGGAGCGCCCCGGCTACCTGGGGGCCATCCAGTGTTTCGCCGTGTTCGGGCCGGACTTCGTCACCGTGCCCCTGACCCCGCGCGGGGTGGATACGACGGCGCTGCGCCAGGTGGCCAAGGGCGCGCAGGTGTTCTACGCCGTGCCCAGCTTCCAGAATCCGTCCGGCATCACCTACGACGAGGCGACCCGCCGCGAGGTGGCCGAGATCATGGCGGAAACCGGCTGCCTGCTGGTGGAGGACAATCCCTACGGCGAGCTGCGCTTCATGGGGCAGCACCTGCCGCCGGTGCGGGCGTACATGCAGGCACCCTCGGTGCTGCTGGGCTCGTTCTCCAAGGTGGTTTCGCCGGGGCTGCGCCTTGGCTGGGTGTGTGCCCCGCAGGACGTGCTGAACCCCATGATCACCGCCAAGCAGGCCAGCGACCTGCACACCCCCGGCTTCACCCAGCGCATTCTGCACCGTTACCTTGTGGACAACGACGTGGACACGCACATCGCGTCCATCCGCGCCCGCTACGGCGCGCAGCGCGACGCCATGGTGCAGGCCATCCGCCAGCACTTTCCGGAAGAGGTGGCCTACACCGAGCCGGAGGGCGGCATGTTCCTGTGGTGCACGCTGCCCGAGGGTATTTCCGCCGAGGCGCTGTTCCACAAGGCCATCGAGCGCAAGGTGGCCTTCGTGCCGGGGCGGCCGTTCTACGTGGATGAGACCGACGACACCTTCCGCCTGAACTTCTCCAATTCCAGCCCGGAACTCATCGACGAGGGCATCGCCCGCCTCGGGCAGTGCCTGCGCGAATATCTGGGCGGGTAGCGGGCGGCGCGGAGCAACGGCCGTCTCCTCGTGGACCTTTCGTCCGCCGACGGCGTGCAACGACACAGGGGCGCTCCACCATGATGGTGGCGCGCCCTTGTTCCGTTGTGTGCTCTTTGCGGCGCAAGCCGCGCCTAGGCGTAGAATTTCCCGGTGCACGACGTGACGTCCACGGCGATCACGGCGGTCATCTTCAGCATGTTCGGCGGGTAGGTCTTGCCGGCGTGCTGCGGCGCGTACTTGGCGACGATGGCGTCGAGAATGCCGGTCACGGTGGCGGGGGCCTCCACCACCGTGGCCCGGCCCCGGATGATCACGCTCTGGTATTCCGTGTTGGTGTCGCAGGGCAGGGCGGGGTCATGGATGAGCGAGAGCAGCTTGTCCACCTCGAACCCGACCAGCGGAGAGCGCTTGATATTATGCAGCTTCTCCCCTGCGGCCAGGCCGTGGATGCAGATGCGGCCGCCCATGTACACGAAATGGACCGGCGTGATGTAGGGGCAGCCGTCAGCCCCGGTGGTGGCCAGCCTGCCGACCGGTTCCGTGTCCAGCAGGTGGGCGATCTGTTCCGGCGAGAGGGGGTGGTCTTTCATTCTTGCCTGCATGGAAACCTCCGGTAGATGTTTTCTGTCCCTCCGTATAGTGTGCATTCGGCGATTATGGATAGGGACAGTTTCGTTTTTCGGAAACGGACAGCGGCTGACCAGCCTCGCCGCGAGCCTGTTTTCTCCTGCCCTGCGCCCGGCAATCCCGCCAGGCTGTCCCATCCGGGAGTTTCCTCATGCTGCATCTGGATGCCGCCTCCCATGTGCCCCTGTACCAGCAGATCTGCGACCAGCTGAAGCACGACATCCTTTCCGGCGCACTGCCGCAGGGCATGCGCCTGCCGTCCATCCGCGCCCTGTCCCGCGATCTGCGCGCCGGAAAGAACACGGTGGAGAACGCCTACGCCCAGTTGGTGCTGGAGGGGTATGTGTCGGTGCTGCCGCGCTCCGGCTACCGGGTGAACCTGATCCAGCGCGACCTGCACGCGCCAGCAAGCCCAGCGGCGGGCGGGGGCGGAAAGGCCGGACGCGGCGATGCGGCAAATCCCTCGCGCCCGGCCCGGTACGATTTCCACTACGGCAACCTGGATGCCGCCACCTTTCCCTACGCCGTCTGGCGCAAGCTGCTGTTCACGGTCATGGAGGAGGCGCGGACCGGGCGCGCCGCCTCCGACGGCATGCACGTCTACGGCGACGCCCATGGCGACCTGCACCTGCGCGGCGAACTGGCGGCCTACCTGTACCGCAGCCGGGGGGTGCGCTGCACGCCAGACCAAGTGGTCATGTGCAGCGGTTTGCAACCGTCGATCATGGCGGTGACGCGCCTGCTCCTGTGCGGGCACGGGCCCGAGCACGGGGCGGTGTCCACGGTGCCCCCGTTTGCTCCGGTGGCTCAGGTTGCCTTGGAAGACCCCGCCTACAACGGGGCCAGGCGCGCCTACGAATGCTTCGGCTTCCGCACCATCCCCATTCCCGTCAACAAGGATGGCATCGACGTCGCGGCGCTGCGGGCGTCATCCGCGCGGGTGGTGCACATCGCGCCGTCGCACCAGTTTCCCACCGGGGCGGTCATGCCCATAGGCAGACGCATGGAAATCCTCAACTGGGCGGCGGAACACGGCGCGTGGATCGTGGAGGACGACTACGACAGCGAACTGCGCTACGACGGCAGGCCCATTCCGTCGTTGCAGTCCATCGACAGGCATGGCCGGGTCATCTACACGGGCACGTTCTCCAAGACCCTGTCGCCGGGCATGCGCATGTCCTACATGGTGTTGCCGGAAGGGCTGGTGGAACGGTTCCGCGCGGTGTTCGCGGGCTTTCAGTGCACGGTGCCCTGGCTGGAACAGGCCGTGCTGGCCCGGTTCATGGCCGAAGGGCACTGGGAACGGCATTTGCGGCGGATCTGCCAGGCCAAGAAACGCAAGCACGACGTTTTCGTGGGCACGGCTGCTCGCCTGCTGGGCGAAAGGATACGCATCCGGGGGCACAACGCGGGGCTGCACCTGCTGCTGGAGGTGCCCGGCGGGCCGGGCGAGGCCGCGCTGGTGGAGTTGGCGGCGGCGCATGGCGTGCGCGTGTACCCGGCATCGCCGTTCTGGGCGGACGCGCGCCGATATCCGGGCAATTGCCTGTTCATCGGGTACGGCATGCTGTCCGAGGCGGACATCGCGGCGGCCCTGGAACAGCTGCGGCAGGCGTGGTTTCCGGCCAGCGCATTCCGGGGTTGACGCGGCGTTCGCCGTTCGTAAGATGCGGCTGCGACTCCCGGATTTTTTCGAGATTCCCGTCCCTCTGCCAGGAGGGACGGACCATATGCAGAGTTCACCCAAGGAGGGCTCCATGCCCCATGCCGAACATGTCTGGCGCAACGTGAGCGCCGTGCGGCGCGAAGCGCCCCTGGTGCACAGCATCACCAACTTCGTGGTCATGAACGTCACCGCCAACGCGCTGCTGGCCGCAGGGGCCTCGCCCATCATGGCCCACGCGCGCGAAGAGATGGCGGAACTGGTGAACATCGTCTCCGCGCTGGTGCTGAACATCGGCACCCTGAGCGCGCCGTGGATCGACAGCATGTTCCTGGCCGGGTCGGCCGCGCGCGATCGGGGCATCCCCGTGGTGCTCGACCCGGTGGGCGCGGGCGCGTCCACGCTGCGCACCACCACGGCGGCGCAGCTCATGGAGCGGGTGCGCCCAACCATCGTGCGCGGCAACGGCTCGGAAATCATGGCCCTGGCCGGTGCGGCGGGGGCCACGCGCGGGGTGGATTCCACCCGCGACGCGCACGCCGCGGCGGATTCCGCGCGCGCCCTGTCGCGTCGCCACCACTGCGTCACCGTGGTCAGCGGTCCGGTGGACCTGGTTACCGACGGCGACGAGGTGGTGCTGGTCACCGGCGGGCACGAGCTGATGCCCCGCGTCACCGGCATGGGCTGTACCGCCACGGTGCTGGTGGCAGCCCACGCCGCCGTGGCCCCCAGCCCGCTGGAAGGCGCGGTGAGCGGCATGGCCGCCATGTCCGCCGCCGGAAGCATGGCGGCGGACCGGGCAGCCGGGCCGGGCAGTTTCGCCATGCATTTCATCGACGCCCTGTACAACGTGACGGAGGCGGACATTCGCGCCCGCGTGCGGGTGGGGCGTCCATGATCACCGCGCACAGGTACATGGACTACGGGGTGTATCTGGTCACCGACCGCACATTGTGCCGGGGCCGTGCCCTGGCCGACGTGGTGGCCGCGGCCGTGGCGGGCGGCGTGACCGTGGTGCAGCTGCGCGAAAAGCATGCGGACACGCGGGAATTCGTGGAACTGGCCCGCGCCCTGAAGGCGCTGCTGGCCCCGCGCGGGGTGCCTCTGCTGATCAACGACCGGGTGGACGTGGCCCTGGCCTGCCGCGCCGACGGCGTGCATGTGGGGCAGGGCGACATGCATCCCGCCGAGGTGCGGGCGCTGCTGGGGCACGCGGCCCTCGTGGGCCTGTCCGTGGAGACCATGGACCAGGTGCGCGAGGCGGAAACACTGGACGTGGACTACCTGGGGGTGAGCCCGGTGTTCGCCACCCCCACCAAGACGGACACCGCGTCGCCGTGGGGGCTGGACGGCCTGGCCCGCCTGCGGGCGGCCACGGGGCGCACGCTGGTGGCCATTGGCGGCATCGGCGCGGCCAACGCCGCGTCGGTGCTGGCGGCGGGAGCCGACGGGCTGGCCGTGGTTTCGGCGCTGTGCGCGGCGGACGACCCGGAACGGGCGGCGGCGGAGTTGCGTCGCGTGGTGCGCACCGTCAGGGGTTGGTAGATCGGGGCGTGGCAGGCAGAGGCCCGCTGGCACGGGGCATCGCAGACTGACCGGAAGCTGTCCGGTGCGAAGGGCGCGACGCAAGCCGTGGCGGCGGCGCACCGGGATGGCGCGGCAATGACCCAAACGACGCAAGGAGGAGCCATGCGCATCGCGGTGGCGGCGGACGGGCCCAGGCCCGACAGCAACGTGGAGCCCGTGTTCGGCCGGGCGGAATGGTTCGTGGTGACCGATACGGAAACGGAAGGCGTCGTCTCCGTGCGCAACGCGCACCGCGACGACCGCGAGGACGCCGGGCGTTCGGTGGCGCAACTGCTGTCCGCGGCGAGGGCTACGGTGGTGCTGTGCGGCGAATGCGGCCCCAAGGCGCGCCTGGCGCTGGCCGATGCGGGCATCGAGGTGCTGGCGGCCAGCAGCGGCCTGGTCAGCGAGGCGGTGGCCCGGTACCGGGAATTGACCGGCAGCGCCCCCCGTCAGTAGGCGGGCATGCTGCCTTGGTGAAGGGCTTGCGGGCCCCGTTGCGGGCTCCGTGCGGGTCGGCCGTGTTCCGGCGCTGACGCTCCGGCCTACGAGAAGACGAACTGCTCGGTCTCCACGCCGCCGGTGTCCACGCCGAAGGCGCGCAGTTCGGCCAGCACGTGTTCCTGCATGGGGCCGGGGCCGCACAGGTAGAACGACGAGGTGGCCGACTGCACGTGGCGGCCCAGCATCTCGCGCGAAAGGTGCCCCTTTTCGAAGTGCACGCCGGGCAGTTCCGGGTCGGCGTAGTGGTGGGGGCTGGTCTCGCGCGTGAGCACGTGCACCACGGTCAGGTCCAGTCGCCGGGTCATGCCTTCCAGTTCCTCGGCGGCAAAGGCGTCGCCGTAGGTCTTGTTGGACCAGAACAGCACCACCCGGTTGGACGCGCCAGCCTGGTCGAAGCTGCGCAGCACGCTGAGGAACGGCGTGATGCCCACTCCGCCCGCGATCATCACGATCTGCTCCTGCCGCTCGATGTCGCGGCAGAACACCCCGTAGGGCCCGGCGCAATGAACTTCATCGCCGTCGCGCAGGCTCGGCACCAGTTCCGACGTGAAGCGCCCCTTGCCCCGTATGGTCAGGCGCACGGTCTCGCCCGGCGCGGCCGCGATGGTGAAAGGGTGGGCCGCGCTCCAGCCGTCCTCTTCCATCACCCGCAGCGTGGCGAACTGGCCCGGCCGGAAATTCTGGAAGCGTTCGTCGTCGCCCGTGTCGATGTACACGGAGGTGGTGTTGTCGTCCTCGCGCACGGTGCGCAGGATGCGGGCCTTGCGGCCCTTGAGGGTGCTGGTATCGTCGCTCATGCGGTGCTCCTGGGCTGTGCGCGGTTCCGTCGTTGCCGGTGGTCGGCCCCCCCCCCCGCCGGTATCAGTCGGCCGGGGGAAACGGGGAACCGTGCCGCATCTTCGCCCAGCGCGGCGGGCGTGACAAGCGGGTGCGCGGAAAAATCACCATTGGTCCCGGATGGAGCCTGCGGGGCGCCCCGTGGGCGCGGGATGCAGGCGCAAGAGGACGGGCGCCTAGCGCGGGCGCAGCCCCAGCGTCTTCATGCGCGATTGCAGGGTGGTGGGCGGCAGCCCCAGCAGTTCCGCCGCGCCGCCGGGGCCGTGCACCCGTCCGCCCGCCGCCGCCAGCGCCCGTTCGATGTTGACGCGCTGCAATTCGCGCCACTGTGCTTCCGGAATGATGGCCTGGTCGTCGGTTTCCCCCGCGTTCACGGCGGCATCGGGACCGTGCGGCATGCCGGTCGCCGGGGAGCGGGACTGCGTGTAGCCATCTCGCGTATCGTCCTGCGGGGCCATGGGGCCCGTGACGGTGCCCTCGGGCGGCAGGTCCAGCACCAGCCTGCCCCCCTCGGCCATGATCACCCCGCGTTCGATGACGTTCTGCAATTCGCGCACGTTGCCCGGCCAGGGATAGGCCTGCATCTCGGCCATCTGGCGATGGGAGACGCGCGGTTCCGGCAGGTTCAGGCGGCGGCACGAGGCGCGCACGAAGTGCCGGGCCAGCAGGGGAATGTCCTCGCGTCGGGCGCGCAGGGGCGGCAGGGCCACGGGAAACACGCTGAGCCGGAAGAACAGGTCCTGCCGGAAGCGCCCGTGCTCCACGTCGGCCCGCAGGTCGCGGTTGGTGGCGGCGATGATGCGCACGTCTACGCTGCGGCTGCGTTCCTCGCCCACCCGCTCGAACACGCCCTCCTGCAGTACCCGCAGCAGTTTGCCCTGCAATTCCAGTGGGATTTCGCCCACCTCGTCCAGGAACAGGGTGCCGCCGTCGGCCAGTTGAAAGCGCCCCACGCGGTCGCGCAGGGCCCCGGTGAACGCGCCCTTCACATGGCCGAAGAACTCGCTTTCGAACAGTTCGCGCGGGATGGCGGAGCAGTTCACCCGCACCAGCGGCGCGGCCGCGCGCTGGCTGCGGTCGTGGATGGCCTGGGCCACCAGTTCCTTGCCGGTGCCCGATTCGCCCAGCAGCAGCACGGTGGCGTCGGTGGGGGCCACCATGTCCACCTGCTCCAGCGCGCGGCGCAGGGGCGGGCTGTCGCCCACTATGGCGTGCGGGGCGCGGGCTCGGCGCACCTCGCCGCGCAGGTGTTCGTTCTCCAGTTCCAGGGCGCGGCGCAGGTGCTGGATTTCTTCGAAGGAGCGGGCGTTGACCACGGCGGCGGACAGCGAGTCCGCGAATATCTTGTGCATCTTGCGGTGCAGCAGCATCAGGTCGGCCAGCACGCCGCGCATGGGCCGGTCGTAGAACACGGCCATGACCCCGATCATGTTGCCCTTGAACTGCAACGGGTAGGCGGCGTAGGCATGGATGGATTCGTCCACGGCCCAGGCCGGGCGGGTCCATTCCTCGGGCGAGGCCCCCCACGCCGGTTCGCCCCGCGCGGCCACCATGCCCACCAGCGGCTCCGTGAGCGGCACGAGGGCGTACGTGCCCTCGGCGTGCCACCACTCGCGCACCGGGGTCACGGTGTGCCCGGCCACGGTCATCAGGCGCAGCACGGGGTCGCCGTCTCCCTCGCCCCCTCCGGTGGTGGATGGCGCATCCACGAACCAGATGCACCCGCACATGACGTGGGTGCCCCGGTTGACGCGGTGGGTCAGTTCCAGCAGGCCTTCCACCGTACGTTCCTGGGCCACGTTGAGCATCATGTCCAGAAACGGGCTGATGTCGAACTGCTGCAATACGGAGTGGGGCAGCGTGGGTTCCGGCGCGGAGCCGTGCGGGGCCTCCGTGGCGGACGTGGCGGGCGTGCCGAGTGGCGCTTCAAAGGAGGGGAGGTTTTTCATGGGCGGCTCGTGGGTGAGGCAATTGACGGACAAGGATGCGCTTACGATATATCGTTACGAAATTTCGTCAACAACGAAATTTCGTAACGACCCTGTGCGTGCCCATGACCGGGAATCCCTTGCCATTCGCCGACGGGAGTCGTGTCACCTGTCTGGCACGGGTTGTGCTATTGTCTGCCACGAAAGTTCGGTGCTGCCGTTCTTTTCGGTGCCGAGTCCGTGCGTTCCCTCGCGCGCGGGCTTATGATTCAGTCGCTTCATTCGACAAAACCCCGGTTTCCCCTACCGGGGTTTTGGCATTTCTGGGGGGGGCGTGACCGGCCGCTTCATCGTGCGCCGCAATGACTGCTGCGGTGCTGGTGCTCTCTGCGCGCTGCCTGGCTGGCGGCGGGCGCCGACCACATGCCTCCATCGTGCCGGGCAGGGGCGGTGTTTGCCTTCGCGGGGATTTGTCGTAAGAGGAAAACGTCAGGCGGTATCCTCTTGACCAATATTCATCAATGCGGGGGCGCCGGTGTCGCAGGCAATGGGGCTGGGAATGCAGGGCGGTTGCGGCCGCGATGCGCAGGATATGGCCGAGGAGGCGGTGGCGCGGCGGTTCCGGCTTTCGGGCGCGGCGCATCCGCTGCTGTTGCTGCTGCGGCGCAGGGCCGTGGATTCGCTGGCGCGGGCGCTGCGCGACGGCGCTTCCTGCGAGCCGCCCGCACCGCGCATGCCGTTGCCGCCGGAAGTGACGCATGAGGCCAATGCCGGTCTGGTGCCCGGCGACATCGACGGATTGGCCGAGCGCGCCCGCCTGCCCGCGCTGCCGCAGGTGTTCCTGGAACTGCAGCACGCCATGGAGCGCGAGGAACCCTCGTACGAGGAACTGGCGGCCATCATCTCCAAGGACCCCCGGCTGGCCGCCTCGCTGCTGCGGCTGGTGAACGGCCCGCTGTTCGGCTTTCGCGCCCCCGTGGAAACGGTGACCCGCGCGGTGGCGGCGGCTGGCACCCGTCGGGTGACCTCGCTGGCCCTCGGCACCTTCGTGCTGGGGCTGTTCCGCGAGCGGCCGCCCCATGTGGTCAACCTGCACGACTTCTGGCTGCATTCGGTGGCCACGGCGCTCATGGCCCAGGCCCTGGCGGCGCGGCTGGGCCGCGACGATCCGGAGCGCTACTTCGTGGCCGGGCTGCTGCACGACATGGGCTGGCTGGCCATCTGCGCCGTTTGGCCCGCCGGGGCGGAACGGGTGCTGGACCGCTGCCGCGACCTCGGGCAGACGCTGACCGAGGCGGAACGGGCGGAGTTGGGCATGACCCATGGCGACCTGGGGGCCGCCATGCTGCGGCGCTGGAATCTGCCCGTCGTGCTGCTGGATGCGGTGCGCCATCACCATGAGCCGTCCGAGGCCCCGGCCAGCGACGAGGCGCTGCTGGTGCACCTGGCCGACGAGGCGGTGAAGGCCTTCGGCATCGGCGGCACCGGCGACGACTGCGTGCAGCCGCTGGACGCCGACGCGGTGGCCGCGCGCAACATTTCGGCGCACGACCTGGACGCCGCCTGCGACGCGCTGCTGGAAGGTGTGGACGAGATGTACGCGGTGCTCGGGGCGGGCGCGCGGGGGTAGGGGCGGGCTTGAACCCCGGCCGTGCCGGGCGTCGGGGCTGGGAGGTTGCGGCTGGCTGCCTTCCGGTCCGCGTATCCTGCAAGAGCCTCGTGGCCAGACACGCGAGGCCAGACATCCAAGGCCAGTGCTCCTGCGGGGCGCTGCTCTCCGGTACGCTTTTCCCGAACCTGATCCGCCCCGGCTTTTCGGGGCGGATCAGCTTTTTTCGCAGATTGCCCGGATGCGCATGGTCGAGCGCACCGGCAGATCCAACCGGGGGGCGTCGTGGCGCGCGCCGTCCACCTCCCAGTGCAGGAACCTGCCGCAGCCTTCCTGCGGCGGGGCCACGGCAACTCGCTGCCCGTCGAAGTAGCGCCCGGTGTATTCGGTGTAGCCGGGCTGCCCGTCAATGCGCACCGGACCGGGCGCGCTGACCCGCACCTGGTGCCAGCGCGGCGCGCCAAGGTCGCGCACCGTCTCGTCCAGCACTTCCTCCGCCCGGCGGGCCAGCAACCGCCGTGCAAGGTCCTGATCGAACATGGTGTTCCCCACCTTTTGGTCCAGGGCCTCGTACCGCGTGAACAGCCGTTCGCGGGCCGCGTCGTTCAGGGTGTGGTTCAGCGCGTCGGTGACGTAGCGCAGGAAATATTCCCTGAATTCCGACGATTCTCCCCATAGCCGCAGGAACAGGCGCATGCGCACCGCCTTCTTTTCGTCCATGGCGAACTTCCAGCCGGGGCGCTTGGCCAGCGGCCTATCGGGCGAAAGGAACTGGAAGGCCTGGTCGAGGTCCCACGCGATGTTGGTCCAGCGGGGGCTGGCGGCGGTCTTGTCCATCAGGAAGGCGCCCTGGTCCCAGTCGTTTTCGCCCAGGTACACGGCGCCGAAGATGATGGCGCACATGCTGCGCAGGTCCATGCGCCGCTCGGCCTGCTGCATGGTCAGGGGGGCGGGCATCAGGCGAATCCACAGGTACAGTTCGCGCAGGGCGGCGAACTCCGCCCGGTCGTTGCCCTTGCGGATGGAGTAGAGCAGGAAGTTGCCGTGCCCCAGCCTGCGCTTCCAGTGGGCGGCGGCGATGTGTTCGGAAAGCAGGGAAAGCCCCATGGGTTCGCCGTTCACCGTGAAGAGCACGGGCTGGTACAGGGGCGTTTCCGCCCCCAGCATGCCCATGATGTCCAGCCCCAGCATGTTGTTGAACCCGGGGCTGGTCGTCTTTTCCTTGCGCAGCACGATGCGCTTCAGCTTGCCCTCGGCCCCGGGAAAGAACAGGTCGGCGGGCTGGGCGCTGCTGCCGTAGGAATCCCGGAAGTACAGGCGGTAGGCGATGCCGAGTTCGCGCGAGCCGCCGCCGTGCAGGCGCAGCCCCGCTCCCGCTGCCAGGCGCTCCTGGCCCTCGCGGTAGTAGACCATGGCCGCCGGGCGCTCCCATTCCATGCCGCGCTCCTCGGAATTGGCGACGATGCCGGTTTCCGGGTCGTGCAGGTTGGCGCTGTCGGTGCGGATGGCGAACACGGGCCAGCCGCTGGCCACCAGGGTATTGTCGGCGTCGCGGCGGGCCTGTTCCAGCAGTTCGGCGGTGCGGGCCGTGTTTTCCGGGGCCACCGCGTGCACGTCGGGCAGGCCCAGTTCGGCCAGCAGGTGCCGTTTGCGGGGCGACCCCAGAGAATCCTTCTTGGTGGCCATGTCCAGCGACACGGCACGGTACTGCCGGATGGCGGGTGAACGCTCCAGCAGCAACCCCGCGCAGAGCAGCGCGGCCAGGAACAGCGCCGCCCCCCACAATGGGATGCGGGGTGCGTGGGGAATGCGTGGCCTGGGCGGAATGGCCGACCCGGTCGGCGGCGTTGCGCTGCCCCCCGGCATCGGCGCGCTACTGGGCCGCGTGGTCGAAATAGACATTGATTTCCGCGCTGGGGGCAAGCCCGCCTGCAAGCGTGCTCAGGCGTTGCACCAGGTCTTCGTCGGAGCGGGCGAAGGTGGCGATGATGGTGCGCCGTTCACCGTCGCCGGAGATGCTGGCGATGGTCAGTTCCGGCAGGGTCTGACGCAGGGCGGGCAGCATGGCGGCGTCGGCCTCGCGTTCCGAGGCCGGGTAGGCGATGACCGCCGTACCGCTGCGCCGCGCCACGCGGCCGCGCCGGAAGCGGTGCACCAGCACCAGCCCCACGGTGACCACGCCCAGGAACAGCGCCAGGATGACGATGTTCAGGGTGGCGCAGCAGATGGCCGTGGCGATGTTCACCATGATGAAGCCCACTTCTTCCGGTTCCTTGATGGGAGTACGGAAACGGATGATGGACAGCGCGCCCAGAAGGCCCAGCGACAGTGGCAGAGAGAACTGCACGCAGATGAAGATGGCGGTGATGGACGGCCCCAGCAGCAGGAAGCTGCGGTGCACCAGGCTGCCCGTGCCCCGGCTTTCGTAGAAGCGGGAATACAGCAGGGCGGTGTACTGCGAGGTCAGCAGGGAGATGAGCAGGGCCAGCAGGAAGGTGCCCGCGCCGATGTCCGCCGCCTGCTTCGAGCCGAAGCCGGTTACGGAAACCAGCGCCTGGTAGGCGCCGCCGAGAACGTCGAAGAGCGATTCAACCATGGGATGGGCCTTGTGATGTGACGTGTTCGGGGTTGGGCGGTCCGCATGCTGCGCCGCCGGTTGCATTCATGATGTCGGCCGGGGTCAGGCGCGGCAGCGGGGCGGCGCGGAAGGGGCGAAGCAGGTGTACCCGCCCGGAGTGCCCGTGGAGCAGAACAGCATGTCGTGACAGGCGAGATATTTGGAAAAGGTTTCCCGGCGGAACGGAAAGGTGCTTACGGCGTGCAGCGAGCGCGGCATTTCACGCAGGCCGCCCTTCACCTCCAGCACGGCCACGGGCAGGGGCGTGGGGTTGTGCCTGGGGATGAAGGCCGGGTTGGCCCGGGGCACGTGGATACCCGCATCCACCGCGATGCGCGCGCCGGTGGCCGGGTCGATGAAGCGGTACCGGGTGTAGCGCAGGATGAACATGGGAAAGATGGGGCGGGGAAACGGGATGCCCGCCGCGGCCAGGTGTTCCGGCAGGCGGCACAGTTCGGGGGCGGTCAGCGGGGTGTTCCACAGGGTGGCCCCATCCATGGGCAGCAGGACGCGGGCCTTGTCGCGGGCGGCGCCTTCCTTGCGCTTGGCTTCCAGGAACACGGCGCGGTCCATTTCCGTGCCGGACACCGCGCCATACCAGCGGCAGCGGATCTTGGTCTTCAGATAGTCGCTGTTGCGCTTCTCTTCCAGCAGCTCCCGTTCCGGCGTGTCGTAGTAAAGCGAGAAGACGTCCGCCGCCGGAAATTCCGGGTCTGGGCGGCAGGCCGCGCGCAGCAGGTCGATGACCGCGCGGGCGAACGCGGGGGCGAAGGTGTACTTTATCTCGTTGCTCACGATGGGGCCGCCCCGGATGGGAGAGGGTGGTGGGCGTCGGCGCTCGGAGGCGCGGCTGCAGTCTGGGGGAAGGATACGGTTCTGGACTGTGCCGCCCCCGTGTTACGGGAGAACGTGCGAAAAGTCCATTGCGCCACGCGGCGCGGCGCGGCTTCCGGGGGTGCGGCCGGAGCGGTGGGGAGGCATGTGGCGGCCATGTCGGCGAAAGGCCTATGCGTCCAGTTTCTTGCCTGCGGAAGGTGTGGAGAAAAGCGCGCGAATGTGTTGCAGAACCATGTCGTTGTCGTTGCGGGAGCGGACTTGCATTCTGATGTGGCCGGGGGGCATGCCGGGAATGTTGTCGCACGAGCGGACAAGTATGCGACGGTGCAGCAGGTCGCTGCGCACGGCGTCAGCCGTGATGCCATTGCGCAGCAGTTCGTCGCGCAGGCGGCAGGTCACGAAGCTGGGACCTGCGTCTGTGGCGCTGGGGGCGAACGGGCCAGCTGCGCGCAGGCCCTGGAGCAGGGCGGCGCGGTCGTCGCGCAGGCGCGCGAGGTGCGTTTGGTAGTTCGGCAAGGCGCGCAGGAATCGTCTGCCCATGGCCTCTGCGAAAGGAGCCACCATCCAGGGGGGGCGTTGGGCTTGCAGGCGGCCCAGGATATCTTGCGGGCCGGTCAGGTAGCCGAGGCGGATTCCGGTGCAATGGAAGAACTTGGTGAAGCTGTGCAGACAGAGCAAGGCGGAACCCGCCGGACAGGCCGGGGCGAGGGCGCGATGGTGGTGGGCGTCGTGTTCCGGCGTGCCCCACAGGAAGTCGCGGTAGGTCAGGTCCGCCAGCACGGTGCGGAACCCGGCCCGGAACAGCGCGGCTGCCAGAGTGGGCAGGTCTGGTGCGGTGACTGGGCAGGGGTTGCCCGGCGAGCACAGCACCACCAGTTCGTCATGCCCGGCAGCGGTGGGGCCGTGGTGGTCGCCTCCGTGGGCGTGAAACCCTGGCGGAGGCAGGTCCAGCGCCCGCATGGGGTCGGCGTGCAGCACCCGCCACGGGATGGCGTGGGCGTCGCAGGCGCGGGCGTATTCGGAAAATGTGGGGCCCAGCAGGGTGACCCGGCCCGGCCGCAACAGGCGCAGGACCAGCCAGATGAGTTCGGACGAGCCGTTACCCACCATGATCTCGGCGGGGGCAACGCCTTCATGGGCGGCCAGTTCCTCGCGCAGGGCGGTGCTGGCGCTGTCTGGGTAGTGCTCGAAGGGGTGGGGCTGCGCGGCCACCAGCGTGCGGGTCAGTTCCAGCACGTGGGCGAAACCGTTGCTGCTGCAATCCAGGATGTCTTCCGGCCGCACGCCCATTTCGCGGGCCACGCGGTAGATTTCGCCGCCGTGCGCGCCCTGCCCCGGAGGGGAATCGGGCGATGCGTCGGCGTCCGGCGCGGGCGCGACGTGGCTGGGCGGATCGCAATCAGGCATCGGGCAGCCCCCGCCGTTGCAGCAGCGTGCGGTACAGCGTCTCGAAGCGCGTGATGCGCGCGTCCGTCGAGAATTCCGGCGCTATGGCGCGGCTGGCCGCACCCCAGGCGGCGCGCAGGGCCGCGTCGCCCACGGCCGTGGCCAAGGCTTCGGCCAGGGCGGGCACGTCGCCGGGCGGGACCAGCAGACCGTTGCCCTCCACCAGTTCCGGCACCCCACCCACCTGCGAGGCGATGACCGGCAGCCCGGTGCAGATGGCCTCCAGCAGGGTGTTGGGCATGGATTCGGAGAGCGAGGGCAGCACGAAGAGGTCGAACAGTTGCAGGTAATCGGCCACGCAGTTGCTGTGCTCCACCAGCCGGACCCGGTCGGCGATGCCCAGTTCCGCGCACAGCGGCTGCCATCGGGCAGGGGTTACCCCCACGACGGCCAGTTGCAGCCTGGTGCTTCCGCCTGCCTGGGCGTCTTTTCCGCAGGCCAGGGCAAAGGCCCGCAGCAGCGGGTCCACGCCTTTCACCTCCTTGTCGCCCGCCACGCATCCCAGCAGGGTGCCTCCGGCGGGCAGGGCCAATTCCTCGCGCACGGCGTCCGCCCCGCGTCGCGGCACGAGGCGCGCGGCCGGGATGCCGTTGTGGATGACCGCGATGCGCCGTCCGCCCACGCCCATGCCACGCAGCACCGTGGCACAGGCGTGCGAGTTGGCCACGAAGGCGTCCAGCCCGGGGGACCAGTAGGTCAGCGGATTGCCGGGGCGGTAGACCACCCCCCGGTAGCCCACGCACACCACGCCGCGCCGCCGCCAGAACAGCCCGTACCAGGCAAGGCGCTTCACCGCCTTGTTGTGGAAGGCCTGCACGATGCAGGGGGCGTCTTCCGGCATGGCCGATTCCAGCGCGCCCTTCCATTGGCCGGGCGATTCGGGCAGGTCGGCCCAGCGCATGGAGTCCGACAGGGTGCGCAGGGTGGATGCGCGCGGGGTGAAGAAGGTGACGTGGTGGCCGCGCTCCGTCAGACCTTCGGCAAGGTACAGGGCCTGGCGCGCGCCGCCGCTGCGCGTGGAGGAGGAGGTGACGAGGAGTATGCGCATTTACGTGCGGGCGGAGTGTTGTTGCAACAGGCGGTGGTACAGGACGCGGGTGCGGTCGGCCATGGCCTGGATGGAAAAATGCGCGCGCAGCCGGGCCGGGTCGGGCCGTGGGGCGGCCAGCGCGGCGGATAGTTCATGCGCGGGGTCGCAGTCTTCGGTGATGAACCGGAACCCGTCGTACCAGGTTGCCATTTCCTCCAGCGTGTCGGTGCGGATGGCCACGATGGGCATGCCGAACGAGGCCGCCTCCAGCACCGCGCCGGGCATGCCCTCGTACGCGGGCGGAGAGGTGAAGATGAACGCGTCGAAGAAATTGTAGTAGTCGCCGGGGTGCGGGGTTTCGCCGGGGCAGATGACCTTGTCGCCGATGCCGAGGGCGGCGGCCTCGCGGCGCAGACCTTCGGCCTGACGCTGTTCACCCCCCACGATGACGAACACCATGTCCGGGTGGCTGGCCACGGCTTTCGCCGCCATGGTCAGGATCATCCCGATGCGCTTGGGCCCGGCGATGCGCCCCACGTAGCCGATGACCCTGGCCTGCGGCGCGATGCCGAGTTCGGCACGCATCTCCGCCGCGCTTCTGCGCGGGGTCAGGGCGGCGAAGTCCACCCCGTTGTGCAGGAGTTCGAACTTGCTGGCTGCCAGGGGCATTTGCGCGGCGAAATAGTTCAGGCTTTCGCGAGAGACGTGCAGCACCCTGGTGGAAAGAAAACGGTGGATGAGCATTTCCTCCAAGCGTTGCTTGGCGCGATGCACTGGGGCGTTTTCATACCAATGGTTGGTGATGGTGTGGATCTGCCCGATGCGGATGGGCGTGCCCGCCAGCGCCCCGGCCAGCGCCCCGGTGACGTTGCCGGAAAAGGAGTGGTTGTGCAGCACGGACACGCCGTGCTGGCGCAACAGGCGCGCCAGCCGGGCGATGCCCGTGGGGCTCCACTTGGTGGGGATGGGCAGATGATGCACCCGCACACCCTTGTCGGCAAGTTCCGGCGCGAAGATGCCCGGCGTGCGGTAGGTGACCACGTGCACGTCGAACTCGTCGAGCAGTAGGGGCAGAATGGCGCGCATGCGCGAGGCGATGCCGCCGTAGTGCAGGCTGTTGGTAAGGCGGAAGACGACGGGGCGCTTGTGCATGGGCGGAATGCTTCTTGAGGGGTTGTGCGGTCACGGAACGGCGCGGTGGGGCGCGGCGTGCGGAATTTCCGGCCCCTTCGGTTGACCGGCCGGTTTGCGGCAAGCCGTCTGG
Organism: Desulfovibrio sp. A2; assembly: GCF_000226255.1. Taxonomy (GTDB): domain Bacteria; phylum Desulfobacterota; class Desulfovibrionia; order Desulfovibrionales; family Desulfovibrionaceae; genus Cupidesulfovibrio. Next base: position 84,100 of record NZ_AGFG01000064.1, read on the forward strand.
GCAGGCGGCAGGGGGGCGGACGCGGGAACTACGCGGTACGCGTCAGCCTGGTCAGCAACGCTTCCAGTTCGCGGGCCTTGCTGTCAAGTTCGCAGTGGGCGGCGCAGGCCCGGCGGGCGGCATGCTTCAGTTCCACCAGCGCCTCGTCCGGCAGGGTCAGCGCCTTGCGCAGCATGTCCGCGAATTCGGCGGGGCCGGCTGCGTAGGGCAGCAGCCAGGGCTCCAGTTCCGGGGTGTATACCTCGCGCACCCCGCCCACGTCGCGCGCCACGGGCAGCAGCCCCTGGGCCAGCGCCTCCTGCAGGGTGTTGGGCAGCCCCTCGCTGAGCGAGGCCAGCAGGAACACGTCGGCCCGCTCCAGCAGTTCCGGCACCCTGATGGTAAAACCGTGCCAGCGGATGCTGTCCGCTATGCCCAGGGTGGCGGCAAGATCCTTCAGGTACGCCTCGTGCGAGCCTGTGCCCGCCACGTCCAGTTCAAAGGGCAGGTTCAGGCTGGCCAGGGCGCGCAACAGGGTTTCATGTCCCTTGTCCGGGTTCAGCTGCTGCGTGGCCACCAACCGGCGAGGCGTGGCCACGGATATCGGTCCGGTGGCCACCCGCTTGGCCGTCAGCACCACGTGCGCGTCCTGCGCCCGCAGGTAGGGCAGGCTGGCCAGAAAGCCGTCGGCTATGTACTGGCACGAACAGAGGAATTGGGGTGCGATCCAGGCGTGCAGCAGGCGGGTCTTCAGGCGGTGGGGAATGTCGCCGGGCAGGCCGATCTGCTGCACCACGGGGATGCCCAGCAGACGGGCAGCCACCCCGGCGGTGGCAAGGTCCTTGCCGATGTTGATGATCACCACGTCGGTGCGGTGTTCGATGAACCGGCGGCGGAACCAGGCCACGGAGGCGGGGTTCAGGTCGAACCCGAAATTGGCGGTTTCGCCGTGGCCCACGCGCTGTCGCGCCTGGTCCACGAACGCCTGCTGGCGACCGTAGATGCGCACGTCGTGCCCATAGGCGGAAAGCCGTTCGGCGAAGTCCAGTACCCAGGTCTTCACCCCGCCCCATTTGCGGGTGCTGTTGACGAAAGCGATGTTCATGCAGCTTCTTGCGTGCCACGGGCGGACAGCCCGGTTTGCGTATTGAGGGTGTTGCCGGCGTTGAGCACGGCCCCGATCATCACGCCCAGGTGTCCCATGGACACGGCCATCCACCAGGAGCGCAGGTAGTCGTGCGCGAAGAGCGCCTCGACGAGGTAGCACAGCCAGCCCGCCAGAAAGAAGGCGGCCAGCGTCCACATGTCGTGGGGCGCGCCGGAATGGGGCGCGTTGCGGTAAATCCGCCGCAGGCCCCAGGCCAGCATGCCGAACAGGAAGGTCATGGCGATGACGAACCCGATGGCGCCGGTGTCCACCAGAAACTGGATGTACACCGAGTGCGGGTGCTGGATGCGCGGGGAGTTGACGACGGGGTGCAGCCCCAGTTCCTTGAATGCCGGGCCGAACATGCCCATGCCGGAACCGAACAGCGGGCGTTCCTGAATGACCTGCCACGCCATGCGCCACAATTCGATGCGCCCGTCGCGCATGGCCGTTTCCAGGGTGATGCGTTTCGGCCCGAAGAGCACGGCCAGAACGCCGAGGCCCACGGGCGCCAGCAGGTACACGAGCCTTGGCCGCGTGAACAGCCACCACAGCAGGAACAGCGCGGCGGCCACGCCAAGGTAGCCGCTTCTGGCCTGCGCGAAAATCCACAGGTAGATGCCCGGCGCCAGCGTCAGCACGGTCATCGCGGCCCTGCGCCACGGGGATTTTTCCTGGGGTTGCATGGCCCACAGGCCGAAGGCGGGCACCAGGACGAGCGCCATGTAGTCGCCTACGCGATACGTGGACATGGAGCCGGTAAGGCGCTTGGCCATGATGGCCGTGTGGTTGATGAGGTCAAAGCCGGTGATGTGCTGGTAGATGCCGTCCAGCCCTTCGTAGAAGCTCACCACCACGAAGGCCCAGACCAGGCGGCGCATGTCGCGCATGTCGCGTGCGCATTCCATGGCGATGAAGGGCAGGGCGAAGCCCTTCCAGACGTTGGGCAGCACGTAGACAAGGCTCTGGCGCGGGTCCAGCGACAGGGCCGTCTTCACGCAGATGAGTCCGTAGAAGACCACGAACAGCCATTTGAGCGGAAAGCGCCGCAGGGTGGACTGCTTGTAGCCCCAGTAATGGTAGGGCAGCAGGGCAGCCAGGCAGAGGATGGGGCCCGTCTCGCGGAAGGCTTGCCCCAGCGGAAACGTGGCGATAGACAGCCAGAACAGCCAGAACAGCGCGGTGCGCGCCCATTCCGCCCGCTGGAGGTCTGAAGCGGCGCGGAACGTATGGATGGCCGTGGCGATGCGGTGGCGGATGTCAGTCATATGAAGAAGGTTATATCCTGCCGCGCATGCTGCGGGAAGGGGCTTGTATGCATGGGGCCGCGCGTGGGGACCCGCATGGTGAGCGTCATCGGGAGGGGCGGGGAATACGCCCCGCCAGCAGGTCGGCGTAGATGGAGTGCAGGGTCACGGCGTAGCGGTCCATGGTGTGCGGGGCGGACAGTCGTCGCGCGGCCTCGGAAAGGCGGCTGCGCAATGCCTCGTCGCGCAGGATGGCCAGCAGCTTGTCCGCGATGTCCGCCGGTTCCGTTTCGCAGACCAGTGATGCCTCGCCCGCCAGTTCCAGCATGGGCACGTGGCGCGAGACGACGCACGGCAATCCGCAGTACATGGCCTCCAACTGGGCGATGAGGAACCCCTCGAACCGCGAGGGCATGGCGAACACGTCGGCCGCCTTGTAGAAGGCCGCCACGTCGGGGCGAAAGCCCGTCAGCGCCACGTGGTCGCGCAGGCCCAGTTCGTCGCGCAGGGCTTCCAGCCGGGGGCGTTCCACCCCTTCGCCCACCAGGGCCAGCGAGGCGGGCACGCCCGCGTCGCGCACCAGGCGGATGGCCCGGATGAGCAGGTCGAAATTCTTCTGCTGCACGTAACGCCCCACGGCGATCACCACGGGGCCGGTCAGGCCGAAGGCGGCGCGCAGGTCCAGCGGGGGCACGTCGAAGCGGCCCGCGTCGATGGCGTTGTACAGCACCCGCACCGGGCGGCCCGCCATGTTGTGGTCGGTGGCGACCACTTCCGCCACGGCCTGGGACACGGCGAGGTACAGCGTGGTGGCGTAGGACAGCAGCTTGTCGGAAAGTCTGCGATGCAGCCGCTTCTCGTGCTTGGTGTTGCGCAGGTGGGTGATGACCGGAATGCCCAGGCCCAGCGAGGCTATGCGCCCCAGATGGTTGGCGCTGAAGTGCACGGTGTGGATGATGTCCGGTGCGAATTCGCGCAGCATGGCCCGCAGACGCAGCGAGGTGTCCAGCCGGTGCGAGGCTATGGAGCGGATGCCCGAGCCCACGCAGCGCACGTCGATGCCCGCGGCCATGTAGTCGGGCAGCATCTGGCCCGTGCCGGACAGGTTGAAGACGCGCGGCGTGACGAGGCCGTTGGCCCGGTAGGCCAGGGCCAGGTCGAACAGCCACTTTTCGATGCCGCCAAAGGGCAGCCCGCCGACGAGATAGGCGATCTTCATCTGATGGTTCCGGCTGATGGTTCCGGGTGCGTGCGCGCGGGGCCCGGCCGGGCAGCGGCATCACCGGCCCGTCGCGCGGCCACGGCGGCGAGACCGGGGCGCGAATGCTGAACGGTCCTACCCGCAGCCCGGCGCGTGGTCAAGGGTTGCTGACATGGGGAGCGGATGCGCCGGGGCGCGCCCCCACGCAATTGGCCGCAGCTGGCCTCGCTCCGCCCGCATGGGGGCGGGCCCGCACTCCATCAGTTGATAAAGCTTAAGGTTGCGGGTACAAGGTTCTAATGTCCGCCCGGCGCATACTATTCCTCGCTCCGGCCACCGCCGTGACCCGAATCTTCCCCAAGCTGCGCGATGCGGGATTCGAGGTCGGCATCGCCGAGAACCTCAAGGGTGCCTCCGCCTTCATCCGCAAGTCCGGCCCGGCCGTCATCTTTTCACGGCCCAGCCTGCCCGGATACAAGGTGGACGATCTGCTTGCCGTGGGCGCGGACGACCCCGCCTTTCCCCCCGTCATCGTGTTCACCGAAAAGGGCTCGGCCGAAGAAGCCGAGCACTGCCTGTCGCTGGGCGCGCGCGACTACTGGCTGGAACCCCTGCTGTTCGAGAAGGTGGTGGCCGCGCTGCCCGCGCCGCGCCGCGCCCCCGCCCCGGCGGCCCCCTCGTCCACCCTGGGCGGCCGCACGCCGGAGCCGCGCCCCGGCGTGCCGCGCATCGTGGGCGACCACCCCGCCGTGCGCCGCGTGCTGGCCCTGGCCCGGCAGGTGGCCCCCTCGCGCGCCACGGTGCTCATTTCCGGCGAATCGGGCACCGGCAAGGAAATGTTCGCGCGGTTCCTGCACGGCTGGAGCGACCGGGCCGACGGCCCCTTCGTGGCCGTGAACTGCGCCGCCCTGCCGGAACACCTGCTGGAAAGCGAACTGTTCGGCCACGAGAAGGGCTCCTTCACCGGGGCCATCGCCCGCAAGCTGGGCAAGTTCGAGCTGGCCAGCGGCGGCACCATCCTGCTGGACGAAATTTCCGAGATGGACCTTGGCCTGCAGGCCAAGCTGCTGCGCGTGCTGCAGGAAGGCGAGATCGACCGCGTGGGCGGCACGGAGACGGTGAAGGTGGACGTGCGCGTGCTGGCCACCACCAACCGCGACCTGGACGACTGGGCGAAGCAGGGCAAGTTCCGGCAGGACCTGTTCTTCCGCCTCAACGTCATCCCCCTGCGTCTGCCCGCCCTGCGCGAACGCGGCGGCGACGTGCTGGTGCTGGCCCGCCACTTCGCGGCCACCTACGTGCGCGAGTACGGCCTTGCTCCCGCCGAGTTCGCCCCCGATGCCGAGGAATGGCTGCAACGCTACGACTGGCCCGGCAACGTGCGCGAGTTGCAGAACCTGATGGAACGCGCCGTGCTGCTGGCCGGGGGACGGCCCATCACCACCCGGCATTTTCTGCTCGACCCGGACACCTGGCCGTTGTTCGACGAGGGTGATTTGCCCCTTGGCTCAACCGGTGCCGACGGTGTCGGCCCGGCGGGCGATGGCGGGGACGCCGCGTTCGCCGGGGCCGAGGGCATGGACGCTGGCGCGGGGTTCGCGGGCGGGTCCACGCCCGGCAGCGCCCACGAAGGCGGCGGCTCTTTCCCCGGCGGGGTCATTCCGCTGCACGAGATGGAACGGATCATGATCCTGAAGGGGCTGGAGGTCACCTCCGGCAACCGCACCCAGGCGGCGGAGCTGCTGGGCATCTCGGTGCGCACCCTGCGCAACAAGCTCAACGAATACCGCGGAATGGGCATAGAAGTTGCCTGACGCCCCTTGCGGGCCGCGGTGATGTGCACTACACCGGACGAACCGCCCGGAACCCCCCAGCGGGTTCGCGGGCGGTCGCGGCATGTGGCGTCCGTTTCGGAAACCGCCCGTGCCCGCATTTTCCCGATATTTCGCGGGGCACGGCTTCCTTCGCAGGGGGGGCGTCCCGCATCTCGCGGCCTACATGTCCCAAGGTCCTTCGGTCCGCCGGACGAACAGCATACGGGCGGCGCGGGCGCGCACGCCATACCGGCAACGCCGAACTCACGAGGGGTATCATGTCCTTGAACCTGACGCAGAAGATCATCGCGGCGCATCTGGTCAGCGGCGAGCTTGCTCCCGGGGCCGAGATCGGCCTGCGCATCGACCAGACCCTTACCCAGGACGCCACCGGCACCATGGCCTACCTGCAATTCGAGGCCATGGGCGTTGACCGCGTGCGCACCGACCTTTCGGTGAGCTACGTGGACCACAACACCCTGCAGATGGGCTTCCGCAACCCGGACGACCACCGCTTTCTGCGCACCGTGGCGGCGAAGCACGGCGTCATCTTTTCGCCCCCCGGCACCGGCATCTGTCACCAGCTGCATCTGGAGAATTTCGCGCTGCCCGGCGCCACCCTGGTGGGGTCGGACAGCCACACCCCCACGGCGGGCGGCATCGGCAGCCTGGCCATGGGCGCGGGCGGCCTGTCCGTGGCGCTGGCCATGGCGGGCGAGCCGTACTTCATCTCCATGCCCCGCGTGGTCAAGGTGCGCCTGGAAGGCCGCCTGACCGGCTGGGCTTCCGCCAAGGACGTCATCCTGCACCTGCTGGGCCTGCTCACGGTCAAGGGCGGGGTGGGCAAGGTGTTCGAGTTCGCCGGGCCGGGCGTGGCCACCCTGAGCGTGCCCGAGCGCGCGGTGATCACCAACATGGGCGCTGAACTGGGGGCCACGGCTTCCATCTTCCCCAGCGACGGGCGCACCCGCGCCTTCCTGGCCTCCATGGACCGCGAGGCCGACTGGAAGGAACTCTGCGCGGACGCCGACGCCGCCTACGACGACGAGATCGTCATCGACCTTTCCGCGCTGGTGCCGCTGGTGGCCCAGCCGCACATGCCCGACCGGGTGGTGCCCGTGGCCCAGCTTGCGGGCCTTGCGGTGGACCAGGTGGCCATCGGCTCGTGCACCAACTCGTCCTACGCCGACATGCGCATGGTGGCCGAGGTGCTGCGCGGCAAGCTGGTGCACGCGGGCACCGACACCATGGTTTCCCCAGGCTCCAAGCAGGTGCTGAAGATGCTGGCCGCCGAGGGCCTGGTGGAGCCGCTGCTGGACGCGGGCGTACGTATCCTTGAATGTTCGTGCGGCCCGTGCATCGGCATGGGCGGCTCGCCCGTGTCAGGCGGGGTCAGCGTGCGCACCTTCAACCGCAACTTCGAGGGCCGCAGCGGCACCAAGGACGCCAAGGTGTACCTGGTTTCGCCGCTTACCGCCGCCATGGCAGCGCTGCACGGGCAGTTCACCGACCCGGCCACCTGGGGCACGCCCCCGGCCCAGCCGGATCTGCCGGCAAAGGCCCCCTCCATCCGGCACCTGTTCGCCTTCCCGCCCGAGGACGGCAGCGGCGTGGAAGTGCTGCGCGGCCCCAACATCGTGGCCCTGGAGCAGTTCACCGCCATGGACGACACGGTGAAGGCGCAGGTGGTCATCAAGCTGGGCGACGACATCACCACCGACCACATCATGCCCGCCGGGGCGGAAATCACCTCGCTGCGCTCCAACGTGCCCGCCATCGCGCAGCACGTGTTCGGCCGGGTGGACGCGGATTTCGTGGCCCGCGCCAAGGCGGCGGGCACCGGGGTCATCGTGGCCGGGGACAACTACGGGCAGGGTTCCAGCCGCGAGCACGCGGCCCTGGCCCCCCGCCACCTGGGCATCCGCGCGGTCATCGTGCGGTCGCTGGCGCGCATCCACCGCGCCAACCTGGTCAACTTCGGCATCCTGCCGCTGATCCTGTGCGACCGGGCCGACTACGACAGGCTGGCCGTTGGCGGCGCGGTGACCATCCCCGCCGCGGCCATCACCGCCGGGGGCGAGGTGGACGTGCAGGTGGAGGGCGTGGGCGCCATCCGCGTCCGGAACGATTTGACGCAGAAGGAATTGGATATTATCCGGGCAGGCGGATTGCTGAATCACGTCCGCCTTTCCAGAAAACAGTAGGGTGTCCTTGCCGGGACTTCGCAAGAAGCCTCCGGCACCCCCGGCCCCCCGACGCCAACGGCGGCTCCGCCGCCGCACGCACCGGGGGGCATTGGCGCACACCTCAATGGAGTTTGCTCAATGCTTGAATTGATCCGTGCCCACGCGCAGTCGTGGGGCGTGAAGATTGCCTTCGGCATCATCATCCTCGTGTTCGTCTTCTGGGGCGTGGGCTCCATGAACAACAGTTCGTCGGGGGCCCTCGCCACGGTGAACAAGAAGCCCATCACGCTGCAGGAATTCGGGCGCGAGTACGAGCGCCAGGTGGAGGCCCTGCGTGGCCGCTACCCCGGCATCACCGCCGAGGACATGAAGCAGATGGGCCTCAAGCGCCAGGTGCTGCAGGCCATGATCACCGAACGCCTGCTGTCCGACGAGGCCGCGCGCATCGGGCTTTCGGTGTCTCCGGCCGAACTGCGCCGCTCCATCGAGTCCATCTCGGCCTTCCGCAACGGCGACGGCAAGTTCGACGCCGAAACGTACCGCGCGGTGCTCAAGGGCCAGCAGACCACGCCCGGCCGCTTCGAGGACGGCATCCGCCGCGACATGCTGCTGCAGAAGCTGCGCGACCGGGTGACCTCGTCCGCCTCGGTCACCGACGACGAGGCCCGAGCCCTGTTCGACTACGGCCGCGAGCGCCGCTCCATCGAATACGTGCTGTTCCCCCTTGAAGATTACGTGCTCAAGGTGACCCCCACCGACGAGCAGATCGCCGAACGCTACAACGAAAACCTGGATGCCTGGCGCAACCCGCAGCGCATCAGCCTGGACGCGGTCACCCTGACCCCGGCCAGCCTTGCCGCCTCCGTGGACATTCCCGAATCGGCAGTGGCCGCCTTCTACGCGGACAACGCGGAAACCTACTTCGTGACGCCCGAGCGCGTGCGCGCCCGACACATCCTGTTCATGGCCCAGGAAGGCGTGACCAAGGAGCAGGACGACGCCGCCCGCGCCAAGGCCGTTGACGTCATCGCCCAGCTGAAGAAGGGCAAGGATTTCGCAGTGCTGGCCAAGCTGTCCGACGACAAGGGCAGCGGCGCGCAGGGCGGTGAGCTTGGCTGGTTCACTCGCGGGCAGATGGTGCCCCCCTTCGAGGAAGCCGTGTTCGCCCTGAAGCCGGGCGAGATCAGCGAACCCGTGCGCACCGCCTTTGGCTGGCATGTCATCAAGCTGGAAGCGCGCGAGGCGCAGCGCACCCGCATCCTGGACGAGGTGCGCGGCGAAATCCGCCAGCGTCTTGGCGAGGAAAAGGCCGCCGAAAAGATGCACGAGGCTTTGGATACCGCCCTGGAAATGGCGGGCGCGGGCAAGTCCATCGAGGACATCGCCAAGGCGCTGAAGCTGGAGCGCAAGGCCACCGGCCTGTTCTCGCGCGCCGACGCGGCCGCCGTGGTGGGCCTGAAGGGGCAGTCCCTGGGCACCGCGTTCTCCACACCGGCGGGCACGGTCATCGACACCCCGCTGGAAATCGAGGGCGGCTACCTGATCGCCGCCGTGCAGGAGTCGCAGCCGGAAAGCGTGACCCCGCTTGAAAAGGTGAAGGAAGAAGTGGCCGCCCAGGTGCGTCGCGTGGAAGGCGCCAAACTGGCCGCCAAGACCGCGCAGGAAGCCGGGGCCAAGCTGGCCGACGGCGTGCCCGCCGACCTCGCCGCCAGGGTGAAGACCGCCGAGCCCTTCGGCCGCAATGGCGTCATCGCGCCCTTCGGCCAGAGCCGCGCCCTGGTGGACGCGGCCTTCGCCGCCACCCCCGGCGCATGGCAGGCCGCGCCGGTGGATACCTCGGCGGGTGCGGTGCTGTTCCGGGTGAAGGACGTGCAGCGTCCCACCGACGCCGAATGGACCGCCGCCGCCGAAACGGTGCGCGTCACCGTGCTGTCCGCCAAGCGCGAGGAACTCTTCCGCGTGTTCGTGGGCGAACTGTCTTCGGCGGCCAAGATCGAACTGCGCAACACCAAGATCATCGAAGATTAGCCGTAGTACATCATTGAAAAGATGCAAGGCCGCCCCTCCCCCGTGGAAGGGCGGCCTTTTCGCTTGAAGCAGTGGCGGGGGCGGGTCGTGGCGGTTCCGCCGTCAGCAGGAACAGCCGGGGCGCAGCAACTCTTCGCGCACGCATTGGGTGATGTCGTTGGCGTAGTGCAGGAACAGTCCGCTCACCCCGGCCAGGGGCGTCCAGTAGCCGTCCACGAAGCGCTGCCCCTGCTCGGTGAAGGTCAGGCTGCGGACGCAGGCGTTGTCGCGCAGGGCGGTGTTGGCCTTGCACGCGGCGCAGGGCCTGTCCGGGCCGCACAGGGTGAAGCATTTCCGGCCCGGCTCGATGCCCACGGCCCGTGCCGCCGGGTTTGCGGCCACGATGGTGCGGTTGGGCTTGGTGAGCATGACGGGCGAGGGATGCATGTCCCACATCATGTGGAACGCTTCGAGAATGTTCGGGGCGATGTCTTCGAAGTGCTTTTCGGTGTTGTCCATGTGTCCTCCGGTAGTTTGGGGCGAAAATCGGGTGGATGGGGCGTTGCGTCGCCGCCCGTGTCGGCGCGGCCGGTCCGCTGCCCGTGAAGTGGGGTAAGAACCCGGATGGCGGAACGCCGTTCGTGCGCCGTGCGGACTCATTCCCTATTCGGGGCGATACACATTGCCACGGAAGGCATGGTATGCAATGCTTCTGTCGTCATGAATGACCAATCGGCCACAATGCATACCTGATCGGACAGAATATGTTCTGGAGCTTTTCCCTTACGCTTGCCGAATCCACCGCGTGGCACGCCCACGACGTGTTCGAGTTCGTGTTGTGCCGGTCCGGGTCGGGCCTTCTGGTGCTGGATCAGTGCGACGTGGTGCTGGCCGGGGGGCGCACTGCGCTGATACCGCCCCGCGCGCGGCACCGGTACGTCATCGGACCGCACGAGTCCGTCGGGTTGAAGGTGGTCTGCCTGACCCAGGGCGACATGGCCACCCAGCTTTCGCCCACGCAGGTGTCCGCCCTCATGGCGGCGGACGCCGCCGGGGCTCCGGTGGTGGACCATGGCGAAGGCGCAGCCCGGCTGTGGGAACTGGCGGACATGATTCCCGATGGCCTGGGGCGGGAGGAGGGCGACGGGTTGCCCGTGGCGTGGGGCGTCATCGGCCTCTTGCTGGCGTTTCATGTCCGCGACCGGCAGGCGGGCAACAGCCACGGGGCACGACATCAGGAGGCCATGCGCCGGGTGCTCCACTGGCTGGACGAGCATCTGGCGCAACCGGTGGACCTGGACGGGCTGGCGGCCCGGTTCGGGCTGTCACGCAGCCTGCTGACGCGCGAATTCCGGCGTCATTCGGGGGCCAGCGTGATCGACTACGTCAACACCCGCCGCCTGGAAAAGGCCGGAGGAGAACTGGCGGAGTCGGACCGGGGCATCGCGGAGGTGGCGCTGCGCTGCGGGTTTGCTGGCCTGCCCAATTTTTACCGCAGGTTCAAGGCGCTGTACGGCGTGACACCCGCCGAATTCCGCAGGGTCGTCATTGAGAACGCGGGGAATGCTGCCGGGAACAATGCCGGCGATAACTCCGGTGGCGGGGGGCGGCTATCTGGCGGGCAGGCGGCGGCCGTCCGTGGGCAGGCGGCTGACGGCACAGGCGGACAAGCGCCAGGCCGCGCGGGCGGGTAAGCGCTTGACAGCGCGGGCGGGGCAGGGCAAGGGAGGCGTCACCCGCAACGGGAGCCCGACGGCGCGCCGCATGGCTGGCCGCGTCGGCACCGGCTCCTCAACCAGCAGGAACCCGTCGTGCGCACCGCAGACTCCTACCGCAAGGTCTTTCCGGTCACCTGGGAACAGCTTCACCGCGACGCCAAGGCGCTGTCGTGGCGGCTGCTGGAGAAAGGGCCCTGGACCGGCATCATCGCCATCACCCGCGGTGGCCTCGTGCCCGCCGCCATCATCGCCCGCGAGCTTGGGGTGCACCTTATCGACACGGTGTGCATCACCAGCTACAAATGGCAGGATCAGGCCAGCCGCTTGGAACTGCTGAAGGGCGTGGAGGGCGACGGCGACGGCTGGCTGATGGTGGACGACCTTGTGGACACCGGCCGCACGGCCAAGGCGGTGCGCGAAATGCTGCCCAAGGCCCACTTCGCCACCGTGTACGCCAAGCCCGAAGGACGCCCCCTGGTGGACACCTACATAACGGAAGTCAGCCAGGATACGTGGATTCTTTTCCCGTGGGACTCGGAGGTGCAATACGTGCAGCCCCTTGTCAACCAGCGGGAAGCGGGCTAGAAATCTCTTTTCCCGCATTGGCGCGCGTGCGGTTTTTCCGTCCGTGCAGATCCAGGCCGTAACGCCGCCAGAAGGCGGGCGGGCAGCCCGTCCGCAGCCGTATACCGTTCCATCCACCCAGCCCCGAGGAGGCTCCCGATGCGCAAATCCGTATCCGCGATGTTGCTGGTTGCCGCCATGCTGCTCATGGCCGCCCTGACCGGCTGCGGCGAAGACAAGAAGCCTGCGGAGGCCCCCAAGGCCGAGCAGAAGCCCGCTGCCGCCGCTCCTGCCCCTGCCGCCCCCGCAAAGGAAATGCAGGTCGGTTTCGTCTACGTTTCGCCCGTGGGCGACGTGGGTTGGTCGTGGGCCCATGACCAGGCCCGCAAGGCCATCGAGGACATGGACGGCGTGACCACCTCGTTCGTGGAATCGGTGCCCGAAGGGGCAGACGCCGAACGCGTCATCCAGAACATGGCGCGCAAGGGCTACGACATCATCTTCACCACCAGCTTCGGGTACATGGATCCCACGCTGAAGGTGGCGGAACAGTTCCCGGGCATCACCTTCATGCACTGCTCGGGCTACAAGACCGCGCCCAACATGAGCAACTACTTCGGGCGGATGTACCAGGCCCGCTACCTGACCGGCATGGTGGCCGGCGCCATGACCAAGTCGAACATCCTCGGCTACGTGGCGGCCTTCCCCATTCCCGAGGTGATTCGCGGCATCAACGCCTACACCCTGGGCGTGCGCGCCGTGAACCCCAAGGCCGAGGTGCGCGTGGTGTGGACCAAGACCTGGTACGACCCGGCCACGGAAAAGGAAGCCGCCAAGAGCCTGCTGGACGTGGGCGCAGACGTCATCGCCCAGCACCAGGATTCCCCCGGCCCGCAGGAGGCCGCCCAGGAGCGCGGCGTGTATTCCGTGGGCTACAACTCGAACATGAGCCAGTTCGCCCCCAAGTCGCACCTGACCGCCGCCGTGTGGAACTGGACCCCGTTCTACAAGGACGTGGTGGAAAAGGTCCGCAAGGGTGAATGGAAGTCCGGCGCGTACTGGCCGGGCATCGAGACCGGCATCGTGGGCGTGGCCCCCTATGGCGACATGGTGCCGCAGGACGTGCGCGCCAAGGTCGACGCGCGCAAGGCCGAGATCGTGGCGGGCACCTACAAGGTGTTCTCCGGTCCCGTGAAGGACCAGAACGGCGCCGTGCGCGTGCCCGAAGGCCAGGTGCTTTCCGATCAGGACATGCTGGGCATGACCTGGTTCGTGGAAGGCGTGGTCGGTTCCACCCAGTAGCCGACGCGTACCCGGAGCCCCCTGTCCATGTTCCTTCCCAGAGTCGTGAAACGGCAGGAGCCCCTTCAGTGGGGCTCCTTTTTCATTTTCGCCGCGGCCCTCGTCGTTTCGCTGGGGGTCAGCTGCGCGTTGCTCGCCGTGCACGGCAAGCCGCCACTGAAGGCGCTGGCGGTCCTATGGTCGGGCGGCTTCGGCGGACCCTTCGCGCTCGAGGACACGCTGCTCAAATCCATCCCCATCTTTCTCTGTTCGCTGGGGGTGGCCGTGTCGTTCCGCATGCAGGTGTGGAACATCGGGGCCGAAGGGCAGTTCGCCTTGGGCGCGGTGGGCGCGACCTGGGCGGTGCTGACCTTTCCGGTCCTGCCCCTGTGGGCCATGATGCCGGTGATGTTCCTGTGCGCGGCCGTCGCGGGCGGGCTGTGGGCGGCCGTGCCCGCCGTGCTGCGCCTGCGCTTCGGCATGAACGAGATCATCTCCACGCTGATGTTCAACTACATCGGCATCCTGTTCCTGCAGTTCCTGGTCTACGGCGTGTGGAAGGACCCGACCAGCTTCGGCTTTCCCATGACCTCCATCTTTCCCAAGGCCGCCATCATCGGTCCCATCTCCCCGGCCACCCTGGGCCGGGTGCACTGGGGACTTGCGGTGTGCGCGGGCGTGGCCGTGCTGCTGGCCGTGTTCCTGAAGCGCACCCGCCTCGGCTTCGAACTGCTGGCCGGGGGCGAAAACCCCCGCGCCGCGCGCTACGCCCGCATGCCCTACAACCTGCTGGTGCTGCTGGTCATGTCGCTGTGCGGCGCGCTGGCGGGGTTTGCCGGGTGCATCGAAACCTCGGCCACGGTGAACCGCCTGCAACCCAGCATCATGGTGGGTTACGGCTACACCGCCATCGTGGTGGCCTGGCTGTCGCGCCTGCGCATCACCTCCATCGCGCTTTTCGCCTTTCTGCTGGCGGGGCTGCGCGTGGGCGTGGAGCATTTGCAGCTTGATCTTCAGGTGCCCGCCGCCTTCGGGGGCATTCTGGAGGGCATGATCCTGCTTTCGGTGCTGGCCGGGCAGTTCTTCGACCGCTACCGCTTCACGCTGAAGGGGAGGAGCTAGCATGGACATGGACACCGCGCTGCTGCTCTCCATCCTGGCCGCCACGGTGCAGTCGGGCACGCCCATCCTGTACGCCACCCTGGGCGAGATGTTCACCGAACGCTCCGGTGTGCTGAACCTGGGTGTGGAAGGCATGATGATCGTGGGCGCGTTCACCGCCTTTCTGGCCACCCACCTTACCGGCAACCCGTGGGCGGGCGTGCTTGCCGCCGGGCTGTGCGGGGGCGGGCTGTCCCTGCTGCACGGGATCGTCTGCCTGATCTTTCAGGGCAACCAGGTGGTGTCGGGCCTTGCGCTGACCATCCTGGGCCTGGGCCTGGCGGACTTTCTGGGCACGCCGTACGTGGGCATCACCACCACCGGCTTCCAGGCCTTCGCCGTGCCGGTGCTGGCGGACATCCCCGTGCTGGGGACCATCTTCTTCCGGCATGACGCGCTGGTCTACCTTTCGTACCTGTTGCCGCCCCTGTTCTGGCTGTTCATGGCCCGCACCCGTCCGGGCCTGGCCTTGCGCGCGGCGGGGGAACACCCGGCCGCCGCTTCCGCCGCCGGTCTTTCGCCGGTGCGCATCCGCTGGTGCGGCATCTTCACGGGCGGCTTCCTGGCCGGCATCGGCGGGGCCTACCTTTCGCTGGCCTACACCCATCTGTGGACCAACAACATGACTTCCGGGCGCGGGTGGATTGCCGTGGCGCTGGTCATCTTCGCCTTCTGGCGGCCGGGCCGCGCCGTGTTCGGCGCGTACCTGTTCGGCGGGGTGATGGCCCTGCAACTGCGCCTGCAGGCCATGGGGGCCAATCTGCCCTCGTCGCTGATGCTCATGCTGCCCTACGCGCTGACCGTGCTGGTGCTGCTGGCCTCGTCGGCGCGCGGCGGCGGACGCGCCGCGCCCGCCGCGCTGGGCGTGAACATCGAGCCCGAGGAATGATGCCATGAGCGATACGCCGCACACCCCCACCGCCGTGGCTCCGGAACCCCCCCGGCGCGCCCGCGAGGCCCACGCCCACCTGCCGCCCGTGGTGCGCCTGGAAGGCATCTGCAAGTCGTTCGGCAAGGTGCGCGCCAACCACGACATCACCCTGGACATCCGGCCCGGCTGCATCAAGGCTTTGCTGGGCGAGAACGGCGCGGGCAAGTCCACGCTGATGTCCATCCTGGCGGGCAAGCTGCGCCAGGATTCGGGCTCCATCCTGGTGGACGGCGCGCCCACCCTGTTCGCCTCGCCGCGCGACGCTCTGCGCGCGGGCATCGGCATGGTCTACCAGCACTTCATGCTGGTGGATTCCATGACCGTGGCCGAAAACGTGCTGCTGGGCCAGTCGCCCGACATGGTGCTGCGCCCCGCGCGTATGCGCGACGAGGTGGCCGCCCTGGCCGAGCGCTACGGCCTGGTGGTGGACCCGGCGGCCCGCGTGGGCGGCCTTTCCATGGGCGAGCGGCAGCGGGTGGAAATCCTGAAGCTGCTGTACCGCGACAGCCGCGTGCTGATCCTGGACGAACCCACGGCTGTGCTTACCCCGCGTGAGACCGACCAGCTGTTCGAGGCCATGTGGCGCATGGCCGACCAGGGCAAGGCACTGGTGTTCATCAGCCACAAGCTGCAGGAAGTGCTGACCGTTGCCGACGAGATCGCCATCCTGCGCAGGGGCGAGGTGGTGGACCAGTTCAGCGAGGCCGACGTGCCCAACCAGACCGTGCTGGCCAACCGCATGGTGGGGCGCGACGTGGTGTTGCAGGTGGACGCCAAGCGGCTGACCCCGGTGGACACCGTGCTGTCCGTCGAGCATCTTTTCGGCCCGGGCCTGGACGACGTGTCGCTTACCGTGCGGCGCGGCGAGATCGTGGCCATCGCCGGGGTGGCGGGCAACGGGCAGAAGGAGCTTGTGGAAGCCATCTGCGGCCTGACCCGGCCCGCATCCGGCGAGGTGCGCATTCTTGGCCGCCCGTGGCGCGAATTCTTCGCTGGCCCTCCCGGCAGGCGCGGGCTGGCCTACATCCCGGAAGACCGCCAGGGCCTTGCCACCTGCCGCCAGTTGGACCTTGTGGACAATTTCCTGCTGACCACGCGCAACCTGTTCGCCAAGGGCATGTTCCTGGACCGCACCGAGGCCACCAACGCGGTGAAGCGGGTGGTTTGGGAATACAACGTGCAGCCCGGCGACATCGCCGCGTCCGCGCGGGCCCTTTCCGGCGGCAACCTGCAGAAGCTGGTCATCGGGCGCGAGTTCTTCCGCAAGCCGGAAGTCATCGTGGCCGAAAACCCCACTCAGGGGCTGGACATTTCCGCCACGGAAGAAGTGTGGGGCAGACTGCTGGAGGCGCGCTCCTCCGCCGGGGTGCTGCTGGTCACCGGCGACCTGAACGAGGCGCTGGAACTGGCCGACCGCATCGCCGTGATGTACCGGGGCCGGTTCATGGACGTGTTCGACAAGGACGATACCGCCAAGGTGGAGGCTATCGGCCTGATGATGGCCGGGGTGCGCCCCGGCGAGCCGGAAACGGAAGCGTAGATCGCGCGTGCGGATATTGCCGATGCAACGGCGGGCCACCCCTTGGGATGGCCCGCCGTTTCGTCATGAAAAGAGGACGATGTGCGCCGGGTCCCTAGTTGGCGCAGCCGCACCCCCCGCCACCACCGCTGCCGCAACCGCCCGGCTTGGGGGATGTACCGGCGGCGCAGGCGCAGCCGGTCGTGGGAGTGGCGGGGCCGTTGGCGCAGCCGCACCCGGTCGAGGCCCCGGCGCCCGAATTGCGTGGGGTGCTGGTGAGCGGGCTGCCCGTGCGCAGCTTGGGCGTGGCGGCGGACATCAGCCGCGTGCCCTGGCCGCCGCAGGCGGGGCAGGCGCAGGTTTCCGCGTCGCGCGTGCACAGTTCCTCGAACGTGGCGCCGCATCCCTGGCAGGCGAATTCGTACATGGGCATGGTGTGTGACCTTTGCGTGTCGGCCGGTTTCAGGCCGGTCTTGGGGTGTGGTTCCGGTTGTAAGCCGCCGCCGAACGCGCTATTGATAGAATGCGCAAACACTCCCGCGCGTGGCCGTTCCGGTCCCTGCCCGTGACTTGCCGCTGGGGCGGCCTGGCAGGGCAGGCTGACGGGGCGGGCCGTGCCGCAGCGGCGGGGGTATCGGTCTTGCAGCGTCCCCTTGGGCGTCCGGACTTCAATAATCATTTCGCGCCGGGACGCAAGCGTTGCGCCGCAGCGCGCGTGTACATCCCATCCCCCAACCCCCGACCGGCAGCGCGGGCGGCGGCCGCAGGGCCCGCCCCACCCGCCGGCAGCAAAGGAGCACGACATGGCAGTGAAGAAGATTCTGTTCCTGGTGGGCGACTTCGTGGAAGACTATGAAGTCATGGTGCCGTTCCAGATGCTGGTGATGGTGGGGCACGACGTGCACACGGTGTGCCCCGGCAAGAAGGCGGGGCAGCAGGTGCGCACGGCGGTGCACGACTTCGAGGGCGACCAGACCTATTCCGAAAAGCCGGGCCACAACTTCACCCTGAACGCCGACTTCGACGCGGTGAACCCGGCGGACTACGACGCGCTGGTGATTCCCGGCGGCCGCGCGCCCGAATACATCCGCCTGAATCCGCGCGTCATCGAGATCGTGCGCGAGATGGCGGCGGCGAAGAAGCCCATCGCCTCGGTGTGCCATGGCCAGCAAGTGCTGGTGACGGCGGGGGTGGTCAAGGGGCTGACCTGCACCGCCTACCCCGCCGTGAAGCCGGACATCGAGGGCGCGGGCGGCACGTGGTGCGAGGTGAATGAGACGTTCACCAATGCCTGCGTGGACGGCAACGTGGTCACCGCGCCCGCGTGGCCCGCGCATCCCGAGTGGATGCGCAAGTTCTTGGGGGTGCTGGGCTCCCGCATTGAGCCCTAGCTGTGTGATGCGCACCGTTGCCCTTCCGCATGCGGCAACGCTGTGGACGAAATCCGCCTTTTGCCGCCGGGCGGCGTTGGCTTGTCGTTTTTGATGCTCACGTACCGAAGTACAGCGTTGCTTTCGCCATCCGTAAGGCTCGTGCGCGCACTCGCCTAACGGCTGCCGATCTGCGCTTAAAAACACCAACCCGCCTTGCCCGGCGGACAAAACTCGTAATTCCGTACATCGTTTCCGCACCAGCCTCCGCGACGGAAGACCGTCGCGGGGTATAGGGAAGAAAGGCATAAGTGCTCAGGCGTGTATCGTGGAAGATGTTTGTGTAGCGCGACGTCCGGCTCACCCGCCGGACGTCGCTGCATATGGCGGGTGCTGCCATGGGGAGGGCGGATGAGCAAGGATGCCGGGAAGGGCATGTGGGACGAAGCCGTCGGATTGTTTGCCGACGATGCCGAACTGGCGCGGGCGGGCAGGATGGTGGCGTACGTTGCGCCCGTCAGTTCGGTGGGGGCCGCCCGTCCGGGCGGCACGCTGGATTGCGAAGGGCGGTTGTTCCTGCCGGGGGGGGGCGGCGCGGCCAGCGGGGAAGGGCCGTGCGGCGGCGTACCCGGCGTGCTCTTGCTGCACGAATACACCGGGCTTGGCGGCTATCTGTTCCGCAGCGCCGCGCGGCTGGCGGAGGCCGGGTACGCCGTGCTGTGCGCCGACCTGTACGGCACGGCGTTGCGGCCGACGGATTTCGAGCAGGCCCGCGCCTGTCTGCGCCCGCTGCGCGACGACCGGGCGCTGCTGCTCTTGCGCGCGCGGGCCGGGCTGGATGCGCTGGCCGGTGTGCCCGGCGTGGATGCCGGGCGTCTGCTGGCCATGGGCTTTTCCCTGGGCGGCGGGGCCGTGCTGGAACTGGTCCGTTCCGGTGCGCCCCTGTGCGGCGCGGCCAGCATGTACGGCTACCTTTCCTCGTCGCAACAGGCAGTGCCCGGCGCGGCGCATTGCCCGCTGGTTGTGCACCTGGCCGGGCATGACCACGTCGTCCCCCTGCGCGAGGTGGAACCCTTCGTGCGCGAGATGGCCGACGCGGGTGTGGACTGCCGGGTGGTGCTGCACGCGGGCGCGGGACACGGCTTTTGCAACGCGGCGTACGGAACCGGCTTCGACGCCACGGCGTCATGGTACTGCCCGCGCACCGAGGCAAGCGCGTGGGATGACGTGCTGCGCTTTTTCGGGGAGTGTCTGATGAACGGGTGAAGTCCCAGCCGGACGGGCTAGAACTGCGGCGTGGGCCGTTCGCGGTCGTCGGGGAACAGGCCGGGCTGCGGGGGCGTGGCCTTGCGGCGCGCGCCCAGCACGTTGGGCAGGGGGGCGGCCGCGTTGCCGCCGCTCCAGAAGTCGGCCGGGTGGCGGCCCATCCAGACGTCGGTGCGCAGGGGCGTGCGCAGGTACAGTCCGGCCTGCGGGCCGCCCTCCACGTACATCACGTCGCGGATGTCGATGGGCAGTGCCAGCAGGATGGTGGCAAAGCGCCACGCCGTGATCGGTTCGCGGCAGTGCAGGAACAGGATGGCCCCGCTTGCGTCCTGCCCCACGGCGGCCACGGAGTACAACGGCCCGCCCTGCGGCCACAGGATGCGCCGGTTGGCCCCGATGAGCCGGTAGTTCTGCACCACCGAGCGGTACTGCGGCAGCAGCGCCTCCCACGGGTCGGCGGTGCGGTCCAACAGATCAGCTTGGGGCAGATCAGCCTGGGGCAGATCGGGCGATTGCGGCCCGAACACGAAGAACGCGCCCAGGTTGCCGCCAATGCGGGGGTTGTTCAGGTGTTCGCCGTTGCGCAGGTAGCCGGTGCTGGTGCGCGCGTCGGGAAGGTACATGCTGGCGTTGATCACCGCGTTCAGGTCGTGGCGGCGGCCCCATTCGGCCAGCGAAAGGGCTGGTTCGCCTTCTTCCGACGTGGTGTGCAGGCTGAATTCGTAGTAGGCGGGATCGATGCGCACCGCCACGATGCGCTCGGGGCCATCGGGCGCGTCGGGCGCGGTGAACACCCCCAGTTGCAGCCCGGTGTCCAGTTCGGTCCAGCCGGGCGCGTCATCCGCCCGGGCCAGGTCCACCGGAAACAATACCATGCCCCATGCCCCCAGCATGGCCAGCACGGCCAGCGTGGACGCCAGCCCACGCAGGGTGCGCGCGCAGACTCCCGGCCGGACGAGGCCGACCAGGGCGGGGCGCGCGGACGCGGCGGAGGGGAGGGCGGTGACGGTCATGGCGGATACGGGGCGGGTATGGCGGTGCGGTGGCGGCCAGGCCGACGGCAATGGTCCGGCGGGTTGCGTTGCCGGGCTGGCGCGACGGCTGGCGGACAAGGGCACAGGGGAACAGCGGAACGGGGGAACACGGGCGCGAGGCTGTGGCCTCGCCCGTGCCGGGTGGGCGCGCACCCCCCGGCGCAGGGAGGCAGTGTAGGGGAAACCCTTGCGCGGCGCAACGGGCAGCGGAGGTCGGGCTTCTGGCGCGGCTGGGAACATTTCAATATTGACATATCAAGATAGCTTGATATAGAACGGTTCCACAAGATGGAAGGCGCAGGGCGCGTCACTTGCCGGTCGGCCGATTTCGGCATGCTTTGGCTCCGCCCCCCGGTCTAGCCAGTCGGGCCAGTCGCCTCGGTCTGGCCCTTCGCGCCGCCAGACCCGGTGGACCGCAGGTCAGCCCGCCGCCATCCGGACCCACACGACAGTACACGCAGCACGCCAGCGCATGGCGGCAAAGGACACGCCGTGAAGATCAGAGACCGCATCGCCGCCAGCACCAGCCCCTTCTATTCGCTGGAGTTCTTTCCCCCCAAGGAGCGGGAGAACTGGCCCGGCTTTTTCACCACCGTGGAACGGCTGAAGGCCCTGAACCCGCTGTTCGCCTCGGTCACTTACGGGGCGGGCGGCTCCACCCAGGACAACACGCTGGAAATCACCTCGTACCTCAAGAACGTCATGGGGCTTGAGCCCATGGCCCACCTGACCTGCGTGGGCGCCACGCGCGAGCGCATCGCCGACTACCTGCGCCGCCTGCGCGAAGTGAACGTGGACAACGTGCTGGCCCTGCGCGGCGACGCCCCGAAGGGGCAGGACTTCGACTGGGACACGGCCGAATTCCGCTATGCCGCCGACCTGGTGCGCTTCACCCGCAGCGAGCAGCCCGACATGGGCGTGGGCGTGGCCGGGTACCCGGCGGCCCACCCCGAATCGCCCAGCTTCGCCAGCGACCTGCGCCACACGGCCGATAAGGTCAACGCCGGGGCGGACTTCATCGTCACCCAGTTGTTCTTCGACGTGCGCGAGTATTTCGATTTCGTGGAGCGGCTGCGCGGCCTTGGCGTAGACAAGCCGGTGCTGCCGGGCATTCTGCCCATCCAGAGCCTGGAGTCGGTGCGGCGCATCCTTTCGCTGTGCGGGGCCAACATTCCCGGCAACCTGTACCTGGAACTGGAGGCCGCCAACGAAAAGGGCGGGGCAGAGGCCGTGAAGGAGGCGGGCATCGCCTTCGCGCAGCGGCAGATTCGTACCTTGCTGGACGGCGGCGCGCCGGGCATCCACCTGTATACGCTGAACCGTGCCGACACCTGCCTGCGCATCGCCGAAGCGGTGGGCATGAAGTAGCTGCCTGATGATGCCGGGCAAGCCGCGCGGAGCTTGACTTTCCGTGCGGCTTCGGCAATATGGGAATTGCTGATTGTTTGATCAGTTTGTTCGCGTCGCAGGGCAACACACGGCGCGGACGCATCTCACCGCATTTTCAGGCGAGGCACGGCGCGGATGGCACCCGCACCGGCCCGCGCCACGTCGGGAACACAACGGTCATGGTACCGGCTGCGCAAGAGGGCTTGCCAGTTCCCGATTGGCGCGGCGCGCCGCCGCCAGCGGTTCAAGGCCCCCGGAGCCGCCAGGTCTCCGGGGGCTTTTTCCGTGGGCAGTACAGTGGTCCGTGCTGCACGTGGTGGGGGCGTAGCGCTTCGGGGCCGCCCATGGATGGTGCGGGTGGGCGGCGCATGGTTCTTGTCCGTCCTTTCCGCGACGGGCCGCATTCCCGCGTTTCCCTCCGGTTGACGCACCGTGCGCAAGACGGTAGCACGGCACCATTCCAGACCGGAGCACCCGTGAACAGCACATCCCCCATCCCTTCGCCCGCGGTTCCCGCCGCCGGTCATTCCGGCCCCCCCATCATCGACCCCGCCAGCGTGCGGCGCATCCTGGTCTGCCAGTTGCGGCAGATCGGCGACGTGCTGCTGGCCACCCCTTCGCTGGAACTGCTGCACCGCGCCTTTCCCCATGCCGAGTTGCACGTGCTCACCGAGCGCAAATGCACTCCCATGCTGGAGGGCAACCCCGTCGTGCACAAGGTGTGGGCCATCGACAAGAAGGACCTTGCCTCGCTTGCCCGCGAGGTGGCCTTTTATTGGAAGGTGGCGCGCACCGGCTTCGACGTGGTGGTGGATTTTCAGCAGCTGCCGCGCTGCCGATGGGTGGTGGCGATGTCGCGCGCCCGGGTGCGCCTGTCGTACACGCCGGAATGGTACAACCGCTGGCTGTTCACCCACTGGGTGAAGCCGCGCTCGGGCTACGCCGCCATGGCCAAGGCCAGCGTGCTGGAGCCGCTGGGGGTGCGCTGGAACGGCGAGCGACCCCGGCTGTACCTGTCCGACGCGGAACGCGCCGCCGCGCGCGATCTGCTGGCTTCGCTGGGCCTTGCGCCGGGGCAGCGGCTGATCACCGTGGACCCCACGCACCGCCGCGTCACCCGGCGTTGGCCCGCCGAACACTACGGCAGGCTGCTTTCGCTGGCTGCCGCGCGGGATACTTCGCTGCGGTTCATGCCGCTGTTCGGCCCCGGCGAGGAGGAGGACGTGCGCGCTGTGACGGCGGCCTGCGGCTGCCCGGAAAAGGTGCTGATGCCCGGGCGCATGCTGTCGCTGCGCGAAATGGCCGCCTGCATCGCGGAAGCCATGCTGCACGTGGGCAACTGTTCCGCGCCGTGCCACATCGCCACGGCGGTGGGCACGCCCACCTTCGTGGTACGTGGGGCCACCAGCAAGGCGTGGTCCTTTCCCGCGCCGGAACATTTCCACATGGCGCTGGGGCTGGACTGCCAGCCCTGCAACCGCAACGAATGCGCCAATCCGGAGCAGTTGGCCTGCTTGGTGCGCCTGACGCCGGAAACGGTGTGCGACGCCATGCTGGGCCACCTTGCCGCCGTGGGGCGGGGGTAGGCTGACGGCAGCCGCGCCACGGGCCGTCTGGCCCCACGGTTGGCGGCTGTTGCTGTTTAGCGCCGGTGGTGTCGTCCGGGCCGCCCCGGAGATTATAAAAGGGGCCGCGTGTTCGGGCTTTCGCGGCGTGTGGAAAGCGGCTACACTACCATGCGGCCTCCTTCGGGCGGTTCGGGCAGTGAGGCGGCAGACGGGCCATGCCCGGCCAGTGCCGTCGGGGCTGGTGCGCGGCAGGGGATGCGTCCGTGAATGTGCACGGGCATGCACAAGCCGCCCCGGATGGGGGCGACGCGTTGCGGAGCGCCGGTGATTTCATGCCGTGTCATGCAGCAGTGGCCGCCATGCACGGAAACATGCGGAGAATACATGTCTCGGTACTGTCGCTTTTGCGCTCATGCAACGCAAAAACCCCGCAGCGGGTTTCCACTGCGGGGTTTCGTTTGCTCTGGTGGGCCATCAGGGACTCGAACCCCGAACCAACTGATTAAGAGTCAGCTGCTCTACCAATTGAGCTAATGGCCCAGCGCCTCAACGCGAAGGGGAAACTAAAGAGAACCCGCTCCGAAGTCAAGCGGATTTTTTCGGGGCTTTGAATTTTTTCCAACATTATGAAAAAATATAATCATACAAGAATGTTAGTGCAGAGGTTTTGTGGGGCGCGGTGGCTTGCCGCGTTGCTGATCGGGCTGCTATGGGCCACGCTGCCCGGCATGTCCGCCAGGGGCGCCGATTCGGACGGGCCTTCCGCCCCACTGGGAGGCTCTCCGGGGCTCGGCCCCCGCCCGGAAATCACCACCGAAACCTTCCGCGCGGTGCGCGGCGGCGAGGAAGGCGCGCTGGTTGTCGTATGGCTGGACCTGCCCGTCGGATACCACGCCTACGCAAACGATACGGACGGCAGCGGCGGCAAGGGCGGCGTGGGCCTGCCCACCGTGGTCACCGTGCGCGCCGCTTCGTCCCAGTCCTTGGGCGCGGGGGCTCCGCCGACTCCGGCAGTGGCGGCGGGCGTGCTGTACCCGCCGGGCCGCGAAATCATGGATCCCTTGACGCCCGGCCAACGGGTACGTGTGTACGAGGGGCGTGCGCCGGTGTTCGTGCGCCTGCCGCAAGAGTATCTGGATAGCGACCTGGTGGCGGCGGTTTCACTGCTGCTCTGCTCAGACCGCAATTGCTTGCCGTATCGCGGTGGCGTCGAATTCCGCGTGGAGTCCGACGCGCTGGCCGGGTTGCCCCGCGCCGACGAGCAACCATGGGCGGAGGACCTTCGCGCTGCCCGGCCCGCCGTGCAGGGGGTATCCGCTAGGCAGGATGGGGGGGCGCAGTCCGTTTCGCCCCGCGCCGGGGAAAAGGGAAGCACCGCCTCCGCCACAGCCGCTCCGCCCGCCACGACCGGGTCCGCGCCGGACGCGGCGGCCCCGCAGGAGCAGGGCGACAGGGTGACCATCCCCTTCGGC
Organism: Desulfovibrio sp. A2; assembly: GCF_000226255.1. Taxonomy (GTDB): domain Bacteria; phylum Desulfobacterota; class Desulfovibrionia; order Desulfovibrionales; family Desulfovibrionaceae; genus Cupidesulfovibrio. The sequence continues at coordinate 108,954 of NZ_AGFG01000064.1, forward strand.
AAGGGCGGACGCTCGGTGCCCCTGCCGGGCATGCCCGACGCCCAGGCCGCCGCCAACGCCACCGCTGGGGCGGGCGGCGTGGTGTCTGCTCCGCCCGGGGCCATCCACTGGAATTTCGCGCCGCGCTACCTGGTGCCGGAACTCGAGGTGTCCGGCCTTGGCAAGGCGCTGCTGCTGGGGCTGCTGGCGGGCCTGCTGCTGAACCTGATGCCCTGCGTGCTGCCGGTGATCAGCCTGAAGCTGAGCGGCTTCGTGGCCGTGGCGGGGATTGGCGGCGACGACGAGCGCAAGGCGCATTTTCGCGAACACAACCTGCTGTTCGCGGCCGGGATCATGGCGTGGTTCCTGCTGCTGGCGTTCATCCTGGGCGGGGCTGGCCTGGCCTGGGGCCAGCTGTTCCAGCGGCCCGGCGTGGTCATGGGGCTGCTGGTGGTGGTCTTTGGCCTGGGGCTCAGCATGTTCGGGCTGTTCACCTTGCCCGTGCTGGACCTGAAGGCCGTGGCGACCCCCGGATCGGGTCGGTCGCAGCCGTTCTTCACCGGGCTGGTGGCCACGCTGCTGGCCACCCCGTGCAGCGGTCCGCTGCTGGGCGGCGTGCTGGGCTGGGCCTTTCAGCAGCCGCCGGAGATCATGGCCTTCGTGTTCACCTCGGTGGGGCTCGGCATGGCCCTGCCGTACCTGCTGCTGGCGGCCCGGCCCGGCCTGGTGCGCCATTTCCCCAGGCCCGGGGCGTGGACAGGCACGCTGGAGCAGCTTGTGGGCTTCTTCCTGATGGGCACCGCGCTGTACCTGCTGACCATCCTGCCGGATGCGTGGATGATGCCCGCGCTGGTCTCCCTGCTGGCCGTGGCCTTCGCCGCGTGGATGTGGGGGCGTTGGGCCGGGCTGGACGCCTCGCCGCGCCGCCGGACAGCGGTGCGCTTCGCCGCGTCGGCGCTGGTGGCGGCGACGGTGTGGCTGGCCTTCGCGCCGTCGGCCCCGCCCGCGCGTTGGGAACCCTTCGAGCCTGCAGCGTTCCGGGCCATGCTGGGGCGCGAGATGCTCATCGTGGACTTTACCGCCGACTGGTGCCCAAACTGCAAGCTGCTGGAGCAGACCACCCTGTCCGACGATGCGGTGTCCGAATGGGCGCGGCGCTACGGCGCGCGGCTGGTGCGGGTGGACATGACGGCGGAATCGCCAGAGGCCCAGGCCCTGCTGCGCTCGCTGGGCAGCAGCAGCATTCCCGTGGTGGCGCTGTTCCCCAAGGGGATATTGTCCGCCTCTCCGGTGGTGCTGCGCGACCTGTTCACCACCGGGCAGATGGAGCAGGCCCTGCTGGAGGCGTTCGGCAAGCCCAAGCAGGAGTGGAAGGATTAAGCGGCAGACGGTACGCCGCAAGGATGCGATGCGCCGTCCGGGCAATGCCCGGACGGCGCTTTTGTCGTCGTGCCACGAGACGCGTGGCGCGGGAGACGTCAGGCTGCGGAGGCCCCGCCAACGTTGGCCAACGGGGCTAATCGCGCACGAAGGTGCGGTACATCAGCGACATGCCCAGCATGTTGGCGGCCGACTGCACGGCGTCCACGATGTCCGATTCGCGCCAGCCCAGTTCCACCAGCGCGTCGATGTCCGCGCGGGTGACCGCGCCCGGTTCGTTCACGGCCTTGGTCACGAAGGCCAGCACGGCGGCTTCGCTTTCGTCCAGCGGGGTTTCCACGGGCTTGCAGGACAGGTTGGCGATGTCGCCTTCGCTCATGCCCTGGGCGCGCAGCAGGTCGTGGTTGAACACGGCGCACGGGGCGTAGGCGAACTTTTCCGAGGCCACGTAACGGATGGCCGCCAGCAGCGGGGGCGTGAGCCGGTCGTGGTGGCGGAAATAGCGGATCATGTTGGCCTGGCGCTCCATCAGGCCGGGGGTTGCGCTCAAGAGGCGCATGGGCACGGGAATGTCGATCTGCGCGGGAACCAAGGCGTAGGTGTCGGCCACGATGCCTTCGGCCTTGTCGCGTTCCACGGTGTTCACGAGATACATGGGGGTCTCCTTGGTCTGACGGTTGGCTTGTAGTAGACCGGTCGCCTAGTTAGATGGCCGGATGTTCCCTGTGCTGGATCGAGCGGTTTCACGGGGTGCGGGAGCGGGAGAGGAAGCTAGGTGCCTGTTGTGGAGGGCGGGCCTGCTCCGGCGGACGCGCCCGTCGTTTTCGCCGCTTTTGGCCGTCACGCGGCCAGGATGCGGGTGAAGAGCATCTTTTCCAGGCGCAGCAGAGGCTGGGCGTTCTTTTCCGCCTTCATGCGCAGGATGGCCCCTTCCCAGGCGTCCATGATGAAGGCGGCGGCCTCGTAGGGTTCCACGCCGGGCGCAAGCTCGCCGCGCGCGGCGGCCTCGTTCAGTATGTCGCCCATGGCCCTGGACAGGCCGTCGAGCACCCCGCGCAGCTTTTCGCACATGGTGGGGGAAAGGTCGCACATTTCCTGCGCCAGGTTGCCGAAGGGGCAGCCGCGCTCGTAGTCCCATTCCTCGTAGCGGCGACGGGCCAGTTCGAAGAAGGTGCGCAACCGGGCCAGCGGCGGCACGGAGGCGTCGCGCAGCACCTGGGCCAGGGCCGGGGTGCGCACCTCGCGGTAGTGGTCGATGAGCGCGAGCCCGAACTCTTCCTTGCTGGGAAAATAGAAATAGAACGAGCCCTTGGGAACATCGGCAAGGTCGAGGATTTCCTTGATGCCGGTGTTGTTGAACCCCTTGCGGTGAACCAGGTCCGCCCCGGCGTCGAGGATGGCACGGCGTGCGTCGCGTTTCATACGGCAACTAATAGACCAGTCGTCTAGTATGGTCAAGCACAAACGGCAAAAAGGCCGCCTTCGTCGGTGCGAAAGCGGCCTTTCGTAATCCTGCCAGCCTGTTGTGGCGTGCGGAATCGGGGCGGACGCTACACGCACACCATGTCGAACGCCGTGCCGGTGAGCGGGCGGCCCCCCTGGGGGGTGACCTCGAAGGTGTTCTCCACCCCCACCATGCCCAGGCCGGGAATTCCCATCTTGGGTTCCAGCGCCAGGGTCATGCCTTCCTCCAGCGGTTCGTCGAAGCGGTGCGCGATGACCGGGTATTCGTCGATGGTCAGCCCGATGCCGTGCCCCAGGAACTGCACCTTGTTGGAGCCCAGCCCCATGAACCCTTCGGAAAGGCCCGCGCGTTCCACCAGTTCCAGAGTGGCGCGCCAGATGTCCGAAGGTATCTCGCCGGGGCGCAGCCGTTCGGCCGCGCGGGCCTGCACCTCGATGCACAGGTCGTGGGCGCAGCGCACCGCGTCGGGGATGGAGGCGGCGTTGCCCGCCCAGTACAACTGGGTCTTGTCGGTGTGGTAGCCTTCGAGGCAGAAGCCGATGTCCAGCGCCAGCGGCGTGCCATGCCGCCACACCGAGCCCGCATACCCCATGAACGGGATGGCCGGGTGCTCGCCCTTGAGCCCCAGCGGGCCGTTGAAATGGCTGGGGTAGTTGCCGTTGTCCCCGGCGGCGATGTGCCCCAGAAAGCATTCCTCGCCAGGCGCGCCCATGCGCATGAGCCCGCCATGCCCCCGGCTGAAGAACACCTGCCACGCCAGGTGCGAAATCTCGCGCTCGGTCATGCCGGGGCGCATCATGCCGGGCAGCACGTCATGCAGGCATTCGTGGTGGCGGGCCCCGGCCAGGCGCAGCTTGACCAGTTCCCATTCGGTCTTGCGGGCGCGGGCGCGGGTAAGTACCGCGTCGCCGGGCACGAAGGCCACGTTCGATAGGCGCTGCTGCATCATGGTGGCCAGCGACCACGGCAGGCCGGACATTTCCGCCGCCACCACCGGGGCCAGCGGGCTGCCCGCGTTGGCGCACAGGCCGGGCAGATCGCCGTAGGAGCGGAAGGACACGATGTTGTCCAGCGGGCTTTCCAGCCGGGCGCGTTCCTCACCCTTGCGCACCAGCAGCACGGGCTGGCCTTCGCGCGGCAGCCACAACACGCCGTTGCCCGCCGTGCCGGTAAGGTAGTAGATGGCCACGCGCGAAAAGGCCATCAGCCCGCCTGCCTCGGGGGCCAGCGCGGCGAGGATGTCACGCAGGCGGGACTGGCGCAGCCGGGCTTCTTCGGCGGGCAGGCGCTCGGCGGCGGTGAACGGGCGGGGCGCTGGGGCGTGCGAAGCGTGTGCGTGGGACATGGGCGCGGCGACTCCTTTGCGGCTGCGGTTCCGGCGATGGGGCACAGGGTAGGCCAAGGGGCGGCGGGGCGCAACCGTGCCGCAGTCGGACCGCGAACCCGGTCCTGCCGCACCGGCCACGCATGCCCCGCCCCGGCGGATGCAGCGTCCGGGCGCGGCGATTGCGCTTGGCGGCAAGGCCGGGTAGAGAGGATGTTTCCGGATTGTTGCTCGCGGCCGGAGACGGCAGCGCGACCGCAGAAAGGGCCAGGGACGCGCGCATCCCCTTGCGGGGCGCGTGTCGCGGGTCCGGCGCATATCATGGTTCCAGGGGTACAGGATGCTGCTCGACGCAACGCTTCGCACCATACTGCGCGAATCGCGCACCATCGCCGTCATCGGCGCCAAGGACAAGCCCGGCCAGCCCGTGGACATGGTGGGCCGCTATCTCATCGAGGCCGGGTACGACGTGCGCCCGGTGCACCCGGTGCGCCGCACCGTGTGGGGCCTGCAGGCCTATCCCGCCATCGGCGACGTGCCGGTGGACGTGGACATCGTCAACGTGTTCCGCGCGCCGGAACACTGCCCGGCCCATGCGGCCGAGGTGCTGGCCCTGCCGCACCTGCCGCGCCTGTTCTGGATGCAGTCGGGCATCACCAGCCCCGAGGCGGGGCGAATGCTGTTCGAGCGCGGCGTAGCCGTGGTGGAGGACCTGTGCCTGATGGTGGAGCATCGGCGGCTGATGGCCGGGGGGCTGCTGTGAGCGTCAACGATTCCGTGCCTTCCGCAACTTCCGCCCCGTGGGACGCGGCCTTCGACTGCCGCATGTGCGGCCAGTGCTGCCAGGGCGAGGGCGGCATCGTGGTCAGCCCCACCGACCTTTCGCGCATCTGCGCCTTTCTGGGCATGACGCCCGAAGCCTTCGAGGCCGCCTACGGCGAACGCCGCAACGGCAAGCTGAAGGTGCGCACCGGGCCGGACGGCAACTGCGTGTTCTTTGCCGTGGGGCGCGGCTGCACCGTGCACGAGGGCAAGCCGGACATCTGCCGGGCCTGGCCGTTCTTTCGCGGCAACCTGGTGGACGCCGACAGCCTGGCCATGGCCAAGGAATACTGTCCCGGCATCCGGGCCGACGTGCGCCATGCGGAATTCGCCGCCGCAGGGCGGGCCTATCTTGCCGACCGGGGCCTGCTGGCCTGCGACTGCGCATGCGAGGCCAACGCCCTGGTGCTGGAGCCTGCCGCCAAGGCGGCGAAATAGGCCGCGCTGCGTGCGGAATGCCGGGCGGGCGTAAGCTTTTCGCGAAAGCTGCCGAAAGGGTTGCCGGTAAGATTTTTCGTGACGTTATAGGGGCGCGGAGGTCGCGTGACGCTGAGGGAATGCTACCGGATACTGCAGGTCGGCAACGGCGCGTCGCTTGACGAGGTCAAGAAGGCGTACCGCAAGCTGGCGTTCGAGCTGCATCCGGACCTGAACCCCGGCAGGCCCGAGGCGGCCCGCCGTTTCCAGCGCCTGAACGAGGCCTACGTGCTGCTTTCGCGCACGCTGGACGCGGCCGGTTCTGGCGGCAACGGCAGCGGCGCGGCCGAGCGCGAATCGGCCGAACGCGAGGCCGCCCGCGCCTACGAGCAGGCCCGCCAGCGCTTTGGCGACATGGGGAGTGGGGGAACCGGTGGAACCGGAAGCACCGGGGCTTCGGCGTCATCTGCATCGACGGGCGCATCGGCGGGGCCATCGGGACGCGCATCCTCCGCGCGGGCGGCCAGCGGGGCCGACCGCAACCGGCGCAAGGCCGAGGCCACCTACCAGGCCGGGCAGGACGAGGTGTTGCAGGACATCCTGCGCGACCCCTTCGCCCGGCGGGTGTTCGAAGACATCTACAGCCAGATCCGCCGCGACGGCGGCGGGCTGGCCGCGCGCCCGCCCAAGAAGCGCAAGCTCAGCCTGGAATGGGGCGGCAAGGCCCTGACGGTGGACCTCACCCACGGCATCGGCGGGGCGGTGAAGGGCTGGCTGCGCCGCCAGATCGACGACGAGCAGACGGTGTACCTGCCCGCGCTCAGCATCGTGCCGGGGGCGCGGCTTCGCTTGCAGGTGACCCAGGGCCTGTCGGGCGAAGTGCGCACCGTGGAGGTGACCCTGCCGCAGGACTACGTGGTGGGGCGGCCCATCCGGCTCAAGGGGCTGGGCAAGCGCATCGGCCCGTGGCAGGGCGACCTGTATCTGCGTATTCTGGCCAAGGTGCTTTAGGGCTGCTACGGCAACCCGCCTTTTTCGCTGCGCATGTTTTCTTCCACGGGCAAGTGCCCGCGCGTGAGGCCGGTGGCTCAACCGGCCTCTTCCATTTTCGCCCCGTCTGCTCCATCCGCGCCAACGGCCGCGCGGGACACGCCCGCGTCGCCCGCCCGCGCACCGTCCAGCACTACGCAGAACACCGCGGTGATGACCAGCCCGGCCCCCAGCCAGCCCGAGGGCGGGAACAGTTCGTCCCACAGCCAGTAGGCCAGCAGGGCCGCCAGCACCGGCTCGAAGTTGGCCACCACGGCCACCCGGGTGGGGGAAAGGCGGCGCATGCCCTCGCAGTAGGCCATGTACGCGCCGTAGGTGGTCACCAGCCCCATGCCCAGCACCAGCAGCGCCCACGCCAGCGGCCCCTTGGGCACAAAGCTGACGAAGGGCAGCAGGGCCAGCGCGCCCACGGGCAGGCAGAACAGGTACAGGGTGACCGGCGAATGGCGGTGCAGAAAATGGCGGCTGAACACGTAGTGCAGCGAATAGGTGAAGCCCGCCAGCAGGCCGTAGCCGATGCCCGCCGCGCTGGCACCGCCCTGCAGGCCCCCGCCCGACCGGCAGATCAGGAAGGCCCCGGTCATGGCCAGGCCAAGGGCCGCCAGCTTGGCGCGGGTCAGCGGTTCCGCGAAGCACAGCCGCGAAAGCAGCGCCACCCACGCCGGGGCGGTGTACAGCAGGATGGAGGCCAACGCCGCCCCGCCTTCGCGCACGGCCAACTGGTACGACCCGAAAAACAGCGCCACGCCCACCAGCCCGAAGGCGGCGAAGGTTGCCGCGTCGCGCGCCGGGGCGCGCCACAGCCCGTGCCGGGCCGCATGCAGCCCGAAGAACAGCGCGCCAAACGCGGCGCGCCAGAAGGCGATTTCCAGCGGGGTCACCCCTTCGGCAAGGCAGTAGCGGGCCAGCGGGCCGATGAGCGCCCACAACCCGGCGGCAAGCAGCACAAAGCCGTATCCGGCCAGCGGCATGGCGTCCTCCCAATGTGTCGTACCGGTGTTGTGAACGATGGCGGGGGGGAAGGCAAGCCCACAAGGCACGCCCACACGGAACACGCGAATGACTGGGGACGGCACGTGCAGTGGCGCGTAATGTTTCCTTAACCTCGCGGCAGCTTCACAGTGGCCTCTCGGGATGGTACACAGGGCCGAGACATGCCCGCCGGGTGTCGGCAGCAGCGCCCGGATGCACAGTCCATGCGGCGCGCCCGTCCCGGCCTGCCCGGCGCGCCCGGCCCGCCCGGCCAGTATGGCCAGACACTCTTTGAACGAACACGCCCGACCAACGGAGCCCGCGCCGCACGGCCCGCGCCCGCAGGAGGATGCCACGGATGGCCCCTGAAACGCCCGATCAGACCCCAGACCAGACTCCCGACCACGAACCCTCCAGTTCCGCCAGTCACGGGAATTCCGACCGCTTCGAGAGCGGCCCCGCCCGGCGGGAAGGCAGCCTGCTGGACATGCCGAAACCGCCCAGGCGGCAGCGCAGCAAGCTGGTCTGGGTGTTCCTGCTGGCCGTCGTCATTGCGGGCGTGGCCCTGTGGGAACTGCGCGACCTTGTCCTGCGCGACGCCGTGCCCGATCGGCAGGCCAACATGACCGGCACAGACGCTGCCATCCTCGGTCCCAACGCCACCAACGGAACGCTGCCCTCCATGGTGCCCATGGACGGCGACGCGGCCGCCACCGCTCAGGCCAACGCCACGGCGGTCGCGCCTGGCCTCAACGCCACCAGCCCGGACGGGGCCTTCGCCCAGGACGACGCGGTGGTGCGTTTCGCCTTCGTGGAAGACGTGGCCAAGTGGCTGGTGGAAGGCTACTACCCCAAGGGGACGCACATGGAGGCGCGCGCCTCCGGCTGGGTTGCCCCCAGCCTGAAGTCGGCCAACATGCGCTACGGGGTGAACATGACCGGCCTGTCATGGTCCGGCGACGACCTGAACGCCGGGCGTTCCGGCGTGCTGGATTACGCCTTCACCCCGGCCATGCTCGAAGCGCTGCAACGCCTGTACGCCGACCGGTTCATGCTGGCCATGGCCACCGAGGCGTCGACCGCCAAAATCACCGACAAGGGCAAGGAACGCGCGCTGACCACCCCTGAGGTGGCGGAAATGTACAGCCTGTACGCCACCCGCCTGCGCGGCCTTGGCGGGGCCCTGCGCGAGATCGCGGGCATGCCCGACGCGGTGGTGCGGGTGAATGCGTGGCTTACGGCCCAGCACACCGCGCTGGAGGCCAACGCCAAGTATCAGGATGCCGTGTTCGGCTACGACACCGCGCGCGAGGGCAATTCCGCGCATCTGGCGGAGCAGGCCCGGCGCATCATGGAAATGACCGGCAAGGCGTACCAGCAGGCCATCATGGCCCGCGAGCGCGCCCGCGAGACCCTGGCCGAGGCCATCCGCCGCAACCCCGACGCCCGCAGGCTGGACGACGACACCCTGGTCTACGCGGCCGGGTGGGTGTACCGCCGGGCCAACGGCAAGCCGGAGAAGATGGACGCCGTGCGCATGGCCGCCACGGTGCTGACGGACATGGCCGCCCGTTTCGACAGGGCTGCCCAGGCCGCGCGACAGTAAAGACAGTCCCTGGGGTTGAAAGCAGCAGGACGAGATGAACGACGCCGCGAGGGGGCAACCCTTCGCGGCGTTTTCGTCGTGGGGAATCCGTGGGGAAAGACGGAATCGGGGGCGAGGCGTACCGGTGCCCACGGAACGATCCGGCGTGCCCGTTGTCGCTCGTCCCCGCATTGTTCTCGTCCTTCCGAATTGGCAGGGTTGGCAGAACCGTCAGAACTGGCGGTCCAGCAGGAGATGCGAAAAATAGCCCAGCACGGCGGCAAGGTACCACGGCGCGGCGGACTGCCAGGCCCAGCCGTACAGCAGCACCGGGGCCAGCAGCAGCGGCAGCGGCACGAGCAGCATGGCCCACCAGGTGTGGGTCCACCCCCGGTGGCCGTCGATGGCGGGCAGCATGGCCAGCAGCCCCAGCAGGGCGGCCCACTGGTAATGGCGGGTGGCGATGAGCGCCGCGTCGGCCAGCACCAGCAGGCCATAGAACCAGGAGCGCCCGCGCGAGTGTGTGTCCACGTCCGGGGCCAGGGCAAAGGCGGTGGCCACGGCCAGTTGGGCGGCCTGGGTGGGCAGGCCGGGCGCATGCACGCGCAGGGTCTGCGCGGCGAACAGTGCTCCGGCGGCCAGCACGGCGCCGCCGATGAGATGGGTGCGGTATCCTGGCATTGGTGATGTGGGTTGGGGTGGGGGAACGCGGATGGGAACGTGCGACGCGGGGCGCAGGCCGTGGGTCCACACTGCGCGCCGGGACGACCTTATCCACCCCCCGCCCGGCGGGCAAGCGGGGCGCGCTGGCTAGGCCGGGGCGGCCCATGCTACATGGGGGTGGCTGCGTGAGGGGTCTGCATGGGCTGCCCGTGCCGCCCGCCCGCGTGCCCCTTCGCCCCGTTCGCCCCTTTCGTCCTGTCCCGCCGTCCGGCACAGGCCCTGACACCGCCAACCGTGGAATATGCCATGTCCGAAGCATCGCCCGCCGACGCATTCTCCTCCCCCGGCCGACATGCCGGGGCAACCGCCCGCTCCATCCTGTTCACCGGCGGCTGCCGCAGCGGCAAGAGCGGGCTGGCCCAGCGCTGGGTGGAATCGCTGGGGACGGCGCGGGTGTACATCGCCACCGGGGCCGCCCGCGACGCGGAAATGGCCGAGCGGGTGCGGCGGCATCAGGATGCGCGGGGCGCTGGCTGGCGCACGGTGGAAGAACCGCTGGACGTGTGCGCGGCCCTGCGCGGCTGCATGGGGCCGGGCGCGGGCGAACCCGCCGCGCAACCCCGCCCCCATGGCGTGCTGCTGGACTGCATCACCCTGTGGCTGACCAACCGCATGCTGGCCGACAATGACGACGCGGCCATCCTGCGCGGAGTGGAAGACTTGGCCGCGCTGCTGCGCACGGTCGCCGTGCCCGTGGCCGTGGTCACCAACGAGGTAGGCTGGGGCGTGGTGCCGGAAACGCCGCTAGGCCGCCGCTTTCGCGATCTGTCCGGCGAGGCCAACCAACTGCTGGCGTCGGCCTGCACCGACGTGATCCTGGCCGTCAGCGGGCTGCCGCTGGCCGTGAAGGGCAGGGTGCCCGTCGCCTGCGCGGGGTAGGGGCTGGACCCCGGCCCGCCGCTGGAGTAGAAGCCGCATGTGCCGCCCGTGCGGTTTCAACCCCTGAACAGGAAATCCACATGCTCAAATATTTCCGCAGTCTGATTTCTCTCTGCCTTGCATTGGCCGCGGCCCTGCTGCTGGCCGCCCCCGCCCTTGCCGCTGGCGAGGAAACCCCGGAAGCCGCCCTGCGCCAGGTGCAGACCGCCATAGACACCCACGACGCCGCCCTGCTGGAAAAGTACGTGGACGTGGGCCGCATCACCCAGCGCGGCGTGGACGCCTTCATGGCCGACCTGGTGTCGCGCCCGCCCAAGGCCGTTTCCGGCAGCGGCGAAACCCTGCCCCTGCTGGCCATGCTGTCCAGCGCGGTGCAGTCGGGCGCGCAGTCGCAGACCGCCCAGACCGTGAAGATGCTGGTGGCCGAAGAAACCCGCAAGTTCGTGGTGTGGGGCGTGTCGTCCGGCAACTTTTCCGGCAAGCCGGTGAAGAAGGAACGCAAGGCCACCGACGGCGGCCTGTTCTCGCCCCTGTTCTCCGACGCCTCCGTGGGCCGCAAGGAACTGCGCAACGTGAAGTCCGTAACCCGCGACGGCGACAAGGCCGCCGCCTCGGTGGTGCTGTTCGACCACGGCAGCGAACGCTCCTACCCCGTGGACCTGGCCCTGACCAGGCGCGAGGCGGGCAACTGGCAGGTCACCGACGTGACCAACGCCGCCGCGCTCATTGCCGCCATCCGCAAGGAAGCGGAAAACCGGTAGGACTTCGGCCCGCCCCGGCCCGGCTTGCCGGGGGGCGGCGGTCTGCCGGTGCCCCCGCTGCGGGCAGCCGGAACCACGCAGCCCCTTTCGCCCTCTTCGCTCCTTTCGCTCCTTTCGCAATACCGGGCCGCATGCGATGATCGTGTGCGGCCCTTTGCGTTGCAGCGCCGTGCAGGAGTGCTCACTGCACGAGACGCAAGCGCCGCCGGATCGTCACGCACGCGTCACGGGCATGGGCGACATGGTGGACACTCGCACCGCCCGGCATCCGCCGGCCGCGCCCCCACTCCCCGGAGGGGGAATGCGCCCGGCCCGCCCGGCGGTCCCCACCTTGTCCCCCACCATGCAGGAGGTCCGGCTTATGAACTGTTCCCGTTGGCATCACGCGGCACGGGCGGCCATCGCCCTGTTTGCCATTCTGCTGTGTTGCACCGTGGGCGTCGCCCAGGCCAGGCAGGCGGCGCAGGCCAAATACGTCATCCTGCTCATTGGCGACGGCATGGGCATGGCCCAGCGCAACGCCGCCGAACTGTACCTGGCCGCGCAGAAGGGCGACGCCACCCCCGGCATCGTCAAGCTGAACATGAGCCAGCTGCCCGTGCAGGGGGCCACCACCACCTATTCCATCGACTCGCTGATCACCGATTCCGCCGCCGCCGGGACGGCCATGGCCTGCGGGGTGAAGACCACCAACCGTGGCTTTGGCGTGGACGGCAGGAACGCGCCTGTCACCTCCATCGCGGAAATGGCGCGCGACAAGGGCATGAAGGTGGGCATCGTCTCCACCGTCTCGCTGGACCACGCCACCCCCGGCGCGTTCTACGCCCACCAGCCCAGCCGCAAGAACTACTACGAGATCGGGCTGGAGCTGGCCGCCAGCCGCATGGACTACTTCGCGGGCGGCGGCTTTCTGGACCCGGCGGGCAAGAAGTCGAAGATGGAAGGCGAGAAGCGCAACGTGGTGGACGCCATCCGCGCGGGTGGCTTCCGCTACGTCAACGACGTGGCGGAATATCGCGCCCTGAAGCCCGGCAAGGAGCGCGTGGTGTTCGTGAACCCGCGCCTGCAGGACGAGCAGGCCATGCCCTACGCCATGGATGCTGCGCCTGGCGACGTGAGCCTGGCCGAGATGACCCGCAAGGGGCTGGAGCTGCTGGACAACCCCAAGGGCTTCTTCATGATGGTGGAAGGCGGCAAGGTGGACTGGGCCTGCCACGCCAACGACGCCGTCAGCTCCATCACCGACGTGCTGGCCTTCGACGCCGCCGTGGCGGAAGCCATGCAGTTTCAGCGCAAGCACCCGGCCGACACCCTGGTCATCGTCACCGGCGACCACGAGACCGGCGGCATGTCCATCGGTTTCGCGGGCACCAAGTACGATTCGTACCACACCCGCCTGAAGCACCAGAAGATTTCGTACGTGGCCTTCGACGAGAAGTTCGCCGCCTTCCGCAAGGCCAATCCGCAGGCCAGGTTCGAGGACGTGCTGCCCATGGTGCGCGAGAACTTTGGCCTGGCCGTGCTGTCCGAGGCCGAGCGTGCCGCCCTGCCCAAGGAGGGCGACGCGGCGGGCATGGTGCTGAAGGACTTCGAGGTGGCGGAACTGCGCGCCGCCTTCGACCGCAGCATGAAGGGCGGCGACCGCAAGGACCTTTCGGAGCAGGACTACCTGCTGTACGGCGAGTACGAGCCGTTCACCGTCACCATTACCCACCTGCTGAACCAGAAGTCGGGCATTTCGTGGACGACCTACTCGCACACCGGCGTACCGGTGCTGACGTCCGCCGGTGGGGCGGGCGCGGAGCGCTTTGGCGGGTTCTACGACAACACCGACATCTTCACCCGCATGGCCGAAACCATGGGCCTGGAGGGGGCCGTGAAGGCTGGCGGCAAGCCCGCAAGCAAGCCTGCGGACAAGGCGGATGCCCAGCCCGCCAGTCTGCCTGCCGGGCAGCCCGCGCAGGCCGTGGCCGCCAACTAGACGGAAAGGGACCGAGCGCCCGAACCGGTAACGACCGGCAAGGACGACCACACTGCGGGCCGGGCGGCGGGGCAATCCCGTGGTCCGGCCCGTTTCCGCATGGGCGGCAGACTGATAGGCGGCCGGGCGCGATGCGCCATCCCAGAGCACTGAAGGGCGCGGTGCACCACCACGCAGGAGAGCACATGACCACCGGACTTGAAGGAACGGCGAACGGCACTGCCGGAGCGAGCGAGGCAAGAGGGGCCGAAGCGCCGGGCGCGCCGCACGCGGGACAGGCTTTGGCAACTGTGGTGGCCCCGGCGGCTAACGTCCCGGCGGGGACAGGTTCGGCGTCTGCCGGATCGCAGTCAGCCGCCCCGCCGCACCTGCACATCCCCCTGCGCTCCACCCGGCGCGATACCCTGCTGTGCGTGGTGCTGGCCCTGGCCTGCCTGGCCCTGTACCTGCTGCCCACCGGCTTCGAGAACCGCCTGCCGGACAACGCGGTGCGCTGCCGGGCCACGGTGGAGTCCGTGGACAATGACCGGGTGCATCAGTACGGCATTGTCCGCATGGGCACCCAGTACGTGACCCTGCGCGCGCTGGACGGCCCCTACGCCGGGCAGACGTGGCAGGCGGGCAACGAGCTGGTGGGCAAGATGGAGCTGGACAAGGTGTTCGCCCCCGGCGACACGGCCCTGCTGGTGCTTACCCTGCGCGACGGCAAGGTGGCCGACGCCGTGGCCCAGGACCACTACCGTCTGCACACGCAGGCTCTGGCTTTCGGGGTGTTTGCCCTGCTGTTGGTGGCGTTTGCCGGGCCCACCGGGGTGAAGGCGCTGCTGTCGTTCGTGTTTTCCGCGCTGATGATCTGGAAGGTGCTGGTGCCCGCGCTGCTGCGCGACGTGGACCCCATCCTGCTGGGGCTGGGCGTGACCACGGCCATCACCGCCGCCACCATCCTGCTGGTGGGCGGCATGAACCGACGCGGGCTGGCCGCGTGGCTGGGCACCCTGCTGGGCATTGCCGCCACCTGCGGGCTGGCGCTGGCCTTCGCCGGGCCGTTCCAGTTGCACGGCGCGGTGCGCCCCTACGCGGAAACGGTGCTCTATTCCGGCTACCCGCACCTGCACATGACGCGCATCTTTCTGGCCAGCATCTTCATGGCGTCGTCCGGGGCGCTGATGGACCTTGCCATGGACGTGGCCGCCAGCATGGCCGAACTGGCGGCCCAGAACCCCGGCATCTCGCGCCGGGCCGCGCTGGCATCCGGCCTGCGGGTGGGTCGGGCCGTGGTGGGCACCATGACCACCACGCTGCTGCTGGCCTATTCCGGCGGGTACATCGCCACGCTGATGCTGTTCATGGCGCAGGGCATTCCGCTGGAAAACGCCCTGAACCTGCCCTTTGTGGCGGCGGAGGTCATGAATACCCTGGTGGGCAGCATCGGGCTGGTGACAGTTGCCCCGCTCACCGCGCTGACGGGGACATGGTTGCTGGTGAGGGGCGGTCTGGCTCACGAAAAGTTATAGCTGTCTTTTGTTTTGAAGATATGTATGGGAAACTATGCGATGGCTGGTTCTGATTTGCGTCATACTTTGGGCCTCTTTGGGCCATCCGCTAACCGACGTTGCCGATCTTGTCTTTGGAGATAACGCGGCACCGTGGGAGCAGGTGGATGGATTTTTTTATCCTAGTCGTAACAATCTGGTTGTTTCGGTGTCCGTAAAAGGTTTTTCAGGACTGGAAGGATGTAGAGCCTGGGCTCGAAATGAGGCCAGTAGAATAGGTGATGTTGGTTTCCACGTGTCTGACTATGAGTGCGGTGTTGGATATACAGGAAATTTTGGTTCCGTCAGGGTGTACAGGAAATCGGTTCGTTAGGACTTTAATGCTTAATTGACGTGGATTGTTACATGCGTTTTCTTGAGGGAGAGCGCGCAGAAATGAAAGAGGCTTCGGCAAATTTGCCGAAGCCTCTTTCATTTCTGGTACCGGGAGCGAGACTCGAACTCGCAAGGTGTTGCCACCGGCGGATTTTGAGTCCGCTGCGTCTACCAATTCCACCATCCCGGCAGGTGTAGGGAAAGGGCTATGGCACAGCGGGCATGGTCCGGTCAAGGGCCGGGTTGTACTGCGGGCCATGAGGGGGCCAGGTGACGGCTCTCGGAACGGGCCGGATGGCCAATCGCGCAGGCCGAAATTTCATCCCCCCAGTCCGCTATTTTCCGCCGCCCGCTGCATCCCTACTGTCCCTACTTTCCGTCGGCGGGCAGCACCGCCTTGGAAAAGGCGCTGCCGTTCCAGCGGTACAGCACCCTGTGGTCAAACTTCACCTGCGCAAGCCCGGTGGATGTCCACAGCAGGGCGCGGGCTTCCAGGTCGTCCTCGCCAAGGCAGAGCATGACCGACGGGCTCATGCCCGCGGGCAGCTTGTACCCGGCGGCGAAGAATTCGGCGATGCCCGGCTCGTCCGGGGCGGCGACGGGGGCCAGGCGGCCGTCGGCCTTGCGACGCCACAATTCCAGCGCGCAGGCCTCGCCGTTCTGCACGCCCATGGCGGCCAGGGTGTCGCCGTTGTCGGCGCGGAACACCCGCACGGAAACCCGTGTGTCCAAGAGCGGCAGCGCGCCCACCACGAAGTGTTCCGGGGTGCTTTCGATGACCGCCCAGAAATCGGTTTCCCCTTCGTCGGCCAGTTGCTGCTTTTCCTCTTCGGTCAGCCCTTCGGCCGTATTCTCGAAGATGGTGGCGGGCAGCATGCGGAACATGTCCAGCGCGGTAACCTGCCCCCCGGCCGCGTGGGCCGTCGCCGCGCCGGTGGCCGCCGCCAGCGCCAGTGTCGCCGTCAGCGTGACCAGCAGGGCGGCAACGCGCAGAATGCGATGCATGGTGAACTCCTTCCTTCTTTCGCTCGCCGTGGCCGGGCCGCCATGGCGCACTCATGATACGCGGGCCACGGGGCCGTGTCCATTTGCAGGGTGCCCGAACCGTGGGAAATTTCCGTGAGCGGGGTCACGCTTCGCGGGAATGGGCCGTTGCGGCGAAGCCGAGAACGGCGAGAAGCGCGACGCCCCCTCTCATGAATCACTGTGGCGGGCGCCCGTGCCGAGTGGGGCGCTCACTGCGATATGGCAGGTAAAGCCGCTTCCAAGTCCCCGTCGTTTCCGGTATCACGGTGCTCCAACAAACGGAGCATATCGTGAATCTTCCCGTCGGTTCCTTCATCAACATGGCCGCCGTCATCGGCGGCGGCGCGCTGGGCATGCTGCTGGGTGCGCGCCTGCCCGACCGGGTGCGGGCCATCGTGTTTCAGGGGCTGGGGCTGTGCACCATGGTCATCGGCATGCAGATGGCCTTCAAGACGGCCAACCCGCTGATCATGATCTTCAGCATTCTCAGCGGGGCCATCATCGGCGAACTGCTGCGGCTTGAAGACGCCTTCGCCCGCGCGGGCGAGGCCCTGAAGGCAAAGCTGCGCTCGGGCAACCCGCGCTTCACCGACGGTTTCGTCACCGCCACGCTGCTGTTCTGCATCGGGTCCATGGCCATTCTGGGGCCGTTCGACGAAGGGCTGCGCGGCGACCGCACCATCGTGCTTACCAAGTCCATTCTCGACTGCTTCGCGGCCATTGCCCTGGCCTCGGCCTACGGGGTGGGGGTGCTGTTTTCCGCGCTGCCGCTGTTCGCCTACCAGGGCGGGCTGACCATGTTCGCCGGGGTGCTTCAGCCGCTGCTGGGACCGGCGGTGATGAACGAACTGACCGCCACCGGCGGGCTGATGGTCATCGGCATCGGCATCAACCTGCTGGAGATCAAGCGCATTCCGCTGGCCAACATGTTGCCCGCGCTGCTCACGGCGGTGCTGCTGGCCTCGTTCTTCGGGTAGCGCGGCGGCGGGACGTGGGCGGGCTTGCGCCCGGCCCGGCCAACATGCCCCATCCCCGCGCGGTCTTGTGGCAAGCGCCACGCATTTTTCCGGCGCGTTCGTGCCCCCGGCATCGCCGGGCGCAGGGCGCGCCGGACGCCGTTTGGCGCGGGCGCGTGACGGCGTGGCGGCCATCCGTCACGGCATGGCGGCCGGACCATCTTGCGCCGGGTACTTGCCCCGCGCGCCGGATGTCGTATCTTACCCCCTGTTGTGGAATGTCGCGGCCTGTCGCGTAAGGTCGCGTAAGGTTGCGACGATGAACCTGGAAGCATCGCGCCAGCACACGCTGGCCGTGTCGGTTCGCGCCGCGCCCCGTGCCGCGCGTGACGCAGGCCCTTGCCCGCGCATTTTCCGCCGCGCCCACGCCACACCACCCCAACCCGCGCGTACCCGCACGACACTTCGGCGGCCCCGTCCGCCCGCCCCATACGAGACCCACCGCATGAGCAAGCCCTGCATTCACATCGAGGGAGCGCGCCAGCACAACCTCAAGAACGTCACTCTCGACATCCCCCGCGACGAACTGGTGGTGGTCTGCGGCCCCTCCGGCTCGGGCAAGTCCACCCTGGCCTTCGACATCGTCTACGCAGAGGGCCAGCGCCGCTACGTGGAATCGCTGTCGGCCTACGCCCGCCAGTTCCTGCCCCAGATGGACAAGCCGGAAGTGGAGAAGATCGAGGGGCTGTCCCCGGCCATCTCGCTGGAACAGCAGACGGCCACGCGCAACCCGCGCTCCACCGTGGGCACCGTGACCGAGGTGTACGACTTTCTGCGCGTGTTCTGGGCGCGGCTGGGGCGCATGTACTGCCCGCAGTGCGGCCTGCCCATCGAGGCGCGCGCAGCGGACGAGATCATCGCCGACATCCTGGCCCTGGGAGAGGGCACCCGGTGCATCGTGCTGGCCCCGCTGGTGGAGCACCAGAAGGGCACCCATCAGGACCGGTTCAAGAAGCTGAAGGCCGAGGGCTTCGTGCGCGTGCGGGTGAACGGGGCCATCATGGGCATCGACGAGGTGCCCGCGCTGGACAAGAACCGCAAGCACACCATCGATCTGGTGGTGGACCGGCTGGTCATCAAGGACGGCATCCGGGGGAGGCTGGCCGATTCGGTGGAACTGGCCCTGCGCTACGGCGACGGACGTCTGGTGGTGCATCTGCCGGCTGATGGCGAGGGGAAGGCCGCCGGGCGCGACATCGTGCACTCCACGGAATCGGTGTGCCCGGCCTGCCGCATCAGCCTGCCCGCGCCCAGTCCGCAGTTGTTCTCGTTCAACAGCCCGCAGGGGGCCTGCCCGCGTTGCCTGGGCCTTGGCAGCGTGGAATATTTCGAGCCCGCGCTGGTTGCGCCCAACCGGGGCCTGTCGCTGAACACCGGCGCGCTCTTGCCGTGGAAGAACACCAAGCTGTTCGAGCGCCACAGGGACGCCCTGACGGCCCTTGGCAAGCGCTGGGGTTTCACCCTGTCCACGCCGCTGGCCGCCTATTCGCCCGATGCGCTTGATGCGCTGTTCCACGGCGAGACCGAGGACGGCCGCCCGGCGGGACGCGGCGCGGGCAGCAACCTGCGCCGCAACTGGCTGGGCGGGTCCGTGGTGGTGAACGGCAACGGAAACGGGGAGAACGGGGGCCACGACCACGGCCCGGCGCTGCCCGTGGTTCCGGCAGCCGCCAACGGCACCGTTACGGACGACCGCTGGCCCGGCGTGGTGTCCATCCTCGAACAGGGCATGCAGTACGGCGACGCCTGGCGCGAACTGTTGTCGCGCTACCGCCAGAGCATGGCCTGTCCGGTGTGCTCCGGCGCGCGGCTGCGCCCGGAATCGCTGGCCGTGCGGGTGGACAGCCTGAACATCCACGAATTCTGCTCCATGTCCGTGGCCCGCGCGCTGGACTGGCTGCGCGAGCGCCGCTTCGAGGGGCGTCACGCGCTGGTGGCCGAACCGCTGATGAAGGAACTGCACCACCGGCTGGAATTCATGGTCAACGTGGGGCTGGACTACATCGCACTCGGCCGCAACATGGCCACCCTGTCCGGCGGCGAGGCGCAGCGCATCCGCCTGGCCTCGCAGTTGGGGTCGGGTCTGGTGGGGGTCACCTACGTGCTGGACGAGCCCTCCATCGGCCTGCACCCGCGCGACAACGAGCGGCTCATCAAGACCCTGCGCAGCCTGCAACGGCGCGGCAACACCGTGCTGGTGGTGGAACACGACGAGGCCACCATCCGCGAGGCGGATACCGTCATCGAGCTTGGCCCCGGCTCCGGGGCGCTGGGCGGCGAGGTGGTGTTCAACGGACCGGTGGATGCCCTGCTGTCCTCATCGCAAAGCCTTACCGCGCAGTACCTGCGGGGCGACATGTCCATTGCCCGGCCCTTGGCGCGGCGCGCCCCGCGCGGCTGGATGACCCTGCACGGCGTGACCACCAACAACCTGCAAGGCATCGACTGCCGGGTGCCGCTGGGCGTGCTGACCTGCGTGACCGGGGTTTCCGGCTCGGGCAAGAGTTCGCTGGTCATGGACACCCTGTACAAGCACCTGGCGCTGGCCCAGGGCATCCGGGTGGACCAGCCGGGCACCATCGAGGGCATCGAGGGCGCGGAGACCATCGAGCGCATCGTGTCCATCGACCAGACGCCCATCGGCCGCACCCCGCGCTCCAACCCAGCCACCTACACCAAGATATTCGACGAGATACGCGGCATCTTCGCCATGACGCCCGACGCCCGCAAGCGCGGCTACAAGCCGGGCCGGTTCAGCTTCAACGTGCGCGGCGGCCGGTGCGAGGCCTGCGGCGGCGACGGGCAGATCCGCGTGGAGATGCACTTCCTGCCCGACGTGTACGTGACCTGCGACGTGTGCAAGGGCCGCCGCTACAACCACGAGACGCTGGAAGTGCGCTACAAGGGGCTGAACATCGCCGAGGTGCTGGATCTTACCGTGCGCCAGGCGCGCCAGTTCTTCGAGAACTACCCGGTGCTGGAACGCCGCCTTGGCGTGCTGGAGGACGTGGGGCTGGAATACCTGCGCCTTGGCCAGCCCGCCACCACGCTGTCCGGCGGCGAGGCCCAGCGCATCAAGATATCGCGCGAGCTGGGCAAGCGCAGCCTGCCCGGCACCATGTACATCCTGGACGAACCCACTACCGGCCTGCACATGCACGAGGTGGGCAAGCTGATCACCGTGCTGAACCAGCTGGTGGACCGGGGGGCCACGGTGACGGTGATCGAGCACAACACCGACGTCATCCTGGCCTCGGACCACGTGGTGGACCTGGGCCCCGGCGGCGGCGAGAACGGCGGGCGCATCGTCTCGGCCGGTACGCCGGAAGAGATCATGGACGACCCCCATTCGGTCACCGGCACCTTTCTGGTGCAGGAACACGCCACCCGCCATCCCGGCGTGCCCATGCCCCGCGTGCCCGTGGCCGCCGCGCCCGCGCCCATCCAGATTCCCGGCGTGGACATGCGCGAGGGGGATACGGGCGGCATGGCGGATGCGGGGGACGCGGACGTCGACAGTACCGATTCGGACACCCCGGATGACGCGGTCAACGCGGGTGCCACGGCGGCCTCCGCCAAGCCGGGGCGAAAGCCCAAGGCCGGTGCGGCAGACAAGCCCGGCAAGCCGGGCAAGACGGGCGACGCGGCCTCGGTCGCCAGCGCCGCCGCCTCTGCGGACGCGCCGCGCAAGCGCGGCAGACCCCGCAAGAACCCCCAGGCATGACCGGCGCGCCCGGTGCGTGAGGGAGGGGGCAGCCGTCCGTTCCCCATGGCAGTCCGGCCATTCCCGAGAAGCACGCCGTCCCCGTGCGCATGCGCACGAGGGGCGGCGCGCGCGTTGTCGCCCGTCATGGCCGCGTGGTCACACGGATTGTTCCACGCCGCTCTGTGCGGCGCGGGCCGGGCGCGTGTGAAGAAATGTCAGGCCGTGCACCGTGCCCCCGCACGGCGTGGTAAGCGTATACTCCGCGCCGCCGACCTTTCCGTTGCCGCATTCAGCGCATGGGTGTAGTATCCCCAGCGAATTGACCGTACGTTTTCCCCCACAGGAGATGCACATGGGCCGATTTACCGGCTTCGATGAAGTATATGCCGCGCTGTATGTGGATTTCGACAACATATATTCACGCCTGCGGGAACAGGACGAAGATGTCGCCCGGGCCTTTGCCACCAACCCCCAGCGCTGGGTGAAGTGGATCGAAGGGCATGCCCTGCGCATGCTGTACGGAGACGGCGTGCGCCGCCGCATCCTCAAGCGCATCTGCTACATGAATCCGCAGTGTTTTCACGAGTTCCGTCCGTTTTTCATCCGTGCCGCCTTCCAGGTGGTGGATTGCCCGCCGCTGACCAACCAGGGCAAGACCAGCGCCGACATCCACCTGGTCATGGACTGCATGGACGCGCTGAATCACTCCACCCGCTTCGATGAGTTCATCATCCTTTCCGGCGATGCGGACTTCACGCCGCTGCTCATCCGCTTGCAGGAACACGCCCGCCGCCCGCTGGTGCTTTCCGTGGGCTACACCTCGCCCGCGTACACCGCCGCCGCCTCGTGGCGCATCCGCGAAGACTGGTTCGTGCAGCAGGCCCTGGAAGAGGAACGCCCGATGGAGGCCGCGCCCGCGCCCGCCCCGTTCGTCCCGCGCGGCAACGGCGAACGGCTGGCCCGCGTGGCCGAGGTGGTGCGCCGCATCGTGGCCGATGCCCCGGCCCCCGTGGGCTTCGCCTCGCTGGCCCAGATGCTGCAGCGAGAGGTGGACCCCGGCGCGGACTGGTTCGGCTACGGCCGCCTGCGCGACCTGCTGGATGCGCTGGACCTGAAGGGGCTGGAATTCTCGCCCGTGCCGCCCGGCTTCGTGTACGATCCGGAACGCCACGAGCAGCCCGAAGAACGCGACGCCCACGACGACTTTCGCTCGCGCTACCCCGACCTGTACGACTTCGCCCTGAAGGTGCACCGCCTGACCGACATGCCCCTGCTGCGGCCCGACCATTTCCGGCAGCTGCTGGGCATCATCGTGGAAGAGGTCAACGCCAACGGGTTCTTCATGACCACCACCTCGCGCAACGTGCGCGACCGGTGCGTGGAGGCGGGCCTGCCCATCGCGAGGGGCCACGTGAACTTCGTGCTGGTGGGCATCGCGCGCGGGGGGTACCCCCTCAACGAGCAGGACGGCGTGAACCTGCGCGAGGTGGGCAAGGCTTTTCTGCGCAATGCCTACGACCTGTGCCGCATGTCGCAGATCGACCTGACCAAGGCGGAACAGCAGATGCTGATGGTGTGGATTCTGCCGAAGGAGTCGATGGGCGATTAGGGGGGCAACCATTGTCACTGCGGTCCTTTTGTCCCCTGCCTGCGTCAGAAGAGTTTTTTATTCCAGTCAAGTACACGAAGAGTACGTTCCTTCCATAAAGAACTCTTCTTCCTTGGCAGGGAACAAAAAACCTCGCAGTGACAACGGCTGCCGAAAGACAGATGGCCTTCCCATCTGAAGGCGCGTCGCAACGAAATGAAAAAGGAACCGGCTTCCCGCGAGGGGAGCCGGTTTTCTATTGGCACAACGGCGCGGCACGGGGTGTAGGCGAGGGTGGCCAAGATGTGTCGCTATCCGATTTGTCTATGGTATTGCACTAAATCCATTGGCAATTTGTCTTTGTGGGCATTCCTCGCGGCGTATAGGGTGGGCGCCACTATCCATTACACGCGGAGGTGTTCATGCGTCAGTTGCAGGATGAGGGGCGGCGGGGATTTCTGCGCGCCTCGCTGACCGGGGTGGCGGGGCTGGCCGCCGCCTCCTTGCCGGGTACGGCACAGGCCGCGCCGTTTCCCGGCGGCAGGCTGCAGGTGTGGTCGTGCGGGGGGCTGGCGGAAGCCATGCAGCCCGCCCATGCGGAGTATGAACGGCGCAGCGGCGCGGCGGTGGTGTACACCGGGGCGTTTGCGGCGGCGCTGGGCAAGTCGCTGCTGGCCAGCGGCTCGACAGAGGTCTTTGCCGGGCGGGTGCTGGACCTTGCCAAAAAGCTGCGCGCGGCGGGCCGGATGACCTATTTCAAGCCGTTGTGCTTCACCAGCTATGTCGTGGTCACGCCCACGGGCAATCCGGGCAACGTGCGTTCCGTGGAAGACATGGCCCGCAAGGGCGTGCGGGTGGCCATGGCCCCGGAAGCCTCCCCCCCCGGCGGCGCGGCCGTCACCGGGCTGCTCAAGAAAGCGGGGTGCCTGGATGCCGTGATGGCCAACGTGGCCGAACCGGGCACCTGCGTGCAACGCTCGGTGGAGGCGGTTGCCGCAGGCAAGGCCGACGCCATGATCGTGGAGTTGCGCGTGACGCGTCTGCCCCAGTTCGCGGGCAAGCTGGACATCGTGGAAATTCCCGCCGGGTTGTTCCCGCCGCCGCCGCTCACCTTCACCGTGGGCGTCATGCAGGAGGCGCGCGACCGCGCCCTGGCCGACGATTACGTGGCGTGGATCACCTCTGCCGAAGGGCAGGCCCATTTCGAGCGGGCGGGGTTCATCCCCGCCATTTCACCGCGCGGGCAGGAACTGGTGGAAAAGCTGGGGGTGAAGGATGTCTGATGCGGGCGTGAACGCCGTGAATCCGGCGGGCGGCACGGCGAACCTGACGGAACTGAAGCCCCGCGCCGTGCGTCAGGACGCGCGCGCCCGCGCGGTGCGGCTGTGGAACCGGGCCGCGCAGGCCGTCATGCTGGCGGTGATCGGCCAGTGGTCGTTCTACGGCATCTTTCGCTGCCCGTTCGTGGTGCCGTACATCAGTTGCCAGAACTGTCCGGTGGTGGCCTGCCACGGGCGGCTGTTCACCATGTTCTGGGGCGTGTGGGCCGGGTGGCTGGCGCTGGCGGCGCTGTTCGGCCGCGCCTTCTGCGGCTGGGCCTGCCCCGGCGGCACGGTGAACCGCCTGCTGGGCCTGTTTTCGTCGTCGGGCATGTTCGCGCCGTTGCGCCTGAAGCCGGGCGGCCTTGCCGCGCGCCTGCTGCCCCTGGGCAAGTACGGCGGGCTGGCGCTGGCCCTGTGGGCCTACTTCGTGCTGGGGCAGCCGCGCGTCAACGTGCCCATCCGCACCGGCGAGTTCTTTGGTGCGGTGGCCCTGACTTTCGAGCACGCCATGCCGCTGTGGCTGGTGCGCACGTGGGCGGTGCTGGGCATCCTGGCGCTGGGCGTGGCGGTGTCCGCCGCGTGGTGCCGCTTTGCCTGTCCGGCGGGCGGGGTGCTGGAGGTCGTGCGCCGCTTCGCGCCGTTCTCGGTGTACAAGACCGACGCCTGCAACGGCTGCGACAGGTGCCGCAAGGTTTGCTACATGGCCACGCGGCCCGAGGAAACCAACTGTACCAACTGCGGGGACTGCCTTGGCTCGTGCCCGCAGGACTGCATCGGCATGGGGCGGAAGCCGCGATGAGCGCGGATAGTTCGCGCCATCCGTGCTTTACCGTCGGGGCGCACGGTACGCACGCCCGCATCCACCTGCCGGTGGCGGCGGCCTGCAACATCCGTTGCGGCTACTGCGACCGGCGGCACGACTGCGTCAACGAATCGCGCCCCGGCGTGACCAGCCGCGTGCTCTCCCCGGCGGAGGCCGCGCAATTGGTGAACCGCGCCGTGCAGGCGTTGCCGCACCTCTCGGTGGTGGGCATTGCCGGGCCGGGAGACCCGCTGGCCAGCCCCGGCCCCACGCTGGAAACACTGGCGCTGGTGCGCAAGGCGCATCCGGGCCTGTTGCTGTGCCTGTCCACCAACGGGCTGGTCCTGCCGGATCATGCGGATGCGCTGGCCGCGCTGGGCGTGGGGCACGTCACCGTGACCCTGAACGCCGTGGACCCGGCGGTGGGCGCGCGCCTGTACGCCCATGTGGCCGGAGATGACGGCCGCGCGCTGCATGGCGAGGAAGGCGCGGCGCACCTGCTGGCCCGGCAGGAGGAAGGGCTGGCGCGCCTTGTGCGGGCGGGCATTGCCGTGAAGGTGAACACCGTGGTGGTGCCCGGCGTCAACGACGGCCACGTGGAGGCGGTTGCCGCGCGCGCCGCCGCGCTGGGGGCCTCGCTGATGAACTGCATCGGACTCATTCCCGTGGCGGGCACCCCGCTGGGGCACCTGCCCGTGCCCACCCCGCAAGCCATGGAAAGGCTGCGCGCGGCGGCGGGCCGCCACCTGCCGCAGATGCGCCATTGCGCCCGCTGCCGGGCCGACGCCGCCGGGCTGCTGGGCGACGGCGGCACGTTGGGCGGGCTGGGGCTGCTGCCGGTGGAGGCGGGTGTGCCGGAAGGGCCGATGGGCCTGCTGGGCGCGGGGCGTTGCGGAACGCGGCGCTGCGGCTGAAGGCGCACGCCAGACGCCGTCCCCGGTACCGGTGCCCTGCACCAAACGGAAGACAACGCGAAAAGGACGCCGTTCCCCTTGGGGTGGCGTCCTTTCCTGTTTGCGGTCAGCGCGGCGGAGGCTGGTGCGATGGACGTGGGCAGCCCGGTGGCCGCGCGATGAAGGCTGGCGCGCGGGCTACGGGCTACTTGCCTTCGCCCCAGACCTGCTCCAGCCGTTTGTCGCGGCCGCAACTGGTCCGGTAGTAGGTATAGCGGAGGGGGTTCTTGCGGTAGTAGTCTTGGTGGTAGTCCTCGGCGGGCCAGAAGGTGGAGGCGTCCACGATCTCGGTGGCCACTGGACGGCCCAGGCGCGCCTCCACCGCCTTCTTGCTGGCTTCGGCGGCGCGGCGCTGGTCCGCGCCGGCCACGAAGATGGCCGAGCGGTACTGGTTGCCCCGGTCGCAGAACTGGCCGCCCGCGTCCAGCGGGTCCACGTTGCGCCAGAAGACGTCCAGCAGGGTTTCATAGCTTACTTTTGCCGGATCGTAGGTCACCCGCAGGGCTTCGGCGTGCCCGGTAAGGCCAGAGGACACCTGCTTGTAGGTGGGGGAATCCACCGCGCCGCCGGTGTAGCCGGAGGTGGTCTCCAGCACGCCGTCCCTCTGGTCGAAGGGCTTTTCCATGCACCAGAAGCAGCCCCCGGCGAACACGGCCGTGGCCGTGGCGGCCTGCGGCGTTGCGGCATCCGTCTGGGCGGCGCGGGCCGTGGCGGGCAGCAGCGCGGCCGTCAGCAGCAAGGCGAAAAGGGGCAGAAGATACGCCAGGGTGGTCAATGCGGCCACGGCGGGCGCAGCGGTTTCGATGAGATGGGATGGAAACAGGGTGGACATGATGCGCACTCCCGTGCCGGTGGCGGCGCGCCGGAAGTGGCGCGCCCGTCCGGGCACCATGACAGATATAGCACGCCCGCGCCGGGAGTACAGGGGGAGCGCGGCGGGCGACTACCCCCCGGCCCAGATGTCCGCCAGCCGGGCGCGGTGGTGCAGCAGGATGTCGCAGTAGTCCAGTTCCATCTCCAGCATGTCCCGGTCGCCCCGGCGCAGCCATTCCGACAGCCACCCGAAGCGCGAGCCCAGCACCATCAGCGGCAGGTGGCGCAGAGTGTCCGCCGGTATCCCGGCGAGGCCGTATGATGCCGCGCCCTCGCGCAGCGTGGCGGTGAACCCGGCGGCAAAGCCGCGCCCCAGGCCGGAAGGATGCTCGAACCCCACGCAGCCCATGCAGTTGGCGGCGTCGTACAGGATGGGTTGGGCTCCGGCGAATTCCCAGTCGATGACCCCGCGCAACGCGGCCAGCGGGTTCGTGGACGGCGGAATCTCGTCACCTTCTCCGCAGGGCGTCCAGATCAGGTTCAGGGGGTGGGCGTCGCCGTGGGCCAGCACCACCGGCTGGGCGGCCAGCACGTCGGGCAGGGATTCCAGCGCGTCGCGCACCGGGTGCAGGCGGCGGGCCGCTTCGGGCATGCGGCGGGCCACGGCCTCGTGCAGTCCGGCGATGAACGCGGGCAGCGGCGGCACCGGCGCGGGGGGCAGCCCGGCGGGCAGGTTGTCCCCGGCCCGGTGCAGGGCCAGCAGCAGGGCGGCCACGGCCTGGCCGCGCCAGCCATGGTCAAGGTAGTCCGGGCGGGGCGGCTCCGCGCCGGGCACGAAGGGCGAAAGCTGCCAGTATCCGGCGTGGGGCGGCATATCCGACGCCAGCACGTAGCGCAGGATGCCGGGCCGCGCGGAATCCGCGCCGCCTGCGGGGGCCGCAGGCCCGCCGCCCACCGGCCCGTCGTCCGCCGGCAGATACGCGGGCACCAGGGCGGCCAGGTCCGGGCCGAAAACGGCCGGGTCCGCCAGCCGCGCCAGAAGTTCGCCCATGGCCTCGCGCCGGGGGGCCTGCGCCGGGGCCAGCCGCTCCAGCATCCACAGCCGCCCGTCGTCGCCCTGCACCGCCGTGCGGGTCAGGCAGCGCTCCGGGCTGCCGGGCAGGGGGAATTCGGCGGCGAGGCGGCGCGGGGTGACGCCGAAGCGGTACAGCAGATCGAGCATGAAGGCTCCATGGGCGGTTGGGGTGGCGGATGCGGTGTGCAAGGCTTTGGCGACTGCGCAGGGGGGGCGAGGGCGCAGTCTTTCACGGCGGGCGGCTCCCTGTCCAGATACGCCTGTGGCCGGATGCCGGACCGCCGCTTGCACATTGCCACGGTCGTCGGGGCAACGTAGTATCACCCCGCGTTGTCGTTCCGCGCCCCACGTTCCGCGTCCGCCAGCCCGGCCCCCGGCCGCTCCGGAGAATTCCCGCCGTGACCTTCGCCGAACTGCCCCTCGACGCCCGCCTGCTGGCCGGGGTGGAAAGCATGGGCTACCACCTGCCCACCCCCGTGCAGCGCCGGGCCATTCCGGCCGCGCTGTCCGGGCGCGACGTGCTGGCCCTGGCCGCCACGGGCACGGGCAAGACCGCCGCCTACGCGCTGCCCCTGCTGCAACGCCTGCTGGATGGTCCGCGCGGGCAGTTGCGGGGGCTGGTGGTGGTGCCCACGCGCGAACTGGCCGAGCAGATTCACGACCACATCCGGCGGCTGGGTTCCATGACCCGCCTGCGCTCCGCCACCATCTACGGCGGCGTGGGCATCATGCCGCAGGCCCTGCGCCTGCGCACCGGGGTGGAGATCGTGGTGGCCTGCCCCGGCCGCCTGCTGGACCATCTGCGGCGCGGCAACCTGGATGTATCCGCCCTTGACGTGCTGGTGCTGGACGAAGGCGATTCCCTGTTCGAGCTGGGGTTTCTGGCCGACGTGCGGGAACTGCTGGCCGCCGTGCCCGCCGCCTGCCAGCGCATGCTGTTTTCCGCCACCTTGCCCGATGCCGTGCGCGGCCTGGCGGGCGATGCCCTGCGCGACCCCGTGCCCGTGAGCGTGGATGCGCAGGCGCCGGCGGCCACCGTGGACCACGCGCTGTATCCGGTGCCCGCCCACCTCAAGACGCCGCTGCTCAAGGCCATCCTGCGCGCGCGGCTGCTGCCCGGCGGGGTTGCGGACGCCCTTGACGGCAGCGGCGTGCCCGATGCCCCCGAGATTTCGGGGGGTTCCGAACAGTCAGCTATGCACGATCTGCCCGACGATTTCGACGAATCCGACACCCTGGAAACGGGCATCGCCCCCGGCGGAGACCATCCGCCTCGCCATTCTCCGCCCCTCCCCTTCGTGGGCGATGGTCCCCTGGCCGGGGCGGTGCTGGTGTTCGTGCGCACTCGGCACGGGGCGCGCCGCCTGTGGCAGCAACTGGCCTCCACCGGGCTGCGGGTGGGGTGCCTGCAAGGCAAGCTTTCGCAGCGGCGGCGGCAGGCCACGCTGGAAGGATTCCGCACCGGGCGCTACGCCGTGCTGGTGGCCACCGACGTGGCCGCGCGCGGGCTGGACATTTCGCGGGTGACCCACGTGGTGAACTACGACGTGCCTGCCACGGCCGATGCCTACATCCACCGCATCGGCCGCACCGGCCGCGCGGCCCGCGCGGGCACGGCCATGACCCTGGTGGCCCCCGGCGACGAGGCCGGGGTGCGGATCATCGAACGCGCCCTGGGCGGCCCGGTGACCCGCTGCCGCTTCGAGGGCTTCGACTACGGCGCGGCGGCGCGCAGCCCGGAAGGGGCGCGCCCGGCCTTGCCTCCCCGGCAGGCCCGCCTGCCCGGCGGGCGCAAGCCGCAACTGCAACCCACGGAGCCGCAGGAGGCCCCGCGCAAGCCCGGCCGTCCGCGCCCGGCGCGGCATGCCGTGCCACCGGGCGCTTTGGGCGGCGCGCCGCAGCCCCAGGGCCAGCAGACGGCCAAGCCCGCCCGGCAGCAGGGCGCGCCCGCCACGCCCGGGCATGCCGAGGCGGCCCCACGGGGCAGGTCCGGGCGCGACATGTCCGGTCGCGATGCTTCGGGGCGCGGCACTTCCGGCGGTTCCGGCCCCGAATCCGCGGGCTGACCGGGTGCGCCCGTCGGCTTGAAGCGGAACGCACCCTTTGCTACACCCTGTGTCCCCGTGGGACGCATCCGGCACGCCCGCGCCATGCATGGCGCAGCGCCGTGCGCCCAAGGGCACATTTCATTCCGGAGGTACGCATGCCCTCGTTCGACGTGGTCAACAAGGTAGAGATGCAGGAACTCGACAACGCCGTGAACAACGTGAAGAAGGAAGTGGAAACCCGCTACGACTTCCGCAACACGGTCACCGAAATCGATCTGCATCGCGGCGACAAGCGCATCCATCTGGTGGCGGGCGACGAAATGAAGATGCGTGCCCTGCAGGACATGCTGCAAGCCCACTGCATCCGCCGCAAGGTCGATCCCAAGTGCCTTGAGTTCAAGGACATCGAGCCGACATCAAAGGGCCAGGTCAAGCGTGACGTGGTGATCCAGGAAGGCATAGCCAAGGACGTCGCGCAGAAGATCGTCAAGAAGATCAAGGACTCGAAACTGAAGGTGCAGGCCGCCATCCAGGACGACCAGGTGCGCGTCACCGGCAAGAAGATCGACGACCTGCAGGAAGTCATCCAGTTGCTGCGGGCGGAGGAGTTGGGCATTCCCCTTCAGTTCGTCAACATGAAGTAGGGCGGTGCTCGGGGGCGGCCTGCGGCTGTAACGCGACGGCCTTCCCCGCTGGCTGCGTTGCGGCACGCCACGGCTTCCTCGACGTAGCGCTGCTACGCCTTCGTCGTCGTGGCACACCGCGCCTTGCCTTCGGGGCCGCCGCCGCGTTTCGTCATCGCAGGTCGCCCCCTCGCCCCGCCCGGTGCACGAGCGTAGGTATGGGGCAGCCAGAAGAGAGGCGGGGAAAGAAGCAGGGACGACCGCATATTCGGAACGTTGCTCTGTGCATTGCGGCCAGCATCAGGAACAAAAGCAAACGCCCGAACACATCGCGTGTCCGGGCGTTTGTTTTTGATGTTCGGCTGTCGTCGGGCCGTGCTGCGTCGCCTGTTCGGCCTGTCCGACCTGTACTGTCGCCTATCCGGCGCGTCCTTCGCGCACGGCGGCGGCGAAGGTTTCGAGGTCGTTGGGCTGGCCCGGGGCGTAGTCCTCCGGGTAGAGCAAGGCGGACATGTAGAACACGGAGTCGATGCGCAGGGCGTTGGATGCGCCGGAGGCGAAGCGGGACAACCGGTCGGCGATGGCTTCGCGCTCGTGCCCCTCGAACTGGGGCAGCAGGTCGCGAGCGCGGTCGGGCAGCGAGGTCAGCAGTTGCGCCTTGCGGCGCATCAGTTCGCGGTAAGCGTCCTGGTCCTCGTTCTTGTGCAGAGCCTGTTCGGCCTCGCGTTCGATGTCGCGCACGGCGGCGGCCATTTCGTCGAGCCAGTGTCCAAGGGCTTCGCGTCCCTTGCGGGCGTCGGGTTCGGTGGCGGGCATGGGTGGCTCCTCCTGTATTGTCGTAGTACCCCCGCGTGGCTCCGGGCGCAAGCGTGGCGGCGCGGATGGACGTCGCCGCCGGGGCTGGCAGGGCCATCCGGCATGCGGGGGCCGTAATGCACGTGCTGTGCACACGCGATGAACCCGCGAAGAACGGGGGCGGGGCGTGTTCGCCCCGCCCCCGTGGTGTTGATGGCGGTCCTGATGATGACGTTGCCGCCGTGGGCGGCACTGGGGATGACGTACCCGCTGGCGCGGTGCTGGGAGGGGGCGGTCGCAGTGCCGCGCAGGTTCAGCGCCGCAGTTCCAGCAGGCGGGCCGGGGCGGCCTTGCCTGACGAGAGTTGCACGTCGTGGGCCTCGCGCCGGTAGGACGCGCTCTTGAAGAAGTCGCACTTGGCGCAGTTGCCGATCTTCTTGGCGAAGGTTTCCTGTATCTTGCCGCCGCAGAAGGTGCCGGTAACCCCCGCGCAGCTGAAGCCGTGGTCGGGCCAGGCGGGACAGACGCCCATCTCCTTTTCCTTGGGGCCGCCCTTTTCGCGGCCGCATTTCTTGAATTCCCAGCAGGGCACGGCCTTGCCCGCCGCATCGGCGGTTGCGTCGGCGTCGTCATGCGAGATGCGCGCCACGGTGCGCGAAAGGTCGCTGGAACGCCCGGCCAGGCTGAAGATGTCCTGCGCGGCGTGGTTCATCATTTCCATGGTGCGCCCGGCGATGCCGGTAATGGCCTCCACCGCGCGGTTGATCTCGGCGGACGTGGCCGACTGTTGCTCGGCGGCGGTGGCGATGGACTGCACCTGGATGCTGGTGTTGTCGGTAAGGGCAAGGATTTCCGAGAGCGCCGCGCCGGAATCCTGTGCGCGGCGCGCGGCCTCGTTCACGGCGGTACGGGCCCCGTCCATCTCGCGGGCTGCGGCGCGCGAACTCTGCTGGATGCCGGTAATCACCTCGCTCACCTCTCGGGTGGCGTTCATGGTCTTTTCGGCCAGCTTGCGCACCTCGTCGGCGACGACGGCAAAGCCGCGCCCGGCGTCCCCGGCGCGGGCCGCCTCGATGGCGGCGTTCAGCGCCAGCAGGTTGGTCTGGTCGGCGATGTCGCTGATGACGTTCATCACCTGCCCGATGTTGCCCGCCTGCGCGTCCAGCGCGCCCACGCGCTCGGCAAGCTGGCCGATGACGCGCTCCACACCGTCGATGTGATCCACAAGCTCGTTCACCTGGCGCGCGCCGTCCATGCTGCGGCGGCGGGTTTCCGCGGCCTGGTCCGCGGCGTGCGCGGCGTTGCGCGCCACCTCGACCACCGTGGCGTTCATCTGTTCCATGGCGGTGGCGGTCTCGGCCGTGCGTTCCTGCTGGCTGTTCGCGCCGGCGTTGGCCTCCTGGATAAGGGAGGCCAGATCCTCGGCGGCGCGGCTCACTTCGTCCGCAGCTGACATGGACGTGGCGGCAAAGCGTTCGATGCGGGACGAGGTGCTGGCCAGCGTACACTGCGCGGCCCGCAGCGCGGTCATGTCGCGCAGCAGCACGAAGCTGCCGTGAACCCGGCCCGCCGCATCGGCAATGGGCCGGGCGACCAGCGCGAGATGGATCAGGCAGGGCGGCGCGCCCTTGTCCGCGTCTTTGCTTGGGGCCGTGCCGCAGGCCAGGGAAAGCGCGATTTCGCCGGTGGCGGCGCGGCCCTCGCGGATCTGGCGCAGCAGTTCCGCGCCCTTGGCGTCGGCGGGGGCGGCGCGCAGCCCCAGTGCTTCGGCCGTGGCGGGCAGGGCGAGCGGGGGCGCGCCCGTATCGAGCAGGGCCAGCAGGGCCGGAGAGGCGCAGGTGACCATGCCCTTGGCGTCCAGCAACAGGTAGGGTTCGGCCCCGTCCGTGGCATCCAGCGCTTCCAGCATGGCCTGCCCGGCGGCGGCGCTGCGCAGCGCCTCGTCGCGCAAGGCCGAGATGGCCGCGGCCGCTTCGCCAAGGGCGTCCGGCGTCCGGGGCTCATCGACCCCCTGCAGGGCCGCATCGTGCAGCAGGCGCGCGTCGGCGGCTTGCCCGCGTGTGCGGCATGCCAGCATGCCGACTGCGGCAATGCAGGCCACAGCCAGGCTGGCAATGCCGTGCGCTACGGAAAGCGTGCCGGAAACAAGCGGTACAAGAACGGCTGCCCCGGCCGCGAGAAGGCCGGTGGCTATGGCACAGAGCAAGGTTTGTGAAGAAATATGGCGCATATGTACCCCGGGGATTGTGGCGTGTGCGCCATTTCCCATGGCGCTTGATGCGACGATAGTGCTGCGTCTATCGTTTGCCGTGCGCGCGTGTCAATGTTAGCAGGTACTTACGAAAAAAGTGATGCTCCTGGGTAACATTCCGGTATCGTGGCATTTTGTGGACTTTTCTCGTCCGACTTGCCCCGACGCGGGTTGCGCGCTAAACTGATTGATTGAACGCGACATTTTTTTCTGGATCGCGCTTTTCCGGCACTTTTGCGCGGCCTGCCGCACGTTTATTCAAAAATTTTCGAAAGCAAATATTTTCGCAGGATACACGCATGGCTCTGCTCGGCATACAGGACGTCACGCTCAACCTCGGCACCGGCAAACTGCTGGACGGGGCCACCCTGCACGTGGAGCAGGGCGAACGCATCTGCCTCGTGGGGCGCAACGGGGCGGGCAAGTCGACGCTGTTGCGGCTCATGGCAGGGGACGTGCGCCCCGACGCGGGCGAGATCACCCGTGCGCCGGGCACGCGCTTTGGCTGCATGCCGCAAGAGGTGCCCACCGAACTTTCCGGCCCGGTGTTCGGCATCGTGGCGGGGGGGCTGGGGGCAGAGGGCGAGGCGCTGGCCGCGTTCCACGTGCTGGAGGCCGCGCGCGAGGCGGGAAACCCCGTGGACGAGGCCGCCCTGGCGGCGGCGCGGCGCGGCCTGGAATCGGGCGAGGGGTGGGAGCATTACGGCGACGTGCTGTCCGTGTGCAACCACCTGCGGCTGGATCCGGAGCGCGAGTTCGCCACCCTGTCCGGCGGGCGCAAGCGCCGCGTGCTGCTGGCCCGCGCGCTGGTGGCCTCGCAGGACCTTTTGCTGGACGAACCCACCAACCATATAGACATCGACACCATCGCCTGGCTGGAAGACTACCTGCTGCGCCGCGCGCGCACGCTGGTGTTCGTCTCGCACGACCGGGCCTTCGTGCGCCGTCTTGCCACCCGCATCGTGGAGGTGGACCGGGGCAAGCTGCATTCCTACGCCTGCGGGTACGACCAGTACCAGGAGCAGCGCGAGGCCCGGCTGGAGAACGAGGAACGCCAGTTCGCCCTGTTCGACAAGAAGCTGGCCCAGGAAGAGGTGTGGGTGCGCCAGGGCATCAAGGCCCGGCGCACGCGCAACATGGGCCGGGTGCGCGCCCTGTACGCCCTGCGCGAGGAACGCGCCCGGCGGCGCGAACGGCAGGGCGGGGTGGCCATGCTGGCGCAGGAGGCGGAACGCTCCGGCAAGCTGGTTATCGAGGCGCGCAACGTGTGCTTCGCCCACGAGAACGCCAGATCGGTGCTGCGCGACTTTTCCGCGCTGATTCAACGCGGCGACCGGGTTGGGCTGATCGGTCCCAACGGCTCGGGCAAGACCACCCTGCTGCGCCTGCTGCTGGGCCAGCTTACACCCCATTCCGGCGAGGTGCGCCACGGCACCCGGCTGGAGATCGCCTATTTCGACCAGTTGCGTTCGGCCCTGGACGGCGAGAAATCGGTCATGGACAACGTGGCCGAGGGCGCGGACACCATAGAGGTCAACGGCAACCGCCGCCACGTGGCCGGGTACCTGCGCGACTTTCTGTTCGAGCCGGACAGGCTGCGCCTGCCCGCCAAGGTGTTGTCCGGCGGCGAACGCAACCGCCTGCTGCTGGCCAAGCTGTTCACCCGGCCCTCCAACCTGCTGGTGCTGGACGAACCCACCAACGATCTGGACGTGGAAACGCTGGACCTGCTGGAGGAACTGCTGGCCGAATACCAGGGCACCGTGCTGCTGGTGAGCCACGACCGCGCCTTCCTGGACGACGTGGTGACCAGTACCCTGGCCTTCGACGACGACGGCAACGTGCGCGAGTACGTGGGCGGCTACACCGACTGGCTGCGCCAGCGCCCGAAGCCCTCGGAGGACGCGGCAAAGGCCGGGGGAGCATCCGGCAAGGCCGATCCGAACCCGTCTGGCCAGTCTGGCCAATCTGGCAGCGGCGGTCCGGGCAATGGTCCGGGCAATGGCCAGATACGCAAGCTGACCTTCAAGGAGCAGCGCGAGCTGGCCGGGCTGCGCGAGGAACTGGCGGCCCTGCCCGGCAACCTCGACGCGCTGGAGCAGGAGCAGGCCACGCTGGAGGCGCGGCTTGCCGAGCCGGACTTCTTCACCGCCGATCCGGAAGGCTTCAGCGCCGCCGCCGCGCGGGTCACCGCGCTGGAAGGCGAGCAGACCGCCCTGCTGGAGCGCTGGGAACTGGTGGAGGCCCGCATCGCGGAGCTTGCGCGGTTCCGCGAATAACCGGCGCGGCATGATATTTCGGGGACGCCCGCGCCAGTTCGTCTGGACACGCGGCGTCCCCGTTCCTATGTGCACGGTCCGTCGTGGCGCGCGGCATGCCCGTGCGGCCCGCTTTTCCACACCCCCGATACATTCGCCCGTCGGCCGGACAGCGCCCGGCCCGAAAGGATATCGCCATGCCCGACAGCATTTCGTCCCATGCCCCCGCGCACCAGCCCGTTCCCAATGCCGTGGCCCTGCTGCCGCTGGCGTTGTTCCTGGCGCTGTTCATCGGTGCGGGCCTGGCCCTTGGCGCGGCCGGAACGGAGATGGCCTTCTACCAGCTCTCCCCGGCGGTGGCCATTCTGCCCGCCATCGCCCTGGCCCTGGCCCTGCGCGAGAAGGACGCGGCCACGGCCGCCCGGCCCGGCGGCCTGACCCGGCGGGTGAACATCTTCCTGTCCGGCGCGGGCGAGATCAACATCGTCACCATGTGCGTCATCTACCTGCTTGCCGGGGGCTTCGCCTCGGTGGCCTCGGCCGTCGGCGGGGTGGAGTCCACGGTGAACCTGGGCCTGTCGCTGGTGCCGTCCCGCCTGGTGCTGCCGGGGCTGTTCGTCATCTCGGCCTTCGTGGCCACGGCTATGGGCACCTCCATGGGCACCATCGCCGCCGTGGGGCCCATCGCGGCGGGCGTGGCCGGGCAGACCGGCATGGATGGGGCGCTGCTCATGGGCGCGGTGGTGGGCGGGGCCATGTTCGGCGACAACCTGTCCATGATTTCCGACACCACCATTGCCGCCACGCGCACCCAGGGCTGCGACATGCGCGACAAGTTCCGCATGAACTTCGCCATCGCCCTGCCCGCCGCGCTGGCGGCGGTGGCCGTGTTCTGGCTGGCGGGCGACGCGGGTCGCGCCGCCGCCCCCGGCGGCTACCGCGTGGTCACGGTGCTGCCCTACGTGGCAATCCTGGCCATGGCGCTGTCGGGCATGAACGTGTTCGCCGTGCTGTTCGCGGGCATCGCCATGGCGGGCGGGGTGGGCATGGCCGTGGTGGACGGGTACACCCCGCTGAAGTTCGCCCAGGACATCTACAAGGGCTTCACCGGCATGCACGAGATTCTCGTGCTGTCCATGCTCATGGGCGGGCTTGGCGAACTCATCCGCTATCACGGCGGGGTGGCCTGGCTGCTGGCCGCCGTGCGCCGGTTCACCGACAGGCCGGGCAGACGGGACGGGGCCGCCACCCGCACCGGGGAGGCGGGCATTTCCGGCCTGGTGGCCGTGGCCGACCTGTGCACCGCCAACAACACCGTGGCCATCATCCTGACTGGGGGCATGGCCCGCGAGATCGCCGCCACCTCCGGCGTGGACCCGCGCCGCAGCGCCAGCCTGCTGGACATCTTCTCGTGCGTGGTGCAGGGGCTGGCCCCGCACGCGGCCCAGGTGCTGCTGGCCGGGTCCATCGCGGGCATCTCGCCCGTGGCGGTGCTGTCGGCCAACTACTACTGCCTGCTGCTGGGCGCGGCCGGGGTGCTGGCCATCCTCACCGGGGTGCCGCGCGCGCCCCGCACGGCCCAGGCGGCGCAGACGGGCCAGACGGCAGGGCAGACGGAAGGCGCGGGTCAGGCCTGATCGCGGGGGGGCGGACGGCGTGCGTAACCTTTGGGATTTTCTGAATCCGCAAAGAAAATGCAAAAAAATGCACACCACCCCCTTTTCAAGCGCCAGCCCCGTCTTATACTCCAACGCGGTTGCGATGCACCGCCCCGCGCAAGCGGGCGCGGGCGCGCAGCCGCATCCGGCGGCCGGGCCGAATAGCAACAGGCCAGGATATCTGCCGAAAAGCCACGATACATCGGGCGAGACGAATTTCGCCCCCCGCCATGCGGCGGGAGGGCGCGCGCGTGACGCAGTCATGACGCGCGGCGAGATGACCGCCCTTGTCTTTGGCACTCGCAGACCGTGAGTGCCAAAGGCGGGACAAACAGCGATCACCTAAAGTTGGAGGACTAGTTGTCATGAATCTGAAGCCTTTGAATGACCGCGTTCTGGTGAAGCGCCTCGAATCCGAAGAAAAGACCGCCGGCGGCCTCTTCATCCCCGACACCGCCAAGGAAAAGCCCTCGCGCGGCGAAGTCGTCGCCGCCGGTCCCGGCAAGGTCGCGGAAGACGGCAAGCTCATCGCCATGGCTGTCAAGAAGGGCGACCTGGTGCTGTTCAGCAAGTACGCCGGCACCGAGATCAAGCTTGACGGCGTCGAGCACCTCGTCATGCGCGAAGACGACATTCTCGCCATCATCGAATAACGCCCCGCGAACTCACGCACTTACTCCCGAGGAGGATGAATACAATGGCTTCCAAGGAAATCCTGTTCGACGTCAAGGCCCGCGAAAAGCTTTCCCGCGGCGTGGACAAGCTCGCCAACGCCGTGAAGGTGACTCTGGGCCCCAAGGGCCGCAACGTGGTCATCGAGAAGTCTTTCGGCTCGCCGGTCATCACCAAGGACGGCGTGACCGTGGCCAAGGAAATCGAACTCGAGGACAAGTTCGAGAACATGGGCGCGCAGATGGTCAAGGAAGTCGCTTCCAAGACCAGCGACATCGCCGGTGACGGCACCACCACCGCCACCATCCTGGCCCAGGCCATCTACCGCGAAGGCGTGAAGCTCGTGGCCGCCGGCCGCAGCCCCATGGCCATCAAGCGCGGCATCGACAAGGCCGTGGAAAAGCTGGTGAAGGAACTTGGCACCCTGGCCAAGCCCACCCGCGACCAGAAGGAAATCGCCCAGATCGGCACCATTTCCGCCAACTCCGACACCACCATCGGCAACATCATCGCCGAGGCCATGGCCAAGGTGGGCAAGGAAGGCGTCATCACCGTCGAGGAAGCCAAGGGCCTTGAAACCACCCTCGAAGTGGTCGAAGGCATGCAGTTCGACCGCGGCTACCTGTCGCCCTACTTCGTGACCGATCCCGAAAAGATGGTCTGCGAACTCGACGAGCCCTTCATTCTCTGCAACGAGAAGAAGATCTCCAGCATGAAGGACATGCTGCCCGTTCTCGAACAGGTGGCCAAGATGAACCGTCCGCTGGTGATCATCGCCGAAGACGTGGAAGGCGAAGCCCTGGCCACCCTGGTGGTCAACAAGCTGCGCGGCACCCTGCAGGTCGTGGCCGTGAAGGCCCCCGGCTTCGGCGACCGCCGCAAGGCCATGCTGCAGGACATCGCCGTCCTGACCGGCGGCACCGTGGTGTCCGAAGACATGGGCGTGAAGCTTGAAAGCATCTCCGTGGCCGACCTTGGCACCGCCAAGCGCGTGGTGGTGGACAAGGAAAACACCACCATCGTCGACGGCGCCGGCAAGTCCGACGACATCAAGGCGCGCGTGAAGCAGATCCGCGCCCAGATCGACGAAACCACCTCCGACTACGACCGCGAAAAGCTGCAGGAACGCCTGGCCAAGCTGGTGGGCGGCGTGGCCGTGATCAACGTGGGCGCCGCGACCGAAACCGAAATGAAGGAAAAGAAGGACCGCGTCGAGGACGCCCTGAACGCCACCCGCGCCGCGGTGGAAGAAGGCATCGTCCCCGGCGGCGGCACCGCCTACATCCGCATCTCCAAGGTGCTGGACGACGTGAAGCCCGCCGATGACGACGAAGCCGCTGGCGTGAACATCATCCGCCGCGCCATCGAAGAACCGCTGCGCCAGATCTCCAGCAACGCGGGCT
>NZ_AGFG01000063.1 GCF_000226255.1 Desulfovibrio sp. A2
TGGGGCTTAAGGTGTTAGTCGTAGTTCATCTTGTTTATAGTCCCTGAAGGTAGTCCCTTTCAGTCAGGCTTAAGGTGTCCCTTCAGGTTAGCTTGAGGTTCCCCTTTGCCCGAGAGTGCAAGATAATCGGCAATAGTCTGGAATCAATGACGATTGGCGGTCTTTGCTCCGGCCCTCGGACGGGCCCCTGCCCCGATAGTGGGACATAATCGCAATGGTCTGGAATCAATGACGATAGCCGGTCGCTGCCTTGGCCCTCGGACGGTCGTCAGTCTCCTGCCCCCAGAACGCGAAAAGGCCCGCTGCGTCATCAGAACACAGCGGGCCTTTTTTCGTACAAGTTCGGGGGGTGAATCTGTCCGGGGTAGGTCGTTGATCATGCCCGGACAGGATCAGGTCGGATACGCCAACCTCGTGCGATTCCGGCGGGGGTAGGCTGGTCAGTTCATCGCCGCCTCACCCGCGCCGGGGAGGGCAAGCACGACCTCCGCGCCCGGCAGGGTGATCCGGTACTCCAGCCATTGGGCGTTTGTGGCCTCGACGGTGATCCGGGGTGCTCCGATGTCCGGGCCTGCGGCGGCGGTGGGGGCCTCCCAGATGGCATACTCCTCGATCAGTCCGAAGACCTTGGCGGTGTGGAGCAGGGTGTCGAGACGGGCGATGTCCGGCCCTTTGGCGTGCTCCGTGTTGCCCATGACCGGGGCCAGCAGGTTAGCCACGGTGGACGGCGGGAGGCCCAGCAGGGAGGCTATCCGATCCACGGCATGGACGGCGGACAGGCAGTAGGACAGACGGTCGCAGAGCAGGGCGGCGGCGGAAGAGGAGGGGGTGATGGAAGTGGTGGTTTCTGTCTGTGTCGTGTTCATGGTCGATGATCCGTGTGATGTTGATAGGGAATCATGGGAGCCATAGACGATGACGCGATCGTATGCAGAATTGGTGGAAACATGTCAACGCCTGAATTGCCCCGCTTCAGGGATTGTCAATGAACGTTGAATGGCGCAAGCGTTGCAGGTTCTGTGTTTGCTGGGTGATCCTCAACGATCGTTGAATAGTTTGTTGTGTCTCATTTTCTTGCCCATGTGCTGTCCTTGAGTTTCGACAGAGGGAGTTCTTCGGCCCACGGAAGGACCGCAATGACCTTATCCCGCAACGTGGCGGTGGGGTACTTGCCGATGTAGGCAGCGGTAACCCCGATGTCGCCGCTTTTCTTGTCATGCCCGATGACCTCCTGAATCATCAGGATGTCAGCCCCGGCCCGTGTCCGTAGGTAGGTGGATACCGTGTGCCGGAAGCTGTGGAAGACGACATCACTGATTTCGCCGTCCGCCCCGCCGATGCCCAGCTTGCGCCGGTACCGGGTGAACCAAGTGGTGATGGGGCCGCCGACGTTGCCGCGTTTCTCGCGCTTGAGGTCGGGGAACAGGCGATGGTGTCCGGCGGCCTTCTGTTCCTCGACGAACCGCAGGAACCCAAGGCCGTCGATCAGGAACGGGTGGATCGGAACCAAACGGACCCCCGCCTCGGTCTTGACGTGCTTCCCGTCTCCGGCCTCGTTCACGTCGATGCACCACACGCCATCGTCCTGCCGGATGTCGGTCACGAGGAGTTGTGCGATCTCCTCAATGCGCATGCCGGTGAACAGTGCGATCAGGGGCGTCCAGAAGTAGGCCGGGGATTGCTCGGTAGCGGCGAGGTAGGAACGAGGGTTGAAGAGCCGTTGTAGTTCTTCGGTGGTGAACGGGCGTCGGGATGAGCGGGCCTTCCCCTGCGCCTTCGGGATCACAAAGGCGGCATTCAGGGGCTTGGCGATGATCCCGTATTCCAGTTCCAGCCAGTTCAGCAGCGAACGGACCATGTTGAACTTCGTGTTCAGCGTCTTTGCGGACAGTCGTTTTTCCGCCGGAAGGTCGAGAGCGGCGAGAGCATGCAGGCGTTTACCGGCGTACTCCCTGCTCTTCGGGTTCGCAGGCTGGGCAGCCATGAGGCGGCCATAGTCCCGTATCATGTCCCGGTCGAGTTCGGCCAAGGTGACGTCTCGGCCTCGCGTTTCCGTGATGGCCTCCGCGAACTGGCGGACGTTGACGTAGACATTGCGCTTGCTGCCTTCTGCCAGTTCGGGGTCTTTCGCCGCTATGTACTTCTCGACCGCCGCTGACAGGGTGATGGCCTGTGCTGCCCCGGTGGTGGCGGTGGTAGTCGATGCCTGGACTGAATCAGGGGCCGGATGTGGCACCGTGGTTTGGGGCTGCCATCCGGGGGCGTCCATGATGGTCTGGACTGCCGAAAGCCGGTAGTCGGGCCGGGCAGTCAGTTCCCCGCTGAACGTCGGGCACGATGCCGACTCGATGACGGCAGCCTGTGCCAGAAGCAGGGCATCGCAGAGCTTGAGGAACTGAAG
The DNA here is from genome assembly GCF_000226255.1 of Desulfovibrio sp. A2. Taxonomy (GTDB): domain Bacteria; phylum Desulfobacterota; class Desulfovibrionia; order Desulfovibrionales; family Desulfovibrionaceae; genus Cupidesulfovibrio. The sequence continues at coordinate 2,402 of NZ_AGFG01000063.1, forward strand.
GCGGGAGACAGGGGACTGCGATCCATCGTTGTTCGTGAGGACATCTTCCGACGCACGAGGATGGCCGGAGATCGACGATCCGGTTCCGGTCGGGCCATTCGTTGGGGCGTCATCGTTCGATGGGCTTTTCCCCTCGAAATCGGCCCGCTGTGACACGGTGGCCGGATAGCCCGCCCGCTGCAAGACCTCTCGCGCCGTGGCGGTGGTATGTCGGTAGTCCTTCCGGTTCTGCGCCTCCATGAGCGTGTGGTAGAGGTTGGCCGACTGTTCCTCACGGGTCTTGAGTTCCCCCGGTGTCCTGACTGGCCCCCGGATCAGGAGGGTTTCGTATTCGTCGTGCAGGGCTTCATCCAGCCACTTGCGGGCCAGTTCCCGCATGTCCTCACTGGGTGTGGTGTTCTCCATCATCGTCGTGTGCCTTCTTGCGAGGTTGAATAGATCATGAACGACGGCAGCCAGCTTCAACGCGCGAGGCCGGGCTTCCCTCAAGCTGGCCGTGCCGAGGCTGCGGCGAATCTCGGTCCAGCCAAGGCAGGCCCGGAGTTCGGCAGGGATGCGGACGCGGAAGTAGAGGATGCCCCGGTGCTGCACGAGGTAGCCGGGTGCTGACGTGGACAGGGTGGAGCGAGGGCCGCGCTGTGGGCGGCTGGTCCGATAGTGGGACCTAATGGGGGCCTGCTGGCCGAGAGTGCAAGGTAATGGCGTAGGAAGGGGCGGCGGGGAGGGCTGGAAAAGCGACACGGCGGAGGCTCCAGTTTGTATCCGTGTGGTGTATCCACAAGGACCTGAAGCCCCCGCCGTCGGGATATTGCAACCATTCTAGATGGTTGACTTTCACTGGCGGAGAGGGAGAGATTTGAACTCTCGATACAGGTTTTGCCCGTATACTCCCTTAGCAGGGGAGCGCCTTCGGCCGCTCGGCCACCTCTCCATTGTCGCGCGGGCAAGCCGCGCGCGAGAAAGCGTGTGTACCCGGTAGGCGGGCGCGCTGTCAAGCATGCGGGGCGCATCCGGTGGATGGAACCGTCGTGCGGGCGGTTTTCCTGCCCGGACAGGTCCCGTCTTCATCGAGTGCGGGATGCCCGCCGCGTGCACGTCTGCCGCAGGGCGGCTGCGTCAGCCAAAGGTTTGCCCCGCCCAACCCCACCAACTGGGGGAGCGCAATCCGGGGCAGCCGCTAGCTGCGGTAGTCGGCGTTGCAGCTGACGTAGTCGTGCGTCAGGTCCGACGCCAGCAGGCGGTAGCTGCCCGATCCGTTGCCCAGCATGATGTTGACCACGATGTCGCGCCCGGCCAGGGGTTCCTTGAGCAGTGCGTCGAAATCGAGGTTCGTGGGTTGCCCGCCCCGGAACAGTTCCACCCCGCACAGCGATACGATGACCGCCGCCGGGTTGAAGGTGGCCCCGCTGCGGCCCAGCGCCGCCACGATGCGGCCCCAGTTGGCGTCGCGGCCGTACATGGCCGTCTTGACCAGTTGCGAATGGCCCACGGTGCGCGCGGCCAGTTCCGCGTCGGCGTCGTCGCGCGCGCCCGCCACGTTGATGTGGATGACCTTAGTGGCCCCCTCGCCGTCCTTCACCAGCATGTAGGCCACGTCGCCCAGCACGCCGGTAAGCGCCGCGCCCAGCACGGCTAGGTCGGCCCCGCGCGCGGCAACCCCGGACGCGCCGTTGGCCAGGCCGAACACGGTGTCGTTGGTCGAGGTATCGCCGTCCACGGTCACGCGGTTGAAGGTGGCGTCCACCGCGTCGCGGAACAGGGCCTGCCAGGCGGCGGGCTCCACGTCGGCGTCGCACAGCACGGTGGCCAGCATGGTGGCCATGTTCGGGCAGATCATGCCCGCGCCCTTGGCCATGCCCACCAGGGTCACCGTGCCGCCGGAAAGCTCCACCTCGCGCGAGGCGTATTTGGGAAAGGCGTCGGTGGTCATGATGGCCCTGGCGAAGTCTTCCGGCCCCTTTTTGCCAAGGTCCGCCGCGAGGGCGGGCACGGCGGCGGCCCACTTGTCCAGCAGCAGCTGCGCGCCGATGACGCCTGTGGACGCGGGCAGGATGTCCTGCGGCGCAAGGCCGGTGGCGGCGGCCACCATTTCCAGCGTGGCGCGGCAGTTGGCCAGGCCCTCGTCGCCGGTGCAGGCGTTGGCCTGGCCGGAATTGATCAGCACGGCGCGGGCCTGCGGCGCATGCGCCAGAGTGTCGCGCGCCACCAGCACGGGCGCGGCCTGGAACAGGTTCTGAGTGAACACGGCGGCGGCCACGGCGGGTGTGTCGCTGACCACCAGGGCCAGGTCGTCGCGTCCCGACTTTCGGAACCCCGCGCCGGTGGTGGCGAAGCGGAAGCCCTTGGGGGCCGCGCAGATGGCGGGGGCTTCTCCGTTGGTGTCCGGGTTGGCGGCCGGGTTGGCGGCCGGGGTGTCGGTGCTGGCCATACTGGCTCCGTGTTCGGCCCGGTGGGCCGGTTGTCGGGTGCGTGGGGTGCCCGCTGACGCCAGTGGCGGCGCGCAGTGCGCATGCAGCGGTGCACGTCGTGCGTATTACGGGCAAGTTCCGGAAAAGTGAAGGGCGGAACGGGTATCACCCGCTCCGGTCCATGACCGACGGCAAGCCCCGGAAGCCGGGTCTTGCAAAGGCACGCCCGCACGATCGTTTGACGGCGGCAGTGCATGCCGCCTGCGTTCGTGCGGCGGCGTTGGGTCAGCCGTAAGGCCCGCCTGCCCCAACGAACAGGGGCGGAACGGGTATCACCCGTTCCGCCCCTGTGGATACGCGTATGGCGCGCGGCTAAGCGCCGCAGCACTTCTTGTATTTCTGGCCGCTGCCGCAGGGGCACGGGTCGTTGCGGCCGACTTTGGGTTCGGCTCGTCGCTCGGGCGCGGCGGAAGGGGTTTCCTTCTGCGCGCCGGAATAGTTGAGGCTCTTGGGCTCTTCCTTGTGCTTGAATTCCTGCTTCAGTTCTTCCGGCGGCGCCTGCTCCTCGCGCTGGATGCGCAGGCGGGTCAGGGCGCGGAACAGGTTCTCGCGCACGCGGAACAGCATGTCCTGGAACAGCGAGAAGCCCTCACGCTTGTATTCCTGCTTGGGGTCGCGCTGGCCGTACCCGCGCAGGCCGATGCCGTCGCGCAGGTGGTCCATGTTCAGCAGGTGTTCCTTCCAGCAGCGGTCCACTTCCTCCAGCAGGAAGAAGCGCACGATGTCGCGGTACACCTCGCCGGTGTCGCGCTTCAGTTCTTCCAGTATGGACAGCACCGCGCCGCGCGCGGTTTCGCGGTCGGGCAGGTTGCCATCAGTCAGGGGCAGCACGCGGGTGATGTTGAACACGTCGCGCAGGCGGGCCATGGCGTAGGCCTTGGCGTCGTCGCCCTCGCTGCCCTTGCCCTGTTCCGCGTCGCCGTAGATTTCGTCGAACAGGTCGTCCATGAATTCGACGGCGGTCTCTTCAAGGTCCGCCTCCATCATGGTTTCGCGGCGCAGGGTGTAGATGACCTCGCGCTGCTGGTTCATGACGTTGTCGTAGTCCAGCAGGGTCTTGCGGATTTCGAAGTTGTGGCCTTCCACGCGCTTCTGGGCGTTTTCGATGGCGCGGCTGACCATGCGGTTCTCGATGGGTTCGCCTTCTTCCATGCCCAGCTTCTGCATCAGGCCGGAGATGCGGTCGGACCCGAAGAGGCGCATCAGGTCGTCTTCGAGCGAAAGGTAGAAGCGCGACGAGCCGGGGTCACCCTGACGGCCCGAACGGCCGCGCAACTGGTTGTCGATGCGGCGGCTTTCGTGGCGTTCGGTGCCCAGGATGTGCAGGCCGCCGCTTTCGCGTACGCCTTCACCCAGCACGATGTCGGTACCGCGCCCTGCCATGTTGGTGGCGATGGTGACCTTGCCGCGCTGGCCCGCCTGGGCCACGATTTCGGCTTCCTGCTCGTGGTGCTTGGCGTTCAGCACGTTGTGCGGCACACCCGTCTTCTTGAGCATGGCCGAAAGCAGTTCCGAGGTCTCGATGGAGATGGTGCCCACCAGCACCGGCTGGCCGCTCTTGTGCAGTTCGCCAATGGCGGCCACGATGGCTTCGAATTTCTCGCGCCGGGTGCGGTAGATGGAATCCGGGTAGTCCTTGCGGACCATGGGCTTGTTGGTCGGGATGGTGATGACCTGCAGCCCGTAGATCTGCTGGAATTCCACGGCCTCGGTGTCGGCCGTGCCGGTCATGCCCGCCAGCTTCTTGTACATGCGGAAGTAGTTCTGGAAGGTGATGGAGGCCAGGGTCTGGTTTTCCGCCTCGACCTTCACCTTTTCCTTGGCTTCCAGCGCCTGGTGCAGCCCGTCGCTGAAGCGGCGGCCCGGCATGAGCCGGCCGGTGAACTCGTCGACGATGACCACCTGTTCCTCGGGCGTGACGATGTAGTCCACGTCGCGCCGGAACACGTGGTGGGCCTTCAGCGCCTGCAACACGTGGTGCTGGAAGGTGATGTTGCCGGGGTCGAACAGGTTGTCGATGCCAAGCAGTTCTTCGCATTTGGCCACGCCCTCGTCGGTGAGGGTGGCGGTGCGGGCCTTTTCGTCCACGGAAAAGTGGGTTTCGGCCGAAAGCCTGGGGATGATGTCGTCCACCCGGCGATAGAGGCCGGTGGAATCCTCCGACGGGCCGGAGATGATCAGCGGCGTGCGCGCCTCGTCGATGAGGATGGAGTCCACTTCGTCCACGATGGCGAAATTGTGTTCGCGCTGCACCAACTGGTGCGGGTAGAACTTCATGTTGTCGCGCAGGTAGTCGAAGCCGAATTCGTTGTTGGTGCCGTAGGTGATGTCCGCGCCGTAGGCGGCCTTGCGCTCCTCGTCGGACAGCCCGTGCACGATGACGCCCACGGACAGCCCCAGGAAGTTGTACAGGCGGCCCATCCACGCGGCGTCGCGCTTGGCCAGGTAGTCGTTGACGGTGACGACATGCACGCCAAGGCCGGAAATGGCGTTCAGCACCACGGGCAGGGTGGCCACCAGGGTCTTGCCTTCGCCGGTCTTCATTTCGGCGATGCGCCCTTCGTGCAGCACCATGCCGCCCACCAGCTGCACGTCGAAGTGGCGCATGTTCAGGGCGCGCTTGCCCGCCTCGCGCGTGAGCGCGAAGACTTCGGGCAGCAGGTCGTCCAGGCTGCGGCCGTTCTGGGCCTGTTCGCGGTATTCGGCAATGCGCGCCGGAAAATCGTCGTCGGCAAGGGCCTGCATCTGCGGTTCCAGGGCGTTGATGGACTCGACGCGGGTACGGCAACGCTTGATGTAGCGGTCGTTGGAAGAGCCGAAGATGCTTTTGAACAGGGTATCGAACATTCCTTCTCCCGAAAGATGCAGGCGATGGGAACGCGGGGCGGCGATGGCCGGTTGCCGCGCATAAGGCCCCGCGCGGGGCGGGGCTGGCGATGGCCGCTGGGCCGACATGCCGGGCGGGCCGCATGGGTGGCGTTGCGCGCGGTTTCCGCAGCCGTTCCGGATGGATGCCGGAGGGCGGGGCTGCGCGCCGTCCATGGGCGCCGGGCGGTTCGACCGCATCTGCGAAAGCGCGCGGGGCGCTGGGCGCGCGGCGGACTGCGGAACGAAAAAACTAGCGCCGCGCGGCGGCTGGCCGAACCCATCTCAAATAAGTCAAATACCTGCGGTTGGCAATGCGCGCTTCCTGAATTTGCCTGCATTGCACCGTAATGACAGAGGAACGTAACGTGGAGACATGTCTGCGGGAATGCCCCTCGGGGGCCGCGTGGGCGAGGGGGGATGGCAGGTGCCGGAGGAGGGCGGAAGGGCGGCGGATTCGGGGCATCATGCCCGGTCCGCCGCCCTTGAAGATGGAGGGTGCGCGGTATGCGTCAGCCCCGCGTCAGTCCTGCGTCAGCTTTGGGGCAGACCCACCACGTCCAGCCAGTGGAACACCCGCACGCCCGCCGGGGCCGTGGCCGCCAGTTGCAGGGTGCAGCCGCTGCACCCCGTGAGCACGGTGATCTCCGTGGTAACGGGGGGCGTGGGGGATGTGGGAGGCGTAGTGTCGGCCTTGGTGGTGGCGCGTTCCGGCAGCAGCCCGTTCCAGCAGGCGTCGGCCACGGTGCGCGAAAGGTCGGGCGCGGCCAGTTGCAGCACGCCGCCCATGCCGCAGCAGTTCACCCCGCCGGGGGCGCGCATGCGGCTGCCGAGCAGGGCGCGCAGCCATACGGCATCCGGGTCCGTGCCCTTGCGGTGGCAGGGCTGGTGGTAGCGCACGGGCGCTGGGGCGCTGGCTTCAGGCTGGGCCGGGGCATCGTCGGTGACCCGAAACACCGCCCCATTCCACAGGGTGGAAAGGGGGCGCAGGGCGGCGGCCCAGGCTTCGCGCTCGCCGTCCTGCCAGTCGAGGTCGGCGTGGCCGGGGTATTCGGCAAGGCCGTGGTGGCAGGTGGCGCAAAAGGTGACCAGCAACGGGCGGCCAGCGGCGCGCCAGGCGTCCAGGTTGCGGGCGCGGGCCGTGGCGGCCGCGTCGGGGATGCCCGCGTGCTCGAGCGTGGAGCCGCAGCAGGTGAAGTCGTGCTCGTTCCCCTGGGCGGGAGCGGGGTGGCCCAGCCAGCGCAGCAGGGCGCGGGCCGTGTCCTGCCAGCGGGGGCGGATGCGCCGGGCGGTGCACCCGGCAAAGAGCATGGCCGGGGGGCGGGCGGCATCGCCGCGCGTTGCGGCTTGCGTTGCATCAGGATCGTCGCGCAGGGTGTCCGGTGCCGTCCGGTCGGCCACTATCCACGGGGCGGGCGGCGGCGGGGGCAGCATGGCGGCGGCGGAACGCAGCATGTGCTGCACGCCTTCCGGTACCACCGCGCCGGGCACCACGCGGGTCATTTGGGCCAACGCGGGCCACAGCAGGCGGCCGTGCTCGATCCATTGTTTCCACAGCCACTGCTGCCAGTTGGGATGTTTGGCGCGCAGGGCGGCCAGCGCCTGCGGCACCGACAGCCCCTGCGGACAGATGGCGGCGCAGCGTCCGCAGGACAGGCAGCGGTCGGCCAGTTCACGCGCGGGCTTCAGGCCAAGGCGGCCCGGCTCGTCGCGCAGGGCGGCGAACACCAGGTGCTTGGCGCGAGGCGAAAGTTCCTCTTGGCCGGTGGTCAGAAAGGCGGGGCACACGGCGGTGCATTGGCCGCACAGCAGGCAGGCGCGCGGCTGATCGGGGGGGTCGACCTGCGTGTCGCCGTTCGTCGAGTCCGTGGATTTGGGAGTGGTGTCCGTGCTCATGATGTGTTGCCGCCCCCTAGTACGCCTTGTCGGGATTCATGATCCCCAGCGGATCGAAGGAATGCTTCACCTGGCGCATCAGTTCCGTTTCCAGCGGTGAAAGTTGCAGGTGCAGGAATTCGGTCTTGGCCATGCCCACGCCGTGCTCTCCGGAAAGGGTGCCATCCATGGAGCGGACAAGGCGCATGACCTCCACCGTGGCGGCGTCGGCACGGGTGACCTCTGCCGGATCGGCCCCGTCGTACATGATGTTCACGTGGATGTTGCCGTCGCCCACGTGTCCATAGGTGAGGATGGGCAGGTCATGCGCGTCGGCGATGGCCCGGATGCCCGTCAGCGCGTCCAGCAGGCGGCCGCGCGGCACGGCCACGTCTTCGCCGATCTTGTTGGGCCGCACCAGGTACGTGGACGGGCTGATGCCGCGCCGCATGGCCCACAGGGGTTCTTCCTCGTCGTGGCCCACGCCGTGGGCGGACCACACCGGCGGCTCGTTGCCGGGCGCTCCAGCCGATGTGTCGCCGGTCGTGTGCAGGGCGTCGTGCATGCGCCGGATTTCCAGCGGCAGCGATTCACGGCTGCCGTCCAGGCGGATCAGCAGCGCGCCGCGGACGCTGTCGGGCCACGGGGGCGTCTGGCGGCGGGCCACGCAGTCCAGCACTTCCGGGCTCAAGAATTCCAGCGCCACCGGCAGGATGCCCGCGCGAAAGATGCGCCGCACCCCGTGCATGGCCGCCTCCATGGACCCGAACCCGGCCAGCAGGGTGGCCGTGGCCTGCGGCAGGGGCAGGAGCTTCAGCGCGATGCGGGTGACGATGCCGAGGGTGCCTTCCGACCCCACGAACAGGCGCGTCAGGTCCAGCCCCACCACGTTCTTGTGGCAGCGCCCGCCGGTGCGCAGCACCTTGCCGCCGGGCAGCACCGCCGTGAGCCCCAGCACGTATTCGCGGGTGACGCCGTACTTCAGGGCGCGCATGCCGCCCGCGCAGGTGGCCACGTTGCCGCCGATGGTGGAAATGTCGATGCTGGCCGGGTCCGGCGGGTAGAACAGCCCGCGCGCCTCCACGGCGCGTTGCAGGTCTGCGGTGACCACGCCCGGTTCCACCTCGGCCACGAAGTCGTCGTCCGCGATGTCGAGGATGCGGTTCATGTGCAGCAGGGATACCACGATGCCGGGCTTGGCGGGCACGCACGCGCCCACCTGGTTGGAGGCCCGGCCCCGCGCGTAGATGGGCAGGTGTTCCAGCTGCGCCAGGCGCAGCAGTTCCACCACCTGCGCCTCTGTCCTCGGGCGCACCACGGCCAGCGGCGTGCCCATGCGGCGGCCCGCGTCGGTGGCGAAGATAAGGGTCTGTTCCGGCGCGAGCAGCAGCGAATCGCCGGGAAAGATGTCCCGCAGGGAGTGTTCCTGCGCGGCGGTAAGGTGGGGGGCTTGGGTGGACACGGGGATACCCGGCGGTGATGCGGTTGGGGATTGGCTGGGAGGTGGCCGAGGGGAGGGATTGATTTTAGAGCGTCGGTGCAGGTGCGAACCGGAATTTTCTGGAGCTGGCGGGCGATGTTCTGCGCCGCCAACGCCAAAAAGGGCCGGTTTGCAGCGACAGGCTAGAACCGGGCCAGTTCGCGCTCCGTATCCCGGTCGGCGGCGCGCTTCTTCAGGTCCTCGCGCTGGTCGTGCAGCTTCTTGCCGCGACCCACGGCGATTTCCACCTTCACCCGCCCCTTGCTGAAGTGCAGGTTCACCGGCACCACGGTCAGGCCCTTTTGGGCCACGCGCAGGGCCAGCGTGTTGATCTGCTTGGCGTGCAGCAGCAGCTTGCGGTCGCGGTCGGGGTCGTGCTGGGCGTAGCCCGCGTTGTCGTACGGGGCGATGTGCAGGCCCACCAGAAAGGCTTCGCCGTTGCGGAAATCCACGTAGCTGTCGCGGAAGTTCACGTGGCCCGCGCGCAGGCTTTTGACCTCCGAGCCGGTCAGCACAAGGCCCGCCTCCATGAAGTCGTCGAGTTCGTAGAGGTGCCGGGCTTTCTTGTTTTGGGCGATGAGGGCGGGAGAGGGTTTCTTGCTCATATGTTTGGGGAATGTTCGTGCGGTTGGTGGCGCGCAAGTGGGGGAAGCCCCGGAGGGGCGGTGGCAGAAGGGTGGAGAGGGGGTGTGCCACCTGCCGTGCGGTGACATGGCGCGCAAGGGGTTTCAAGACCAGAAATCGGCGGGAATGGCAAGGGTTGGGGGTGGGGCGGGTGGGGGAAAGGGGAGGGGGGAAGGTCGTGCGCGGTTGGGCGCGGCCTCTACGAAGGCAGTAGCGCCCTTTTGGTTGCCCTCGATTTCGTTATGTCTCCGACGGGCAGGGGGGCCTTTAGCGAGGCCCCCCTGCCCCCCCGCGCTCCAGGGGTTCCGCCCCTTGGAACCCCGAGTCGTCCTGCGCGGCGTCCCTTCGGCGGCAGCTTCCCTCCGGCGCGGGACGCCTTCGGGTGATCTGCCGCCGGTGACGCCAATGCGCGCATGGCTCCCGGTGGCTTGGCAAAGCTTGGGTGCCGGTATCCCAAATATCGTAGGGCAGGCTAAGTTTGGTACGAAGGAAACGTGACGTGCGTAGAAGCGTGTGACGCCGGGCTTTGGCGGCGGCACATGCGTCGCAACGGGGGATTGGGTAAGGGCGCCCCCGCGTGGTTGTACCAGCGAGAGCATTGCGCGCATACGCATTCAGACGGGCAGATCGCCCGGAGGCGCGCCAGCGCCGGAGGGAAGCTGCCCGGCGTAAGAATGCGGCGCAGGAAACGTCGGGGGTTCAGGGGGCAGCGCCCCCTGGAACGCGGGGATGCAAGGGGCCATCGTTCCATGGCCCCTTGCCCGCCGGAGGCATAACGAAATCGGGTGTGATCAAAGGGGCAGAACTGTCTTCGTAGAAGCCGTGCCTTACCGCGCACAGCCTTCCTCCCCCCTGCGAGAAAGGCGTCAGCCCCTAATCATCCTGGTCCAGCATGGACGAGAAGAACGTCAGCTCTTCCGGGAACCGATTGTAGATCGTTTCCTTCACCATGCGGTTGATGGTCGACACGGTTGACGCGCTCAACACGTCGCGCAGCAGTTCCTTACACTCTTCCATGTTGGTGCGCCGCAGGATGTGCTTGATGCCCGGTATGGCCTGCGGGGCGATGGATATGGCGTCGATCTGCATGCCCAGCAGGATGGGCAGGCAGTACGGGTCGGACGCCACCTCGCCGCACACGCACACCGATATGCCCATGCGGTGGGCCGAATCCACCACGTACTTGATGGACCGCACGATGGCCGGGTGCAGCGGCTGGTACAGGTACGAGACGTGCTTGTTGCCCCGGTCGATGCCCAGCGAATACTGGATCAGGTCGTTGGTGCCGATGCTGAAGAAGTCCACTTCCTGCGCCAGCGCCTCGGAAATCAGCACGGCCGAGGGCAGTTCCACCATGATGCCCACGGGCATGTCCGGGTCGTAGGGCTGGCCCGCCGCGTCCAGTTCGGCCCGCACCTCGTTCAGGATGTGCTTGGCCTGCCGCAGTTCGTGCAGCCCCGAGATCATGGGGAACAGCAGCGACGCGGTGCCGTGCGCGCTGGCCCGCAGGATGGCCCGCAACTGCCGCCGGAACACGTCCTGATGGCGCAGGCAAAAGCGGATGGCCCGCAACCCCAGGGCCGGGTTGGGTTCTTCCAGCTGGCTCTGCTCGGACAGCATCTTGTCCGCGCCCACGTCCAGCGTGCGGAACACCACCCGCCGGGGCGAAAGCAGGCTGGCCAGTTGGGAATACTCTTCGTACAACTCTTCTTCCGTGGGCGAGGTGCGGCGGTTCAGGAAGGCGTATTCGGTGCGGTACAGGCCCACGCCGTCGCCGCCGCCGTCCAGCACCTGGGGCACCTCTTCCACCAGTTCGATGTTGGCCTGCACGTCGATGCGGTAGCCGTCCAGGGTTTCCGCGGGCAGGGTGGACTGGCGGCGGATGGATTTCTGGTAGTTCTCGAACTGGTACTTGAGGTCGGTGTAGTCGGCCAGTTCGCCTTCGTCCGGGTCCACCACGATGAGGCCGCGCAAGGCGTCCACGATGACCAGGTCGCCATCGGCCACGGATTCTTCCAGCGACGACACGCCGACCACGGCGGGGATTTGCAGGCTGCGCGCCAGGATGCCGGTGTGCGAGGTCTTGCCGCCTTCCGCCGTGGCGAAGGACATGATCTTGACCGTGGGCAGGGCCATGGCGTCGGCCGGGGTCAGGTCGTGGGCCATGAGCACGATGCGCTCGTCCGGGGTGCGCAGGGGCTCGGCATGGCGGCCCACCAGGCGGCCCTGGATGCGTTCGGCCACGGCGCGCACGTCCTGCACGCGCTCGCGGATGTACGGGTCTTCGATGGCCGAGAAGGCGGCGGCGATGGCGTCCACGGCCTGGTCCAGCGCCCATTCGGCGCAGATGTGGTGGTCGCGGATGCGTTGCGAGGCGGCGCGGATAAGCTTGGGATCCTGGCAGATCATCATGTGCGAATTGATGATCGCGGCGTGGTCGCGCAGTTCGGCGGGCACGTTGTCGCGGGCGCGGGCCAGGTCCTCGCGCACGTCGGCGGCAGCCTGTTCCAGGCGGGCCACTTCCGAATCGGCCGCGCCGGGGGGGATGATTTCAAACGAGACGCTTCTGCGGCGGCGGTTGGTGAAGAACGCCTTGCCGATGGAAACGCCCGCCGAAACGGCGATGCCCTGCAGAATCTCGCGCGCCACCGGCTACTCCTCTCGAAAGCGGTTGCGGAACAAGGCGGAAAGGTGCTCCAGCGCGTGGCGCGCGTCGGCGCCCACGCCGCGCAGGGTAAGGCACGTGCCCTTGGCGGCGGCCAGGGAGAGGATGTCCAGAATGCTCTTGGCGTCCACTTCCATGCCGTCCATGGCAAGAAAGAGTTCCGCGCCGAACTTCTGCGCCTCCTGGGCCAGGCGGGCGGCCGGTCTGGCGTGCAGGCCCTGGTCGTTGGCCACGCACACCGTCACGGTAAGTCCTTCCTGCGTCTCTTCGATGGGTTCCAGCACGTCGTGTATCCTGTCGGCTATGGCGTAGGTATGGTTCGTTATGCAGGTGGCGGGCTAGAAGCCCCAGGGCAACGGCATCCAGTCGTCGGCCCAGGGCAGCGCGAAGGCCGCCGCGGTGGCGCAAACAAGCAGAAAGATGCGCGAAACATGAAAACGGCTGACCAGCCACGAGGCCAGCAGAAGCAGCAGCGCGGACAGCGTCCAGCGCGGCGCGTGCTGGTGGTGCGGCCATATCAGCCACAACAGCCCCGCCAGCACCACGGCGTTGCACAGCTTCAGCTTTTCGCCCCAGTTGATGAGGTCCCACTGCTTCAGCCGTTGCAGCACCTTCAACCCTTCGCGCAGGCCCGCCGCGAAGGTGAACAGCTTGAACACCTGCAGCGAGACGAACAGCATCAGGCTCCACAGAAAGGCCGCGCCGTTGTTGCCGGAAACCACCAGCGCGCAGGTGGTCAGCGACCAGAACACCAGCATGCTGCCGCCGAACACCGAATCGCCGATGGCCGACAGGGTGTACACGGTGGTGTCCTTCAGGCCGCGCAGCACTTCTGCCGGAAAGGTGCCGCGCGCGATGCGCGCCTCCAGCGAAAGGAACGTGCCCACCAGAAGCGGCGCCCAGAACGGGTGGGTGTTGAAGTGCCGCAGGTAGCGCTTGCGCGCCTCGCGCCGGGTCCGCGGGTCCGGGTAGATGGCGGCAAGGCCCGGCTCCATGGCAAACACGATGCCGATGTTCTGGTGCCCCCGCGTGTTGAACGCCGCGCCGATGAGATACGACCGCAGAAAGCACAGCAGCAGTGTCTTGGCGTCGGGCATGGCGGAGGCGGGCGTGGGCATGGGGCACCGTGGCAAGGCCGTTGTCGCGTTGTCGCGTGTCGTGTTCGGGCGGTGATGCGTGGTCAAAGGCCGGGGCCGCGCGGTCGTCAGCGGTCGTCTTGCAGCAGCTTGTAGATGTCCTTCACCGTCCAGCCACGGGTGCCCTCGTGGGCGCGCCGGGCCAGTTCGCGCGGCTTTTCGCCTGGGGCCGCCTTGGCCTCGGCGGCCAGCAGGGCCAGCACCTCGTCGCGTGGGGTGGCGGTCACGGATTCCGGAGGACCAATGACTACCGTGATTTCTCCAAGCAATTCGCGGGTCAGCTGCGCCCTGTTTTCCAACCGTAGAAGGATAAACTCCTCGTGGGGCTTGGTCAATTCCCGCGCGATACAGCACTCGCGCGGGCCCAGCGCGGCGTAGGCGGCGTCCAGCGTATCGGCCAGCCTGTCCTTGCGTTCGAAAAAGACCAGGGTGGTGCGCACGGCGGCGTATTCCGCGAACAGTTTTTCCACGTCCGAGCGCTTGCGCGGCGGAAAGCCCAGAAAGGTGAACGGCTGCGGGGCGATGCCGCTGCCCGCCAGCGCCGTGACAGGGGCCGAGGGGCCGGGCAGCACGGAAACGTCGATGCCCTCGGCCCGGCAGGCGCGCACCAGCCGGAAGCCGGGGTCGGCCATGAGCGGCATGCCCGCGTCGGAAATGAGGGCGATGCACGCCCCGGCGCGCAGCTCTTCGAGGATGCGCGGTAGGCGCTCTTCCTCGTTGTGGTCGTGAAAGCTCATGAACCGCTGGGCGGTCATGCCGCACCGGGCGAACAGCTGCCCGGCGCGCCGGGTGTCCTCGGCCAGCACCAGCGCGGCTTCGGTCAGCACTTCGCGGGCGCGGGGCGAAAGATCACCAGGGTTGCCAAGCGGGGTCGCCACCACCCAGAGACGCGGTGAGGTCGAAGGCATGGGGGTAGTGCTCCAGCGTCAGGGTTGCCCCGTCGTGCACCACGCACACGAGGTCGAAGCGGCACGCCTTGTCCCAGGCGTCGTGGGCGGCCAGGTACTGCCGGGCGGCGCGCACCAGCTTGCCGCGCTTGGCCGGGGTCAGCGCCTCGTCGGGCCGGGCGGGGCCGCTGGCGGCGCGGGTCTTCACTTCCACGAAGACCAGCGTGCCGCGGTCGTCGCAGACCAGATCCAGTTCAAGGCCGCCGTGCCGCCAGTTGCGGGCCAGCACCCGCAGGCCGCGTTCGGCCAGCAGGCGGGCAGCCGCTTCCTCGCCCCGAGCCCCAATGGCGGCGGTGGCGGCACGGCACGGGGGCGGGGTCACAGCAGCGAACCCTGGCTTTGCGCGGCTTGCGGGCGCACCCCGCGAAAGGTGGCCCGGTGCTGCGGGCAGGGACCAAGATCGGCGATGGCCGCCATGTGCTCCGCCGTGCCGTAGCCCTTGTGCAGGGCAAGGCCGTAGCCGGGAAAGCGCTGGTCCAGGGCGACCATGAGCCGGTCGCGGAATGTCTTGGCAAGGATGGATGCGGCGGACACGGCCGGGACCAGCGCGTCGCCGCCGATCACGGCGCGTTGCGCCGGCGCGGGGCATGCGGGGGCCGGGGGAGTTGCACGGGCAGGGCATGGGGCCTGCCCCGCGAACACGGCGGCGGGGATGGTCTTGTCGCCGTCGATGATCAGCGGGAGCAACGGCCGCTGCGCCGTGTCGAAACCGGCGGCGGCCCCGCCGGGGCGAAGGGCGCGCACGGCCCGCCACATGGCGTGGAAGGTGGCCTGCAATATGTTGATGCGCTCTATGTCGCGCGGCCAGACCACGCCCAGGCCCCAGGCCACGGCATGTTCGCGGATGCGCGGGGCCAGGGCCTCGCGTTTCGCGGCGGTGAGCTTTTTGGAATCGGTCAGCCCGGCAAGGGCGGGCAGCAGGGCGGCCAGGGCGGCCGCGTCGGCGTGGGGGGGCAGGATGACGGCGGCGGCCACCACCGGTCCGGCAAGGCAGCCGCGCCCGGCCTCGTCGATTCCGATGTAGGGGGCGGCGGGATGCACCGGCGCCACATCCGCCAGCAGGGTCTGGCGCATGCCGGATTCCCCGCGCGAAGTGCGCGCGCGAAGGGCGCTGGCGCGGCGGGCGGGCGGTGACATGCGGCCTCCTGCGGGTGCGGTACAGGTGGAACGGGCCGAATACGAGGCAGCGAGGGCGGCGGGAGTTTTGCCGCGCCAACGAAAAAAGGGGGGACCGGCATGCCGGACCCCCCTCGCATGAAGCGGTCTGGCCTAGAAGCGGTTCTTGGGCTTGATGCGGGCAGCCTTACCCTTCAGGTCGCGCAGGTAGTACAGGCGGCTGCGGCGGACGCGGCCTTCGGTCACCAGCTCGACGCGGTCGATGAAGGGAGAGTGCAGGGGGAACACGCGTTCCACGCCCACGCCGTCGGACACCTTGCGCACGGTGAACGTGCCGCCGGTGGTGCCGCGGTGGATGCGGATGACGTTGCCCTGGAACACCTGGATGCGTTCCTTTTCGCCTTCCACGATGCGCAGGTGCACCTTCACGTTGTCGCCCGACTTGAACTGGGGCAGGTCGAAACGCAGGTGTTCGCCTTCGATTTTCTTGATGATATTCATGCTCGTGTCTCCCTTGGACCGGAGTTTTTCGCTATCGTGGGTTCGTCGGTTCCGCCTAATAGCAGTCGCCGAGAATCCTGTCCATGATGATGGCGGCGGCGGTACGCACCGAAAGGTGGTTGTACCCGTCCATCCAGCGGACGGGCCGCATGGTGCCGTCGCACGCCGCCACGAGATGTGGCGACAGGCCGTGCCCCGTGCCGAAAAGCAGCAGCACCGGGCGTTCCGCGAGGGCCGACCGCACCCGACCCATGGTCATGTCGCCCGCGCCGCGCGCGCTGGTTGCGATAACCAGGGGGCGCTGGCCCGTGCGGCGGGTGATGTCGTCCACCGCGTCCTGCACCGTGTCGGCGCCGCGCACCAGCCCAAGCGCCTCGCCCCTGTCGGGGTTTGCCGCAAGGCCCGGACCCTCCGTCCAGTGCCGGAGAATGCCGTCGAGCAGTCGCCGTTGATCTTCGATGGGGGTTACGATGTAATACCCGCCGAGACCATACGTGCAGGAACAGCGGCCTATATCGTGTATGTCGAGGTTTGTCAAAGACACCGCCACCGATTTTTTTTCCTTGTTCAGGACGGGGTAGTGCACCAGCGCGCAATGCAGGTTGCGGCCGGGCCGTTCCACCGTCTCCGCCGCCTGGCGGCGGAGGAAGGACATGTCGGTTTCGGTCAGCGGGGCATCCGGCAGAAGCTCGGGCCGCAGGCGCAGGGTGGCCGCCAGCGACTGTTCGCGCCGCCACGCGGCGATGCGGCCGTGGTCGCCCGAGCGCAGTACCTCGGGCACGGGCAGGCCCTCGAACACTTCCGGCCGGGTGTAGTGGGGGTATTCCAGCAATCCGTCGGAAAAGCTCTCGTCCTCGCCCGACTCCTCCTTGCCCATGAAGCCGGGAACCAGGCGCGCCACGGCCTCGATGACGTTCAACGCCGCCGTCTCGCCGCCGTTGAGCACGAAGTCGCCAACGCACACCGGCTCGATGGCGAACAGTTCCTCGATGCGGGCGTCGAACCCCTCGTAGCGGCCGCACAGGATGGTCACGCGTTCTTCGCGCGCCAGTTCGCGGGCCATCTGCTGGGTGAAGCGGCGGCCGCGCGGGGCCATCATCAGGATGCGGCCAAGGGGGGCCTGTTCCTGGGCTGCGCGCAGGGTGGCGGCCAGCGGTTCCGGCAGCATGACCATGCCGGGGCCGCCGCCGTAGGGGCGGTCGTCCACGGTGCGGTGGCGGTCGGTGGTGGCGTCGCGCGGGTTGCGGAACGAAAAGTCCACGGTGCCGGACTCGCGCGCCTTGGCCATGAGCCCGGCGGACAGGGGCGAGTCGAAGAATTCCGGGAACAGGGTGACGAGGGTGAAGTGCATGGCGGCGCGCCGCGACCGGCTGGGTGAAAGGGTGTGCGGCGCGCAGGCCGATGGTGGATGAAGAAGGGCGGGCGGCGATGTGCCGGGCCGTTGGGGCCGGTGAGGCCGCGAGAGTGTTGGCCTCCGGAGCCAAGGGCCAAGGGTTACCCGTCGGCGCGCGGCTCCGCCGGTTCTTCGGCTGCGTCGTTGCCGGGCATGTCGGCAGGCTCGCCAGCCCCCGGCCTGGTCGGAGCCTCAAGATACAGTTCGATCAGCCCCGGCGGCGGGGTGATGCGCACCTCGCCCGCGTCCAGGTCGATGGACGCCACGAACTCTTCCACGGCGGGCAGCAGCACTTCCTTGCCGTCCGGGGTGCGGATGGACCACACTTCCTGGCCGCCGGGCATCTGCACGTCGTCGAGGGTGCCGAGCGGTGCGCCCGTGTCGTGCAGCACCACGCGCAGACCGAGCAGTTCGTGCAGGTACACCTCGTCTTCGTCGGGTTCGGGCAGGCGGTCCTTGGGCACCAGCACGTGCATGCCGCGCAGCGTTTCCGCCGCGCTGCGGTCGGCGATGCCCTCGAACAGCACCAGCGGGCGACCCTGATGCCGCCGCACCGCCGCCACCGTGTGGGGGCGGGGAGCGCCGCGTCCGGGGCGCAGCCACAGCGTGCCGCGCAGAAGGTCGGGCGAATCGGCCCAGAAATCCACGCCCACTTCGCCGCGCAGGCCGTGCGGCCTGCCGACGAGGCCGATTTCGATGTAGGTGTCGTCGCTCATGTGGCCCCGTGCGTGGTGAGAGAGGTGACAGGTGATGCGCCCGCGCGCGGGTTGCGGCCGCCCAAGCGACAAGAGCCCTTCGGCTTGCGCGTCCGGGCTAGTCGTTTCAATGGGAGGCTGCTGTCGCGTGTCCGCTGCGCTACGGAGCACATCGGCGCACCATGGCGCGCCGATGCAGGCGGCTACTCGAGGATTTCGAGCACGGAACGCTTGCGCGCCTTGGTGGAAGCCGCGCCCAGTATGGTGCGCATGGCGCGCGCCGTGCGGCCCTGCTTGCCGATGACCTTGCCGAGGTCTTCCTTCGCTACCTTCAATTCGAGAACGGACGTCTGTTCGCCCTCGACCTCTGTCACATGCACGTCTTCCGGCTTGTCGACGAGGGATCTCGCGATGTATTCGACCAGTTCCTTCAGCATGGCCACCTCCACAGGATGTTCCGCAGGATTACAGCTTCCGGCGAGGCGCCTCGGTGACGGGTGCCGGGTTACCGGCGCCGCACTACCCGGCCTGCTTCTTGAGCAGGGCGCGGACGGTGTCGGTGGGCTCGGCGCCCTGGTCCAGCCACTTCTGCACCTTTGCGGTGTCGATCTTC
Source organism: Desulfovibrio sp. A2 (assembly GCF_000226255.1). GTDB lineage: Bacteria > Desulfobacterota > Desulfovibrionia > Desulfovibrionales > Desulfovibrionaceae > Cupidesulfovibrio. The sequence goes on from NZ_AGFG01000063.1 coordinate 20,780, forward strand.
ACTTCAGCAGGGTTCACCATGGGGTTGTAGAAGCCCAGGAATTCCAGCGGACGGCCGTCGCGGCGAGCAGCGCTGTTGACGGCGACGATCCGGTAGAAGGCACGCTTCTTGTTGCCCATGCGGGCGAGTCTCAGCTTCACGGACATGGTTTGGTCTCCAACTAGTCTGTGTATAGTATGGTATCTCGGGAAAAGCGCAAGTGGGCGAGAATTCCCACGCGGCAACTTTTCGTCCTCAGCGCTTCTTGCTCTTGTTGCGTTGCTGCTTGCGCAGCTGCTTCTTTTTCTTGAGCGCGGTCTTGGAAAGGGAACCCGGCCCGCCGGGCGCGGCTTCGCCGCCTTCAGCGCCGGGCATTCCCGGCATTCCCGGCATGCCGCCGAGTCCGCCCAGACCGCCCAGTCCACCCATTCCACCAAGGCCGCCCATGCCGCCCATTCCGGGCAGCTTGGGCATGCGCGGCATCTTTCCGGCCTGCGCGGGCTTGCCCCCGCCCATGACCTTTTTCATCATCTCGCGCATCTGCTCGAAATTCTTGATCAGCTGATTCACGTCCTGCACGGTGGTGCCGGAACCCATGGCGATGCGCTGGCGGCGGCTGCCGTTGAGCACCTTGGGGTTGCGGCGCTCCTGCATGGTCATGGAATTGATGATGGCCTCTACCCGGCCCATCTCCTTTTCCGGCACGTTCATCTCGCCCAGTTTTTCGCGCAGCGCGCCCATGCCGGGAATCAGCTTCAGGATGCCTTCCAGCGAGCCGAGCTTTTTCAGCCGACGCATCTGGGTGCGGAAGTCCTCGAGGTCGAATTCCGCCTTCTGGAACTTGCGGCCCAGTTCCTCGGCTTCTTCGGCCTTGATGGTGGACTGCGCCTTCTCGATGAGCGTCATCACGTCGCCCATGCCGAGAATGCGGCCCGCCACGCGGTCGGGGTGGAAGACCTCGATGTCCGAGAGCTTCTCGCCCATGCCCACGAACTTCACCGGCTTGCCAGTGACCGAGCGGATGGACAGGGCCGCGCCGCCGCGGGCGTCGCCATCCATCTTGGTGAGCACGACGCCGGAAATGTCGAGCGCGGCGTTGAACGATTCGGCAACCGTCACCGCGTCCTGGCCGGTCATGGCGTCGGCCACGAACAAAATCTCTTGCGGCTCGACGCGCCCCTTGATGGAGACCAGCTCCTGCATCAGGGTTTCGTCGATGTGCAGGCGGCCCGCGGTGTCCACGATGACCACGTTGCACTGCTTTTCGCGCGCGTCTTCCACGGCGGCCGCGGCAATGTCCACCGGGTTCATGCCGGGGGCCGAGGGATAGGCCGGGATGTCGAGCTGCTTGGCCAGCGTGTGCAACTGGTCGATGGCCGCCGGGCGGTACACGTCGGCGGGGGCCAGGTACGGGCGCATCTTCTGCTTGCGCAGCAGGTTGGCGAGCTTGGCCGACGAGGTCGTCTTGCCAGAGCCCTGCAGGCCCACCATCATGATGACGTAGGGCTGCTTGCCGCGCAGGTCGAGCTGGGTTGTGCCGCCGCCCAGCAGTTCGACCAGTTCGTCGTGGACGATCTTCACCACCTGTTGGGCAGGGGTGAGGCTTTTCAGAACGTCCTGGCCAAGGCAGCGCTCGCGCACCCGTTCGATGAAGTCGCGGACGACCTTGAAGTTGACGTCGGCTTCCAGCAGCGCCAGACGCACCTCGCGAAGGCCATCCTGGATGTTGGCTTCGTCGAGGCGGCCCGTGCCGCTGAATTTCCGGAAAACTCCTGTCAGCCTGTCCGAGAGACTATCGAACATGAATACCCCGTCCGGCAAATATCGTAAGAGGAGGTTCGGTACATGGGTTTGGGGGGAAGTCAAGGATATGGGTGGAGGGAAGGGAGGGGAAGGGGCAGGGGGGAAGGGGAATGGGAAGTGTTGTGCGCGATTGGATGCGGTTTCTACGAAGGTCGTTGAGCGCGGCTGATTACGCTCGATTTCGTTATGCCTCCGGCGGGCAAGGGGCCATTAAGCGATGGCCCCTTGCATCCCCGCGCTTCAGGGGGCGCTGCCCCCTGAACCCCCGACGTATCCTGCGCGGCGTTCCTTCGGCGGCAGCTTCCCTCCGGCGCTGTGCGCCTTCGGGCGATCTGCTGCCGGGAACGCCAATGCGCGCAAGCTCCCGCTGGTCCGGCGAATGTTCGAGTGGTGCGTTGTTAGCGACTGTCTTCGTAGAAGCCGGGTGCAACCGCGCACCACGCCCCCATCCCCACCCGCCGACAACAATAAAGAGAGGCCGCACCCATCAGGGCACGGCCTCTCTTTTCTTGCTCTTATTCTGAATCTGAATCTTCGCGGCGTCAGCCGCTACCCCTTGATGGCCCTTCTGAACCCTTCCTCCGACCGGGCAATCACCTCTTCCCCCACGCAGAAGGTCAGCCGGAAATGCCCCGGCCCGCCGAAGCCGGAACCGGGCACGGCCAGCACCTTCTCTTCCATCAGCCGGTTGACGAACTTCACGTCGTCGCCGCCGGGGGCCTTGGGGAAGAAGTAGAACGCCCCGGCGGGCATCTGGAATTCGTACCCGGCCTCGCGCAGGATGCGCGCCATGAGGTCGCGGCGGCGGGCGTAGATGCCCGCGTCCACCTGCGAGCCCAGCGCTTTCGCCATCAGGTGCTGCCCCACGGCGGGCGGGTTTACGAAGCCGAGGATGCGGTTGGTCAGCAGCAGCGCGGCCATCAGCGTGGACCGGCCTTCCATCAGCGGCGACAGGGCGATGTAGCCCAGCCGCTCGCCCGCCAGCGAAAGGTTCTTGGAGAACGAGCTGACCACCACCGCGTGCTGGTACAGGGGCAGCAGCGAGGGCACCTCGTCGCCGTCGTAGGACAGGAAGCGGTACGGCTCGTCCGAGATCAGGAAGATGGGCCGCCCGTGCTTTTGCGAGGCGCGGCCCAGCGCCGCCGCCAGTTCGGTCAGTTCCGCCCGGTTGTAGATGACCCCGGTGGGGTTGTTGGGCGAATTGACGATGAGCGCGCGCGTTTTCGGCCCGATGGCGGCTTCTATGGCGGCCACGTCCAGCGCGAAGGTGTCCGGCTTCGAGGGCACGGTGCGGAAAACGCCGCCGTGGTTGGCCACGTAGAAGCCGTATTCCACGAAGAACGGCGCAACGGCCAGCACCTCGTCGCCGGGTTCCAGCACTGCGCGCAGGAAGGCGTTCAGCCCGCCCGCCGCGCCGCAGGTGAGCACCACGTCGTCGGCGGTCAGGTCCACGCCCTGTTCCCGCGAAAGATGCGCGGCCAGCTTGGCGCGCGCCCACGGGTAGCCGCCGTTGGGCATGTACCCGAAGGCAAAGGGCTCGCCCGCGTGGTCGGCCAGTTCGCGCAGGGCTTGGCCCACGGCGGGCGGGGCGGGCAGGTCGGGGTTGCCCAGGCTGAAGTCGCACACGGCCTCTTCGCCATATTGCTGCTTGAGGGCTATGCCCGCCTCGAACATCTTGCGAATCCACGACGAACGTTCAAGGTACCCGGAAATCTGCTGGGAGATGAGCGACATGATGATGACCTCGGCGGTTGATCGATGCTGCGGGCGATTCCGTGCGCGTGGCGCGCGGAGGATCGGGAAACGGCGCGGGGGAGGCGACGCAACGCGCGTCGGCCTCCCCCGGCATGTCATGAACTAGAAAACCGAATTCGCGTCCAGCCGCAGGCGGTTGATGCGCACCCGCCGCAACTCCTTCTGTACTTCCAGTTGCAGCTTGCGCTGGCGCGCCTGGTGGATTTCCTGCGCGAAGCAGATGCCCTCGTCGGGGCGCTCCGTCTCGCACAGGCGGCGCACGTCGGCCTCGCAGGCGCGGCGTTCTTCTTCGAGCAGGGCCATCTGGGCCTCCAACTCGGGGATGCTATTCGGCAATGATGCGTCGTCGAGCGGGCTTGGCGCCTTCATTCTTCTGCTCCTGGGGCTTGCGCGGGGCGTTTTCGGGCGAGGGCAGGCCGTTGTACAGCGCCCAGAAGCCCGGCATCAGCTCGGTCACGTTGCCGGGGTTGGACAGGTGCAGGCCGGGGCGCAGCAGCGCGCCCAGCGCCAGGCCGAACGTCCAGTGCACGGTGGGGCTGGCCCACGGCGCGCCGTTGGCCGGGGCGCGGGAACCGGCGGGCACCACGGCGCGCAGCATGGGCTGGCCCGCGCCCGGAGTTCCCTCCGCGTCTTCCGCGATGGGGGCCAGCGAAAAGCCCAGTTGCGCGACAAAGCTTTCCACCGTCACGCCGTCCAGCCCTTCGGGCAGGAGCGGGGCAGGCACGGCTTCCACCTTGGCCGCGCGCGCCGTGGCGGCGGCAAGGGCCAGCGTCAGCGGGGCGTAGTCCAAGGGCAGGGTGGATGCGTCCAGCGGGGCGGTGGGCGCGGGCGCGCCGTGCACCGAAGGCTTGGTGAGGGGCTTGGCGGCCACGCCCTTGGCGTCGGCGGTGACGTTCAGCCCGGCGGCACGCAGCAGGTCCAGCACCTGGGCGGCGTGGGGCTGCGTGGCGTCCCACGTGCCGGAAAGGCGGGCCTCGCCGCCGGTGAAGGCGGGCATGGCCAGCACCACGGCGGCCACCAGCGGGTCGATGCCCATGGCCGGGGCCTTGGGCAGGCGCAGCTTGGCGGCGGGAACAGGAGTGATGCGCACCGACAGGGCGGCGTCGCCGGTTTCACCCAACGTGGCGACGTCGGCCTTGCAGGCGTGCAGCAGCGGCAGCACTTCCGCGATGCAGTCACCAGCCGAGGGGTGGGCGGCGCAGTGCAGGGTGATGGCCGCGTTCCAGAACGGGGCGGCCAGCAGCAGCGCGGTCAGCGCGTCGGCGGGCAGTTCGGCCGGAATGCGCACCTCGTCGGGCAGCACGCCGGAACATTCCAGGCGCACCGGCAGGCCGGACGACTTGGGCACCACGGGGGCCAGGCGCGCGCCAAGCTGCGGCAGAAACTGGCGCAGTGCGGTGGTGTCGGCCATCTTCAGGGCCGGACCGCCGGTGAACTTGACCTTGCCGACGGCGCCAAGGGACAGCGCGGCCAGCAGGTGGAAATTCAGGGAATCGTCGCCCGCGTAGATGACCTTGTCGGTGAAGTCCAGCGGGTCGCCGCCCTTGCTGCGTACGATGGCGTCGCCTTCCCACGACAGGTGTGCGCCCGCCTGGTTCAGCGCCTTCACGGCGTCGATCAGGTGGTCGCCCAGCATGGCCCCTTCAAGGGTGGCCTCCGCCCCGGCGGCGGCGGCAAGCGCCACCCACAGCCGGGTGGGGCGCGCCGCCAGCGGGCCATATATATTGATGGAGACGGGGCGGCGCGGCGGGGCCAGGTTGAAGCTGGGGCGCACTTCGCCTTCGGGGCTGCGTTCCTGGATTTCCACTTCCTGGAGCAGGGCGAACATCTGGCGCACGAACCGCGGGTCGCGGCTGACGCGCGCGGCGGCGGCTTCCCACGCCTCGCGCAGCTGCTTTTCGGCCACGGTGTCGCGCGCGGGGGCAGAGGACACGCCGGGGCGGCGACTGCCGCGCACCTTCTGGAAGAGGCGGGCGCGCTTGGCCAGCAGGCGGATGATGTCCTTGTCGATGTCCATGATGGATTCGACCAGCGACTGGCCGGACGATGGCCGGGGCGAGGGGCGGCCCTCGCCGGAACGGGGAGAGCGGGCGTACTGCCCGCCTTTATCGGTACGTGCGGGGCGGTCGGGGCGGTCGGAACGGGGGGCGCGTTCGGAACGGCTCTCGGCATCCCGCTCCGGGCGGCCGGACGGGGAATCGTTGGTGTCGTGCATTGGGGAACCTGTGTTGGGATGGTGATGTGGCGTACCACCTAGCCCGAAACGTGCGGTTCGGCAAGTGGCAAGGCCGTGGGGCGGGGCGCGCCCGAAGGCGGAGAGGGGGCGTACGCGGCGAGTCGGCCGGGCCGCCCCTCCCACATGGGCCGCCGCGCCGTTCTCCTAACTGCGGCCGGGCATGGGCGGCGGTGCAACAGTGCCCGCGTCACCTGCTTGAGACAGCGCGCACATGCTCACTATGTCGGGGCAAGTGCCGTCATTGTCGCCCGTTACGTGCGCGCAGCGTCGCATGCCGCGAAAACGGGGGGAGGCGCCGGTGACGTTTTGATGGCATGCGCATACCGTCACAAGGTCGCCGACAGGATGACGCCGGGGTATGTAACTGCTTGTTCGCACAGTCATAGGCGCGTGGGCTGGTCCGGAATCCGGGCGATCCTGCATCGCCGGAAACCCGTTCCGGGTGGTCTTTCGTGAAAAAAGGGATAAAAGGCCGCAAAACGGCGGCGGACGGTCTTGAAACTCTGCCTGCTTCACGATACACCGCAAGGGGCAGTGCGGCGGGGTGGCCCCCGTCCTGCGGCGGCAACGTGCCGTAATGTTCAAATAAATCGCGCGAAAACAGTATGATGGCGTATCCTTGTGAAGGGTTTGAACAAGTTGCTTGACACTGTCGGGCCACATTGTTAAATCGGTCACAAGCAACACGATCAGGCCGCGGAGGGCGATGCAGTCCGAAAAGGCAGGCTCCCGAACCTGCTTTTTCAGCCTCCATCGACATGATGGTGGGATCCGCATGGGTTGAGGCTGACAAGGTATAACCCCTTAATTCGCTGAGTTGGAGGATAAGGTATGCCGACTTATGTTGATCCGTCCAAGTGTGACGGCTGCAAGGGTGGCGAAAAGACCGCTTGCATGTACATCTGCCCCAACGACCTCATGATCCTCGACCCCGAGGCCATGAAGGCCTACAACCAGGAGCCCGAAGCCTGCTGGGAATGCTACTCCTGCGTGAAGATCTGCCCCCAGGGCGCCATCACGGCCCGCCCCTACGCCGACTTCGCGCCCATGGGCGGCACCTGCATCCCCATGCGCTCGGCCGACTCCATCATGTGGACCGTCAAGTTCCGCAACGGGAATGTGAAGCGCTTCAAGTTCCCCATTCGTACCACCCCTGAAGGCTCGATCAAGCCCTTCGACGGCAAGCCCGAAGCTGGCGACCTCGAGAACGAACTGCTGTTCACCGAGACCGCCCTCATCGCTCCCAAGGTTGCCCTTGGCGAAAAGGCCGCGATCAGCGACGCTGATATGAGCCAGTGCTGGTATGAAACCGGTTGCGAAGGCGGCAACCGCTAGTCCGGAACCCACCGCAAGTCATTGCGATAAGGAGATTTAGCTATGCCGATGATTCCCGTTAAGGAACAGGCGAAGGGTGTGGCCATCGCCGATCCCATCGTGAAGGAACATGACGTCGACATCCTCATCGTCGGCGGTGGTATGGGCTCCTGCGGCACCGCGTTCGAAGTCGTGCGCTGGGCTGACAAGTACGCCCCCGACCTGAAGATCATGCTGCTGGACAAGGCCACCCTCGAGCGCTCCGGCGCCGTGGCGCAGGGCCTGTCGGCCATCAACACGTACCTTGGCAAGAACCCCGCCGACGACTACGTGCGCATGGTCCGCACCGACCTCATGGGCCTCGTGCGCGAAGACCTTATCTTCGACCTTGGCCGTCACGTTGACGACTCCGTGCACCTGTTCGAAGAGTGGGGCCTGCCCTGCTGGATCAAGGACGAACACGGCCACAACCTCGACGGCGCCCAGGCCAAGGCCGCCGGCAAGTCGCTGCGCAACGGCGACGACCCCGTGCGTTCCGGCCGCTGGCAGATCATGATCAACGGCGAATCGTACAAGTGCATCGTGGCTGAAGCCGCGAAGAACGCCCTTGGCGAAGCCCGCATCATGGAACGTATCTTCATCGTGAAGCTGCTGCTCGACGCCAACACCGAAAACCGCATCGCCGGCGCCGTGGGCTTCAACCTGCGCGCCAACGAAGTGCACATCTTCCGCACCAACGCGATGATGGTTGCCTGCGGCGGCGCGGTGAACGTGTACAAGCCCCGCTCCACTGGTGAAGGCATGGGCCGCGCCTGGTACCCCGTGTGGAACGCCGGTTCGACCTACACCATGTGTGCCCAGGTCGGCGCCGAAATGACCATGATGGAAAACCGCTTCGTGCCCGCCCGCTTCAAGGACGGTTACGGCCCGGTCGGCGCGTGGTTCCTGCTGTTCAAGGCGAAGGCCACCAACTACAAGGGTGAAGACTACTGCGCCACCAACCGCGCGATGCTGAAGCCCTACGAAGATCGCGGCTACGCCAAGGGCCACGTCATCCCGACCTGCCTGCGTAACCACATGATGCTTCGCGAAATGCGCGAAGGTCGCGGTCCCATCTACATGGACACCAAGACCGCCCTGCAGACCACCTTCGCCACCATGACCCCCGAGCAGCAGAAGCACCTCGAGTCCGAAGCCTGGGAAGACTTCCTCGACATGTGCGTGGGTCAGGCCAACCTGTGGGCCTGCATGAACATCCAGCCCGAAGAACGCGGCTCGGAAATCATGCCCACCGAACCTTACCTGCTCGGCTCGCACTCCGGCTGCTGCGGCATCTGGGTGTCCGGTCCCGACGAACCTTGGGTGCCCGAAGACTACAAGGTGCGCGCGGACAACGGCAAGGTCTACAACCGCATGACCACCGTGATGGGCCTGTGGACCTGCGCTGACGGCGTCGGCGCTTCCGGCCACAAGTTCTCCTCCGGTTCGCACGCCGAAGGCCGTATCTGCGGCAAGCAGATGGTCCGCTGGTGCATCGACCACAAGGGCTTCAAGCCCGCCATCAAGGAAACGGCCGAAGAGCTGAAGCAGCTCATCTACCGTCCTTACTTCAACTACCTGGCTGGCAAGGACGCCTCCACCGACCCGGTGGTGAACCCGACCTACATCAGCCCCAAGAACTTCATGATGCGCCTCGTGAAGTGCACCGACGAATACGGCGGTGGCGTGGGTACCTACTACACCACCTCCGCTGCGGCGCTCGACACCGGCTTCGCGCTCATGGACATGCTGGAAGAAGACTCCCTCAAGCTGGCCGCTCGCGACCTGCACGAACTGCTGCGCTGCTGGGAAAACTACCACCGTCTGTGGACCGTGCGCCTGCACATGCAGCACATCCGCTTCCGCGAAGAGTCCCGTTACCCCGGCTTCTACTACCGTGCCGACTTCATGGGCCTCGACGACTCCAAGTGGAAGTGCTTCGTGAACTCGAAGCATGATCCCAAGAAGGGCGAAACGAAGATCTTCAAGAAGCCCTACTACCAGATCATTCCCACCGAATAGGTGAGCTTCAGGGGCGGTTGCGGCAAGCCGCAACCGCCCCTTTCTCCTTTCACCCGGACGGCCTAAGCCGGGGCAGTAAGCATGCCTTATTGTCTGGGCTTAGGCCGTTTTGACGAAGGCCCGATAAACTGTAGGGAGGATAGCGAGAATGTCGAACTCCATACTCGTCGTCGGAGGCGGTTTCAGCGGACTTACGGCCGCCATTGAAGCCGCGGAAGTCGGCTATGAAGTGTACATCGTCGAGAAAACACCGTTTCTTGGCGGGCGGGTTGCGCAGCTTAACAAATATTTCCCCAAGCTTTGCCCTCCCTCCTGCGGCCTGGAAATCCAGTTCCAGCGCATCAAGAAGAACCCGCGCATCAAGTTCTTCACCCAGGCGGAAGTGACCGCCGTGTCCGGCGAAGCTGGCAACTACACCGTCAAGGTGCACATCGAGCCGCGCGGCACCGTGCCGAGCAGCGCCGACCTTTCCCTGCTCGCCTCCTCCCTTGAAAGCGCCGTGGACAACGAGTTCGAACTGGGCCTCGCAAAGCGCAAGCCGCTGTACATGAGCGTGCCGTTCGCCTTCCCCAGCCGCTTCGTGCTCGACAAGGCCGCGCTCTCCCGCGCCGACGAACTGAAGGTCGGCAAGAGCGCGTTCTGCGACATGAACGAAGCCCCGCGCGACATCGAGCTGAACGTGGGCAGCGTCGTCATCGCCACCGGCTGGAAGCCTTACGACGTGACCAGGCTGTCCAACCTTGGCGCGGGCAAGTTCGCCAACTGCGTGTCCAACATGCAGCTGGAGCGCCTGGCCTCGGCCAGCGGCCCCACCGCCGGGCAGATCAAGCGCCCCTCCGACGGCAAGGCCCCCAAGAAGGTGGCCTTCGTGCAGTGTGCGGGCTCGCGTGACCAGAACCACCTGAACTACTGTTCCTACATCTGCTGCATGGCCTCCCTCAAGCAGGCCCTGTACGTGCGCGAGCAGTTCCCCGACGCGGAAGTGACGGTGTACTACATCGACCTGCGCACCCCGGGCCGCTATGACAAGTTCCTGCGCAAGGTGAAGGCCGACGAGAAGATCGCCTTGGTCAAGGGCAAGGTCGCTGGCGTCGAGGAAGACGCCGCCACCGGCGACGTCATCGTCGAGGTGGAAGACGCGGTGAAGGGCGAAAAGCGCAAGCACCGCTACGACCTCGTCGTGCTGGCCACCGGCATGCAGCCCAGCCTCGCGGGCCAGAAGCTGCCTTTCGACGTGCCCGTGGACGAGGAAGGCTTCATCGTCGGCGGCGAGGAAAAGGGCATCTTTGCCGCCGGGTGCGCCCAGAAGCCGCTCGACGTGATGCGTACCGCCCAGTCCGGCACCAGCGCGGCCCTGAAGGCGATTCAAACGGTGAGAGGGAGGTAATACAGAATGGCCACCAAAATTGGCGTCTATTTCGACCAGTCGAGCATCGGCGGCGGTCTCGACCTTGAGTCCCTTGCCGATACTGTGGGCGGCAAATGGGGCGATCTCACGCCGGTCTGCAAGGTCTTTCCCGTCCTTGCCGACAAGAAGGCCCGTGACGAGATCATCGCCGACATCGAGGAAGAAGGCCTGGACGGCGTGCTGCTGTGCGGCGCTTCCCCCCGCGTCGACTGGGACCTCTACGAATTCGAGGGCGTGCTGGTCGACCGCGTGAACCTGCGCGAGCAGGGCGTGCTTTCCTACAAGAACCCCGACGGTTCGCTGCCCGACCCCGAGGCGGCCCCCCAGCTGCTTGAAGCGCTGGTGACCGACTACGTGAACATGGGCGTCGTCCGTCTGCAGAAGACCACCGCCCCCGACGGTTCGCCCTCCGAGGGCGTGCGCCGCGTGCTGGTGCTGGGCGGCGGCTGGACCGGTCTTACCGCGGCCACCAACGCCTCGCTGGCGGGCCACGAAGTGGTGCTGGTGGAAAAGGACGAAGTGCTCGGCGGCCGCGCCCTTGGCCTGCTGAAGACCGTGCCGCTCAGCCACCCCTACACCGACGTGCATGACACCGGCATCGAAAAGAAGATCGCCGCCGTGCAGGGTGACGCCAACATCACCGTGTACACCAAGGCCAAGCTGGCCAAGCTCTCCGGCCAGCCCGGCGACTTCACCGCCACCATCGCGCTTGCCTCGGGCGAGCAGGAAGTGAAGGTGGGCGCGGTCGTGCTGGCCACCGGCTGGCAGCCGCAGGACACCAAGGTGCTCGAGCCCTTCGGCTACGGCAGCCTGCAGAACGTGGTGACCGCCGCCGAGTTCGAGAAGCTGGCCAAGAACGGGGGCATCACCGCCCGCCGCGTGGCCTTCATCCTGAACACCGCGCTGGCCGAACCGGCCGACCCCTACGCCGAAGTGTGCGCCGAAGCCCCGGCAGAAGCCCCCGCCCCGGCGGAAGGCGAAGCCGCCGCCCCGGTGGTGAAGGACCACGAAAGCGTGCGCCACCTGCCCATCTCCAACGCCATCAGCAGCGTTGTTGCCCTGAAGCAGGCCGGCTACGTGTGCGACGCCTTCGAAGGCGGCCAGGCCTTCATCCTGTACGACAGCATGGTGGTGCAGGGCATCCACGAGCGGTTCTACAAGGCCGCGCAGGATCGCCTGGGCGTCATGATGTCCAAGGCGGAAATCCGCTCCATCACCCAGGCCGCCGACGGCAGCCTGAACGTGCTGTGCGACAAGACCCTCATCGGCGACGACATCGAGATCAACGTGGACATGGTAGTGCTGCCCACCGGCATCGTGCCCGCCACCGCGAAGGATCCCATCGTCAACTTCGACTACCGCCAGGGTCCGGCCTTCCCCGACCTGGAACTGTTCGAAGGCTACGCCGACTCGAACTACATCTGCTTCCCCTACGAAACCCGCCGCACGGGCGTGTACGCCGCCGGTTGCGTGCGCCAGCCCATGATGCTGGACGCCGCCGAGGAAGACGCCGTGGGCGCCACCATGAAGGCCATCCAGTGCATCGAATCCGCCAACCGCGGCGTTGCGGTGCACCCCCGCTCGGGCGACCTGTCGTACCCGCTGTTCAACTTCGTCCGCTGCACCCAGTGCAAGCGCTGCACCGAGGAATGTCCTTTCGGCGCGCTGGACGACGATGAAAAGGGCACGCCGAAGCCGAACCCGGCCCGCTGCCGCCGCTGCGGCACGTGCATGGGCGCCTGCCCCGAGCGCGTCATCTCCTTCGCCAACTACAACATCGACCAGATCGGCTCCATGATCCGCGAGATCAACGTGCCGCCGGACATGAAGAAGGGCGGCCCCCGCGTGGTCATCCTGGCCTGCGAGAACGACGCCTACCCCGCGCTGGACATGGCCGCGCTGCGCGGCAAGCACTGGAGCCCGTACGTGCGCATCATTCCCGTGCGCTGCCTTGGCTCGGTCAACGCCATCTGGGTTGCCGACGCCATGTCCAAGGGCATCGACGGCGTGATGATGCTGGGCTGCAAGTACGGCGACGACTACCAGTGCCACTTCGTCAAGGGTTCGGAAATCTGCAAGCGCCGCAAGGAGAACATTGCCGAGACGCTGAACCGCCTTGGCGTGGAGCCGGACCGCGTGGAGCAGTACGAAGTCGCCATTGACGAGTACGACAAGCTCCCCGGCGTGATCGAGGACTTCATGAACATGATCCTTGAGAAGGGTCCGAACCCGTTCAAGGGGTACTAGGAGGAGATGGAACATGGCTCAACCCGTCAGGATTCAACCCGATCTTGAGTTCGTCAAAGAACTGCAGGCTGTCGGTGGCGAATCGCTCAAGAAGTGCTACCAGTGCGCCACTTGCAGCGTGGCCTGCCCCATCTCCCCCACGAGCAACCCCTATCCCCGCAAGGAGATGGTCTGGGCCTCGTGGGGCCTGAAGGACAAGCTGCTGTCCGACGTGGACATCTGGCTGTGCCACAACTGCGGCACCTGCTCCGACCTGTGCCCCCGCGGCGCGAAGCCGGGCGACCTGTTGTCCGCGCTGCGCAACATGACCTACGCGCGCCTCACCCAGCCCACCGTGGTTGGCAAGTGGCTGTCCTCTCCCCAGTACCTGCCCATCCTGGTTGCCATTCCGGCCATCCTGTGGGCGGTGGTCTGGATGATCATGGCCGGCGTGAACGGCTCCCTGTTCCCCCAGGGCGACATCGTGTTCGGCAAGCTGTTCCCCGGTGACTTCACCATCGACCCCATCTTCATGCTTACCTTCTTCACGGCGGTGGGCATCCTGTTCAAGGGGACCAAGAACCTCATCGCGTCGTTCCAGCCTGAAGGCCGCACCCTGATGCTCGGCAAGACCAAGCACTGGACGCTGCACCTGGTCGACGTGATCCTCGAGGAAGTGCTGACCCACACCAAGTTCAAGGATTGCGGCGCGGACAAGTCCGACCGCAAGGTGGGCCACATGATCCTCATGTACTCCTTCGTCATCCTGGCCTTCGTCACCGGCGTGGTGGCCGTGGGGCACTGGGGCGGCAAGGTGATTCCGGCCATCGAGATCCACACGCCCATGCCGCTGACCTTCCCCGTGAAGATCCTGGCGAACATCGGCGCGGTGATGCTGCTGGTGGGCCTGGCCATCCTTACCGTGCGCCGCAAGGCCCTGGACCCCAAGAAGACCAGTTCGAACTACTATGACTGGTACCTGCTTGGCGTCATCTGGGTGGTTGCCGTCACCGGCGTGCTCAGCCAGCTGTTCCGCCTCGCGGGCATCGCTCCTGTCGCCTACAGCGTGTACTACGTGCACCTTGTGGCGGTGTGGATGCTGTTCGCCTACCTGCCGTGGTCGAAGCTCGGCCACCTTGTGTACCGTACCGCCGCGCTCACCTACGTGCGCGCCATGGGCCGCCGCTAGCGGCAGAGAAGGCGGCGCGCGAAGGTGCGCGCACGGCCGGAACAACGAACCGAGAAGTCATTCTTCCGATATCAGGAGGCTGCAATGTCTGACGAAGGTCGCAGAGTGTTCAAGATGGAAACCGTTCTCGGCCTGGTCGCCGGGAAGGCCGGTGCCGACGTGTCCGACCTGCTGGGCTACCTGGCCCAGCGCGCCTTGGCCACCGAAGAGGAAGCCGCCGTGGCCCCCATGGCCAAGGGCTGGCTGTACAGCCAGAACCCGGCTTTCATGCAGTGCGGTGAAGCCGAAGGCAACTACGACGACTGGGTGAAGAAGGAATGTGGCCGCCTTGGCGACAACGTGTCCCTTCAGCCCATCTCCGCCGCCGAACTGGCCGGCATCAGCGTGGTGCTGGACAAGATCGCGTCCCTGAAGGCCAACGTGGCCGAACTGGAAGAAACCGTCGCCGGGCTGCAGGCCCAGGTGAAGGAACTGACCCCCTTCAAGGGCCAGGCCGCCGACCTCGAGAAGAAGCTTGGCCAGTCCGAGCAGAAGGTGCAGAGCCTGAACGGCGACATCGCCAACCTGAAGAAGGAACTGGCTCCCTTCAACGGCAAGGTGGCCATTGACGAGAAGGAAATCGAGTCCAGCGTGAAGGACATCGTTTCCCGCGCCGTCAAGGACGCCCTGAAGGCCCTGCCCGTGGCCGCCGCCGGCGCCGCTGGCGCGGCTGCCGCCGAGGGCGGTGCCATGGCCGACTTCGATGCGCCCGCCGAAGACACCAGCGGCGGCGTGCCCGATACCTTCGGCTTTGGCGCCTCCGGCGCCAGCGACGACGGTTTCGGTTTCTAGTCGCTACGCGATGTAGAGTCGCTACGCGGCTTGCTATGAGAAGAGAGCGCCCGGTCGGTATGGCCGGGCGCTTTTTTTTGTTGGGGCAGGGGAGGAGGAGGGGGAAGGAAGAAGGGAGAGGGAAAGAGTGTTGTGCCTTTTTTGGGGGCGGCTTCTACGACGGCAGTCCTGCCTTCTTGGGTACTCTCGATTTCGTTATGCCTCCGGCGGGCAAGGGGCCATTGAACGATGGCCCCTTGCATCCCCGCGTTCCAGGGGGGCTTCGCCTCCCCTGGACCCCCAACGTATCCTGCACCACATTCCCTGCCGGGCAGCTTCCCTCGGCCAAAGCGCCTTCGGGTGATCTGCCCGGCGGAATGCGATGTGCGCCATACTCTCACGGGCATGGCGGAGCGGGGGTGCCATTATCTGCGCCCCCGCCGCGACGCATATGCCGCCGCCAAGGCGCGGCGCCACACGCTTCTACACGCGGCACGTTGTCTTCGGGTGTTGGGGGGGGGGGCAGGAAGGTGTACAGCCTGTCACCTTCGCCGGTGGCTAAAGTGAGCCGATAAGCGAAGGGAGTGAGCAAGGGGGCGACCTTGTTGCCTATCCCCAACCGGCTGTCTGTCACCCCTTCAGCACTACCAGCGGGCGGAAGTGATCGATGACACGCACCAGCACGCCGTCCTGCGCGGCCAGCACTTCCGCGATGGACTTGTAGGCGTCGGGGGCTTCGTCCAGCACCCCCATGTCGGAGCGGCAGACGATGCCGCGCATCTGCGTCTGGAAGCGTTCCAGCGAAATGGTGCGCTGTGCCTCGTTGCGGGACATGCGTCGGCCCGCCCCGTGCGAGGCCGAGGACAGGTATTCCGTGTTGCCCAGCCCTTCCGTGACGTACACCCCGTCCCGCTGGTTGGCGGGGATGATGCCGGGCTGGCCAGCGTCAGCCGGGGTGGCTCCCTTGCGGTGCAGCACCAGCGGCGCGCCGGAAGGGCCGGGCTGGTTCCAGACCACGGCGTGGTTGTGGTTCTCGTTGATCATGCGGCCCAGCAGCAGGGAAATTTCCTGTTCGGACAGGGGCGGCTGGCTGGATGGAGCCGGGGAAGCAGCGGGGACGAGCGAAGATAGGGAAGAGGCTGGGAGGGCGGAGGCCGGGGAGGCTGCGGGCCGTGTACGCACCTTGGGCGCGGCGGTGCCGGTGACTGGCTTGTGCGTGGGCCGGGCCAGTTGCCGGTGCACGTCGGCCAGCGCGCGCAGGGCGTGTTCCAGCATCAGTCGGCGGTTCAGCAGCGCGTAGTCCAGCGCCCAGTCCATGTCCTGCCGGTAGGCGCGGCCAAGGCGCGAATCCAGCGGGAACAGCCGTCCCTGCCGCATGTACCATGCGCCGATGTCCCAGCCGGAGCGGCGCGAGCCGGAATGCACGGTGATGCCGATCTCGCCACGTTTGTTCACCCCCACTTCGAGGAAGTGGTTGCCCCCGCCCAGGGTGGCCAACTGGATGGACTGGCGCGCGTTCACCGCTTCTGTCAGTTGCGCGTCGCCGCTGGCGCTGGTGAAGCGCGGCAGGTCGTATTCCCCGGCGGCGCGGGTGGCGGTGCCCACGGGAATGGACAGCCGCAGCCTGTCGAGTAGCAGGCGGCGGGCCGCCTCGTCGGGCAGCGCCTCGTCTGCGGGCAGACCGGTGTTCACGTGGCACATGCCGCAGCCGATGTCGTAGCCCACGAAGCTGGGGCTGATGTGCCCGTCCAGCAGGGCCACCCCGCCGATGCACAGGTCGTAGCCCGCGTGGGCGTCGGGCATGACGGCCAGGTGCACCATGCAGGGCAGGGCCAGCGCGCTTTCGATCTGGTCCCACGTGGCGGCGTCGATGCGCTCCGGCGGAATGGTCAGGGACAGGCGCGGCGGGGCATGGCGCACGCCGGTGCAGGTGGCATGGGCCATGCGCTCGGCTGGGGACGCACCGCCGCGTTCCCTGCCGGAATTTGCCTTGGGGGCTTGCGTGTCCCGTTTGCCGTGTTTCGAGCGATGCGCTGTGCGTCCCATGCCCCTTTCATAGGGCAGGGGGCGGGCAGGGGCAAGGCGTGGACATTCGTGGAATGCGGATGATGTCGGTGGACGTCCGCAGATGCCCGCATGTGGCAGGGGATGGCCGCAGCCCCGACGCCCGTCAGCGGGGCGCGGTGCCCAGCAGCCCGTAGCAGGCGGCCAGCAGCAGGCACAGCGGCGTGTATAGCCGGGCGTCCCAATGGGCGAAGGTGGTGGAGCGGATGCGCCGGAACAGGCCGCAATACCGAAAGTCGCCAATGGCCCGCACCACGAAGATGAACGCCGCGCCCAGGCACAGCGTGGGGGCCATGCGGGGCGGCGGCAGGGGCAGCCAGCCCAGGGTCAGGCCCGGCAGCAGCGCCAGCAGGGCGAAGGCCAGGGTCACCGCGCCGGTCAGCCCGCGCGAGGGGGCGAACAGGGGGCGGCCGCCCGCAGAATCTGGCGTGCGGGGAATGACCCTGTCGAGCCACAGGGTGGACCCCAGAACCCATGCCCCGTGCAGCAGGGTGATGGCGGCAAGGCAGAGGGTGGCCACGAGCGCGGCGACGGCGGAGAGCAGGGAGAGGATGGTCATGGGCCGTACATAGCATGAATGCGGCGGTGCGTCATGCCGCCCGGGTGACACGTGGCACGGGAGGGCCGGAGAGGCGTTCGTTTGCCCGGTCATCGGGAAGGCGCGACACATGCAAAGCCCCGGAGTGTCGGATGACATTCCGGGGCTTGATCTCGCGCAATGACGGCAGGGCCTAGTCACCCATCTGGAAATCCACCTTGATCTTGAACAACTTGGTGGCGGGCAGGTTCAGGATGGGGATGCCCGTCTTTTCGGTGATCTCGGCCAGGGTGGCGCACACGCTGTCCCACGAAGGGCCGATGCAGGTGAACCAGATGTTGTATTCGTGGTTGCGCAGGTAGTTGTGGGTGACGCCCACGTGGCGGTTCACCTCGGCCACGAACCCGTCCATGGCCTCGTCCGGCACCTTGGCCGCGCACAGCGTGGAGCGAAAGCCCAGCTTGGCCGACTGGAAGTTGGCCCCGATGCGGCGGATGAGCTTGCGTTCGCGCATGGCGCGCACGCGGGCCAGCGCCTCCGCTTCCGTTATGTCGCACTTTTCGCCGATGACGGCGTAGGGGCGCGATTCCAGCGGAAAGTCCGACTGGATCACGTCCAGGATGCGTTTGTCGATCTGGTCCAGGGAGTCCGTCGCGGCGTGGGATGCGGTCATGGGGCCTCCGTCAGCGGCACGCGCCGGTGCGCCGTGGGGTGTACGAGCACAGCGGTTCCTCGGCCATGTGGTCGCCGCTCATGTTGTAGGCGCGCGCGCGGCAGCCGCCGCACACCTTGTGGTATTCGCAGGGGCCGCACTTGCCGGTGTAGGCTTCCTGGTCGCGAAACTGCTTGAAATGGTGCGTGTTGCGCCAGATTTCCGGAAATGGCGTTTCGCGCACGTTGCCGCAGTCCAGTTCCAGGTAGCCGCACGGCTGCACCTGGCCCACATGGCTGATGAAGCAGAACCCGATGCCGCCAAGGCAGCCGCGCGTCATGGCGTCCATGCCGAAGGTGTCGGGCGTGACGGCCAGGCCCTCTTCCTTGGCCCGCTGGCGCATGATGCGGTAGTAGTGCGGCGCGCAGGTGGCCTTGAGGTGCATGGAGGTGGTCTTGCGGAAGTCGTAGAACCAGTTCAGCACTTCTTCGTATTCCGTGGCGGAGATGACCTGGTCGCCAAGACCTGCCGCGCGCCCGGTGGGCACCAGCAGAAAGATGTGCCACGCCGCCGCGCCGATGCGCTCGCACAGCGTGAAGATGTCCTTGAAGCTGCCGAGGTTGTCGCGGGTGACGGTGGTGTTGATCTGGAATTCGATGCCCGCCTGCTTCAGGTACTCGATGCCCCGCAAGGAAGCGTCGAACGCGCCGGGCACGCCCCGGAAGGCGTCATGGCTGGCGGCGTCCGGCCCGTCGATGGAGATGGAGCAGCGCTGCACGCCTGCTTCCTTCATCTTGCGGGCCGTTTCCGGCGTGATCAGGGTACCGTTGGGCGACATGACGCAGCGCAGGCCAAGGCCGGTGGCGTATGCGATAAGCTCGTACACGTCGGCGCGCATCATGGGGTCGCCCCCGGTAAAGATGATGATGGGGTTGCCCACCTGCGGAAAGGTGTCGATGAGCGCCTTGGCCTCGGCGGTGGAGAATTCGCCGGGGTAGGGTTCTTCGTGTGCTTCGGCCCGGCAGTGCTTGCAGGCCAGGTTGCACGAGCGGGTCACTTCCCACGCGATGAGCTTGCAGGTGGGGGTGCCGTCGGGCAGGGTGCGCGGCATTTGCGGCGCGCCCACTCCGGTGGGATGGCCGCCTGAATGTCCGCCCATGCTGGCCGGGTGGCCGACCTTGCGTTCGTCGCCGGGGTGTTGCGGATGGCTCATGCTAGTTCACCAGCCCTTTGCGCAGCAGGTCTTCGGTAAAGTAGGTGATGATCAGCCCGGCCCCGGCGCGCTTGATGCCCAGCAGCGATTCCATGACCACGGCGTCCTCGTTGATCCAGCCGTTCAGCCCGGCAGCGCGGATCATGGAATATTCGCCGCTTACCTGATAGGCGGCCACGGGCACGTCGAAGCGCTCGCGCACGTCGCGGATGATGTCCAGGTACGGCCCGGCGGGCTTGACGATGAGCATGTCCGCGCCCTCGGCGATATCGGCCGCCGCCTCGCGCATGGCCTCCACCCGGTTGGCGGGGTCCATCTGGTAGGTCTTGCGGTCGCCGAACTGCGGGGTGGATTCCGCCGCCTCGCGGAACGGGCCGTAGAAGCTCGAGGCGTACTTCACCGCATAGGACATGACGGGGATGTGGCTGAACCCGTTCTGGTCCAGCGCCCGGCGGATGGCCTGCACCCGGCCGTCCATCATGTCCGAGGGGGCCACGATGTCGGCCCCGGCCTCGGCGTGGCTTACGGCGGTCTTGGCCAGCAGCGACAGGGTGGGGTCGTTGTGCACCTCGCCCGACGTATCGCCCTGACGCACCAGGCCGCAGTGGCCGTGGTCGGTGTATTCGCACAGGCACACGTCGGTGCACACCACGAGGTTCGGCCAGCGCTTCTTCAGCAGGCGCACGGCCTGCTGCACCACGCCGTCCTTGTTGTAGGCCTCGCTGCCGCGATAGTCCTTTTCCCTGGGGATGCCGAACAGGATGCAACTGCGCAGGCCCGTGGCCACGGCGGCTTCCACCTGTTTTTCCAGTTCCTGCAGCGAAAGCTGGTACTGGCCCGGCATGGCCCCGATTTCCTTGCGGAACGTGGGGTCGTCGGTTTCCACCACGAAGTAGGCCATCATCAGGTCGGCCGCGCGCAGCGCGGTTTCGCGCACGATCTCGCGCAGGGCGGCGGTGCGGCGCAGTCTGCGCCCCCGAAAGAAGTCCCCGAATTCGGACATGCCGTCTCCTGGAATAGGCAGGGTTGAAACGCTTCGCGCGGCGCGCCCGGCAGTGATGCGGCGATGCGGCCCGGCTGGGGCCTTGGCGGCGGAGCGTGCGCCCGGACGGCCATGGGCCGTCCGGGCGTCGTCATGCGGGTATGGTTCCGGCGCGGGGTGCCCCTACGCGCGGATTTCGTCGTCGCTCAGGTAGCAGGCGGGATCCTGCGCCCAGATGTCGCCGTAGTAGGCTTCGGCGCGGGCGCGGAAGTTGCCGCCGCAGATGTTCAGGAAGCGGCAGGTGGCGCAACGGCCGCCCACGTGCTGCTTCTTGTCCTTCAGCTTGTGCAGCAGTTCGATGTTCGGGTCGTCCCAGATCTGGGAGAAGGGGCGTTCCAGAACATTGCCCACCACGTGCTGACGCCAGAACTGGTCGGGGTGCACCTTGCCGTCCCACGAGATGCAGCCGATGCCGCGCCCGGAGTTGTTGCCCTCGTTGTACTGCAGCAGTTCGAACACCTCGGCGGCGCGCTTGGGGTCTTCCTTCAGCATGCGCATCCACACGTAGGGGCCGTCGGCGTGGTTGTCCACGGTCAGCACTTCCTTGGGCAGCCCGGCGTCGAACAGTTCGCGGGTCTTGTCCATGATCAGGTCGACCATGGCGCGGGTTTCCGCGTGATCCAGGTCTTCCTTGATCAGTTCGGAACCGCGGCCGGAGTACACCAGGTGGTAGAAGCAGATGCGCGGCACTTCAAGGTCGCGCAGCAGTTGGAAGAGCTTGGGCACCTCGCCCTGGTTGCGCTTGTTGATGGTGAAGCGCAGCCCCACCTTCAGCCCTTCGGCCTTGCAGTTCTCGATGCCTTCCAGCGCGCGGCGGTAGGAACCGGGCACGGCGCGGAACTTGTCGTGCACTTCCTCGCCGCCGTCCAGCGAGATGCCCACGTAGGACAGGCCCACTTCCTTCAGTTCGCGGGCCTTCTGCTTGGTGATCAGGGTGCCGTTGGTGGAGATGACCGCGCGCATGCCCTTGGTGGTGGCGTGCTTGGCCAGTTCCACCAGGTCCTGGCGCACCAGCGGCTCGCCGCCGGAAAAGAGCATGACCGGCGCGCCGTAGGCGGCCAGGTCGTCGATGATGGCCTTGCCCTGTTCGGTGGAGATTTCGTCCTTGCCTTCGGGGTCAACGGCCTGCGCGTAACAGTGCACGCACTTCAGATTGCAACGGCGGGTCATGTTCCAGACCACAACCGGTTTCTTGTCCTTGGAGAACTGGAGCAGGTGGGAGGGAAGCTGGCCCGAATGACGCCCGTAGCGAAGGGCGTCCGAAGGCTCGACCTGACCACAGTAAAGCTTGGAGATGCCGATCATTCTCACTCCTGTTGGCTGGCCGCCGGGCGCGCTGACAAGAGAGGCCCCGGCCTTCTGGCACGGGGCGTAGCGCGGCGGGCTGGCACCGGAAAAACGTCCTCACGCCCTAGCATAAATCGTGGCGGAGGGAAAGCAACCCGCCCCGGCCGAGTTGAAACCGGAGCGAACGGGAGGGAATGGCGGCAACCCGGCGCGGGGCTTGGCAAAGCGGGTGCGGAACGCGCGAAGGGAACAGGGCGGCGGCAGGGGGGAGTGAAGGGGCCGGAACCGGGCGGTGAAGCCGGGGCAGGGGGACCGGACACTGGAGCCGGGACGCACGCCGGGCCGACGGCGCGGAAAAGGAACGGCCGGGCCCCGTGGCGGCCCGGCCGGAAAATCCTAGAACGCCGGTTCCTTTGACAGCCCGCGTGGCGCGGGCGGGTTGATCCACAGCTTGACCTCTTGCGCCATGTCCCACGAAACGGTCTGGATGATGGCCCACATGGGGTCGCTGGGCATGCGCGACTTGGCGGAGAACAGCAGGAAGTCGTTGGCGAACTGGTGTTCCATGACCCCGGCGTGGCCCATGGCCCAGATCATCTGGCCGGTGTTCATGTCCCAGATCTCCATGGACACCGACAGCTTGGAATCACCCGAGGTGCCGCCGTTGACGTAATGGCTGACGTACCCGCCGATGAGCAGTTGCGCCCCGCGCTGGGCGGCCAACTGCATGGCCACGTCGCGGCGGTAGGGGGTGGCGGTCTCCGCGAACTCGATGACCGGAAAGACCTTTTCCGACAGCCACGTCTGCCAGATCTGGCGCGACACCTCGAGCCCCACGTAGCTCGGCTTGTCCATCTGCTGGGTAACCCGGAAGGGCACGAACAGCGCGGTCAGCGGGCGGTTGGGCGGGGTTGTCGGCCGTACGCTGACCTGGGGGTTGCCGCGCCGCACCCAGTCGTCCATGTAGAAGGGGGGCTGGCTGGCGAGGTCGATGTTCACCCCGGCCTTGGGCGGCCCGGAGCAGGATGCGGCCAGGGGCAGCAGGGCGGCAAGCAGCAGGAGCAGGGCAAGGCGCGCGGCAAGCCGCCGGGCGCGGGCTGGCGAGGTGGGCAGGCGGAACATCAGGGACATGGACAACGCTCCGGGAATGACCGCGCGCCTGTCGCCGTCGTGACGGACGGGCGCGTGGCGGTGATGTCGGAAAGCCGTCGCGCGGACGGATGGTGGCCATGCCGAAGCAAGAATGATGCCGGGATATATCAGGGAATGTGAAGGCGCGCGGGCCGGTTGGCGTACGGCTGCCGGGGGCGGGGGGATGCGGGGCAGGGGGGGCGCTGCCGTATCCGGCGCGTCTGTCTATTGCAGGCGCGGGGTGGGCGTGGGCGCGGCCTGGGCCGATTCCAGGATCTGTTCGCGGGTGCGCTGGATGCCGTTGTGCAGGTCCAACCTGCGCTGGGCGGGAATGCGGTGGAATTCCGGGCGGCGTGTAAGGTCCATGAGGTCGTTCATCTCGTGGCGGATGCGCCGCAGCCGCACCAGCGTCTCGGCGTCCACGGGCGACACCCGCTCGGCGATCTCCGCCAGTTCGCGCAGTTCGGCGGCCTGATCGCGGATGGTGCGCGGCGCGATTTCACGGGCGTGTCTGCGCCGTTCTCGCAGTTCGTTCCACAGGGCGCGCAGTTTCCTGAACATGACCGCCTCCCCGGACTCTTGCCTGGACCGCCGTTCCGGTGGCTTCTTGGGCATCCCTCCGGGGATGCGCGGCGTTGCCTGTCCCGCCCGTTGCCGGGCGGTCCCCGCCCTTGCGGGGATGGATCCGGGCCGAGCGCCTGCCCGCGCGGCCCGGCAATCTGTGCGAGGCTACATGGGCGCGGAGGACATGAACATGCGCAACAGTTGCACCGTCAGCGCGAAACCCAACCCCAGCAGCGGCCCGATGGCCAGCGCCGTGCGCGACCAGGGCAGCCGGTGCGCGTATTTCACGCCCACGAACGTGCATACCACGAACCACAGCGAACCCACCACCGGTCCCACCAGCGGCACCACGCTGAGCACCGTGGGCGCGGCGCTGTACGAGATGACCCGCACGGTGGTGGGCAGGTCGGCCGCGCGCGGCTCCACCAGCCGGATCATGAAGTGGTACAGGCCCGCCAGCACGGCCAGTTGCAGCAGCAGGGTGAAGGGCGAGAGCAGCAGGGTCATGGGCAGGCTCATGTCGTGGGTGACGCTGCCCATCCAGGCCTTCAACTGCGGGTCTTCGATGAAGCCGCCGAAGGCGCGCATGCTCATGAGGTACCACAGCCGTTCCGCCAGCGACTGGAAGATGCCCACCAGCAGGTAGAAGGCCACCGGCCGCTTCAGCGAACCCGTGGAGCGCACTCCGGAAAAGAAGCGCGGCGCGGCCAGCATGACCCGCAGGATGGTCTGGTACAGGCCGGGGAAGAAGCCCAGGCGGTCCAGGTTTTCCCACGGCACCTCGTTGCGGGCCGAAGCCGCCCACGGCGGCAGGGGGGCGTCGCGCTCGCCGGGGTGGCGGGCGTCATGCCGGTCGCGGTCGGAGCCGGGCCCGTGGGGCACGAACATGCCGTCCTCGCGCCCGTCACGCCCGTCACGAGGGGCGTCGTCGCGGGCATCGCCCGGCCGTGATTCGTGTCCGGACTGCTTGCGCCAGCGGTCGCCCACGGAGGCCACGGCGTCCCAGATGTCGCGCGGCGAGCCGGGGCGGCGCGGTTCGTTGCCGCGCCCGTTTTGGTGGGCGGGCTGGCCGTTCTGGTCATCGTCCCGCGCCGGGGAGGAACCGCGCCCGGGAATCACCGCGCCGGGGGGCAGCGGATCGTCGCCGGGCCGGGAAAGATCGGTGTGGCCGTGCGAAGGCTGCTGGGCCACGGGCGCACGGGGCGCGTCAGGCATATCGGGGGTAGAGGGGCCGCCAGAGGGTGAGGGCGTGGCGTCGGCGGCGGAGATGGGGCGCGGCTCGCCCACGTGGTCGTCCTCACCGTTGTAATTGCCGTCGAATGCGGCGGCGCCGGGAGCCTGCGCTGCGGAATCCGCCGGGCCGGAAGGACTCTGCCCGTAAGAATTCTGGCCAGAAGAATTCTGGAATGACGGGCGGCGGAAGGAGGCGGGCAGGCCGTCATCCTCGTCCTGCGCCTCTGGCTGGTTGAAGGGCGCTTCGGGCATGGCATCGGCCTGTTCCGGCGATGTCGCCTGTCCGTTCGGGCCGTCTGGTCCGTGCTCACGGGGTGGCGGCGTATGGGCCCCGGCCGGGTGGGCGCGCGAGGCCGCCGGTGCGGCGGACGCCACGGAAGAATCCCCGGCGGCGTCGGCCATGCCGGGCGCGAGGTCGCGAAAACGGAACCGGTGACGGCACTTGGGACAGGTGGCGATGGCGGCCGAGGACGGAATCTTGCTGCTGTCGATGCTCCGTTCGAACTGGCATTCCGGGCAGCGTATAATCATGGGAAATCCTTTGCTTCCTTGCATATGCGCAGTGTAGGGCATCGGGCAGCGCAAATCAAGGTGGGGCGGTTCCGCGCAGGGTCTCGCGCGGGAACGCCGCACGTGTCCCGATGCCCCGGAGCCGCCGGGCGGCCCCGATGTTTTCGTGTCGCCGCCGTCATGCCGGGTGGGGTGGCGGCGTGGGACGACGAAGGTCAGGGCGACAGGGGCAGGCGCAGGGCCAAGGGGGCGCGCTGCCCGCCGTCCGTCGTCGGCCCGTCCGGTTCCGGCGCGCCGGGGGCCAGCCCGGCCGCCGCGAACAGGTCGCGCCGCAGCGCGGGATACTCCGCGCTGAGCCGGTGCGCGCGGCAAGCGGCGTCGTGGTCCATTCCCACGGCCTGGGCCGCCGCGTCGAATACCCGCAGCCGCTCGGCCAGCGTTTCCCGGTCCTTGGCCGTCCAGCTCAAATGGTCGATCCAGGCGTCGGCCAGCAGGCAGGTGTGGCCGTTCACCCCCACCACCCGTTCGTGCACCGCGCCAGTAAAGCATACGCCCTCCGTGCGACGGAACAGCCGCAACTGCACGTCGGGCCACAGGCCGTAGCCCACGCGCAGGTGGTCCGCATCCGGGTAGGCGGTGGCGCGGGGAAACACCCACGCCCCCGCTCCCGGCACGGCCATCAGGCGGGGCAGCAATGCCCAGGTGCGGGCGGAAAGCCGTTCGTCGGCGTCCAGGTACAGGCACCACCCGGTGGACAGCAGCCCGAGCATGGCGTTGCGCTGGGCGGCGAAGTCGCCCCCCAGCGGGCGCACCGTCTGGCACAGCGGCACGGGGCACAGGGCGGCCGCGTCGAAGCCGGGCGGCGCGCCGTCCCAGACCACGGCCACTTCGCGCACCCATGCGGGGATCTGGGCGAAGAACCCGGCCAGGTCCGGCTCTTGCGGGTGCAGGATGGCCCCCACGCCGAGGTCCGGTGCGGAGGGCGGCGTAACGGGCGGCAGCTCCACCGGCGTGCACCCGGCGAACAGCCGCCGCCAGCGGTGCAGGGCTTCGGCCTCTGTCGGGGGCAGGAAGGGGTTGGGGAACAGGGTGGCGGTTTCCGGCGCGATGCCGGTGGCCCGCAACAGCAGCAACAGCGCCCACGGCGAGGTGTCCGCCAGCAGGCGGGGGGCCGTGGCGTCCGGCAGCGCGGGGGTGAAGGCGGTGAGCCGTCCGGCGGCCAGCGCCGCGCGCACGTTGTCCGGAGAAAGGTCGCACAGGGTCAGGCGCGGGGATGCGACGTTCGCCGCGGCGGCGGACGCCAGCGCGTCCGACAGGGCGTCCGGCAACTGGCCATCGCCGGTGCCCAGCAATACCAGATGAGGCCGCCCGCTGCGCGCGGCGAGGCGCAGGGCCTTTTCCACGGCCTGGGTGACGGCTGTCTGGTCAGGGGGCGCTTGATTGGGGGCAGTCTGGCCGGGCGTGGGATAGCCGGGAGCGGCCTGTCCCGCAGCCTCCGCGCCGCCCAGACGGAAGCCTAGTACCGCGCGGGTGTAGGTGGCCAGCAGCGCGTCGGCGGCCACGGTCGTGGGGTCGGATGCCTTGGGAGCGTCGTTCACCTGGCCTCCCCGGCCGCCAGTTCCGGCGGGCACAGTTCATCGTACAGCGCTTCCAGCGCGCGGGTCTGCGCGGCCGCGTCGAACAGCGCGGCGGCCTTGCGTCGTCCGGCCTCGCCCATGCGCCGGGCCGTTTCCGGGTGGCGCAACAGGTGCAGCACCGCCCCGGCGTAGTCCTCCACGGTGTCGGCCACCAGCCCGGTCACGCCGTGCTCCACCAGTTCCAGTTGGGCGTTGTCGCGCAGGCCGGGGCAGGGGTGGGTGATCACGGGCAGCCCGGCGGCCATGGCTTCCGCGATGGCGAGACCGAAACTTTCCCCGGTGTCGTTGGCGTGGGCCAGCAGGGACAGTTCATTGAAGAAGGCGGCCAGTTCCGCGTCATCGCGCACCGGCGGCAGAAAGCGCACGTTGTCGCCAAGGCCGTGTTCACGCACGTAGCGTTCCGCCTCGGGGATGGCCCCGATGACGTCGTAGCGGAAACGGGGCAGCTCGCGCTGCAGGATGGGCAGGATGTGCAGGGCCAGCGGCGACCACTTGCCCGGGTCCGGCCGGGACAGGCGGCCCAGCACGGGGCGGGTGTAGTCGCGCTCGGCCGGGGTTGGCGTCAGCCGGGCGAACAGCTCGGTGTCCACGGGGTTGTACAGCACCCGCCAGCGCGGCGGTACGGCGGGGATGCCCTGCACGCGGGCGAAGCGTTCCGCGCAGAAGCGGGAGACGAACAGGGTGACGTCGATGAGCGTGCCGGAGTGCGAGGGATCGTGCCGCCCGAACACGTTGGTCTCCACGATGGCGGGCAGACGGCGGGCCAGGGCGGCGTCAACGCCGGATGCCGCCTGGCGGAAGGCGACGCGTAGAGGGCGCAGCAGTTCGGGCTGCGGCCAGCCCGCGCGGTGCACGTGCACGATGTGGGGGGAAAAGCGTGCGGCCACGCCGCCCAGGTCGCCGCCGACAAAGGTGGTCACGCCCGCCTCGCGCAGCGGCGCGGCACGGGGGCCGTCCTCCGGGCTCCACACGGCCCGGTGGAAACGGGCCGGGTCCAGCCGGGCCAGCAGCAGGTGCATGACCTTTTCGGTGCCGCCAAGCCCCAGCGAGGACACCACGTGCAACACCCGGCGCTGCGTGCCGGGCTGCGGGCCGGAATGGCCCGGTGCGGGGGCGTGGAATGCGGCGGTGACCATGGGCCGTGTTCTAGCCCAGCGGGGCGGGCATGGGAAGGGTGCGTCCCGCCCGCCGTTTCGTCACGGGAGCGGGGCGCGTTGCGGAAATGTTGTGCGGGACCGTCAGCTTTGCGCGAACTTGCGGTACAGGTTGGTCGCGGCCATCCTGCTGGGGGCGAATCCCTTGGCGGGCTGGTCTTCTGTGCTGGGCGTGCTGGGCGTGCCGGGTGCGTCGGGTGCGCCGGGTGCGCTGGGCGCATTGGCCGGGGCGGCCTGGGAAATGTTCTGCGACGGGGCCACCTGCGGCGCGGCGGGCGTTCCCTGGGGGACGACCGGGCCTGCCTGCCGGGCCACCGGTTGGGCCGCATGCACGGGGGGCACCTGCGGGGCCTGCGCTTCGGGGCGCGCGGCGTCGTCCGCCGGGGCCTGCTGCCCATAGGCCTGGGCATGGGCGCGGCCGAATTGCGCGGGCCTGCCCAGCGGCGGCATCTGCGTCGGGGGCAGCGGCGCGCGCGAGGGCGCGGCGTTGGCGGGCGCGCGGTTGGCCGCCATGCTGGCCCCGATGGCCATGGCCTCTGGGGTGTTGACGATCTGGCCGTAGGCCCCGCGCAGGCCGGACAGGATCTTGATCACCTCGTCGATGAAGCTGACGTCCATCTTGAGGTTGGCGTTGAGCAGGCGGGTGGAGCAGTAGAAGTACAGCTTGTGCAGGTTCTGCGCCAGTTCGCCGCCCTTTTCCATGTTCAGGCTGGCGTCCAGTTCGTTGACGATGTCCAGGGCCTTGGAAATGAGAATGCCCTTGCCCGCGTAGTCGCGCTCGGCAATCTTGTCCTTGGCCTGAGTCAGGAACTTGATGGCCCCGTCATACAGCAGGAGCAACAGTTCGCCCTGGGTGGTCGTGGTGACCTGGGTCTGTAAATAGGCTTGGGCCGCCTTCTGCATTGCATTCTCCCGATGTATGCGCCCGCGTGGTGATGCGGTGAGTGTGTCTGCGGGTTGTGGCCGTTTCCCGCGTAGCGGCGGGGGATGTTGGTCTGGTGCGCGGCCGCGCGCCGGGGGGCGGGCGGCCCGGATCGTTCAGGCTACGAGGACGACGAGGACAGCGACTTGATCTGGCTTTCCACCGACTTGTTGAGGGCGTCGTAGCGGGCCAGGGTGGCCTCCAGCCGCGAGAAGCGCAGCCGTTCTCGCTGTTCCCACTGGGTGACGCGGGTGACTTCCTTGTCGATCTTGTCCTGGATGTCGTCCATGATCTCCTGGTAGTTGTCTTCCAGGATCTTCAGCGCGCCTTCCTCGCCCAGCATGTCCTTGAGCTGGTCGCTGAGCCCGCTCAGCTTGCCTTCCTTGATGCGCATGCGGCTCGAGTAGCTGCCCGCCGCAAGGTTGTCGATCTGCAGGGCAAGGCCCCGGGCGTCGCCCTCCATGGCCGTGATCTGCTTGTTCACGTTGTCCACGTTGGCGCGCTGCCCGCCCACGTAGGCGTTGGTGATGTTGCCCGAGGCGTCCACGTCGTAGGTCACGTCGTAGACGCCCGCCTTGGTCACGCCCTTGACGTGCGAGTAGTAGCTGAAGTCGGAAGAGTCGGACACGGGCAGCCCGTCGGCGGCGAACAGTTCGGCCACCGCCGTGGGGTTCGCCTTCAGCGCCTCGTCCAGCTTTTCCTCGTCCAGTTCCAGCAGGCCGGCGTTCAGGCTGTTGGTCTCGGCATTGGTCATGATGCCGATGTGCGCCAGCGACGAATAGAGGTCGCCGCGCAGCAGGTTGCCGTCCTTGTACTGGTATTCGAAGCCCGCCGCCTTGTCCGCCGTGGCCGTCTTGAGCTGCGAGGCCAGCAACTGCACGCCGTAGTTGCCGGTGAGGATGGAGCCCTTCTGCATGGAATACAGCGACGCCGCCTTGTCTGGGCTGTCCACGTCCTTGGAGCTGTTGACGGCGGTCAGGTCCTTGATCTTGGAGCGGATGGCGTTCATGCCGTCCACGAACGACTTGACGTTCTCCTTGATCTTCTCGATGTCGGTGGCCACGGAAATCTGGGTGGTACCCGTGTCCTTGAGCGTGATGGTCATCCCCTCCACGGCGCCGGTCAGCGTGTTGGAGGTGGACTCCAGCCAGGTGGTGGCGGGCCACCCGTTGACGCGGTACTGGGCGTTCTGGTTGGCCTGTACGGTCCAGTTGGCGGGGGCGCTGGAAATGCCGGTGACGTTGGTGCCCGCGCCCACCGAGAGCGAGGCGGTGGCCCCCAGGTCCATGCCCCGGAACTGGAAGGTGTAGCCGGTGCCGTTCTGCACCAGCATGGCCTTTACCCCCGGGTTCTGGGGGTCGTTGTTGATGAGGTTCTTCAGGCCGTCCACGGTGGTGCCGCTGGGCACGTTGATGGTGCGCGTGGTGCCCTTGTAGGTGTAGACGAACTGCTGGTCGCTGCCGGAATCGTTGACCTTGGTGGTCTTGGCGGCGAAGGCGGTGTTGTAGGTCCAGATGGAACTGGTGGCCAGCCGGTTGACCTCTATCTTGTAGCTGCCCTCGAGCACGCTGGCGTCGGTGGTTGCGCTGGCCACGGTTTCGGACGAACTGGACGGCGTCTTTACCAGGAACTTGCTCATGGTGTTCATGGAATCGACGATGTCCTTGAACGCCGCGATTTCCGTGCGCAGTTCGCCAAAGGCGTCCTGGCGTTTCTGCCAGTCGGCCTGCCACAGGGTAAGGCGCTTCTGCGGGATCTCTTCGATGGACTTCAACTGATCGATGATCTTGGAGAAGTCCGTGCCGTTGCCGAGCCCGGAAAAGTATACGCCGCCGGATGCCAGTTCAACCATGATGCACCTCTTCGTCGGAAGAAATTTCCCGATGGGAGTTATCCCTCCGTGGGGCTGCAAGGCCGGTGCCAGCGCGTGGCCGCCTGCCCCCTCGTGAACCTTATCGGCGGGTGAGCCGCTGGCTTTAGGGAAGCGGGCACGGGGTGAACCGCAGGGTGGAAAAGGGCTGAAGGGCGTGGTGCGGGGCGGAAGGATGGCTGGCGGGGCCTGCCCGGACGGGGCGGGGCTACGCCGGGGCGAGCGGGGCGGAGGTCAGGCGGGCCAGTTCGCGCCGGGCCTGTTCCGGGTCCATGCCGCGCGCGGCGGCCATGGCGGGAAGGTTTTCCTCGGCGTCGCAGGGGCGCACGTACAACGGTTGCACGTCGTCGGCGCCGTAGGCGGCTGTGGCGGCCAGGGGCAGCAGCAGGGTCGGGGCCGGGTGGTCGAACCGGGCGGGAACAAAGCGCGCCTTCGGCAGCAGCGCGGCCAGGGCCGGGGCCAGGGCGGCCCGGTTGCGGGTGGCGCCGCTGCCCATCA
Organism: Desulfovibrio sp. A2; assembly: GCF_000226255.1. GTDB lineage: Bacteria > Desulfobacterota > Desulfovibrionia > Desulfovibrionales > Desulfovibrionaceae > Cupidesulfovibrio. The sequence goes on from NZ_AGFG01000063.1 coordinate 51,876, forward strand.
GGAAGACCGCACCGGTACCGTTTTCTTCGGGCGGGGTCGCCGCCGTTCGGGCCACGGCGGCGCTTTCATCGAACCGGGCCGCCGCCATTCTGGCCACGGCGGCGTCATCATTGAACCGGGCCGCCACCATCCGGGTCACGGCGGCGTGCAGCGTGGCGGCCTCCACCGGTGTCAGGGGCTCGGGCAGGGGCGCGGGCCGGGGGGATGGCTGGGCGGCGTCGTTGGAGACGGCGGCAACATCCACGGTTTCGCCGGGCATGCGGAAGGCCTGCATGTGCACCAGGCCGCGTCGGGCGTGGGTAAGCACCCACAGCACCGCGCCGCGCGGCAGCAGCGGGCCGCAGGCCAGCAGTTGCGTATAGGAAAGCCCGGCCTGCCGCGCCCCCAGCGCACGGGCCATGCCCGCCGCCGTGGACAGCACCAGGCGCAGCCCGGTGAAGCTGCCGGGTCCCTGCACGCAGGCGATGCGCCGCACGTCGCGCAGGGACAGGCGCATCCGCGCGAAGGCGTCGGCCAGGGCCGGAGCCAGCAGTTCCGTGCCCTGCGAAGGCACGTGCCATTCCTGCGCGAAGACGGTTTCGCCCCCGCGCAGGGCGGCGGCCTGCACGCGGGACTCCGCGGCGTTCAGGGCCAGGGTGATGGCCCCGTCAGCGCGGTCCTCTGCGCACCCCGCCGTCACTGCGGTCATTGCAGGTTCCGCACGATGTCGTTGTAGGTGGCCAGCAGCATCAGCGCCAGCAGGAAGGCCAGGCCGATGCGGGTGGTCACGTCGCGCACGCGGGCGTTGACCGGGCGGCGCATGACCATTTCCATGGCCAGGAAGATGATGTGCCCGCCGTCCAGCACAGGCACGGGCAGCAGGTTCAGCAGGCCCAGGTTGATGCTGATCAGCGCCGTGAGCGCCAGCACGCTGTCCAGCCCCTGGCGCGACTGCTCGCTGACCATCTGGGCGATCATGATGGGGCCGCCCACGGAATCCAGCGGCACCACCCGCTCGAAGATCTTCTGCACGCTCTGGCCGGTGATGACGATCATCCGCCAGGTCTGGTCCAGCCCGGCCTTCAGGGCCGATGCCCCGTTCAGCGGCACGGACTCGGTGCGCCCCGAAGCCTGGATGCCGATGAGCCAGGTGCGTTCCTCGTCGCCGAAGATGGTCTTGCGGCTGCGCACCTCGGGCTTCACGGGCACCGACAGGGCCGTGCCGTTTCGGTCGATGGACAGGGTCAGTTCGCGGCCCTCGCTGGCCACGATGGCCCCGGCCACCTCGTCCCACCACTGCACGGGCTTGCCGTCTATGGACACGATGCGGTCGCCGGGGGCCACGCCCGCCACGGCGGCCGGGCTTTCGGCCTGCACCCGTCCCACTTCCGGAGCCATCTGGAACTGGCCGTAGGCCCAGAACAGGCCCCAGTAGATGAACCACGCCAGCAGCAGGTTGAACACCGGCCCGGCCGCGATGACCAGCAGCCGCTGCCACGCCGGGCGCAGGGTGAAGCTGTGCCGTTTCTCGAAGCCTTCGGGCAGTTCGGCGTCTTCGCTTTCGCCCACCAGCGACACGTAGCCGCCCAGCGGCACCAGCGAGAGGCGGTAGTCGGTCTGGCCGCCGCGCCAGCCGAACAGGCGCGGGCCGAAACCCAGCGAAAAGGTCTGCACGCCGATGCCGAACAGCCGGGCCACCAGAAAGTGCCCGAGTTCATGGAAGAATATCAGGCCGCCAAGGACCAAAAGGACCGAAAGGAAGCTGCTCATGCGTTGCCCGTTCCTTGCGTGCCTGCCGCGCCTGCCCAGTGGGCCACGCGGCGGCGGGTTGCGGCGTCGAGCGCCTCTATGTGGTCGATGTCGTGCATCGGGATGGAATCGTCGGTGATGGTCGCGGGTGGCGGCGGGGTGGCTGCGCCCTTGCCCGCCGTGGCCTCATGGTCGCCCAGCGCCCGTTCGATGAGCGCGGGAATGTCCATGAACCCGATGCGGCCGTGCAGGAACAGGTCCACCGCCGCCTCGTTGGCGGCGTTGAGCACCACGGGCAGGCCAGCGCCGCCGGGGGTGCGCGCCTCGCTCGCAAGCACACGCCGCGCCAGCGCAAGACACGGGAAAGAGGATAAGTCGGGAGCCTCGAAGGTCAAGCTGCCCGCCCGGACCAGGTCCAGCGGGGCCACCCCGGTGTCCACGCAGCGTGGCCAGGCCATGCAGTACGCGATGGCGATGCGCATGTCCGGCATGCCCAGGTGGGCGATTTGCGAGCCGTCCGCGTACTCCACCAGCGAATGCACGATGGACTGGGGGTGCACCACCACCTCGATGTCGTCGGGGGCCACGCCGTACAGGTGATAGGCCTCGATGACCTCCAGCCCCTTGTTCATCAGCGTGGCGGAATCGATGGTGATTTTCGCGCCCATGGACCAGTTGGGGTGGTTCAGGGCCTGTTCGCGGGTGACCGTGGACAGGAAGGCCCGGTCGCGCCCCCGGAACGGACCGCCCGACGCGGTGAGGATGATCCGCCGCACGGCATCGGGCGTGCGCGCCCCGTCCTGCAAGGTGTCGTGCACGCGCAGGGCCTGGAACACGGCGTTGTGCTCGGAATCCACGGGCAGCACCACCGCGCCCGTTTCGGCGCAAATCCGCCGGATGAGCGCGCCCGCCAGCACCAGCGATTCCTTGTTGGCGAGGCAGATCACCTTGCCCGCGCGCGCGGCGGCCACGGTGGCCCGCAGGCCCGCCGCGCCCACTTGGGCGGACAGCACCGTGGAGGCATCCGGCAGGGCGGCCAGCGCGGCGTATCCTTGCGGCCCCACGTGGATGTCCGGTGCGTACCCGGCGGGCAGCAGCCCGCGCAGTTGCGCCGCGCCTGCCTCGTCCAGCACGCCGAGGTGCTGCGGGCGGTGGCGCACGGCCTGTTCGGCCAGCAGGCGCACGTTACGCGCCCCGGCCAGCGCCGCCACCCGGAACAGGCCGGGGTGGGCCTCGATGACCTTCAGCGCGCTGGTGCCGATGGAGCCGGTGCTGCCCAGCAGGGCCACCGCGCGCGGCGTGGCGTCTTCCCATGCCCGGTCCGGCATGCGCGAAATGTAGCGGATCATGCCCGTGTCCTTTCCCTTGCCCCGATTTCCGTGGTCACGCTGTCCCCCGTCCCCTCGTCCGCATGTCCCTATGTCCCCATGCCCCGCGTCGCTCTGGTTACGCTTGCGGCCCCTGCGCCGCAAGCTCGCGGCCGAAGGAGGTCATGAGATCGAACAGCAGGCGGATGTCGGTCTCGGACGTGCGATGGTTGGCCACGCACAGGCGCACCCCGGCCCGGCCGCGCACCATGGCCGGGGTCAGGAACCCTTCGCCGGACGCTTCCAGCCGTTCCAGCAGGTGCACCTGCAAGCGGTCCACCTGTTCCTCGGTCCAGCCATCCCCCTGCGGCACGTAGCGCGCGCAGGCGATGGACAGCTGCACCGGGGCCAGCACCCGCCATTCCGGCGATGCCGCGCACAGGTCGCGGAACTGGCGGGCCAGTTCCATGTTGCGCGTGACGATGCGCCGCAGCCGGTCGCGCCCGTAGGTGCGGAAGGCGAACCACACCTTCAGCGCGCGGTTGGCGCGGCTGAGGATGAACGTGGTGTTCTTGAGGTCGTGCGGATTCTCCTCGCCCAGGTACGAGGCGCGCGCCCGGAACGTGGCGATCTGTTGCGCCTTGCTGCGGAACAGGGTCACCCCGCATTCCAGCGGAATGAAGAACCATTTGTGCGGGTCCACGCAGATGGAGTCCGCCCGGTCGATGCCCGCCAGCAGCGCGCGGCCCTTGTCCGTCAGCATGGCCGCGCCGCCGTAGGCCGCATCCACGTGGAACCACAGCCCCTCGGACGCGCAGACATCGGCGATGTCCGGCAGCGGGTCCACCGCGCCCGTGGTCACCGAGCCCGCCTGGGCCACCACGCAGAACGGGGCCAGGCCAGCCGCCTTGTCCGCCGCGATGGCCGCGCGCAGGGCCGCCACGTCCATGCGGTTGTCCGAGTCCGAGGGCACCCCGCGCACGTTGTCCGCGCCAAGGCCCAGCAGCACCGCCGAACGTTCGATGGACATGTGTCCCTGGTCCGAAACATACAGCACCGGCGTGCGCCCGATGCCCGCGAGGCCCTTGGTGGCCGCCTCGGGAAAGTGCGCGTGGCGCGCCACGGTAAGCCCCATGAGGTTGGCCATGGTGCCGCCGGACACGATGGTGCCGCCTGGGCCGTCCGCTTTGTCCGCTATGTCCGCTCCGTCCGGGCCATCGCCAGCTTCCGGCAGGCCGAACAGCCGGGCCAGCCAGCCGATGACCACGTGCTCCAGCACCGTGGCCGCCGGGCCGCCCTTGAACGACAGCGGCGCCTGGTTCAGCCCCGTGCACACGATGTCGCCCAGCGTGCCCGCCGGGGCCGGGCTGGTGGTTATCCACGCCAGGAAACGCGGGTGCCCGATGCGCGTGGCGTACGGCTCTATGCACCGTGCCACGTCGTCCAGCACCGCCTGCGCCCCCGCGCCGTGCTCGGGCCAGTCCGACGGTATCAGCGCCGCCAGTTCGTCGAACGTGGCCGGATGAACCACCGGCCCCTCGGCGCGCGGGCCAATGCGCTCCACCCGGTCCGCGATCATGGTCGCCGCCCGGTGCAGCAGGGCTTCGAAATCTTCCAGGTCAAGTGTCTCGTGTCGTTGCATGGGGTGTAAAGTATGCGAGTTGCGGCGTGTCTGGAGCTATTCCGGGGGAAGGGGGGAAACCACTTTTCGCGTTGCGGTCGCCATCCGTAAGGCTCGGAGACTCGCCTGACGGCTGCCGCAAAAGTGGTTTTCCCCCTTCCCCCGGACCCCCATCCCCCTTTCCACCAAACTTTTCAATGGGTATGGCGGCAACGGTTTTTCAATTGAAAAGTTTGGGAGGATGGAGAGGGGGTGCGGGGGAGAGGAAGGAACCTTTAGCTCTGCTGTCGTCATCCGTATGGCTCGAAGACTCGCCGACGGCTGTCGCTTCAAAAGGTTCCTTCCTCTCCCCCGACAAGCATTAAAAGAACGGAAACACCGAATCCAGGGCGGCATAGGCGGGCACGACGAAGAGCAGGCTGTCGATGCGGTCGAGCAGGCCGCCGTGGCCGGGCAGGAGTGCGCCGGAGTCCTTGACGCCAAGGGTGCGCTTGAGGGCGGATTCAAAGAAATCGCCGAGTTGCGAGGCCACGTTCAGCAGTGCGCCCAGCAGGGCAAAGGCCCACCACGGGGCGGTGCCGGCGGCCATGCCGACGCCGGTGCAGGCCGCCACGCACAGCGCGAGGCCGCCGAGGCTGCCAGCCCAGCTCTTCTTGGGGCTGACGCGCGGCCAGATGCGCGCCTTGCCGAACCAGGTGCCGATGAAATACGCGCCGGTGTCGGAAATGACGGCGGCCAGCACGACCACCAGCTGTTCCCAACGGTTGAAGTGCAGGGCAGGCAGCAACAGCACGGGCACGTACAGGATGCCGCTGGCCAGCACCTGGCCTTCGGTGAAGCGGCAGTCGTCGTCGCCGCTGCCCCAGGTGAGCAGAAAGCCCACGGCCCCCACCAGAAAGGCGGCGGCCACGCAGCCCAGCACCATCCAGGGGCGGTCCATGTGCCCGGCGGCCAGCACGGCCGCGCCAAGGGCCATGCCGCTGGCCTTCAGCGGCAGGCGGGCGTTGCCTGGCCAGAACATGGTGTAGAATTCCAGCAGGGCCAGGCTGGCCACGGCCACCACCATGATCAGCAGCACCCAGCCGCCGATGGCGAGGCCCACGGTAAGCAGGGCGGCCAGGGCCGTGCCGGTGACGACGCGTTGGAAATGCGGGGATGCCGGGGTCACGCGGGGGTTGCCTCCGTTTTGCCGAAGCGGCGCTGCCGCCCGGCGTAGTCGCGCAGGGCGGCGCGGAAATGCTGGGGGGTGAAGTCTGGCCAGAGGGTGTCGGTGAAGTGGAATTCGCTGTAGGCGCTCTGGTAGAGCAGAAAATTGCTGATGCGCACCTCGCCGCTGGTGCGGATGACCAGGTCCGGGTCGGGCTGGCCTGCGGTCCACAGCCGGGCGGCGAAGGCTTCCTCGGTGATGGCCTCTGGCGCGAAGCCTTCGGCGGCCAGGGCGCGGCAGGCCATGAGGATTTCGTCGCGCGCGGAGTAGTTGAGCGCCAGGTTCAGGCGCATGGCGGAACAGGCGGCGGTGCGGGAAATGGCGTGCTCCAGCGCCTTGCGCGCGGCCAGGGGCAGGTCGGCCAGTTGGCCGAACACGGAAAGCCGGATGTCGCGCTTGATGAGGTTGGGCAACTCCTCGCGCAAAAAATCCACCAGCAGCTCGAACAGGAACTTCACTTCCGCGCCGGGGCGGCCCCAGTTCTCTTTAGAGAAGGTGTACATGGTCAGGTGGCCGATGCCCAGGGTGCGGCATTCGGTGACGATGGCCCGGGCCGCCTCGGTGCCCGCGCGGTGGCCGTCGCTGCGCGAAAGGCCGCGCTGGGTGGCCCAGCGCCCGTTGCCGTCCATGATGACGGCCACGTGGCGGGGCAGCGTGTCCGGCGCGAGCGTTTGCGGCAGGGCGTCGTCTGCCGTGGGGACGTTGTTCACGGTATGCCTCTGGTACGCGGGGCGTTGCCCGCGTCATATGCGCCATGGCCGGTCCCGCCCGCCCGTCCGTCCATCCGCGTGCGCGGGGCGGGACTGCTGCGGGCGCGACCGGCCATGTGGAATCAATCACCGTTGGACCGCACGTGCGGACACGGTTCGGAGGTTTGTCCAAAGCAGGATTTTCGTTCGTTGGCGAGGAAAACTAGCCTGCCATGAAGGAGTATACTCTTATCGTATTCGACCGACATGGCAGGCGACGTTTGACGACGCCAACGGGCGAAAAGACAATTTGGAGGCCCCCTACAATTCCATGATTTCCTTTTCCTTGGCCGTGCACTTCTCGTCCGACTTGGCCACGAAGCGGTCGGTCAGCTTCTGTACGTCGTCGGTGGACTTGCGCACGTCGTCCTCGGAAATCTCCTTGCCTTTCTCAAGCTTCTTCAGGGCGTCGTTGGCGTCGCGGCGCACGTTGCGCACGGCCACCTTGGCCTCTTCGGTGTACTTGCGGGCCACCTTCACGAGGTCCTTGCGGCGTTCCTCGGTCAGCGGCGGGATGGAGATGCGGATGATCTTGCCGTCGTTGACCGGGTTCAGGCCCAGGTCCGACTTCATGATGGCCTTTTCCACCAACGGGAAGGCCGAACGGTCCCACGGCTGGATGGTCAGGGTGCGGCTGTCGGGCACGCTGACGGACGCCAACTGGCTGATGGGCGTGGGCGTGCCGTAATAGTCGACCTTGATGTTGTCCACCAGCGAGGTGGAGGCGCGGCCGGTGCGCAGCTTGGCGAATTCGCGGTCCAGCGCGCCGAGGGCCTTTTCCATGCGCTCTTCGGCGTCGAGAAGAATGGTATCCATATCCATGGGGTTAGCCTCCGTGTACGATGGTTCCGACGTCTTCGCCCATGACCACGCGCTTGATGCTGCCCTTGAACATGTTGCAGACGATGATGGGCACATCGTTCTCCATGGCCAGGGTGATGGCCGTGGAGTCCATGACGCCGAGCTTGCGCTGCAACGTTTCCACATAGCCAAGGCTGCGGAACATCACGGCGTCGTCATGCTTCATGGGGTCCTTGTCGTAGACGCCGTCGACCTTGGTGGCCTTGATGATGGCCTGGCACTTCAGTTCCATGCCGCGCAGCGCGGCCGCCGTGTCTGTGGTGAAGTAGGGGTTGCCGGTGCCCGCCGCGCAGATGACCACGCGGCCCTTTTCCAGGTGCCTGTCGGCCCGGCGGCGGATGTACGGCTCGCAGACTTCCTGCATGGTGATGGCCGAAAGCACCCGCGTGGGGTGGCCGATCTTTTCCAGGGCGTCCTGCACGGCCAGCGCGTTGAGCACCGTGGCCAGCATGCCCATGTAGTCGGCCGATGAGCGGTCCATGCCCTTGGCGGACGAGGAGAGGCCGCGGAAGATGTTGCCGCCGCCGATGACAAGCGCCACCTGCAGGCCCATGTCTACAACCTCGGCGATTTCCTGACATATCTTCGAAACAGTTTGGGGGTCAATACCGAACTTGTTTTCGCCCGCCAGGGCTTCGCCGCTGAGTTTCAGCAGCACGCGCTTGTAGCGGAGTTCGCTCATGTCCGTCCCTCGGTATGGTGGTTGTATGTTGCGCTGTCGTAAAATTGCGTGTGTTCGCGGGGCGGTGGCGTGCCTGCCGCAGTGCCTGTCCGCCGTAGTCGCCGTTGCTGCGTCTAGTGGTTGTTTCTAAATTAGGTTTTTCGTTCGTTGGCAAGGAAAACGAGCCTGCCATGAGGGAGTATACTCTTACCGTATTCGACTGACATGGCAGGCGAAGTTTGACGAAGCCAACGGGCGAAAGGACAATGTAGAAACAGCCACTAGTGATGATCGAAGGGAGCGCCCCAGTCGCCTTCGCGCACCCGGATGTACTTCAGAAAGGCGTAGAACGCCCCGTGGGCCGCGTTGATGAAGCCCGCGCGCCCGTCCAGAAAGCCCAGCTTGACCACGTACAGTTTCAGGAACCGCGCAAGGCCGTGGGCAGTGGCCACGGCCACGCCGCCCTGGCGGCCCTTGGCGCGCAGGTCGTCCGCGCCCTGCTGGGCGTAGGAGTTGATCTTGTCCAGGTGCTGGCGAAAGCTGTCGTACGGATAGTGCAGGATGTCGCCGCGCAGGCGGCCGGTTTCGCCCTTGGGGTGGAACGAGTAGTGCGCGCCCGTGACGTGCACTTCCATCTTCGCGGGGCGGAACAGGCGCAGCAGGTAGTCCGGGTACCAGCCGCTGTGCTTCATGAACCGGTCGAAGTACCACGAGCGGCGGGGCACCCAGTAGCCGGCTCGGCGAGCGTGGGGCGCGTGGCTGCCCTCCCCCCCGCGCACCTGCGCGCGCACGGCGGCCAGCACGCTTTCTCGCAGTTCTTCGGTGCAGATTTCGTCCTGGTCCAGGCTGAACACCCATTCGGTGTCGATGATGGACAGGGCGTGGCGGAACTGCGGGCCGGGGCCTTCCCACGTGCGCTGGACAACCTCTGCCCCGGCCGCGCGGGCCATGTCCACGGTGCGGTCGGTGCTGAAGGAATCGACCACCAGGACCTTGTCGCAGAAGGACAGCGAGGCGAGGCACCTGTCGAGCAGGCGTTCGCCGTTGTAGGTGAGCACAAGGCCGGTGATGGCGGGGGGCATGCTGTCCTGCCGGTGGCGGCGGGGTTGAGGTTGGGGGGGGCAAGCAAGCGAGGGGCCTGCGGCGCGATGGCCAAACGGTCTCTCAGGTCAGCGCAGCCATGCTGCGTTCAGAATCCGCCTTTTTGGGCCGGCGGCGTTGGCGCGCGTTTTTCGATGCTCAAATACTGAAGTATGTTCCGCTCGAAAAATGCGCGCCGCCTTGCCCGGCCACAAAAAATCGTAATTCCTTGCATCCTGCCCGCACCAGCCACCCGCAGCGGAAGACCGCTGCGGGGTGTAAGGAAGAAAGGCAATTTTTCTACAGCGGAAGGCAAGAAAGGCAGAGAAAAGCGCCTTGGATATTCCAATTCAGGGGGGTGCAGGGGGCTTTGCCCGCTCTGCGATCGTCATCCGTAAGACTCGCGCGTTGCGCTCGTCTAACGGCTGCCGTCCTGCCCGCCGGAGGCTGACAAAAACAGTTGACCGTCAGCGTTACCCCTTGCCGGTGACGATGTCGCGCACGGCCTCGATCACGTCGTCCACGTCCTGCTCGGTGAGCTTGGGCGAAAGCGGCAGCGAGATGGTTTCGCGTCCGTAGGCCACCGCGTTGGGGTAGTCGTCGGGGTTCCAGCCGTAGTTCTTCTGGTAGTAGGGGTGCTCCGGAATGGCCAGATAGTGCACCCCCACGCCGATCTTGCGGGCGGTCATCATGGGCAGCATGGCATCGCGCGAGACGCCGCAGCGTGCCTCGTTCACCCGGATGGTGAACAGGTGGTAGGCGTGGCGGGTGTCCGGTTCCGGCGCGGCGGGCAGGCCCACGGGCAGGTCGGCGAAGGCCTGCATGTAGCGCTGCCACACGGCCTCGCGGCGCTTCCAGTATTCTTCCACCCGCTTCAGTTGGTGAATGCCGAGGGCGGCCTGCATGTCCATCATGTTGTACTTGAAGCCGTGATCGACGACGTAATAGTGCTTGTAGCCCGAATCGGAGAAGCGGGCCCAGGCGTCGGCGCTCATGCCGTGCAGGCCCATGATCTTCATGCGGTCGATCTTGGCCTTGTCGCGCGAGAGGATCATGCCGCCCTCGCCGGTGACCACGTTCTTGGTGGCGTAGAAGCTGAAGCAGCCGATGTCGCCGATGTCGCCCGCCTGCTTGCCCTTGTAAGTGGTTTCGATGGCGTGGGCGCAGTCTTCGATGACGGCCAGGTTGTGCCGCCGCGCGATGTCCATGATGGGGTCCATGTCGCAGGCGCGCCCGGCGAAGTGCACCACCAGCAGGGCCTTGGTGCGCGGGGTGATGCGGCGTTCGATGTCGGCCGGGTCGATGTTCTGGGTCAGCGGGTCCACGTCGGACAGCACCGGGGTGGCCCCGGAGTGGATGATGGCGTTCACCGAGGCGCAGAAGGTCATGGCCGTGGTGATCACCTCGTCGCCCCGCTCAAGGTCGAGGGCGAGGCAGGAAAGCTGCAACGCGGCCGTGCACGAGTTGACGGCGGCGGCGTAGGGCATGCCCTTGTAGGCGGCGAAATCTTTTTCGAACTGGTGCACCTTGGGGCCGGTGCCAATCCACGCCCGCTTCATGCAGTCGAGCACTTCGTCCATTTCCGCCTGTTCGATGAGGGGCTGGCCGAAGACGAGGAAGGTGTCGCGCATGGGTGTTCATTCTCCGGGGGCCGGGCGGCGGGCGTTGTGACCGTCCGCGCGCGGGGCCGGCTTTTCGTGGGGCGCGCGGGGCGCGCCGGGGGCGGGACGAAACCCCGTCCCGTGGGGGCCTTGGGGCGGCGGGGCCGCCGAAAGGGCGCGGTGCGCGGGCCGGTTGTCACCCGGCCGCGCGGCTGCCGAAGGGGACCATACCCCATGTCGCAGCCCGCGAAAAAGGGGGTCTCTCGACCCCCCTTTCATTTCATGGCGCGATTGCGGTCTGCTCCATGCAGGATACGGCGCGGTGCATCCGTAGGCAACATCCGTTCCGCATGGCGGCGTTCCGTCCTTCGGCTAGGCTTCTTCCGCGCCCAGCTGCATGCGGACGAAGCGGCCGATGGTGACGTTTTCGCCCAGGGTGGCGATGACGTCGTTCAGCAGGTCGCGGATGGTCATCTTGTCGTCGCGGATGTACGGCTGTTCCAGGAGGCAGATCTCCTTGTAGAACTTCTTGATGCCGCCTTCAACGATCTTCTCGATGATGTTTTCGGGCTTGCCTTCCTCGCGGGCCTTCTGACGGTAGACCTCGCGCTCGCGTTCGATGACGGCGGGGTCCACGGACTCGGCGTCCACGGCGATGGGGTTGTTGGCCGCGATCTGCATGGCCACGTTCTTGGCGAATTCCTGGAACTTCTCGTTGCGGGCCACGAAGTCGGTCTCGCACTTCACTTCCACGAGAACGGCGATCTTGCCGGTGGAGTGGATGTAGTTGCCGATGACGCCTTCGGAGGTGGCGCGGCCAGCCTTCTTGGCGGCCTTGGAAAGGCCCTTCTGGCGCAGCCAGTCGACGGCCTTTTCGAGGCTGCCGCCGTTTTCTTCCAGCGCCTTCTTGCAGTCCATCATGCCAGCGCCGGTCTTTTCGCGCAGTTCCTTAACCATCTGGGCGGTAATTGCCATTGTGCGGTCTCCCTGAGATGTCGTGGAGGTCTGGTTACTCGGCGGCAGCTTCTGCGGCGGGAGCGGCTTCGGCGGCGGCTTCAGGAGCGGGCGCGGCCTTGGGCGCGGCGGCCTTCTTCAGCTCTTCCTCGGCGTCCTTGCCCTTGCGTTCCTTGCGCATGGCGTCGCCTTCCAGGCAGGCGTCGGCGATGGCGGCCACGAAGAGCTTGATGGCACGGATGGCGTCATCGTTGCCGGGAATGACGAAATCGATCAGGTCGGGGTCGCAGTTGGTATCGGTAACCGCCACGATGGGGATGCCGAGCTTGCGGCATTCCTTCACGGCGATGTCTTCGCGGTGCGGGTCCACGATGAAGGCGAGCTGGGGCAGGCGGTCCATTTCCTTGATGCCGCCCAGGGTGGCCAGCAACTTGTCCATTTCGCGCTGCAGCCGAAGGATTTCCTTCTTCTGGTACTTGTTCACGGTACCGTCGGCGAACATGGCTTCGAGCTTCTTCAGGCGGTCGATGCTCTTCTGGATGGTGGTGAAGTTGGTCAGCGTGCCGCCCATCCAGCGGTTGGTCACGTAGAACTGGCCGGCGCGGGCGGCTTCCACGGCCACGGCTTCCTGCGCCTGGCGCTTGGTGCCGATGAAGACCACCTTGCCGCCGTTGACAACGGCGTCCACGACCTTGTCATGGGCGGTGCGGAACAGCTTCACGGTCTGCTGCAGGTCGATGATATGGATGCCGTTGCGGGCGCCGAAGATGAAGGGGCGCATCTTGGGGTTCCAGCGGCGGGTCTGGTGACCGAAGTGCACGCCGGTTTCCAGCATCTGCTTCATGGAAACGTAAGCCATTTCAGAACTCCTTGCGGGTTTTTTCTTCCACACCGGCCATGGCCCTTCAACCCGCGCCGCACGTGGCGGGGCGGGCACCCCGGGCCGAAACCGGAGTGTGCTTGGTGTAAAAGGCAGGAATGCATACGCCAGATCGGCGAGGATGGCAAGCGTCAGGCGGGTGAATGACGAAAATCCGCGCGCGGACCGCGCGGGCACGGTTTGGCAGGGAACGGCCCTCGGAGGCGGCAGGGGGGCGGCGAAGATTCATCCGGGCGCGGTACCAGCCCCGGCTACTGCAACGGCACCTCGGCGTGCTCGTCCCCATCCGGCGCGGCCAGCACGGGGTTGATAAGCAGGCCCACCCGTTCCACCTCCACGCGCACCTCGTCGCCGGGCACGATGGGGCCGACGCCCACGGGGGTGCCGGTAAGGATGAGGTCGCCGGGCAGCAGGGTCATCACGCGCGAGATGGCGCTGACCATCTCGTTGGGGGTGAACAGCATGTCGGCCGTGTTGCCCTGCTGGCGCACCTCGCCGTTGACCAGGGTGCGCACGGCCAGGTTGGAGGTGTCGGGCAGGTCGGTTTCTATCCACGGCCCCACGGGGCAGAAGGTGTCGAAGCCCTTGCAGCGGCCGAACAGCCCGTCGCGCCGTTGCAGGTCGCGGGCGGTGACGTCGTTGGCGCAGGTGTAGCCGAAGATGTGCGCGGCCACGGCATCCGGCGGAATGTTGCGGCACTGCCGCCCGACGACGAGCGCCAGTTCGGCCTCGTAGTCCACCCGGCCCACGCCCTGCGGCACCAGGATGGGCTGGCCGCTGCCGATGACGGCGGTGGGGGCCTTCAGGAAGAATACGGGCTCGTCAGGCACGGGAAAGCCGATTTCCGCAGCATGGTCGCGGTAGTTCATGCCCGCGCAGATGATCTTGGAGGGGGCCACCACCGGCAGGATGGAAAGCTCGGCCAGGGGGATGGGGTCTTTCAGCCCCAGTTGGTGGTTCAGGCACACCACGCCGTCGTCCTGCAACGCGCCAAAGAACACGCTGCCCCTGTATTGCACCCGTACCACGCGCATGTCGCCGCTCCGCTTCGGCGGGCGCTGCCCGCCGCGTTGCATCGTCATCTGCCCGGAATGGGCTGCCGCACGGCCCGGAAGGGATAGGCGCGCCAATGCCGCGCCGGGGCCCTCGCCTGTGGGCCGTGCCGGTGGGGCCGTGCTGTCGGGGGACGGTCAGATGGTGGTCACCACGGGCACCACGATGGGGTCCCGCTCCAGCACCTTGCGGAAGAACCGCCGCAGCGACGAGCGGATGCGGTCCTGCAGCCGTTCGGTCTCGCCGGGGGGGATGTTCTCGAATATGTCCAGCACGATGCACTTGGCGTCTTCGAGCACGTGGTTGTAGTGCTGCTCGAACACGAAGCCCTTGGAAAGCATTTCCGGGCCGTGCAGCACCTCCCACCCCGTCTCGTCCACCACCAGCACCACGATGACCATGCCTTCGCCGCCCAGGATGTGCCGTTCCTTGAGCACGGAATGGCCAACGTCGCCCACCCCCTTGCCGTCCACCAGGATGAACTCCACGGGCACGTGCTCTTCGAAGCGCACGCCTTCCGGGGTGAGGGTGATGGGGTCGCCATTTTCAAGGATGATGGTGCGTTCTTCCGGTATGCCGCATTCGCGGGCCAGCCGACAGTGCTTGACCAGGTGGCGGTATTCGCCGTGCACCGGCACGAAATAGCGGGGCCGCACCGCCTCGATCATGGCGCGCAGTTCGTCGCGGTGGGCGTGGCCGGATGCGTGGATGGAGCGCACCTTGTCGTAGTAGACTTCCGCCCCCAGCCGGTAGAGCTGGTTGATGAGCTTGGTGATGGCGCGCGCGTTGCCGGGGATGAAGCGCGAGGACATGATCATCGTGTCGCCCCGGTGGATGGAAAGCTGCTTGTGCTCGCCCATGATGATGCGCGAAAGGGCGGACAGCGGTTCGCCCTGCGAACCGGTGACCAGCAGCACCAGGTCGCGGTCGGCCATGGGGGGCATGGTCACGGCGTCCAGGATCATGCCCGCCTCGGCCTTCAGGAAGCCGAGGTTGCGCGCGATCTCGATGTTGTTCATCAGGCTGCGGCCGCTGACCACCACCTTGCGCCCGAATTCGCTGGCCAGGTCGAACACTTCCTGGATGCGCTGGATGTGGCTGGAGAACAGCGTGACCACGATGCGCCCTTCCGCCTCCTGGAATATCTGGCGGAAGGTGTCCATGATCTCGCGCTCGCCCAGCGACTGGCCGTCCCGCTCGATGTTGGTGGAGTCGGACAGCAAGAGCCGCACGCCCCCTTCGCCGGCGAAGTCGCGGAACAGCGCAAGGTCTGTGCCGGGGCCGGACAGGGGGTTGGGGTCGATCTTGAAGTCGCCGGTGTGCACCACCCGGCCCACCGGGGTTTCCACGGCCAGGGCGTACCCTTCGATGATGGAATGGCACACGGGCAGAAAGCGGAAGGTCATGTCGCCGAGCGTCAGGGGCGCTTCGGGCGAGACGGGCACCAGTTCCACGCGGTCGGCAAGGCCGTGCTCGCGCAGCTTGTGCTCCACGAGGGCCAGGGTGAAGCGCGAACCGTAGATGGGGGCCTTCAGGTGGGTCATCAGCCACGGCAGCGCGCCGATGTGGTCTTCGTGGGCGTGGGTGAGCACGATGCCGCGCACCCGGTGGCGGTTCTGCAGCACGTGGTCGAAGCGCGGGATGACCACGTCGACGCCGAGGTGGTAGTCTTCCGGGAACATCAGGCCGCAGTCCACCAGGACCATGGAATCGGGCGTGGACCAGATCTGGCAGTTCAGGCCGATCTCTCCGAGGCCGCCGAGGGGGGTAATGGTCAGGTGCGGGGTCTGTTCCGCCATGCGAGGGGCTCCACTCTGGTTGCGCGTCTGGTGCTGGTGCGAGGGGTACGGGTCAGTTCTTCTTGCTACCGCAAAAAGACGGCCCTCACAAGGGGATGCGGCGCGCGCACCGGCCCGTGCCGTTCAACTGACCAGTCTCCGGCGCGGGGGAGGGACGTGCGTGCTGCGTGCCGGTGGGCCGGAGCGGAAGATGCGTGGGGGCGTCGCAATGCGTCAGGGAAATGGGGGGTGATGGGGGGCAGGCGGGAGCGGGACGGCGGAACGCGAAGACCGCGCCACCTCGGGAGGCGGCGCGGCTGTATGGGGCATGATATTTTCATCTCGGTAGTGAACAGCAAATGTTCAACAACTGAACAACTATTTCCGGGTGCGGCGCGGTTCGCAGTGGCAGGACTGGCTGTAACTTGGGATTTTTGTTCATTGGCAAGGAAAACGAGCCTGTCATGAGGGAGTATACTCTTGTTGTATTTGACCGATATGGCAGGCGAAGTTTGACGAAGCCCATGGGCAAAAAGACAAGTTAGAGACAGTCCTATGCGGGCTTGCGGCGTACCTCCACCCCGGCCAGCTTCTCCCAGTGGCGGATCAGCGCACCGTGGTCGGCATCGCCCAGGCCGTCGGCCATGAGGGCCTGCATCACTTCCATCAGTTGCGCGGTCAGCGGCAGGGGGGCGTGCAACTGGCGCGAGGTTTCCAGCACGTTGCCCAGGTCCTTGGCGTGCAGCCTGATGCGGAAGCCGGGGGTGAACTTGCCGTCCATGACCAGTGGGGCCTTGGCGTCCAGCACGGTGCTGCCCGCAAGGCCGCCCCGGATGGCCTGGTAGACCAGGTCCGGGTCCGCCCCGGCACGGGTGGCCAGCACCAGCGCCTCGGCCATGGCCGCGATGTTGCCCGCCACCACGATCTGGTTGGCCAGCTTGGCCACGTTGCCCGCGCCCACCTCGCCCACGCGCACCACCGAGGCGGCCATGGCCTTGAACACCGGCAGGCAGGCGTCGAAGTCCGCCTGCGCGCCGCCCACCATCACGGACAGGGTGCCGTCGATGGCTTTGGGCTCGCCGCCGCTCACCGGGGCGTCCAGCATGCGGATGGACTTTTTTGCCAGTTCCGCCGCGATCTCGCGGCTGGCCAGCGGGGCGATGGAGCTCATGTCGGCCACGATGCAGCCGGGGGCCGCGCCTTCCGCGATGCCGCCGGGGCCAAGGGCCACCTCGCGCACCTCGGGCGAGTTGGGCAGCATGGTGATGACCACGTCCGATGCGGCGGCCACGGCGGCGGGGCTTTCCGCCGCCTTCGCGCCTTCGGCCGCCATGGCCCGCAGCTTGTCCCCGTTGCGGGTGTATGCGGTTACGGAAAATCCGGCCTTGAGCAGGTTGCGGCACATGGGCGCGCCCATGATGCCGAGCCCAATGAATCCGATGCGTTGCATGGCGTGCTCCTTTGCGGTGGTGTGGCGGCCGCGCCGTTGCGGCGGCCGCCCGTGACGGTGCGTGGTTTCTAGGGCCGGGGTCAGGACGGCCTGTGCCGGTCGAGGCTTTCAAGGTTGCAGAAATCGCGGTGGGCGGCGTGGTCGATGGGGTAGTCCCATGACCCGCTGCGCAACTCCACGCGCCCCCCGAACCCGGTCTTGAAGCGGTGCAGCCCGTGGAACGGGTGGGCCGGGTCCAGCCCGGGCGGCACCGCGCCCATGTCGTAGGCGGTGCAGCCGCGCTGGCGGGCCAGACGCATGGCCTTCCAGTGCATGGCGTAGGGGGCCATGCACTGGCGTTTTTCGTTGGACGAGGCACCGTACAGGAAGTGGGCGGTGGCGCCGCACAGGGCCACGATGGCACCGGCCAGCACGTCCGCGCCGTGGCTGGCCAGCAGGAACAGCAGTTCGGCGTCGTGCGCGGGGCGGGTGGCGTCTGCCTGCGCCGCCGGGCCGGACCGTGCCGGGGCCACGGGATTCAGGGCGCGCAGGCGGGTGCGAAACAGCGCCTGGAACTGCTCGTAGCCGCACGGGGCAAAGCCGTTGCGCAGGGCGGTCTGGCGGTACAGCCCGTGGAACACCGGCAGCATGTCCGGCGAGGCAAGGGCGACCCGCACGCCCTTTCGCGCCGCGAGGCCGATGTTGTAACGGGTCTTGGGCTTCATGCGCGCCAGGATGTCCTGCTCCGTGCCGGTCAGGTCCACCACCAGCGAACTGGCCACGGTCATGTCCCGATGGGCCTTGCGGAGGTTCCAGTGGCGGGTGCCCATGTTCATGCGCATCTCGCGGATGCGCGGTTCCGGGTAGGCGTTGCTGCCGCGCTGCCGCATGTCGTCCGCATAGGGCGATGCCCACGGCAGGTCGTAGCGGATGAACGCCACGGATGGCCCAAGGCTGCGGGCCAGCGCTTCGGAAAGGTCTTCGAGAAACGGGCCGTAGTCCTCCTCGGCGGGGGCGTGCTCCGGGCCCTGCGGCACGTAGGCCATGGCGCGGCCGCGCCCCATGGGTTGCAGCAGCACCAGCACGTCGCCGTGGCGTTCCGTGGCGGCCAGGTCGAACGCCTTCGGCGTGTATCCCAGCCGGGCCTTCACCTGCGCCCAGTATCCCGTCTGGAACAGGATGTCGGTGGGCAGCAGGGCGTCGGTCCGTTTCGATGAAAGCTCGAACATGTCAAATCCCTGTTGAAGTTGGCGTGCGCCGTCAGGCGCGGTCCGTGGCCGAGGGAGGGGGCAGGCCGGAAAGGGGCGGACTTGTGTCGTCGCGCCGCCGCGTGCTCTCCACGCCGGTCATGCCCCCGTGCGGGAGTAAGGTGCGCATGGGGTGTTCCTTGTTGTGCAGGGTGGTCGCTCAGGCTTGCGCCTGCATGGTGTACGGAAGCATCCAGTCCAGCGATGCCAGCGTGCCGGGCGCGGGCACGTATTCCAGCCCGATGTGCCCTGCGTAGCCCAGCCGGTCCAGTTCGGCGAACAGGAAAGGGTAGTTGATTTCGCCGGTGCCGGGCTGGTGGCGGCCCGGCGTGTCCGCGATCTGGACGTGCCCGATGCGGGCCATGTGGGCGCGCAGGGTGGCGGCCAGTTCGCCCTCCTCGCGCTGGGCGTGGTAGACGTCGTACTGCAAGAGCACGTTGGGGCGGTCCACCTCATCCAGCAGACGCAGCACCTGCGCGGTGGAGTGCAGGAAGAAGCCGGGAATGTCCTTGCGGTTGATGAATTCCACCAGCAGGGTCAGCCCGGCCTCGACCAGCCGGTCCGCCGCGAAGCGCACGTTGGTGACCAGCGTGGCCCACGCGGCCTGGGCGGCGGTGGGGTCGTTGCCCGGCACCTTGCCCGCAAGGCAGTTCAGCCGAGGTACGCCCAGGGCCTTGGCGTAGCCGACGGCGCGGTCCACCCCGACGCGGAATTCCGTCTCGCGGCCGGGCAGGGCGGCGATGCCCCGTTCCCCGGCGGCCCAGTCGCCCGCGGGCAGGTTGAACAGCACCTGGGTTTGGCCGTTGTCGCGCAGCAGCGCGGCCAGGGTTTCCGGGGCGTGGTCGTAGGGAAACAGGTATTCCACCGCGTCGAAGCCCGCCACGCGTGCGGCGGCGAAGCGTTCGACGAACGGCAGTTCGGTGAACAGCATGGTCAGGTTGGCGGCGAATCTGGGCATGGGCGCTCCTCTTGTGGGGTGCGATGGCGGTGGCGGAGGGGATGTCAGTCGATGCTGGGCGACGTGGGCGGCTGTTGCAGCGCCTGGCGCAACGCCTCCAGCGAGGGCGCGATGTGGCGGTGCATGGCCGCGCCGCTGGCCGCCGGGTCGCCCCGGCGCAGCGCTTCGATGACGGCGAGGTGGTCGGGCACGGTGTCTTCCCACGGGCGGGGGGTGCCGTGCAGGTAGGCGGCGGCCAGCATGTTCACCGGGTCCATGGCCGCGCGCAGGAACGGGTTGCCGGAAAGTTCCGCCAGCCGCCGGTGAAAGGCCCGGTCGCGCTCAACGTACGCCTGGTGCGCCTCCGGCGTGTCCGGCAGGCTGGCCATGGCCCGCCATTCGTCGGCCATGCGCTCCGCCTCGTCCGGGGTGACGCGCGTGGCGGCCAGTTCCGCCGCCAGCGGTTCCAGCCGTTCGCGCAGTTCGAACAACTGCACCAGTTCCAGCGTGGAAAGTTCGCGCACTCGAAACCCCCGGCGGGGAATGGCCCGTAGCAGCCCGTCCTGCGCCAGCCGCTTCAGGGCGTTGACCAGCGGGGTGCGGCTGACGCCAAGCCGCGCGGCCAACGCCTCCTGCGCCACGCGCTGGCCGGGGGCCAGCACGCCGTCGGCGATCATGGCGCGGATGCGGTCGTAGACCTTTTCGTCGAGGTTCTCGTGCCGGATGGCGGCAAGGCCGTCGGCGGCGGGCGCGGTGGCGTCCGGTGACGCGTGCGGGGCAGAGTCCGGTATGCCGGAGGTGGGCGTAGGAAACTTCATGGGCCAACCCTAGCCGGGGGGAGGGGGTGGGTCAATTGCTTTGCATGCAGAATGCAAAAAATAAGGCGAGTAGTCATCGGGTATTGTGGCAAGCGCGGCGACGACGGTTGCAACAAGTATCGTGCCTTTTAGTTGTCACCACTTTTGGAAGCGATTCTGCCACTGCGGCAGGCTGGAGCCAAATGGTCCTTGGCCTGAAGCGAATTTCCTGTTGAAGCTTGAAAAACGGTGGCAATGTCTATAGTTTTTTCGGAATAGGGTTGATGCTTTTCAGCGTTTTAGTTGCCTTTTGTGCTCATGTATGTAGTTGCGAGTTTCATATTGTTCCGATGACCAAGCTTCGTAGGCGTTATGGTAACTAGTGATTTGTTTGTAGCTTTTTAATGGTGGCGCCATGGTTGATGTGTTAAATGTCGAATGTTTTTAGTTTGATACGGTTTTTGTTTTCGTGGTTGGGGCTAAAGCAGAACAATGTGGGTCGTTGGAAATATATCATGAAAGTACGATAAAAGAGGGCGCCGATGCCGTCGCAGCCACGACGAAATGATATTCCTATCGGGGAATCTCGTTGGATAGAATTTATTGAACTTGAAGGGAGATACGGCGAAGCTATTTCCATTGATAGCTTGTTGGTAGATATATTTCCGCTCTTGGATGCATTGGAGAGGAATTGTGTTGCTGAGTGTTGCGGATTAAATGCATTCGATTTTTATCCGGAAACGATATGCTCTGTTGTTTTTGGGATGGATACTGATATGCTGATTAATGCGATTGGTAGGGCTATTGTTGATGTAGATCGTGTTGAAACGTCTGTTATTGTTAGCTCGCGAATGAATAACTTTGCGGATAAAAGAGTGTTTGTTGCACTTTTGAGGCATATTAAATCGTGCATTGAAAAAACACGTTAGATATATTATTTTTATGTTTTGTGTTTCTTGCTGATGGTATGCACTACATTGGCTGCATCCGGGTTTTGGCCATGGAAATGGTTGGTGAATGGATAGAAATTAAGGGCGCACTCTGAATTAGAGTGCGCCCTTAAAGACATACCTACTCCTCGCCGCGCTCCTTCCGGTAGTCGGCGATGACCTTTTCGGCCACCGGCGGCGGCGCTTCCTCGTAGTGGTCGAATTCCATGGTGAACACGCCCTGCCCGCCGGTCATGGAGCGCAGGTCGGGCGCGTAGCGCAGCACTTCGCTCATGGGCACGTGGGCCTTGATCTCGGTAATGCCCACCTGCGAGTCGGAGCCCAGCACCTTGCCGCGCCGCGACGACAAATCGCCGATGACGTCGCCCATGTACTCGTCGGGCACGGACACGGACAGCAGCACGATGGGTTCGAGCAGGGTGGGCTTCATCATTTCCATGGCCTTCTTGAAGGCCAGCGACCCCGCGATCTTGAACGCCATTTCGGACGAGTCCACGGTGTGGTAGCTGCCGTCGTACAGCTTCACCTTGAAGTCCACCACCGGGCACCCGGCAAGGTAGCCGCGCGCGGCGGCCTCTTGCACGCCCTTGTCCACGGCCGGGATGTACTGGCGGGGAATGGAGCCGCCCACCACCGCATCCTCGAACACGTAGCCCGAGCCGCGCGGCAGCCCTTCCATCTCTATCCAGCAGTCGCCGAACTGGCCGCGCCCGCCGGACTGCTTCTTGTGCCGCCCCTGCACCTGCGCCTTGCCGCGCACGGTTTCACGGTAGGGCACCTTGGGCGTCTTGAGCAGGATTTCGGTCTTGTAGCGGCGCTTGGCCTTTTCAACGGAAAGTTCGATGTGCAACTGGCCCATGCCGGAGAGCAGGATGTCGCTGGTTTCCTCGTCGCGGGCCAGCTTGAGGGTGATGTCCTCGTCCAGCAGCTTGTGCACGGCGGTGAACACCTTGTCCTCGTCGCCCTTTTCCTTGGGCGCGAGGGCGTAGGTGATCAGCTGCGGCGGCATGGCGGGCTTGGGCAGCACGAAGGGGTTCTTTTCGTCGCACAGGGTGTCGCCGGTGCGGGTGCCCTTCAGCTTGGCCACGGCCACCACCGCGCCGGGGCCCAGCACGTCTTTGCACGGGGCCTGGGTCTTGCCGGTCAGGTACAGCAGCGAGCCAAGGCGTTCCGGCTCGCCGGTGGTCATGTTCTTCAGGGTGGATTCGGTGGAGACGGTACCCGAAAGCACCCGGATAAGGCTGAGTTGCCCGGCGAAGGGGTCTGCCAGGGTCTTGAACACGAAACAGGCGGCGGGGGCGTCGGGGCTGCTGGCCCGTTCCTTGCCGTCGGCGTCGAGCCACGCGGGCCGTTGCAGGGGCGAGGGCAGCAGGCGGTCGATGGTGTCGAGCAACTGCGCGCCGCCCTTGTTCTCCATGGCGGCCCCGGCCACCACGGGCACCAGATCCCCGGCCAGCACGCCCTTCTGCAGGCCCATGGCCATTTCCTCGGGGGTCAGTTCGCCCTCTTCGAGGTATTTTTCCATCAGGGTTTCGTCTGATTCGGCGATGTTCTCGATGGTGGTTTCGCGCAGGGTGGCCACGGCGTCGGCCATGTCGGCGGGGATGTCGCCCTCGGTCACCTTGCCGTCGTCGCCGAAGAACAGTGCCTTGCCCGCCAGCACGTCCACCAGGCCCTTGAAGCCCGCCTGCTGGCCGATGGGCATGTACAGCAGCACCGGGCGCATGCCGAGGATGGCGGAAAGCCCGGAGAACGCCATGTCGAAGTCGGCCCGGTCGCGGTCCACCTTGTTGATGAACACGGCGGCGGGCAGCCCGGCCGCCCGCACCGACTGCCACAGCTTGCGGGTGAGCGGGCGCACCCCGTCCACCGCGTCGATGACGAAAACGGCGGCATCGACGCCCGAAAGCAGGTAGCCGATGTCGCCGATGAAGTTGTTGTCGCCGGGAATGTCGAGCAGGAAGTGGCGGGAACCGTTGCGCTGCAAGGTGGCCAGGGCGGGCTGGATGGAGCCGCGCCGCTTGGTTTCCTCTGGCTCGAAGTCGAGGGCGGTGGTGCCCTCCTCGATTTTGCCGAGGCGGCCGACCACGCCCGCCTGATACAGCAGCATTTCGGCGAGCGAGGTCTTACCGCAACCTCCGGTTCCTACAAGAGCATAGGTTCTTTGGGTCTCCAACGCCTTGGACATAATCCGTCTCCCTTGTTCCTGATGGTTGTGGAGATGAAATCCCTGCCGGGCAGGGCGCAGTGTCCATGAATGCGTGATGCCGCCAACAAAACCGTGTTTCGTGCGAGCTTCCTCGTGCGGGGCGTCGTCCCAGTGGCGTGGTGCGTCTGCGCCGTTCGTGCGGCATGTGTCTGGCGGTGCGCGGTGCGGCGGGTGGTTTCGCCGCTGCCTGGGGCGTTGCGTTGCCCCGTGTGCTCCGTGCCTTGCCGTGGCTGTCGTGCCTGCCGCAGTTGGGCGGGTGCGCTGTGCGCTGTAGGGCGTATTCCCCCGTGTCGTGTGGCGTATCGTCCGGTTTCAGGGCGGCGCGATGCGGGTTGAGGTTTGCGAAGGCGCGTTACCGGTCCGTAACCGTCCCGCGCGGGAATCGTGACTGTGCCGGATGCGCCGCCGGGCCTTGCCGATGGCTTTCCAGTTACGTAAGTCATAGGAAGACGTTAAGAAAGATGTCAAGGCCAAACTGGCCGTCGCCCTGGCGATCCGCGCCCCGCAACGGTTTGCGGGGGTGCCCCTTCATCGGGGGGCGGATGGGCGCTGGCATGGCGGGGTACCGGCGGGCACGCCGCATCGGCGGATACGTGCGGGACAGGCCCGGCTGTCGCGGCCCGGTCCGCCGCCTGGGCGCACTTGCGCAAGGCACGTCTTTCGCGGCATGGAGTGAAGCATGATACGCGGTTTGATTCTGGGCGGCCTGTTCGTCCTGCTGCTCTACCTGCTGTTGCGCTACGTGTGGCGAACCCGCCCGGAAAGCCCGCGCGAGGTGCTGCGCGAGGAACTTTCGCGGCGGCGGGCCGTGGGTGAAAGCGCCACGGGCATGGCCGAGCGGCTGCGCGACGTGGCCCGCGAACGGCTGCGCCCGGTGGCGGCCGCCCTGGCCGACATGCGCGAGGAACTGCCCGAGGACCAGCGTTTTACGGTGCGGGACGACGGCGACACCCTGACCGTGCAGGCAGGAGAGCGCACCATCGTGGTCACCCACAACGCGCTCACCGTGCTGCTGGGCGAAGGGCCCGACGCGGACCATGCGGGCCGCGAGGGGGGGCGACGCCCCCTGCGGGACGAGCGCTACGGCATCCGCGTGGACGGGGCCCTCGAGGAGCATGCCGACCTTGCCGGAACGGTGCGCCGTCTGGCCTCGCTCATCGCCGACGCGGTGGCCGGGCGGCCCGGCACGGCAGCCGGGTAGGCGCGGGCTGGCGTATCCGGCGGGGCCTGCGCGGGGTGGCCGCGCGCCCTTTCCCGCATGGCACGGCCCCCCGCCGGATTGTCACGCGGGGGCGCTGCTGCTAGGGTGCGACGACGGCACGCGACATCACACGTCCTACACGACCGAGCGAGGTATGCATCATGGCCGACGATTCCGGTGAAGTGAGACTGTACGCCCTGTCCACCTGCATTCACTGCAAGAACACCAAGCAATACCTCGAAGAACACGGCGTGGACTACAAGTGCGTGTTCGTGGACCAGCTGGAAGGCGACGAGCGCAAGGCTGTGCTGGAGGAAATCCGCACCCACAACCCCAAGCTGTCCTTCCCCACGCTGGTTTGCGGCAATGGTCGCGTCATCGTGGGCTTTCACAAGGAAGACATCAAGGAGGCCCTGGATCTATGAGCGGACCCGCCACAGCCCAATCGTTGTACGACATGCTGCGCAAGATTCAGGAACCCAAGGGCTACTTCTTCAACAAGGACATGGAGATGACCATGCCCCTGCTGGAAAGCCTGCTGGTGAACAGGCAGCGCTACGGCTACATGGCCTGCCCCTGCCGCCTGGCCCTTGGCGAATTCGAGAAGGACCGCGACATCGTCTGCCCCTGCGTGTACCGCGAGGACGACGTGAAGGAATTCGGAGCCTGCTTCTGCGGGCTGTACGTCTCGCAGGCCTGGAACGAAGACGAGATTCCCCATGACGTTGTGCCGGAGCGCAGGCCGCCGGAGAAGTTGTTCGGGTAGGTGGGGTGGCCGCAAGGTGCCTTTTGCCCTCTGCCGTCCGACCCGAAGGGTGCGGAGCATGCCCGTTGGGCGAGCTTGCGAGTCCTACGGGCATCGTGCGCAGAGCGGTCAGCGTGTTTTTTTATTCCGGTCGAGTACCACAAACGTACGCGCTGCGGTCCTCATCCGTAAGGTTCGCGTTGCTCACCCAACGGCTGAGGCACTCCCTCCATAAAAAAGCACGCTTCCTCGGCAGAGAACAAAAATCCCTCTTGCGGCACCCCACCTGAAGCAGTGCTTTGGCATACCGTTTAGCAAAACTGAAACGCCGCCGGATTCCCTCGGGAATCCGGCGGCGCTTTTCGTGGCGGATATGTCGTGTGCGTGAGGCCCTACCCGCCGAACGCGGCCGCATGCCGCGCCGCGAACTGCTCCGGCGTGAAGGCGTGTTCCTGGGTGCCGTAGTGCTCCACGCAGAAGCTGGCGCAGGTTGCGCCCATGCGGGCCGCCTCAGTCACGTCCTTGCCGTCCACCAGGCCCTTGATGAGCCCCGCGCGGTAGGCGTCGCCCGCGCCGGTGGGGTCGGCCACGCGGTCGGCCTTCACGGCGGGCACCAGCACCGGGCTGCCGTTGTCGATGCGCGACCCGTGCTCGGACATGGTGGTGATGATCCACCCGGTGCGTTCCAGCAGTTCCGCCTTGGTGCGCCCGGTGGCCTTCATGATCATTTCCAGTTCGTAGTCATTGGTGACCAGCATGTGCGCGCCGCAGATGGCCTCGTACAGCTGGTCGCCGGACAGGGCGGGAATCTGTTGGCCGGGGTCGAAGATGTAGCGCACCCCGCGTTCGCGGAACATGCGCGGCAGGCCCACCATGTCGTCCACGTTGCCGGGCGAGACGATGGCGATGTCGGCCTTCGCGTTCAGCGCGGGGAAGGGGTATTCGCACGGAAAGCGCATGGCCGCCGGGTTGAAGCCGGTGATCTGGTTGTCGCTCTGGTCGGTGGTGATGTAGGCCCCGGCGGTGAACTGGTCGTCCAGCCTGCGGATGCCGTCCTGCGGCAGGCCCAGCTTGTCCAGTTCCTCGGCGTAGCGGTCGAAGTCCTTGCCCACGCAGCACAGGATGTGCGGCTTTTCGCCAAGCAGGGCCAGGCTGTATGCGATGTTGCCCGCCGTGCCGCCGCGCTTTTCCTCCAGCCGGTCTATGAGAAAGCACACGTTCAGGATGTGTATCTTTTCCGGCAGGATGTGGTCCGCGAACTTGCCGGGAAAATTCATGATGCGGTCGTAGGCGATGGACCCGGAAACGTAGATGGACATGCTATGGCTCCTTGCGGGTTACTTCGTCGATCCAGCCGAGAAATGCCGCGCTGCCGCCGGTGATGGGCAGGGCCACCACGCAGGGCACCTCGTAGGGGTGCAGTTGCAGCACCGCCTCGGTCAGGGCGGGCACCAGGGCGTCGGTGGTCTTGGCGATGAACGCGGTTTCGGTTTCGGTCTGGATGTCGCCCGCCCAGTGGTAGATGGAGCGGATGGCCCCCAGCACGTTGACGCACGCGGCCAGGCGCCGCTCCACCAGTGTGCGGCCGATGCGCTCGGCTTCTTCCGGGTTCGGGGCCGTCATGTACACGATGACCGCCATGGTGACCTCCTGCGCTGGCGTGGGTAGCGCCCGCCCGCGTTCGTGGTTCGCGCGGGGCGGGATGGCGTGCGCGGCGCGCCGCACATGTGCATAGCGAAGAAGCCACCGCACGGCAACGCGACGCGCACGGTTTCGGCACGGGAATGTCGCGGAAAGACCGAACGCGGCAGGCGGCAGGCCGTGCCGGGGGGCAGGTGCTGCCGGGAGCGGCGCTGCCCGCGCATTCCCCGGTTCATCCGGCCTTCGCGGCGTGGTTGCGGGGCGCGGCGCGGCATGGCATATACTGGCGGCCGCGCGAATGACGGGGCCGTTGCATGGCTTGTCCCCCCTGTCTTCCGTTCCCCCGCCCGCCTTTTCCGCTGATCGTCCGCCGCGCGCACATCCCTTCACGGAGCCTTTCATGCAGACCGCCGACCGCGCGGCCAGGGTGCTCGAACTCCTGCGCCTGCGCTACCCCACCCGCGAAACGCACCTGGTGGCCCGCAACGCCTGGGAACTGCTGGTGGCCACGGTGCTGGCCGCCCAGTGCACCGACGTGCGCGTGAACCAGGTCACCCCCGGCCTGTTCGGCCGCTGGCCTGGACCGGCAGAGCTTGCCCGCGCCACGCAGGAAGAGCTGGAGGAGGTCATCCACTCCACCGGGTTCTACCGCAACAAGGCCGCCAACCTGCTGGGCGCGGCCCGCCGCGTGGCCGAAGTGCACGGCGGCGAGGTGCCGCGCACCATGGCCGAACTGGTGCAACTGCCGGGCGTGGCCCGCAAGACCGCCAACGTGGTGCTGTGGGGGGCCTACGGCATCAACGAGGGCATCGCGGTGGACACCCACGTCAAGCGCATCGCGTTCCGGCTGGGCTTTACCGAATCCGTGGACCCGGTGCAGATCGAGCGCGACCTGGTGGCCCTTTTCCCGCAGGATGCCTGGGGCGACGTGAACCACATGCTGGTGTGGTTCGGCCGCCATGTGTGCGACGCCCGCGCCCCCCGCTGCGGCGAATGCGAGATGATCGAGGTCTGCCCGCGTCACGGGGTGGGGCAGAAGGATGGCGCGGCCGCGAAACCACGGGGCACGCAGCGCGCAGCAAGCGCGCGGGGCGCGGGCAGGTCCGCCCGGACGGCCGCCGCCAAGCCCCGCACCGGCGGCAAGCCCCGTTCGGGCGGCAAGCCATGATCACCTCCACCTTCCGCCACCTGCCCGGCGTGGGCGCGGCCTTCGAGGAACGCCTGTGGCGCGCGGGCTGCCTTACCTGGCAGGACGCCGCGGCGCGCGGCGACATTCCCTGCCGCCGGTACGAGGCGGGCACCTTCTCCACGGGCGTGGCGGATTCGCACGCCCGCCTCGCGGCGGGCGACGCCGCGTGGTTCGGCCAGCGCCTGGGCGCGGCGGACCAGTGGCGGCTGTTCGCCGCCTTCCGCCATCAGGCGGCCTACGTGGACATCGAAACCACCGGTCTCGGCTGGCCGGAATCGCACATCACCACCATCGCCCTGTGGGACGGGAGCGAACTGCGCACTTACGTGCACGGCGAAAACCTGGACGACTTCGCCGACGACATCGGGGCCTACAAGCTGCTGGTCACCTTCAACGGGCGCGGGTTCGACGCGCCGTTCATCGAGCAGACCTTTCGCCAGAAGCTGGACATGGCCCACCTGGACCTGCGCTGGGTGCTGAAGCCGCTGGGCTACTCCGGTGGGCTGAAGCGGTTGGAACGGGCCTTCGGGCTTGATCGCGGCGCGCTGACCGGGGTGGACGGCTACACCGCCGTGCTGCTGTGGCGCCTTTGGCAGGACAGCGGCGACGCGCGCGCCCTGGAAACCCTGCTGGCCTACAACGCAGAGGACGTGCTGACCCTGGAGCCGCTGGCGGTGCACGCCTACAACGCGCACCTGTCCGGGCTGCCCGCCCTGCCGGAGCACCCGCTGCCGCAGTGCGGCCGGGCGGGGAATCCCTTTTCCGCCTCGCCAGAGGTGCTGCGCAAGGTGGGCGTGCGGGGCGCGTGATCGCCGCCGTCATCCCCTCCCCGGCCCGTGCCGGATGTCTTTTTCCGCGCCCTCCCCGCCGTGCCACGGCAGGGAGGGCTATATTGTTGCGCCCAACGCGGAAAAACAATTGCCCACGGCACGCCGTGTGGCATATTGGGGCGTACGTCACGACCTTTCAGGGGGGCACATGAGCCAGACCAACATCCTGCTGGAATCGGGCACCAACGAGCTCGAAATCATCGAATTCTACATCGAGGAAGATCTGCCGGGGGGCAAGGTGTACCGGGGATATTACGGCATGAACGTGGCCAAGGTGCTGGAAATCATCCGGCGGCCCACGGTCACGGGAGTGCCCAGCAAGCACCACCCGGCGGCGCTGGGCACCTTCAACCTGCGCGGTCGCGTGCTGCCCCTGGTGGACCTGGGCGGGTGGCTGGGCAAGCAGGTGGTGGCCAGCGATTCGCTGAAGGTCATCGTGTCCGAGTTCAGCGGCATGGTCACCGCGTTCCTGGTTTCCGGGGTCACGCGTATCCACCGCCTGAGCTGGAGCCAGGTGGAGGCCCCCGACTCGCACATGCAGACCTACAGCGGCCAGTCGGTCATCGGGGTGGTGCGCTTCGAGGATCGCATCGTGTTCCTGCTGGACATGGAGAAGATCGTGGCCTCCATGAATCCCCGGGCGGACATGGGCGCGACGCTGGAGGTTGCGGAACCGACGGTGACCCTGTCCGAAGACTGGCATGTGCTCATCGCCGACGATTCCTCGGCCATCCGCAACATGATCGGCAGCACGCTGGAGAAGGCGGGCTTTCGCGTCACCCGCACCAGCAGCGGGCGCGAGGCGTGGGACGTGCTGTGCGGCTGGCGCAAGCGCGCGGAAGATGAGCGCAAACACATCTACGACTACGTGAACCTGGTGGTGTCGGACATAGAGATGCCCGAGATGGACGGCCACAACCTGACCCGCCGCATCAAGGATGACCCCGTGCTGCAACGGCTGCCGGTGGTGCTGTTCTCTTCGCTGATCACCGACGCGCTGCGCCACAAGGGCGCCGCCGTTGGCGCGGACGACCAGATTTCCAAGCCCGATCTGCCCGGCCTTACCGGACGGGTGCGCGGGCTGATCGAGCGTTCGCGCCAGCCGTCCACCACGGCGTGACGCGCGAAGCGCCTGTGCGGGCGGCCATCCGGCAGGGGCGGGCGCGACGCCCCGCGCGCGTCGGCTAACGGTATTTCCATATTTTCGCGGGCATGCTACCGTCACTGCCGTTCCGTGAAGCGGTGCGCCCGGATGTCCGGGCACGCGCATTCAGGCAGCACGTTCGGGCCGCGTCCTGCTTGCATGGCCGACGCCATGCGGTGCGGCGGCGATGATGCCGCGGCGGCCGACGCGAAAGGGGGGAGATGATGGAACGCAGACGCCACGCGCGCATCTTTCTGAAGGCCTACGGGTTGAACCAGTCCTGCCGTCTGCATATGGACGGCATGGACCGCGTCGCCCGGATCATCGACATAAGTCCCGGCGGCTCTCGCCTGCTGCTGGACGATGGCGGCCCCATGCCCGCGCACGGCGCGCGCGGCGTGCTGCTGCGGGGCGAGAACTTTCGGCTGGCCTACCTGGTGGACGTGGCCTACACGGTGGCCTGGATCAACGGCGAGGAATTCGGGGCCAGCTTCGACGTGGACCTGGACGCTTCGGTGTCGGGTCTGCAGGCCGACCTGGCGGACCTTGCGGGGTAGCGTCAGGAGCGGCAGGGCAGGCACGCCTGCCGGGGGCGGCGGGCCGCCACATTCACGCACGCAAAAGGGCGGGGAGCATGCTCCCCGCCCTTGTCGTTTCATGGCGCCGCGCAACGGCGCCGCATGGCGGCCGTGTCTATCTGGCTTTCGCTAGATCTTGGCGGCGGTGCGCAGGTCGGCCACGGCGTCGCACTGCTCCCAGGTGAACTCGGGCAGTTCGCGGCCGAAGTGGCCGTAGCAGGTGGTCTTGCTGTAGATGGGGCGGTTCAGGTCAAGGCGCTTGATGATGTGGTAGGGGCGCAGGTCGAACACTTCGCGCACGGCGCGGGTGAGCACCTCGTCCGACAGCTCGCTGCTGCCCAGCGAGGACACCAGCACGGAAACCGGCTCGGCCACGCCGATGCAGTAGGCGATCTGCACTTCGCACTTGGGGGCAAGGCCAGCCTTGACCACGTTCTTGGCGATGTAGCGGCCCATGTACGCGCCGGAACGGTCCACCTTGGAGGCGTCCTTGCCCGAGAACGCGCCGCCGCCGTGGTGGCCCGCGCCGCCGTAGGTGTCCTGGATGATCTTGCGGCCGGTGAGGCCGCAGTCGCCCATGGGGCCGCCGACCACGAACCGGCCGGTGGTGTTGATGAAGATTTCGCAGTCGTCGGCCATCAGACCCTCGGGCAGCGTCTTCTTGATCACTTCCTCGATGATGCCCTCGCGGATGGTGGCGTTGGACACGTTGTCGGCATGCTGCGACGAGACGACCACGTTGTTGATGTGCACGGGCTTGCCGTCCACGTATTCGAACGAGACCTGGGTCTTGCCGTCGGGCCGCAGGAAGTCGAGGATGCCGTCCTTGCGCACCTTGGTCAGGCGCTGCGACAGCTGGTGCGCCCAGTAGATGGGGGCGGGCATGAGGGTGGGGGTTTCATCGCAGGCGAAGCCGAACATCATGCCCTGGTCGCCCGCGCCCTGGTCTTCGGGGTTGCCCCGGTCCACGCCCTGGGCGATGTCGCCCGACTGCTTGTCGATGGAGGAGATGACCGCGCAGGTCTTCCAGTCGAAGCCCATGTCCGAGCTGTTGTAGCCGATGTTCTGGATGGTCGAGCGCACCACCTCGGGCAGGTCGGCGAAACCCTTGGTGCGGATTTCACCGGCGATGAAGGCCATGCCGGTGGTCACCAGCGTTTCGCAGGCCACGCGGGACATGGGGTCCTGCGCCAGCAGCACGTCGAGCACGGCGTCGGAAATCTGGTCGGCGACCTTGTCGGGGTGGCCTTCGGTGACGGACTCGGACGTGAAGAAGTAGCGGCCTTTTCCGGGAATCATGCGGTCCTCCTGGTGATGCGCGCGTGGTCCCGGCGTCTTTGCCCGGCGATGGATGCCGGGCGCTGCGGGCGCGGGCGCGGTTCTGTGCGTCGGTTGCGGTTGTCGGGCGCGGGCGGGCTATTCCCCGGCCAGCAGCATGTTGTCGATAAGCCGGGCCTTGCCGAGGCGGAAGGCCACGGCGCACAGGGCCGCATCGGCGATGCGCGCGAGCGGCTCCAGCGTTTCCGGGTGCACGATGGACACGTAGTCCTCCTGCGCCAGGGGCAGGTTTTCGCGCCAGTAGCGGCGCATGCCCTCGGCCACTGCGGCGGCGTCGCGCTCGCCCCCCTGCACCAGCGCCCGGCCAAGGGCCAGGCCGTGGTGGATGTTGGGGGCCTGGGCGCGCTCCTCGGCGGAAAGATAGACGTTGCGCGAACTCATGGCCAGGCCGTCGGCCTCGCGCACGATGGGGCGGCCCACCACCTCGACGGGCACGTTCAGGTCGCGCGCCATGCGGCGGATGATGGCCAGCTGCTGCCAGTCCTTCTGGCCGAACACGGCGGTGCGCGGCATGGCCAGCTGGAACAGCTTCATGACCACCGTGCACACCCCCCGGAAATGGGTGGGGCGGGTGATGCCGCACAGCGTGCCCGCCAGCGAGGGCACTTCGACCCACGTGGCGTGGCCCGCCGGAAACATGTCCGCGGGCTGGGGGGTGAACAGCACGTCCGCGCCGTTGGCCTCGGCGATGGCGGCATCGCGTTCTAGGTCACGGGGGTAGGCGGCCAGGTCTTCGCCGGGGCCGAACTGCGTGGGGTTCACGAACAGGCTGACCACCACCTTGTCGCCCACGGAACGGGCGTGCGACATCAGGCTTTCGTGGCCCGAATGGTAGTAGCCCATGGTGGGCACCAGCACGGTGTGCTGGCCGTCGGCCCGCCAGCGCAGGCAGGTCTGTTGCAACGTGCGGGGATCGGTGAGTATCTGCATATCAAGTTATCCGAATATTGTTGTGTAGGCGGGTATACACGTAGCCCGTCATGATGTCCAGCGGAAACGGCGGCCGATACGGCCGGGTTGGGGTAGGCCGCGCGGCGGCCGGTGCCCCGTTGGCCCCGGCAGGTTTGTCCGGGTGGCGGGGAGCAGCAAGACCCGTACCGCGCGGCGTCTGCCCGTGGTGAGGGCTTGCCGCTGTCCGGTCTGTCCGGCCAGTTGGTCGGCCGATGGTCCGCACTCGTCCGCTTGACGGGGCCGGTGGCTGAGGGCAAGAGCAGGGTCGGGCCCGTGCCCGACCGCACCACCATACTCATACGTACATCAATGCTGTATGCCGGGGGCCGCATGGTTGCGCCGAATGCCGACGACATGCCCGAAACGCCGCCTGGGGCCGGGGACCGTCCCGCCGCCGTGCATCCCCCGTTCCATCAGGGGCAGCTGGACGTTCTCTGCGCCGTGTACGCCGTGGTCAATGCCCTGCGCTCCGTCCACCCGCTGGGCATCGGGCAGGCGCGGCGACTTTTCAATGAGGCGCTGCTGGACCTTGCCCGCGACGCGGACGGGTTGCGCGCCGTGCTGTACAACGCCACCGACCACGTCGCGCTGGTGCGGGCGGTGCTGGACCGCGCCAGCCGGGACGTGGCCGACCTGCGCATGACGCACCCCTTTGCCGACGCCCCGGCCCTGCGCGTGACGGGCAGGGTGGGCCCCGACAGTTCGGAGGGGTTGCGCCGTTCCGGGCGCGGCAATCCCGGCCCGGACGCCACCCCGCAGCCCACGGCCCGCGCGGTGTGGGAGGCCCTGGCCGGGTGGCTGTCCGGCGGTGCGGGGCGGACGGCCGTGCTGCGCTTTCACCGCTATCTGCCCTTCCGGGGCGATCCGGTGATTTCGCACTGGACGGCGGCCGGACGTCTGCTGGGCGATACGCTGTTCCTGCACGACTCCAGCCGCGAATCCAACGCCGTCCATTCCATCGAGCGGGGCGGCTTCGTCACCGCGCCGGAGCACCTTTCCGACGACCGGCTGCTGCTGGTGGAGCCGCGCTGCCTGCACCTGATCGAGGTGAACGGCTAGCTCCGGCTTCCGGCGGCCCGGCCGCCGGTCATTCCTTTCCCGCGCCTTCCCCGTCCGCGCCCATCCGGCGCAGTTCGTCCTCGGACATGGCAAAGCCGTGCTCCGGGCCGGGAAACGCGCCGTTCTCCACTTCCTGCTTGTAGGCGGTCACGGCCGCCGTCACCTGCCCGGCGAGATTGGCGTAACGCTTCACGAAGCGGGGCGCGATGCGGTCTTGCAGGCCCAGCATGTCGTGCAGCACCAGCACCTGCCCGTCGCAGTCCGGCCCCGCGCCGATGCCGATGGTGGGGATGGACAGCGCTGCGGTGACGCGCGCGGCCACGGGCGCGGGCACGCATTCCAGCACCACCGAGAAACAGCCCGCCCGTTCCAGGGCCAGGGCGTCGTCCAGCAGGCGGCGGGCCGCGTCGGCGGTCTTGCCCTGCACCTTGAACCCGCCAAGCTCGGCGACCCGCTGCGGGGTAAGGCCGATGTGGCCCATCACCGGAATGCCCGCGTCCACCAGGGTGCGAATTTGCGGCAGGTACGGCCCCGCGCCTTCCAGCTTCACGGCGCGCACGCCCCCCTCGCGGAACAGCCGCCCGGCGTTGCGCAGGGCGTCGGCCGGGCTCGTCTCGTAGGACAGGAAGGGCATGTCCGCCACCACCAGCGCGCGCGAAACGCTGCCGGTCACCGCGCGGCAATGGTGCGCCATTTCGTCCACGGTGACGGACAGGGTGTCGCCCCGGCCCAGCATGACCATGCCCAGCGAATCGCCCACCAGGATGATGTCGATGTCGCAGGCGTCCACCAGGGCGGCTGTGGGGGCGTCGTAGGCGGTAAGCATGGCGATGCGCCGCGCGCCCTTGGCGGCGCGCACGTCGTGCGTGGTCACCGGGCGGCGGGGGCGGGCGGTGTCTGGCGTGCTGGCGGGGCGTTCCGGTGACGGATGGACGCTCATGAAAGGCTCCTTGCGGTGTGCGATGCGGGCAGGGGCGCGGGGGGTGCCCGGCGCGGGACCCGGTGAAGGCCCGGCGCGGGTCGCGCCGGACGAACAGTCTACATCCGCCGTGGGGGCATGGCAAACATGCGGGAGGAGCGCGGCGGCCCGGCCGCGTGGGGGGATGCATCCCGTCGGGTTTTCGCGGGAAATTCGGGCCAGTCCGGTTTGGCCGGACAAACGTAAAGAAAAGTGAAGCGCACCCCCTATAGTTTCACATGGGCAGGCCGAAAAGAGGGTCATGAACGGCGGATGATCGCATGGACGCGATCGGCGTGGTGCCCCGCCCGGAACGGCGCAATATTCATGGAGGAATATTATGTCTCTCGTAATCAATCACAACTTGATGGCAATGAATGCCGCCCGTAACCTCAGCCAGTCGTACGGCAGCCTGTCCACGTCCGTACGCCGGTTGTCTTCGGGCCTTCGTGTCGGCACCGCCGCCGACGACGCAGCCGGCCTGGCCATTCGCGAACTGATGCGTTCGGACATCGCCGCCCTGAACCAGGGCGTGCGTAACGCCAACGACGCCATTTCGCTGATCCAGACCGCCGACGGCGCGCTCGGCGTCATCGATGAAAAGCTGATCCGCATGAAGGAACTGGCCGAACAGGCGGCCACCGGTACCTACACCTCGGACCAGCGTCTCATCATCGATTCGGAATACCAGGCCATGGCCTCGGAAATCACCCGAATCGCCAACTCGACGGACTTCAACGGCATTCACCTGCTCAACGGCAACCTGTCCTCGGCGACCCACGACGGCTCCGGCCTCGTGTCCACCGGCCAGCTGAAGGTCCACTTCGGCACGGCCAACGACTGCTCGGAAGACTACTACTACATCCGCATCGGCACCGCCACGGCGTCTGCCCTGGGTGTGGGCAGCCAGGCCGCCGACGGCTCGGGCAAGTCGATCTCCACGCAGTCCGCCGCGCAGGCCGCCCTTGTGGGCATCGAGAACGCCATCATCTCGAAGGACAAGATTCGCGCGAACCTTGGTGCGCTCCAGAACCGTCTGGAAAACACCATCAGCAACCTGCAGATCCAGTCGGAAAACCTGCAGGCCGCCGAATCGCGGATTTCGGACGTGGACGTTTCGAGCGAAATGACGGAATTCACCCGTCAGCAGATCCTCACCCAGGCCGCCGTCGCCATGCTCTCGCAGGCTAACTCCCTGCCGCGTATGGCCATGCAGTTGCTGGGCGGCTAAGGAAACACACCGTAAGGTGGAGGGGTCTCTCGGAGACACGCTCGACCGGGCCGCGCAAGCGGCCCGG